>JANNGD010000180.1:0-16394 GCA_031380515.1 Ferruginibacter sp. | reverse complement strand
TATCTTCTAAATCATTTATAGAAGTAATGGTAAAATGCTCTAGTAAGCCTTTGGGTAAAAAATGGGCTAGTAATGTTGTATCCAATCGATTTAAATTTTAACCAAAGATAACTTTAGTCCCCATTAAATAAAACTGAGCCCTTTTTTCTTGCAACGCAAAAGTTTTAAACCCTATCACTTGATTACTGTTTTACATCGGTTGACCTCATTGACAAATTAGAAAAGGTAGAAATTGGAACGTACGATAATTGGATAACGCACAGCGACCCTACAACTGTAACCACTATTTTTAGACTATGAAACAAACAACAGTCGGTTCAAATAAAAAATCGTTGATGAATATTGTTAATCCAAAACACATTAAGCAACTCACAAAGGCCCATACCATCTTTGCTTTAATAAACGAAAAATATGGTCCTCCACCAAACTGGACAAGGCCGCAAGGTTTTATTTCTTTATCTAAAATAATATTAGAACAGCAAGTAAGTTTAGCTTCTGCCAATGCACATTTTCTTAAACTCCATAATTATTTGGTTGAGTATACCCCTTCCAGTATTATCAAACTTACAGACGAGGAAATGAGAAGTTGTCAAATCAGCCGACAAAAAACAAAATATCTTCGTGCGTTATCAACTGCAATAATTAGCGGTGGTGTAGATTTGGAAGAATTACCAAAATTAAAAGAGACAGAAATAAGAAAACAACTCACAAGCATTAAAGGCATTGGCGATTGGACTACTGATATTTATTTAATGCTTTGCCTTCAATCAAAAGATATTTTTCCGATTGGCGACATCGCAGTTATAAATACAGTAAAAGAATTGAGTGATGCAAAAACGAAAGAAGAGATAATCTTGCTTGCTGAAAAATGGAAACCATATCGTTCACTTGCAGTTTATTTTTTGTGGCACTATTATCTAAATAAAAGAAACAGACCGTCAGAATAAAATATACAATGATATGTCTCCTGCCGGCAGGCAGGTCCAGTCTTTGGTTTCTGCGGGCGGAATTCTGCCAGGCTTTTGTTGGTTAACTTCGGCTTTTAGTTATCCGCTGGATGTCCACGGGACACTGTGCGGTGTGCATTAATTTTGACCAGCCTACCGTCAGGCAGTTTCAATACCGAGCGGATAGTAGGTCAATTGCCAATCTGCAAAAATCCAACTCCATTACGTGCATGCGGAAACCAAAACTCAAGAAACTTATGAAAATTGCTACTTGGAATATTGAAAGACAATCAAAATCAAATAAAAAATTTAATTCTATAATTGACCTCTCCTCGGTTCGTGTCCACACCACAACTGTTCGGAAGACTAGAAAGTACTAGATTAAAATAATAAGTTAAGCCTGAAAGGCTGGCATTAATATAGAATTCAACCAAAGTTATAATGCCTAAATCCCGAAGAGATGACATTATTGCTAATATCACCCCTTCGGGGTTTATTAAAAACGCTTTGTGTTTACTAAATTAATTGCATCCCTTCGGGATTAAAAGTTGAATAATAAAACGTTCCGAACACTTGTGGTGTCTACACGAACCGTTCTCTATGGTCAGTTAATTTTCTTCTTCTAGAGCTATAGAGTTCGAGTTATGCAATTATGACTTTCAAACCTGTTATAAATTCCATAGTAAAAAAATATGAATGACACAATCGTATAAACGGCATACAAGATATAAAGCTTAATGTGGCCTGCAATGCCTAACACTAAGCTTACTCAACCCAAAACCTGCCCCATTTGTTATGGAGATTTATTTGAGGGGCGATGGGATTGCTACAAATGTGAAAGCATTATTTTATAGAGTATAATAATTGGATTTTTTTTATACGCTATTCTTCAAAATCTACTGTTTTCTGTTTCATTCAACATTGGATCTTATGCAAGTGTGGCTTCACAAACAAACAGCGCATTGAGCTTGCTATTGGGCTTTTTTTTTTGGCATGAACAACATCGCTGAGTGTTTGTAAGTTTTATTTATCTTTGAAAAGAAACAAAGCAGCCATCAATGCCCCGTGGTCGGTTCGGGGCAGAATAAAAGACAATTCAACCACAGCAAGGGCTTACACTATGCTTCGGCCCATAGCAGATTAAAAAGACCAACCTATATTTTTTAGGAACTTTTCTATTATGAAATTAAAATAAGCAATACGATTATGAATATGTTTGCAAAAAATGCCGCCAAATCTGTAGAAGAATATCTTTTGATGGTACCAAACGAACAAAAAAAAGATATAGATTTTCTCCACAATTTTATTCAAAAAACGGTGCCGAAGTTAAAGCCCTATTTTGCTTCTAATATGATTGGCTATGGGTCATTTTACTATCTCGATTCTAAAAAGATAAAAAAAGAATGGCCAATAATTTCTTTGGCAAATCAAAAGAATTATATAAGTATTTATGTATGCACCATTATTGAGGATAAGGCAATAGCAGAAAAATGTAAACTAGATCTTGGAAAGCTTAGTAAAGGGGTAAGTTGCATTAGATTTAAGACAATAGAGGAGATTAATCTTGAAACGCTCAAAATAGTTTTAAAGCTCGCTGAAAAAAAACCTGCTGTTGCAGGTGCTACTATAGTAGATAAATAGTTTAACCTCCAGCTTTTATTGGTGCTAAGATTACCTACACTTGAGCATTGAACATTGGACTGTAGGTAATAGGTAATTAAAAAAACAAGCGGCTTTTTAAAAACTATATATACAAAAATTAATTTTTACCGCAATAGCATTTTATAAATCCAACATAGATTAATACAATAAAAGCAAAAAACCAGCGAAATAATTAAAGCGTATAATCTGTTATCATTTACTCCAATAAATATATCCTAAGATTGAAGTTCCAAAATAAAATGTTTAATCTTAAAAAATCTTTCCAATGAACCGTAGAAATTTTCTCAAAAATACCTCCAAAACATCCTTATCACTTTCCGCTGTTTCATTGGGTTTATTTAAAGAGCTACCGATAATAAACAATGCAAACCAGTTTACAGATTTTGATTTAAATGAAACAACCATTGATACATTACAGCAAAAAATGCAAACTGGCGCAGCTACTGCCTTATCGCTTACCAATTCGTATTTAAAAAGAATAAAAGAAATTGATAAGAATGGACCGAGGATAAATTCGGTTATAGAATTAAACCCAGATGCGGTTACAATAGCTATAGCTTTGGATAAAGAAAGAAAAGCTGGTAAAATACGAGGCCCATTGCATGGGATACCGGTATTGATAAAAGACAATATAAACACCGGAGATAAAATGATGACTACTGCTGGCTCGCTTGCACTCGAAGGTAATATGGCTGCAAAAGATGCTTTTATTGTGCAACAATTAAGAACAGCCGGAGCCGTTTTATTGGGCAAAACTAATTTAAGCGAGTGGGCAAATTTTAGATCAAGAAGATCTACCAGCGGTTGGAGTAGCCGAGGTGGGCAAACAAGATGTCCGTACATGTTAGACCGCAATCCTTCTGGCTCGAGCGCAGGATCGGGTGCAGCTGCTGCGGCTAATCTTTGTGCCATTGCAATTGGTACCGAAACAGACGGCTCCATCGTTTCGCCCGCTTCTAAAAATGGGCTTGTAGCTTTAAAACCAACGGTAGGTTTGTGGAGCAGGAGCGGCATTATACCCATATCTGCTACACAGGATACTGCTGGCCCTATGGCACGTAATGTAAGGGATGCAGCCATTTTACTGGGGGCACTTATTGGCATAGATGCTGAAGATGCAGTAACGAACGAAAGTAATGGAAAGTCTTTTACAGACTATACTGTTTTTCTACAAAATGATGGATTGAAAAATAAAAGAATAGGCATAGAAAAAAATCATTTACAAGGCCATGAATCTGTTGTTGGTTTATACAAAGAAGCCATTGATGTGATGAAAAAAATGGGGGCAACCATTGTAGAAGTAGAACTTTTAAATGCGCTAAGGGTAATTGGCAATGCAGAATTTGATGTGCTGCTGTATGAGTTTAAAGACGGATTAAATAAATACTTGGCTTCCTCCAATACCAATATTAAATCGCTGGAAGATGTTATTAAGTTTAACAACGAGCATGAGCAAACGGCCATGCCTTTTTTCAAACAGGAAACATTAATAAACAGTAATGGTAAAGGCGACATCAATAGCAAAGAATATAAAGACGCCCTTGCAAAAACATTTTCTTCGAAAAAAATTATTACAGATCTAATGCAATCAAACAATTTGGATGCATTGTGCGGCGTAACTGGCGGAATGGCTGGTTGCATAGATTTAATAAATGGCGACTACAACACAGGCTTTTCATTTTCATCGCCTGCAGCCGTATCTGGCTACCCTCACATTACAGTACCAATGGGGCTTGTACAGGAACTACCTGTTGGTATTTCATTTATGAGCACTGCTTACACAGAGCCCAAGCTATTGAGTATTGCGTATGCGTACGAACAGGCATCTATGAAAAGAGTTGCTCCAAAATTTTTGGGTACAATGACATTTTAGAAATGGTTTTTCAATCAATATCTAAAATTTGCTGGGGCTAGGTAAGCATGCACACCCTCAAAAAAGCAACATACTTTTAAAAAAGTAAATGCGCAATAAGAAAGATTCTTGTGACATAAGGTTCTAGGAAACAAAGCAGGGTTAAAGTAAGGTCGATAAAAATATTTAAATGCTACGTACTTAATACCAAATTTATTTATTATTTAGTCCAATTATTTTCACGCAAGGCTCGCAAAGGAGCAATGGCGCAAAGAATGTCATTGGACTATTTTATAAGTCCAAAGGGTATAAAAAATTGCTTTCAAAAATTTTATTTTAATTTTTATATCCAAAGAAAAGGCCCGCAATACATGCAGGCCTTTATCATTATTTATACAATTATCCATTAGTTGAACATTTCCCTCACTTTATCAAAAAAAGATTTCTCGCTTTTTTCGGGGTTGGGTATAAAGTTTTTTGATTCATTCATTTTTTCCAACATTTCTTTTTCTTCGTGGCTCAAATGTTGAGGTGTCCAAATATTTACTTGTATAAGTTGGTCACCTTTTTCGTAACCATTTATGTTGGGGAAACCTTTACCCTTTAACCTAAATATTTTTCCACTTTGGGTACCCGGTGGTACTTTAATTTTTGCTCGGCCATCAATCGTTGGTACTTCTACTTGTGTACCAAAAACGGCATCGGGAAATGAAATATGCAAATCATATCCTACATTTAATCCATCTCTATTAAGCTGTGGATGCGCTTCTTCTTCTATTAGTACAATAAGGTCGCCGGCAGTACCACCACGTTCTCCTGCATTGCCTCTTCCTGTTACGCTCAATTGCATACCTTCTTGTACACCTGCCGGTATATCTACCGTTACGGTTTCCTCTCCATATACGGTTCCTTGGCCCTTACATGAGGTACATTTGGCCGTAATCGTACTTCCCTCGCCGCTACATGTAGGGCAGGTAGTTACCGTTTGCATTTGGCCTAAAAAAGTATTTTGAACTCTACGCACTTGCCCACTTCCACCACAAGTGCCACAGGTTTGCATGCTATTTTTATCTTTTGCTCCTGTACCTGTACAAGTATCACACTTAATATTCTTTTTTACTTTAATGGTTTTGGTTACTCCCTTTGCTATTTCTTCAAAATTGAGTTTCATTTTCACCCGAAGGTTGCTGCCTCTTGTTCCACGGCTATTGCCTCCGCCTCCTCTCCTACCACCGCCAAAAAAACTACCGAAACCATCATCACCTCCACCTCCAAAAATATCTCCAAACTGGCTAAAGATATCATCCATATTCATTCCTCCACCACTAAAGCCGCCACTACTTCTACCACCTGCAAATGCATTGTGACCAAAGCGATCATATTGGGCTTTTTTGTCGGAATCATTGAGTATCTCGTACGCTTCTGCAGCCTCTTTAAACTTATCTTCTGCCGCCTTATCGCCAGGGTTACGATCTGGATGAAATTGCATAGCGGTTTTACGGTATGCCTTTTTTATTTCATCTGCCGAAGCTCCTTTTTGTACACCCAATATTTCGTAATAATCTCTCTTCATAAATTTTAAAATGTGCCATTTTGCAAATATGCAAATGTGCAAAATATTTAATTATAAAAGCAGTTTTGCACAATGGCAAATTTGCCCATTTGCATATTATTTACCTACCACCACTTTTGCAAAGCGAATCAATTTTCCGTTCATATAATACCCTTTCTGCAATTCATCTACTACTTTACCCGCTTTTTCTTCGCCAGCTGGAATTTCAGTTACCGCCTCATGTTTTTCCACATCAAAATCGGTGTCTATACTTTCCATAGCAGTAATACCTTTTTGTTGCAAAGTAGAGCGTAGCTTATTAAAAACCAATTGAACACCCTCTTTTACTTGCATAATATCTTCGCTTTGCGAAAGCTGCTTATCGGCTCGGTCCATATCATCTGCTACTTCTAATAGTGCAATAGCCATATCCTTACCGGCAGTTTGTATAAGGTCTATACGCTCCTTTGCAGTGCGGCGTTTGTAATTATCAAACTCGGCAAATAAACGTAGATACTTGTCTTTCTGCTCTTGTACTTCTGCTTCCAAACGTACTATTCCATTGTCTAAATCTGCTTCGGGATTACTTAAGTGGGTATTTCCTGGTATGTCAGCATCTGAATTAATGTTCATTTGTTCCTCTTCTATAGGAATATTCATTTCTTTATCCTGCATAGTTTCATTTTAAAATGTGTGCAAATGTACAACAGTCAAACATTTTGCCAATGCATGTTTTCAGTCAAATTGACACCAAAAAAATAAAAATGGGAATTAGTTTACAACCAGAATCTTGCCTGACTCTACAACTACACCTGTTTTGTCCAATAATTGATAGATGTAAATGCCTCTATAAAACTTTTCATTCTTTAAATCTATTGAAAGGAAAGAGGGCATATACTTGGCTTCGTACATTTTTTTTCCAATAGAATTCAGAATTTGTATAGAATAATACCTGTTATAGCCTTTTTGAAACGTAAGATTTACTACCGTAGTGGCAGGATTTGGGTATGTTTTTATAAACTTTAATTGTGCTGTACCATTATCTAAGCCAGCGGCACTTTGAGCAAAAGAAGTAAAATTTATACCAACAAGAAATATTAATATGTAAAAATATTTTTTCAACTACGTAAAAATAAGCATTTGATTTTAAAAAAAGTAAAAAAGTGTAAACAATAATAATATGAAATAATCGTTTCCGGCTATTTTTAACAGTTATTTTTTAGCTTAAACTTGCCAAACTTGCATCTATAGCTTCAAAATTGGGTACATCTCCAGCTATTTCCAACACTTCTGCATATTGCACTATGCCAGCTTTATCTACCACAAAGGCAGCTCTTTTACTCACCCCCTTCATTCCCATGCCTGTAAAAGAATCATAAATGCAGTCATAAGTAGTTGATACATCTTTATTGAAATCGCTTAACAAAGGAAAATTGTAACCTTGCTCTTCCTTAAATTTTGCCAATGTAAAAGCAGAATCTACCGATATTCCAAGTACTTGTGCATGAGCGTTGCTGTACTTGGCAATATCATCTCTTACTCCACAAAGTTCTTTGGTACAAACGCTTGTAAATGCCAGAGGAAAAAATAAAATCAATACATTTTTATTACCTGCAAAATCGGATAATTTTACTGGATTCTTATCAGAATCAAATAAGGTGAAATCTGGTGCATTTTGAAACACTGCTATTGCCATATTTTTTTTTGCAAAGATAAAGACTAAAGTTATTTACTAGGTTAAGAAATGGAGAAGATTGATTCCAAAATAATATTTAATAGTGGTTAATCTCTAAATCTGAGAAGTTAATTTTTTACCATTCAAAAATTATACAATTTTATGCTCTATTGCTTTTGCTACTGCCTCTATGCCAGAGCTTACGTGCAATTTTTCGTAAATATGACTTATATGTGAGTTTACTGTAGCATATGAAATAAAACATTTATCAGCTATCATTTTATAACTAAGTCCTTGTACTAGGTATCCAAGAATTTCTTGCTCTCTTTTAGATAAGTCAAAATCCTTTTTTGGAAATTGCTTGTGCTTGTTGTTAAAGAGCAGTAACAATTGCCTAGCTACTGTAGGTGTCATGGGGGCTCCTCCGTCCATCACCTCTGCTATAGCTTCGAGTAATTTAGCTGGAGGCGTTTTCTTCAAAATATAGCCATCTGCTCCAGCAACAATGGCATCAAATATTTTTTCATCGTCTTCAAAAATAGTTTGCATTAAAACCTTTATTAAAGGATATTTTATGCGTATTATTTTAAGCGCTTCAATACCGTTTACAAATGGCATATCTATGTCCATAAGCAATACATCTGGCATAGTATCTTCAATGTGCTTTAAAATATTCCTACCATCTTCATATGCATGGGTACAAACCATTCCATCGCTTGAGTTAAGCAATAATTCCAACAATTCTCTTCGAGGTTTATTATCCTCAAATATTGCAACTTTTATCATACTCGTTTTTGAAAAATTCAATTTATAGTTTACATTCCAACTCAATTTTTGTTCCACTACCAAAGGCGGTTTCTATACTTAACTTAGCATATAATTCATCTGCTCTTTTTTTCATATTAAATATACCATTGCCTCCTAAATTTTCTTTTTGTGCAGGTTCATTAGAAAATCCCTTTCCATCATCTCTTATGGACATTTTAATGATATGATTCTTCTCCAAATTAATATCAATCCATGCATTTTTTGCTTCTGCATATTTAGCTATGTTATTGATAGCTTCTTTAAACAACAAATAGATATTTTTTCGTTGTATCATATCAAGTTTTATATCCTTCAAACTATTGGCAATATTGAAATGTACTGTGCAATTTTTTGGTTCCAAAATTTCTATGGCAAAACCACGCATCCTATTTATGACATTCCCAAAACCGTCGTTTTTGGTGTTAATTGACCATACAATGTCACTCATAGCTTCCATCATATTATCAGTATTTTTACTTATTTGATTTAACAATGGATTTACACCGTTCGTATCATCTTTCAATTTTTTTTGTATAATAAGGCTAGATAATGATATACTGCTCAAAGTACTTCCAATTTCATCGTGTAAATCGCTTGCAATATTATTTCTTAAAGTATGCATTTTTAAGGCCTCTTTTAATCGATAACGATAGAGTGCAAAAATACTTCCTCCAATTAATAGTACCATTCCACCTCTAAACAGCCAAGTTTGATACCAATAAGGTAATTTAATAATTTTTATTGAGGCACCCTTTTGGTTCCAAGTACCATCACTGCTCGTACCTGTAACATGTAAAGTATATGTACCAGGATCAAGATTTGTGTAGGTAGCCTCGTTTTTATTACTAGCTCCAAGCCAGGTTTTATCATATCCCTCTAAATAATATTTATATAATTTCTTGCTCTTATTTCTATATTCAAGGCTGGAAAAACCAATCGTAAACATCTGTTGCCCTGGTTGCAGTATTATTTTTTCCGAATACCCAATTGGTGCATCCATAACACTTTTATCATCTTTCCATGTTACAGGCTTATTGTTTATTGATAGGTTGGTAAAAACAATATTTGGTACTGGTTCTTTCTTTAAAATTTCTTTGGGATTAAAAATAACAAATCCGCCCACTCCACCAAATACCAAATTACCATTTTGTAGTTTCATGCTTTCATAGCGGTTAAACTCATCTCCAAATAAGCCATCTGTTTCGTCGAAATTCCGAAAACTTTTTGTTTCCGTTGAAAAACAGCTCAGCCCTTTGTTTGTGCTTAACCATAAATTACCTACTTCATCATTCAATAAACCATACACAACATTATTGGGCAATCCATCTTTATCGCTATATCTAACACATTTACCGGTTTCAATTTCAAACTTATTTAACCAACCGCCGTTGGTACCCACCCATAAATATTTGTTGGGTTCTTTAAAATCAGGACAAATAGAAAATAATTTATCTGCGCTTAATGAAATAGCATCCCTTGGGTCGTTTTTCCATTGGTGCCATTCATTTTTTTGTTCATTAAAGCTAAACAATCCCTGCATGGTAGCAAACCAAAAAATGCCCGATTTGTCTTGGTGGGTTTGAGAAATGAAAGGATATTCACTTAGGTCATTTAGTATAGGGAAATTATATGTTGCCACTACATTCCCGTCTAATCTATCTATTTTTAATAATTTTCGTTTGTTTTGATTGGTGTGTATCAATAACCAAATCTCATCTAAATTATCAATTATGATTAATTTAGTTTTATCCTTTTCAACAGAAATATTTTTGTATTCCTTGAGAATATTCGTAAGTGAATTGTACGATGCAAATGTTTCTTTTTCGTCTGAATTTTCTGCCACCAACCAATAAACGCCTTGCTTATCGATATTTATATTGGTAATTTCTTTCCATTTTTTTTGCCATTTTGACTCTACAAATACATTTCTGAATTTTTTATTTTCTGCTGTATAAATTGAAGGTCGAGAAGAAATGGAAGAAAACAATAACTCATTGGCATTATTAGAAACCAAATGACCAAAATTGCCTTTTTCATTTTTAAATAGATCTTTCCGCTCATCATACATAAGCAGCCCATATCCTGGTGTTCCTAGCCATAAAATATCATTCTTATCTATCAAAGAGCTAAATCTTCCATATTTCAGCACATCGCTGTTGGTATTTACTTTTTCTAATGTATTAGTGCTTACATTATACCGAAAAACTAAACCTCCATTATCAATAAGCTTGTTACCACGTATATCGGATATGGGTTTAGAATTATACAAAGCATTTACATTAATATCAACTTTATTTTCTACAGTTCTTTTAATGGCGTCATAAACAACTACCCACTTATTATTTGTAAGTAAAAACTGTTGTGCTTTCTTTAAGGGGGAGGCAAATAAAACCAAATTGTCGTTTACAGGAAGATTTAAATCACTTAATAAAAAAAAATCGCTCTTCCAGTTTAGTAAACTATTATCTGGTTTAGCAATAAAAACCCTGTCTTTAAAACAAAACCAAAAACTATTATCGGGCATCCAATTATATGAAATATGGCTTCTATATTTATACTTAAATGCTTCTATCTTTTGAAAATTATTGTAAGTGAACGTCAACCTTATTTTTGATAGATTTTGCTCAGAAAAATTATTGGGCAAGACTTTACTAACATCGTAAATAAAAATATCACTAGATCTTCCAATTAGCAGATGACCGTTTTGGTACTGCATATAATCTATGTCATTGTTTTGTAGTAAGTTTTTGCTTTCAATAGATTTTATTGGATAAAATTTTTCTTGTTTTTTGTCGAACAAACAAAGCCCTTTGGTACTAGTCCCTACCCAAAAATTAGCTTTATCATCTTCTACTATCTGCGTTACATAATTGTCGGGTAAAGTATGCGGGTCTTTGGGATTATAACGGTAAACAGTAATTTGGTATCCATCATATTTATTTAACCCATCTTTGGTAGCAAACCATAAAAACCCTTCTTTATCTTGTATTACTCCTCTCACCATGCCTTGTGATAAGCCATCTTTTATTCCAAAACTTTCAATATGTAGGTTAACTGAATCTATTTTCGATTGTGAAAAAGCATCAACTATAATAAAAAAGTATATAAAAAAAACAAAAACCCTTTTCCTCAATATTTTTAAAAATAATTTTATAAACACATTAATATTTTTTGTGAAAATCGGACATTAATTTGGTATTACATAGTTATATTCTGCAAAAATCATTGGAATCAATGATAGTAAACAGTTCGCTTATCTTCATCTTTGCAGAAAGGATATAAACTTATCTTTAACCGTTGGGGGATGGTTAAAATTTGTGAATTAACATTAGAAAACCTTCTTTTTCTGCAAAGAGAAAGGAGGTTTTTGCATAATGGAATAAAATTATTATAAGCAAATAGTTTGCAAATTGCTAGTCAGGATTGGCCATAAAAAAGCGTCGGCCTGCAGAAAAACGCTTTTCTCTAAAGTCTTGTTTGTTTTGCTACTATACTGTATTACCACTATGATTGAGATTCCTATGTTTAAGTGGCTGTGAGAATAAATACATAAACTTAAAGTGTATTTTAAATTCCTAATACTTCTTTTAGTTTGCCAAATCCAGCCTTACTCACTGGTAATCTTACCCCAGTGGTAAGTAAAACAAGGTGGCTATCTTTTTCGTGAGGGTCTATACGATTTATGAGTTGGGCATTTATTATGTATGAACGATGTACCCTAATAAATTCGGTGCTTGGTAAATTATCATCAAAATATTGCATGGTTTGCTTTTTTAGAAAGTTGCCATCTACTGTATGAATTTTCACATAATCATCGGCAGCTTCTATGTATTGTACCTGAGTAAAAGGAATTATTTTTATTTTACCATTGTCTTTTACCACTATCCTATTGCTTTGCATGGGTGATTGCAAGGCAGTACCCACCACATTTTTTGCTATATTGGTTTTTTGTTGCAACAGTTTTTGCATAGCCCTATCAAAACGTTCTTTGCTAAATGGCTTCAATAAATAATCGGCGGCATGTGCATCAAAAGCTTTGATTGCATATTCTTCAAAAGCAGTAGTAAAAATGACTTGAGGCGGATCATCTATTAATTCCAACATTTCGAAGCCATTTATTTTTGGCATTTGTATATCTAAAAAAATAAGATCGGGCTGGTGCTCTTGAATGGCTTTCATGCCTTCAAAACCATCATTGCATTCTTGTACCACCGTAATATCTGGATATGATTGTAAGTATTCTTTTACTATAATTCTTGCCAAAGGCTCATCATCAATTATTATGGCTCTCATGTTATGTTAATTGTGGAATAGTGATAATAGTAATAAATTGTTGAGCATGTTGTTTTACTTGCAGCAAATCCTGCCTAGCAAACAATAAAAACAAGCGACGCCTAATAGATGACAATCCAAAACCTGTACCTTTCATAGGTACGGAGGTTGATTCATCAAATGGGTTTTCTACTTTTACTTCTAGCATTCCATTTGCATTTGTAGCAGATATTATAATAGTTACTTCACCTAGTGTATCATACAAACCAAATTTAATTGCATTTTCTACCAAAGGTTGTAATAACATGGCTGGCAATTTCATTTGCAAAACATCATCACCATGTGTAATAATAGTTTGCATGCGATGACCAAAACGCACTTTTTCTATATCGAGGTACAACTGCAAGTATTTTAATTCTTCTTCAAAACTTGTCCATATTTGGTCTTCGTTTTTTAAGGTACCTCGCAACAAATCTGCCAATTGCTGTATCATATGCCTAGCTTTTTCTGGTTGGCTACCAGTAAGTGCACTAATAGAATTTAAGCTATTGAATAAAAAATGAGGTTGCAATTGTTGGCGCAGCTTGTTCAATTCTGCATCTTTGGCCATTCGTTCTATATCGGCTCGTCTGTCTATTTCTTCTTTTTGTGCACGCTGGCTAAACCAAAGTAAACTTAGCATGGTCATACAGCCTATCATCAAAAATCCGAATAAAAATCGTATGGTAGCAGTGTGCCGTATCCACTGCATGTAATCAACATCTTGTTTGTAAAATGCCCACAAACTCAATCTTGACATTAATAACCAAATTGCACTTAGCATAATACTTAAGACCAATACATATAAATATTTTTCTCGCTTGGGCAAATAATAACGCATATTATTTATAACCAACAAACAAAAAGCAGCGAGTAGGAAATTGCTTATAACGCCGTCTAACATAGCCTTTGGAGGCTCTATCCCTACATCTTGCAACACTACAATTTGCAGCACACCCCATATTATCCACCAAACACAAAATACGGTGCCTAGAATGAATTTTTCTCTTTTATTTGAAAAGATAGCTGTTGTCAAAAGATTAATTGTTAATAGCTGTAAAATTATGCAAGCCTATTTGCAATAATTGCACTGCTCTTTTTTGTGTGTTACGAATGTACAAATCTGCATTCTCTTCTTCCGTTATTTTAGAATATATTTCTGCTCCATCTATAAATTCTGATAACGGATGAAGTTCACTCACGTCAATAAATTTCCATTCTACCTGTTTTATTAATCCATCTTTCATACATTCCCGTTCACCCATTGACCTAGCTTTTTGAAATGCATGTAACTCATCTTCTGCAAAAATCAATCGCAATTGTTCATCAAACTGTGCTGCATGTACACCATCGCCACAAATAATTTGAAACACTAATTTAGAAAGATACCATTTCATGATAATAAATTTTATAGATTACCAACATTTGTTTTAATAACTTTTTATTTCTACCCCACCAAATGCACAGCTACCTTTAAGTACCAGCACCTTGTTGGGGTCTATTGTTGCAGTTGCATTATACCTTTTATCTTCTACCCCATGAAAAACGCCTTGGATATCGTTCTGCACTGACCAATTTGATGGAACAACGATGGATACTCCACCAAAAGCAACTTCCACTTTTATTACAGAAGGCCCCGTCATATCTGCTTGGGTCATATCTATTTCGGCTCCGCCAAAAACGGATGTTACTTGCCCCCTTTTAAAATTTTTTGAAATAATATTTCTTTTTACACCACTAAAAACAGAAGCTATTTTAAAATCATCGTTTGTATCAAACTCTTCGCTATTTGCAAATCCTTTTCCTGAATCAGTTCCTTTATATTTAATATCATCACTTATCTCTTTCCAACCACTCCATGATTTTTTGCTAGGTTTTAATATGTATATAATTCCTACAGCGATAATGACTAGTGGCCAAAAAAATGGTTCTAAATGCAAGGATGGAATAAATTTTGATATCCAAAAAAAGACACCAACTCCTGTAATAATTAACCAAGAACTATTTTGAAAATTATGTTTAAACCCAGAATAAATTCCTACAAGAATAAGAATAACTGGCCAGGTGAATAACCAATAAGGTAACAAAACACCCATATTTCGCATAAGCAATACTATACCTATGCCAACTATAAATATTCCTGCTACAATTTTGCTTGATTCTCTGCTTTGCTCTTTGTTGTCGTTGTTTATATTTTTCATTTTATTTGTTTTTGTACCACAAATGTATAATGGGAAAACAGTTTTGGAAAGAGACTTTAGGTAGCTGGGTGCGTTTTGTCGGTAAACAGCAGAAAAAGGTAGGTAAAGATGTTTACGGTTGCTATTATAGCGCAAATTGCGGCGCTGTTCTTACTGTCTTTTACCCAAAAAATGGAACAAAGAAAATTAAAAATGAGAATATAAAATGTAAAATATATCGATTTATATTACCAGCAAAAAGCTGAAAATATATCTGAAAATAGAAAAGCCCCAAACAAAAAATTTGCTTGGGGCTTTTACAAAGTATAACTAATTTAATTAAAATCTGCTATTACTGATATCTTAGGATCTGTAGCCACTTTTCCCGCTCCTATGGCTGGGCCATTTATACCAAAATCTGCTAACTTAGCTGTAAAATCAGTCGTAGTAGAAATTGCTTTCCCTTTTACAACTATGGAAGCTGTAGTGCTTACTGGTTTTGTAACACCATGCATTGTAAGGTCACCTGTTACTGTTGCACTGTACGTACCATCTGCTTTAAAATTTACGGCAGATACATTTGTTATCTTTCCTTTAAATGTTGCTTTTGGAAATTTCTCTGAATCCATCCAATTAGGAGCATTAAAATGCTCTTGCATTTTTGGATTACCAAAAGAAAAACTTTTGATTATAGACTCGAAAGCTACTTCACCTGTTTTAGTATTTAAACTTGCAACTACGGTTTTATTTTCTGCCTTTGGTAATTTATCTAGAGGCGTAGTAGCATCAAAATTAATTGTTGCAGATGTAGTTGTTTTTTTCTTTTGAGCAATAGAAACAGTTACTAAACCTAGTAAAGCAAAAAGAATGATTGATTTTTTCATTTGTTTTTTTTGATTGATTAAAAAAATTATTTATTGAGTACACAACGTTTAAATGTTATAAATTCTGTTTCCAATATTTCGCTGTAAGCCCCACCACTACAAGATCCTTTAATAGATACTGTATCGCCTTCTTTTAGTTGCTTGGCTGCTTTTCTATGCTGTTGTTGAAAAGCAAAAATGATGTAAGCATCTGTTGCAGTGTCTATCATTTTTATATTAATGGTTGTATCGGCTGCTTCCATTTCTGAAACCCGCCCATTTATTATTATTATTTTTTCGGCATACTTTTTATTGGCTAGGCTATCATTTTTTTCAAACTCTTTTATAAAATCCATAGCGCTTACTGTGTAAGCGGACGGTTCTGTTGACGTGTCTTCAAATTTTTCATTAAAAATATACCAGACAGCTATCCCTCCAATAAGTAAAAGAAACAACCCTCCTATGAGTATTCGTTTTAACCATGGTTTCATTTTTCTTTCTGCCCCTATCATAGTAAGTATGCTTTTATAAAACAAATATACAAT
>JANNGD010000151.1:0-34844 GCA_031380515.1 Ferruginibacter sp. | reverse complement strand
TATGCCTTGTGGTAAAAAGAGAAAACGTCATAAAATAGCTACTCACAAGCGTAAAAAACGTTTAAGAAAAAACCGTCATAAGAAGAAGTAATTTTTCTTGACAGGTGGTAGTATTTAATTGTACTGCTAAACAAATCACTATACACAAGATAATGGTAAAAAATTGCTGTTATCTTGTGTTATTTACGCTTTAATTTTTAGTTAGATTTTAGGTATAAGATAGAACATTGCTTGTTATTTTCTTAACCCAAATTATGTTTAGCTCATTAATACGTAGTGTTTAATAAATATCTTAAGCGTGTATAGGTCTTCAAAACTTTTACACATAGTGACAAAAGAATTGATTATTAATTCTGCTCCTGAGGGTACAGAAATAGCTTTATTGGAAGATAAGAAGCTTGTAGAGCTTCATAGCCAAAAAGCTGATGCTAGTTTTGCTGCGGGAGATATTTACCTAGGCAAAGTAAAGAAACTAATACCCGGTCTCAATGCGGCTTTCGTAGATATTGGATACGAAAAAGATGCCTTTCTCCATTACACAGACCTTAGCCCTTATGTGCGTTCCTTATTAAAATTTACTCATTTGGCAATGAATGAGCATAACGAGCATGGTTTTGATTTTGCCAATTTTAAGATAGAACCTGAAATAATAAAAACAGGGAAAATAACAGAAGTACTTTCTGGTAAACCAAATGTACTTGTACAAGTACTTAAAGAGCCTATTGCACAAAAAGGGCCACGCCTTACATGCGAAATTTCTTTACCGGGCAGATATGTAGTGGTTACGCCTTTTACAAATATTGTAGCTGTATCTCGCAAAATACATTCGTCAGACGAAAGAAAAAGATTACAAAGAATTATAGAAGCTATTAAGCCAAAAAATCTAGGTGTTATTGTACGTACTGCAGCAGAAGGAATGCAAACTGCCGATTTACACGAAGATTTATTAAGCCTTGAAGCAACTTGGAATACTATTCAAAAGAGTTTAAAAGGAGCTGTACCTCCACAGAAGATATTAAGTGAGCAAGGTAAGACCAATAGCATGCTGCGTGATTTACTCAATGAAGATTTCAATAAAATTATTGTAAACGATAAAGATATTTTCGTAGATACAAAAAGCTATATTCAAAAGATTGCTCCTCAAAAAATTGACATAGTAGCACATTATAACAATGGTATTCCCATTTTTGATCAATATGGTATAACAAAACAAGTAAAAGCTGCTTTTGGCAAAACGGTAAACCTACCTAGTGGGGCTTATCTTATTATTGAACACACAGAAGCTTTGCATGTAATAGATGTAAATAGTGGATACAAGAGTGTAAGCAATAACCAAGAACAGAATGCACTAGAAACAAATTTGGAGGCTGCTGAAGAAATTGCTCGTCAGCTTCGTTTAAGAGACTTAGGAGGAATTATTGTGGTAGATTTTATTGATATGAAATTACCTGAAAACAAGAAGAAACTTTCTGACGAGATGGATAGATTCATGTATCCTGATAGAGCAAAACACGCTGTGTTACCTATATCCAAATTTGGCTTGATGCAGGTTACACGCCAGCGCATGAAGCCAGAAATGAATATAAATACGAGTGAGGTATGCCCTAGCTGTGATGGTACCGGTAAAATTTCATCTGCGCTTATTTTAGAAGACGAAATTGCAAAAAACTTAAGTTACCTAATAATGCAAAAGCACAAGGGCTTAACCATAGCTGTGCATCCTATTATTTATACTTACCTCACATCTGGTTTTCCTAGTCGCCGTATGAAATGGAGCTGGAAGTATAAACAAAAAATAAAAGTAACTTCAAACTCAAACAACAGCCTTACCGAATTTAAATTTTTTGATGACGGTGAAGAAGAAATAAAATTATAGTATAATAAAAAAGTAGCCAAATGGCTACTTTTTTATTAATATTAGACGACTTACCATCCTTTCTTAGCTACACCATCTTTTACAGCCTCCAAAGCCCTTGCTTCTGCAAGCATGGTAGTCATTTTATTTCCTTTACCGTCGTTGCCTTGTGCCATATAGCCTCCACGACTTGTTTTTGTGATCACTGCATCTTGCATTTCTACATTTTTCTCTTTTGTTTTCATGCAATACGCTGTTAATTTTCCTGCCATTTTAAGTTGAATTTATGGTTAGTAATATTTATCTGAAGTCTTACTTCACGTTAAAACTAAGGAAATAATTGGGTTTTCCAAAAAAACTTAACTAACAAAGGTTTGTAACATTTTTCAATGGAAGAAAACTTTTGGATAGGATTGATAAGATTCTAGGTTAAAAGTTGAAAATTGCTACTAAAATAATTAAGCTACATCAACAGTAATCTGTTGATTTAAGTAGGGTTAATAACAATCCATTTATACAAACTTACATCACTTAACATTAATAAACCTAACTGAATTGGTCTATTTGAATCACTTATTAGAAAATAAACTTTAGGTTATGCCTTTTTCTTCAAGTTTGAATAGTCAATAAAATATATCAACCTGACAGACACAGTATTCGCATTATTTACTGTAAATGTTCTATTTATATTCTTAAAATAGTTTTTTTCATAGTCTCCACGTACAAATTCATCCGCCTCATCTTTCCATACAACGTACAAGAAACTACCATTGGCTATTTGCCAAGTATAAACCATATTCAATGCAAACTGATTAAAGTTTTGTGCATAATTAGTTGGCGGAATTGCAATGGTATTCGTTTTTACTAAATAGCCTTGGGTATTTAACAAAAATAGTTCTTGAGGGCTTACACCACTCCAATAATGCCGTACATTTAGTGTAAGGCCCATTTTGTTAGTAAAATTATATTTTACATTAACGCTGTTTTGGATGGTATTTGTGTTTCTTCTTGCAAAAATTACATCAGAACCTTGTATATCTGTAAAGCCCCCTTGATTTTTATTTTCTTCGTAGTTTACATTATGCTCTATTGAAAATTTTTGATTTAATCTGATTTTTTGGTAAAGTCCAATATTATAACCAAAAGTTCCTGCAAACTGTCTGCCCCATCTCAATCCCAGTTCCGGACCAAAAGAATATTTTTTTGCATCGTTGCTGTTTATATTCATATACCAATTTGTTCTACCGGCTCTTTTAAAAACCCTACCTTGTTTTCTAGGTTCATAATAATCATTTCCCTCAATTCTATTATTAAAGTTTGTATAAAACTGCCACAACTTTTTTGTTTGTCCAAAAAAGTTTAGTGCCGCAAACTGTTCTTGAAACATATGTCCTTTTTGTTTTAAGGGATCTAATGGAGTGAATAATCTGCTTACAAAGCCGTTTATATTGCCCCCCAAATTATTATACCAGCCTTTTGGTTTATTCCACCTATAACTAACATAAAAGCTATTATCAAAATAGTTATTGTTATTTTGAAAACCAAGGTCATTCTTATCAAATTTACTATCAGTCAAATCACTGCTTATTTGAAAATTAAAACGACCACTTGTTTTTCCAAAATAAACAGTCTGCGTATAACCACTTAAAGTTTTCCGATTGGCTCCAGCGCCTATCAAATTACTCATACCAGCTTTCCCACCTATATTCCATGTATTTTTTTTATCATTAAAATCAAACAATGCCATAGATACATTAGCATCATACTCACTGCCATTGCGCATAACATTTGTGTTTACAAAACTTATGCTACTGTTATTTTTCAAAGTTTTATCCAGAACCAAGACGTTATAGTTTGTTAATGGAAAAGACTCAACCCTTCTTTCTTGTCCAGTTAATACATTTAATACAGTGGCCTTTTGTGGGGTAGTAATTGCATTTAAAATTCCAATAGCCAATCCATTTTGCATACGACCACTCACTTTTGTGGCATTTATTATTTTTGTTTCTTGCGGGTCTTTGATGATTTCTTCATTGGCACTTAAATTTTGGTAATACTGGTAGCCAGATGCCTGTACTGGTTCTTTCCCTATTTTTCTAGAATAAAAAAGATCTCCTTTACTAAATAGTTCTGTACCCTCCGTAAAGAAGGGGCGCTGCTCGCTAAACTGCTGTCTAAATGGTCCCAAATTTAGAACCCTATTATCTGTTTGTACTTGCCCAAAATCTGGAATAAGGGCCATATCTAAAGTAAAAGCTTGATTTATACCATACTTTACATCCATACCACCATTTACTTGTTGTACTACTTTTTTTTCGCCTGGAACCGTTTTTGAAAATGTGGTAGCATAATAAGATATGTAGGGAGAGAATTGTAAACGAATAGGTGGCTTTATATCCGTAAGCCCTGTCCACAATCCTTCTTGGGTAAGCGCCCCATTTATTTGTGGATCAATACTAGCCCAAGAAAATTTCTGACCAGACTTTGTCCTTTTCCTGAAAAAATTTAAGCCCCATTTTTGCTCTTTTCCTTTTCCAAATCGTATGGCAGAAAATGGAATAAACATTTCAAAATTCCAACCATCCTTTTCTATAGTAGATTTACCTTCCCACACAGCGTTCCAACTAAAATCCTCTCCACCATTATTGCCGCTAGATATTTTAGCATCAAATTGTTCACTAAGTGGTGTAATGAAATATTCAAAGCCATTGAGATTATCATTATAGGTATCAATGCTAAACCCAATCCAATCATTGTTACCAAAACCATCTCTGCCTACTAGTTCTCTTGTAATACTGTCTATTGTGTTTTCATAGCATTTTCCTCCTACATATACGCCCTCATTATTGTACATTATAAGTACTTCTGTACGATTGCTTTTGTTTTCAGGTTTAAATGGTGTAGGGGTAAATTCAATAAAATTATCAAGTATAGCAGCTTCTTTCCAAGATGGTTCATCTAACTTTCCATCTATTTTTATTCCACTCGCTATTTTCTTAGCTGTTACACTAGGGCGCACTGTCATTTGCTGAGAAAAAGCTTCAACCATAAACAAAAATCCTATGATAATTAGCAGAAAACATTTCATGGTAATATTTTTTTTGCTTATAATAAGTGAAATTCAGTATCTTCAAAATAAAATAAAAGCAAATTTTGTAAAAGTCGCAGATGTTATGTAATTACTAAAATTTAACTTTTCTTGCAACATACAATTATTAAAATTATAGCTTTGAATGTCAAAAGTTAAACGCCCATTCTCTTAAAAAGTTACAAATAATTTATTTTTCGACAGTAAAAGTAAAGCTCTTAAAAAACAACAACCAATATTATTAGCCTAAATTATATGGTCGGCAAATTTTATAACAAAGCTGTGGCAAAAAACAAGGATTGATTTTAAGGAATTGTTACATGTAAACATTAATAAAAGGTTAATTGCAATCTTTCAAATACCGGATGGAAATAAAAATGGTATGTGCACAACATCAAAAATCCCCGAACTTTAGATTCGGGGATTATTATAAAATTATTTAGAATATTAATTAGTCTTTTTCACTGGAGCCGGCGTAGCGGGTTTTGGTGTGTCTTTAATACCTAGTTTAGCTTTTACCAATGGAAGAATGTTATCGGCTGGCGGTGCTACCAATAAGTTGTCTTCTTGAAAAACATAACTGTATCCGTTTTCTTTAGCCACTGTTTTGATTGTAGCAAGTGCTTTTTCTCTAATTGGTGCAATTACTTCTTCTTGCTTTGCTTGCATTTGCTCTTGGCTACCTTGCTGAAAATTTTGTATTCTTTGAAATTTATCAACCAAATCTTTTCTTTTTATTTCTTTCATACTTGGAGAAAGCTTGGCAGAATCTGCAGAAAAAGAACTGTCCATTGCATTGAAATCTAAAGTAAGATCTTGATACGTTTGCGAAAGCTCTTGATTAAATTTTTGTAATTTAACTTGTGCTTGCGCAGCTTCAGGCATTAAACCCATTAACTCGTTTGCGTTAATGTATCCGAATTTGTTTTGTGCAGTTGCTGTAAGCATTGTTAGAGCCATGGCTCCTGCAAATAATAATTTTTTCATCTTTCTGTTAATTGTTTTCTTATTGTTTATTTGATTTAATATAGTACATCTTATTTTATAAAAAGCTGCATGCACAAAACAACTAATTTATTTTACACCCATATTTCTGAGAACATCATCGCTCTTATCCAACTTTGGGTCGGCAAATATAACGGTAATTCCTTCACTTTTATCTAGTATAAAATCATATAATTTTTCCACAGCTAATTTTTGAACAGCATTGTAAACCCTATCTTGTATTGGTTTTATTAGCTCTTGCCTTTTTCTAAATAAATCTCCTTCAAATCCAAAACGTTTTTTTTGAAGATCCCTTAGCTCTTTTTCTTTGTTAAACAATTCATCTTCTCGCTTCTTTTTTAGTGCGTCTGTAAGCATAACCTGCTCTGCATCATAATCTTTGTACATCTTATCCATGGCTGTTTGCTTCTGGTCAAGCTCTTTCTGCCACAATTCACTAAAATTATCTAGCTTTTTTTGAGCTTCCTTGTACTCTGGTACTTTATCTAGAATATACTTGGAATCTATAATTGCATATCGTTGGGCTGTACTAGCCAATGCTACAAGAGAGAATAAGTACGTAAATAAGACTTTTTTCATTTTTATCATTTTATAATAAACGTATTAAAGCTTTTTAAATAGCAGCCAAAAATATGGTTTAACAATTAATCATTAAAACTTTTATTCTGGTTCTTGACCAAGATTAAATGTAAATTTAGCTGCTCCTTTTAATCCTGTACCCTGGTTATATCTATCTATACCAACACCATAATCGAAGCCCAAGAGCCCAAACATAGGCAAAAAGAAACGCATACCTACACCAACCGAGCGGCGCAGTTTGAAAGGGTTGTAATCTTTAAATTTATACCAACCATTTGCTGCTTCAAAAAATGTTAATCCATAAATCGTACTGCTAGCCGAAGTGCTAAATGGATACCTTAACTCAGCAGTATATTTATTAAATATTGTAAAGTATTCCGTAGGTGTGATACCATCTGGATTTATTTTTGGATTAGTATTACTGTAAACAGGATAACCTCTGTGAGCTATGATATCAAAACCAAGCAAAGCTACCGTATTACTTAATCCTGCATCTCCTACTTGAAAACGCTCAAATGGCGAAATATTTAATTTAGAATTATACCTGCCGATAAAGCCATACTTAGCAGCAACTTTTAAAATAAATTGTTTGTTTTTTTCTGCACCTCTGGCACGACCAATAGGAACATACCATTCGCTATTAAATCGCCATTTGTGAAATTCGGGTAACTTATATTGATTTTCAAACCCAGAAGTAATACCTATCAATGAATAGGGCAATGTAAACTGGCCACTAAACAACAAATTGGAACCACTTGTTGGGAAAATGGGATTGGGGCCTGCAGAGTTACGCAGTAAGGTTAATTTTAAACTCAAATTTGTAGAGGTTCCATTGCTAAGGCCTGCAAAAATATTTGAATACTCTTTTAATTTATACTGCTGTACATTTAAAGAATAAATAAGGTTAAAAAAGTCATCAGGCCATTTTAACTGCTTACCCAATGATACCCCCACTCCTACTGTTTTTAGATTGGAGTTTTTCCCACATGAAGTACAAGGTGCCCCCGTAAGCGGATCAAAGGCATTTGAGTATTTTGTATTAAAATAGCTTACAGAAAAAGAGTTTCTTTTTTTACCACCTAGCCAAGGCTCGGTAAAAGAAAAATTATAAGATCGAAAGGCCCTTCCATTAGATTGTGCCCTAATGCTCAATTTTTGACCATCTCCAGATGGTAAAGGATCCCAAGATGAACGTTTTCTAATATTTTTTAAAGAGAAATTATTAAAAGTAAATCCTAAAGTACCCGTAAGCCCTATCCCACCACCAAAACCGGCAGAAAGCTCTACTTGATCTGCAGATCTTTCTTCCACTTGCCAGTTGATATCAACAGTTCCATCTGCATTATTTGGAGAGACTTGTGGGTTAATTTTTTCTGCATTCAAAAATCCTAATTGCGACAACTCCCTTTGTGTACGAATAATATCTTGTCGGCTAAATTGTTCTCCTGGTATTGTTCTCAATTCTCGGAGTATTACATAATCTTTTGTTTTGTCATTCCCAGATACCGAAATCTTACCATAAACATATTTTGGTCCTTCACGCATCTGAATTTCAAAATCGATGGTATCGTTGTATACAGCCGTTTCTATTGGATCTACATTGAAATACAAATATCCATCGTCTTGATACAAACTTCCTATATCTCCTCCCTCAGCAGATAATTGCTTACCCAACCTTTTGTTCAGTGTCTCCGCATTGTATACATCTCCTTTTTTGATACCTAGAATTACCGACAAAATAGAGTCGGAATATTTTGTAACTCCTTTCCAAGTAATATTCCCAAAATAATATTTACGCCCCTCATTTACTTTTATATGTACATCTAAGTTGCCTTTATCGTTTGTTATTAAAGTATCATCCACAATACTGGCATCTCTAAACCCTTTAGCATTATAAAAGTCAAGTATTTTTTCTTTATCCTCTACAAATTTTTTCTCAGAATATTTGGATCCCGAAAAAAACTTCATCCTAAAATACCTATCTAAATATTCCTTGGTTTTGGTTGGATATAAATAACCCGTTTCGTTCAAATAATCTTTAAAAGTTTTTAGGCGACTTGTATCACCATACGGGCTTACTATTTTGTCTGGATACAACGAAATTTTTGTCATTTCCTTTGTACCTTTCATTTGCTTCTTTAGTTTCGCATCTGAGAGTTCGTTGTTGTCTGCAAAATTTATAGAGTTTATTTTTACTTTCTTTCCCTTATTTATGTAAAAATTTAAAGCCACTCCATTTGAAGATTGCTCAACCATCAACTCTTCCATTCTTAAACTTACATTTCTATAACCTTTATCGTAGTAAAATTTTCTAGTAATATCTACTGCACTCAACTTCATATCTTCTGTAAGTACCCTATCTTTTACCAATCCAGTTTTAGTAGCAAGGTCATCTTGGTCTCCTTTCTTTACGCCTATAAAATGAAAATCCAACAACCTAGGTCTTTCTACAATTACAATTTCAAGATAGAGGTTTGATTCTTCCAATTTTGTAAAATTGATTTCTGCATTGGAAACCAAGTTTTGTTTCCAAAGTTTTACAATGGCTTTATTAAAAACATCGGTACCAGGTATATTAACTACATCGCCAATAGCTAAACCCGATATTGAAATAATTAAATTACGATCGAATGTCTTTGTGCCTTTTACATCAATGCCAGCTATTGTATATTTCTGCGGTGTTCTCGATTCGAAAATTTCTTTTAATGCGGGATTTACAGATACAGATGTATCCTGCGCAAAGGAAGCGTTGGCAGTAAAAAAAAGAATGGCAGTAAATAAAACAGTTTTGTAAATCCTAATCATCAATTTTGTTTTTCGTTTCGTGGCGGCAAATTAAGCCCTATATTTAAAAGTATTTGTTAAACGTTTATTTTTTAACCTTACAAAGTTTCTTTTTTATGCTTTTTATCACAAAGTATTATATAAATCAAGCCTTTGGGCATCTTTCTGCAAATATTTACTGCGCAAATTCCTAGTCCCAAAAAAGAAAGCTACAGTTTTTTAACCTGTTCTCCTGTTTTTCCGAACCTTCTTTCCCTTTTTTGAAAATCAATAATAGCTTTATACAAATCCTCTTTTCTAAAATCGGGCCATCTGGTATCTGTAAAATATAATTCTGTATATGCAAGTTGGTACAATAAGAAATTGCTTAACCTATACTCACCGCTTGTACGTATAAGCAATTCAGGGTCTGGAAATGCACTTGTGTTTAGATACTTGGATAAGGTTTCTCCATTTATTTCTTCTGGTAAAAGTTTGTTGTTTTTTACATCTAAGGCTATTTGCTTTATAGCGTCTTCCATTTCCCAACGGCTACTATAACTTAGTGCCATTATAAGATTTAAACCAGTATTATTTGCAGTTTCTTCCAACGCTTCTGTAAGTTGCTTGTGTGTAAGTGCGGGTAACATATCAGTATGACCAATTACCTGTAAACGTATATTGTTTTTATTAAGTGTGGGAATTTCTTTCTTTATTGTATCTACCAAAAGCTCCATTAAACCATCTACCTCGTAAGCCGGGCGACTCCAATTTTCGGTACTAAACGTGTACAAAGTGAGGAATTGAATACCCAGCTCTGCTGCAGCTTCTACAATATCACGTACACTATCTACTCCTGAAAGATGTCCAAAAAGCCTATCTTTCCCTTGCTCCTGAGCCCACCTTCCATTTCCATCCATTATTATTGCTATGTGCCTGGGCAGGTGCGATAGGTCGATATGTTGTTGTAATGAAGAATTGATCATAAAAATTGTATAAGCCAATAATACTTATACGGGGCGCAAAAGTAACAATATTTGCGGGATTATAAATTAAAAAAGCGGCAGTAAATGGTTACTGCCGCTTTTTTTGAAGTTTATTATATTAGTTTGCAGGGGGGCAACGATATGAACTCAAATTAATTGAAATACCCATTTCTGCAATTATATATTGATCTTTTTGCTTACTAAAGCCCCTTTGGTTTCCTTCTACAAAAAATGGATTGCCATCTTTTGTTAATTCATAACTTCTATCCTGTAATAATTGTGATTCGGATAAAGTAGCATTTGGGCCGGGTTGAAATCTCCCAATACCAACATAAGTAGAACTCACATCATCCAAATAATCTGTAAAAGTAAATCTATGCGCTACTTCAAAAGATATATTTACTTTTTCGGTAAGATTATACTTTATACCTACTCCAAACGGCACCACAAGAGCAGTGGTAGAATAGGGTGTCCTTCCATTATAGCCAATTGTTTGCCCCTCGGTTCCTAGGGGGCGAAGAAAGTATTTTTGCCCCTCTAAATAAGCATATGGGTCAAAATTAACCAATCCAACACCTAATGTTACATAAGGCGTAAAATTACGAGCAGGATCTTGTGGCAAAAACTGAAAGAAATTAAAATCTCCCTGAATGGCTACTTCATAAATATTGGTATTAAAACTTAAGTTTCTTAAACGTTGATATTCATTTTTACTGTAAACATCGCTGTAACCAAGTTGTGCAAAATGCCCAGATATTCTTGCACTTACATAATTTCCAAATTGTTTGCGAAAAAAAATGCCCGCCGCAGGTCTTGGTCTATTGAAAGCAGCCCTAGTATTAAGGTCTCCAAAGTAATGTGCCCCGCCTATTGTTAAACCAAATTCACCTTTTTGTACCGTTTCAAAATACATTTGGGCATTAGTAACTGTAGAAAAAAGCATCACTACAATAAGATTCAGGATTATTCTATTCACTGTACTAGTTTAAAAAGTTATTGTTTGTATAATAGCAAAACGCTTTTATACTTGATTAATTGTGTGCAAAATAAAGAAATGTTTCGTATTTATAAGCTATTCCTATCAGATTGAGATGATAAATACCAATTTTAACATTAATTAACTTCTTTTTCGAACCTCACACCTACGCTCAATATATTGGGTAATGGATTATCCCTCATAATCTGGCTGATACTAAAATTGTACGCTCCAGCTTTTAAAGGAATACGTGCTAATAATTTCCTTACTTCCCAAATGTCATTCATTCCTACCCCATCCCAGCCATTGGCATCATTACCTAAGGGTAGATTTATTTTTTGGAACTGCATGCTATCCCCTGGTGATTGCAAACCAACTTTTAGCCAAATATTGTTGTATTGGTAGGCATCTGTATGCCTCAGTACAATGAATATATTATAACGTGCATTTGTGTCTTTTATAAATACTGTACCAGTAGAACTAAAATTGCTTGGCCATTTTTGGTTGGGAATCGTTGTGTTTTTTTCAAATAAGTCCATTTGCCTGCAACCAACCATAAAAAGTAGTAGTGATAAGCAAACACCAATTGTCTTTATTAAAAATTTATTTCGATAACACAATTTCATTTAGATAACTTTATTTAATTTATTTAAGCTCGCCCCTTATACTTACAAAACATTTAAAACTTGTTCCTTTGCTTTTTCCAACTCGTCTTTCATTGTTACCACACATTTTTGTATTCCCGCATCATAAGCCTTACTGCCAGTAGTGTTTATTTCTCTTCCTATTTCTTGTAAAAGAAAGGATAGCTTTTTCCCTTTCCCATCTTCAGCATTATTTAATATTTCTGCAAAATATTCACAATGCTGTCTCAAACGTATTTGCTCCTCATGTATATCAATTTTCTCCATGTAATATATGAGCTCTTGTTCCATCCTATTATTGTCTATGTTTTCCTTGCCTACATTTTCTTCCAATAATAAGTTTATTTCATCCCGTATTTTTTTTTGCCTATTGGGTACAAGCAATAAAATATTTTCTTCTTCTTTTTTTATATTTGCTATCCGATTCAATAAATCTTTTTCAAGCGATTTGCCTTCTTCTATTCTATGGTTATTTAATTGCTTTATTGCTTCAAGAAGCACTTCAGAAAAAACATTAAAATCTTCCTTATCTAAAACATCATTTGATGGTGTAACGACTTCAGGCAATCTTAACAAAGAACTAAGTACCGCATTTGTATCTATTTCCATTTCCAGCGCAAGTTCTTTTATTTGCGTATAGTAGGCTTTAATTAAATCGGTGTTAATAACAACTGGCTTTACCGTTCCATTCTGTTTAATATTTACGTAACAATCTATGGTACCTCTAATAAGATTTTCTTGCAATAAATTTCTTATTTCAAATTCATATGGCTTTAAAAGTGGCGGGATTTTAAGTTGCAATTCAAACTGCTTTCCATTGAGCGCTTTTAATTCAACCATAAACGTTTTTTCGCCTTGCAATTGTTCCGCTCTTCCAAAGCCAGTCATAGATCTAAGCATAGATAATTTATTTAATTGCAAGATAACTTTTTATTATTCCAAAATTCATTTATTGAAATATAGAAGTAAATAAAAAAGATAAAGCATTTTTAACGATTACAAAATAGATTTTAATAATATATACATAACAAAAAACCCAACTTTTTTTAAGCTGGGTTTTTTTATATAGATGGGTTAGTAAGTACAGGGATAGTAAATCCCTACGCAATATTAAAAATAAAATTTGCATAATGAAAAAAAAATGATACTTTTTTTATGCACAATTTATTTATCAGTGTGGATAAGGCTGAGGCAATTTTTTACAAACCAAATAAAAATAGAAAAATATTTTACAAATAAAAATGAAAAAATATATATTTGAAAATGCCGTAACCTTTTAATAAAGCGTACTTCAAAGGATTTAAAAATTTTTATTGTTTAAAAACAAAAAACAATTCCAGAAAGACTTACACGATTTAAAGGAACGCTAATTCTAAAAAATACAATTAAATATTTTTTTTCTTTTAGTGCGATTTTTAATTTAGAATGGCATTTCTTACAATGATGAAACAAAAAGCTACTACCTTCGCAAATAAAAATTAGTACTTTCATATGCACAAATCAACCATAAAAATCGATATCTTATTAGACCCAGATAAAGTTCCAGAAAGTATACATTGGAATGCAAGTGACAGTAGTGCAGAATTGGCGCAAAAAGCAAAAGCCATGTGTATTGCATTTTGGGATGCTGGCGATAAAACTGCTATGCGAATTGATCTCTGGACAAAAGATATGATGGTAGACGAAATGGGTGAATTTTTTTACCAAATGCTTTTTACGATGTCGGACACTTTTTTGAGAGCTACAAAAAATGTGGAGCAAGCAAATGAAATGAAAGCTTTTTCTGAAGCATTTATTAAAAAATTTAGAGCGGCACAAGTGAAGGATAATAGTATGTAATGTTACGAATTTGATAGGGCCCTATAACGTATGATTGTTTTGAAAAAAAATACTTTACTTCGTAAAAATAAAAAATAGCTCATTTGTTATCTATATACTTTTTGGTAACACTTTATTTAAAAAACTGGGTACTTAAATGATAGATAGGTCTCTACACTAGGTACCCAATACTAAAAACTTTCTTTATGAATTTAGAACAAAAAATAATGGCCGAAATGAAAGACGCCATGAAGTCAAAAAATGAAGGACTTCTTCGTTCATTGCGTGCTATAAAAGCAGAAATAATAAAAGCAAAAACTGAACCAGGTGCAGGTGGCGAAATAGATGAAGCTACTGAACAAAAGTTTTTGCAAAAAATGGTAAAACAAAGAAGAGACTCGCTAGATATTTTTGAAAAACAAGGACGTGAAGACCTTGCAATAAAAGAAAAAGAAGAATTAGACGTAATACAAAGGTTTTTACCAAAACAGTTGACAGAAGAAGAAATTATTGCTGTAGTAAAAAACATAATTGCAGAAACGGGCGCAACATCCGCAGCAGATTTGGGTAAAGTAATGGGAGCTACCACCAAACAACTAGCTGGCAAAGCAGATGGTAAAATTATAAGTGGAATTGTAAAAAATCTTTTGTCATAATTATAGCAACATAGCATGATTATAGATATTATTTTCTTACTCTTAATAGCGCTGGCTTGTTACAAAGGCTATACCAAAGGTTTTATAATAGCCATATTTTCTGTACTCGGCTTTATTGTAGGATTAGCTGCTGCTTTAAAATTATCTACAACGGTGGCAGCAAAATTATCTGAGCATACCAATTTGGGTAAATGGTTGCCTGTACTTTCCTTTTTATTGGTGTTTATCGCTGTAGTTGTTTTGGTAAATATAGCCGGCAAGCTTATCCAAAAAACATTCGAGTCAATAATGCTCGGATGGGCCAATAGAATTGCGGGCATTATTTTATACACAATATTGTACAGCATTATTTTTAGTGTTTTTATTTTTTATGCTGTTCAATTACAGTTCATTAAAATAGAAACATTACAAACATCTTTAACATACCCTTATTTACAACCTTTAGGGCCAAAAGTTATAGGTGGGTTTGGAGTCGTGATACCTTGGTTCAAAAATATGTTTGCAGAGTTGGAAGCCTTTTTTGGAACATTTACCAAACAATAAAATTGAATTATTTTTATTTAATGTTTCTTTCTATGCACATTATAGTATAAAAATTCATCTAATATAATAATGAATACCATTTTTTTGATGGAAACAACGTATTTTAGCAAATTACAGAACTATACTTAAAGCCGAATGAGTTACGAAATAAAACAAGACGGGAAATTTTCATTTATTGAGGAAGGTGATGGCGAAGTACTAATGCTATTGCATGGACTGTTTGGCGCATTAAGTAATTTTCAACATCTTATTGAACATTTTAGAAAAAACTATAAAGTAGTTGTTCCTATTTTGCCTTTACTAGAAATGGACTTATTGCATACCTCTGTCGGGGGGTTGGAAAAGTTTGTACAAAAATTTATAGAGCATAGAAAATACGATCGTATCAATCTTCTAGGAAATTCTTTAGGAGGCCATGTAGGTTTGGTACACATATTAAAGCATCCAGAAAAAATCAAATCACTTATTCTTACCGGCAGTTCTGGTTTATTTGAAAATGGCATGGGAGATACTTACCCAAAACGTGGAGATAAAGAGTATATAAGAAATAAAACAGCCTATACTTTTTATGACCCTGCAATGGCTACTGATGAATTGGTAGATGAAGTTTTTGAAATTACGAATAATAGAATGAAAGTTATTAAAATAATAGCTTTGGCTAAAAGTGCCATTCGCAACAATCTTGGCGAAGAATTGAAAGCAATAAAACAACCGACTTGTCTTATTTGGGGCAAAAATGACAATGTTACTCCTCCATTTGTTGGTGAAGAGTTTCAAAAGTTAATACCCAATAGTGAACTTCATTTCATAGACAAATGTGGTCATGCACCGATGATGGAAGTTCCAAACGAATTCAACATTATTCTGGAAGCTTTTTTAACAAAAATAAAATCTCCTGCAACGGTTTAACGATTTCTTTTGTCTTTTATACAATAAACTTAACTTTTGTCGCTTTACCTTGTATCGTAAATAACCATTAAATGCTCACAAAGGAACTTATAAATACGAGTATACCTAGGCTGCAATTGCAAGATAGCGTAGGCAAAGCCTTGCAATTACTAAATGATTTTCATATTTCTCATTTGCCCGTTGTATCCGACGAAAAGTTTCTTGGACTAATAAGCGAAGACGATCTGTTAGATGCTGATGATGATAAACTTTCTATAGAAGTATTACAAAATGTTTTTTTAAATGCTGCTGTGTCAGAAAATGTTCATTTTTTAAATGCAGTGAGCAGCAGTATTCGTTTTGATACTACCTTGGTTCCTGTTGTTGGCGCAAACAATGTATATGCTGGCGCTATCACTATTTCCAACTTATTGAAAAATTTGGGAAATTTTGCTGGTGCTGATGAAATTGGCGGTATAATCGTTTTAGAAATGGAAAGACTACAGTTTTCCTTATCAGAAATAAGTAGGATTGTAGAAAGCAATGATTGTACAATCTTACACTTAAATACTACTGTAGATTCAATTACCGGCTTACTTACCGTTACTTTACATATAAACAAAAGAGAAATAAAATCAGTAATTGCTACATTCGAAAGGTATGAATACAATGTAGTTTATTCATTTGGAAACGAAAATTTTCACAATGAAATAACTGGCAATTACCAGAATTTGATGAGTTATCTAGATATATAATATTAAATCATTCACAACTTTTTTCATCTTCATTTAGTAAATAGATATATTTACTTACCGGAATACGCAACAGAATGATGAGAAAAAAAATAGCAATTCTTTTTTTGGGCATATTTTTTTTACTTGAGCACCCACCATTGGTTGCACAAGTAGCAAAAGATACCATTCGCATATTAGATACTTCTTCAATTAAGATATCGTCCATTGTTGTAACGGGAAACAAACAAACGAAGACCTACATTATTCTAAGAGAGATGCAATTTGGGGCTGGAGATAAAATTCCTGCAGTAAACATTTCAAAGGAATTTAAGCAAGCAAGAAATCAAGTATACAATACAAATCTTTTTATAGAAGTAAAAATAGATTCTGTTGTATTAGCAGACGCATCTCTACAAGTAAATGTAGCTGTAAAAGAGCGTTGGTATATTTATCCTACACCGCAATTTAAATTAGTAGATAGAAGTTTTAATGAATGGATTAAAACATTTAATGCAGATTTTAATAGGGTTGTGTATGGAATAGATTTTACACATTACAATATAAGTGGAAGGCGAGACAAATTTGGCGTAACTTTATTAAACGGCTATGCAAGAAATATATCCATTGGATACAACTCTCCCTATAGCAATCCTTCGCTCACACAGGGTTTTGCTGTGTCTGGAGGTTTTACTCAAAACAGGGAAATTAATTATAAAACAACTTATAACAACGGGCAACTTCGCTACAAAAAAGATGGCTTTGTTCGCAGTAGTTATGATGCAGATATGGGTATCTCTTTTCGAAAAGGTTTTTTTAAGCAATCGGCCATTACATTAGGTATAAATTACGTGAGCATTGATGATAGTATCCTAACTTCATTATACAACCCTAAGTATTTTAATAGTAATAAAACAAATCAATTTTATACAGATATTGGTTTTAGAATAGCTTATGCCAATACCGATAAAAATGCATACCCATTAAAAGGAGAAATTTACAACTATGGTTTACTTAAAAGAGGCTTTGGTTTTACAGGTGGAATAAACAATACAACGCTCTTTGGCGCATTTACAAAATTTATTACTCATAAACGACATTTTTATAGTACCTTAAAAGCAGCGGGCACATTAAAGATACCATTCGAACAAGCATACATAAACCAAAGGGCTATTGGTTTTGGCGATTTAAATCTTAGGGGGCTAGAGTTATATGTTGTAGATGCTGTTGCAGCTGCAACGTTTAATTATACATTTTCAAAAAAACTGGTTTCTTTTCGTATCCCGATGCCTTTTAAAATAAAAGCCGTACCATACATACCTGTAAGCATTTTTGCAAAAACATATACCGATATTGGGTATGGATATATACCACAACAATACAATACCCGATTGAGTAACCGGTTTCTTTATACAGGTGGATTTGGTATAGATATTCTTACCTTATATGATATAGCCGTGAAAGTAGAATACAGTTTTAACCAATTAGGCGAAAAGGGGTTATTTTTGCGTGGCGGTGGAGGTTTTTAATCTCAATAATAATACAGCATTTAGTATATGAAAATAGCAATATACAGCAGAGGCATAGAAAATAATCAATTAAAAGATATAGAACTTCTTCTTTCTTCATTGGAAAAGTACAACGCAGAGCCTGTTTTCTTTCAGGACTTTTTTAACTTGTTTTATTCCGCCATCAAAATTCCAGGTAAATATTCAACATTTACCTCTGCAGAAGATTTAGATCCTTCCATAGATTGTTTGATAAGTCTTGGTGGCGATGGTACGATGCTCGATACTGTTACGCTTGTAAAAGATTCTGGCATACCTGTACTCGGTATAAATTATGGCAGATTGGGCTTTTTGGCTAGCATAGGTAAAGAAGATTTAAATCTGGCAATGGAAGCATTGATAAATCGAAAATATGTTCTTGATAAAAGAACCCTCCTACATTTAGATGCAAATATTTCTCTTTTTAAAGAAACGCCATATGCCTTAAATGAATTTACACTCCATAAAAAAGACACTTCGCCCATGATAAAAATTCATACCTATTTAAATGGTGAATTTTTAAATACGTATTGGGCAGATGGTTTAATTGTAGCCACACCTACAGGCTCTACAGGCTATTCGCTTAGCTGCAATGGCCCAGTTGTATTTCCAGATAGCGCAAGCTTTGTAATAACACCTGTAGCTCCTCATAACTTAAATATAAGGCCTATAATTGTACCAGATAATACCATCGTTTCATTTGAAGTAGAAGGGCGTACAGATGGTTTTTTATGTACACTAGATAGCCGGAGAGAAATAGTTACTAAAGAAATACAATTGGCTGTAAGAAAAGAATCTTTTGGCGTAAACCTGATAAGACTCAACGAAAATAATTTTTTGCAAACCTTGCGAAACAAATTATCGTGGGGTTTAGATAAGCGAAATTAATCATGCTTCTAAAAGGAAAAAAAATTCAACGGGCATTTATTATTTATTGGATATTGTTAGCATATATAATTGCTGCACTTATCTGGTGGTTTATTGCGTTAAGCAGGCAGAATGAACAAATGAGCATTTATAAAATTGAAGATATACGCAACAATGATTTTTTATACCAACAAAAATATAATGCCATATTAAAAGCCAAAAGCGCAAAAACAGCCCAATACATTGGTGAAGGAATCACTTTTTTGCTGCTCATATTTACAGGAGCGATTTTTGTATTTAGGGCAGTTAGAAAAGAACTGCGAACTTCTGCAGAACAGCAGCATTTTATGATGGCCATAACCCATGAACTTAAAACACCCATTGCCATTTCTAAATTAAATTTAGAAACCCTACAAAAACACAAACTGGCTGAAACGCAGCAGGAACGGCTTTTAAATAATACATTGGAAGAAACCAATAGGTTAGATGCTTTGTGCAATAATTTGCTTGTTTCATCACAAATAGAAGCTGGCGGATATAAGGTTACAAAAGATGAACTAAATTTATCTGAATTAGTAATAGAATGTACAAACAGGTTTATTACCAGACATCCACAAAGAAAAATCATTAAAACAATTGTTGATAACATTTTTATTGTGGGAGATACTTTTCTTTTACAAATTGCGATAAACAATTTATTGGAAAATGCGATAAAATATTCGCCAAAAGAAAAACCGGTAAAAGTTTCCTTGCAAGCAGAAAATGGCAATGCCATCATTAAAATTATTGACGAGGGTATGGGTGTACCAGAAGAAGAGAAACCCTTATTATTTAAAAAATTTTACAGATCGGGTAACGAAGCTACCAAAAGGGCAAAGGGTACCGGGCTAGGCTTATACCTCACAAATAGAATTTGTAAAACACATAGAGGTACAATATTTATAGAAAACAATCCATTGGGCGGAAGTATCTTTAACTTCACATTGACAATGGCAACATAACAAAAGCAAAATGACAGAAAAAAAATTTTCCATATTATTGGTAGAAGATGAAGAGAATTTACAAGAAGCATTGAAGCTAAATTTAGAATTGGAAGGCTATGAAGTAAGTACAAGTGGCGATGGTGCACATGCATTAAAAATATTTTCGCAAGAGTATTTTGACCTTATTATTTTAGACGTAATGTTGCCCGAAATAGATGGGATAACCGTTTGCGAAACGATTAGGCTGAGTAATGCAGACATACCAATTCTCATACTGAGTGCCAAAACAAGCAGCGCAGATAAAGTACTTGGTTTGAAAAAAGGGGCAGACGATTACCTGGCTAAACCTTTTAATTTAGAGGAGTTATTACTGAGGGTAAATAAACTGATAAAGAAAAGCGAAAAAATTGCTCACAAAGAACCGCTTGAAGAATTATACACATTCGGAGGAAATAAAATTGATTTCAAAGCTTCTGAAGCGCACAATAAAAACGGAGAACATATCATTCTTACTAAAAAGGAGTTAATGCTTTTGAAACTACTTATCGAAAATAAAAATGAAGTAGTTACAAGGGAAAAGATTTTGCAATCTGTATGGGGTTATAATGTGTACCCTACTACCAGAACAATAGATAACTTTATTTTAAATTTTCGGAAATATTTTGAGGTAGATAGCCGCAATCCACGCTATTTTCATAGTGCGAGGGCCGTTGGTTACAAGTTTACAGATTAAGGAGAAGTATTATACCTAATTTTTTAATCATATTGTCTATGATGTAATTGAATAATCGTTTGTGCTTTTGCATACATTTCGTTCAATCGCTCATTTCTTTCAAAAGGGGTATACAATTGCCATTCAATATCTGATAACAATGCTTGTGTTTGTAATATTAAACTGTTATCTACACCTGACTTATCCAGTGCTGCGCCTAGGGTTTTACCATTAATAATTTCTTTGGGAAGATAATATTTTGATTCCAGAAAGCCTTTCATCTCTTCGTTGATGAGTGTATAAAAATCAATACAGTTTTCTCTGGCTAGACAATCGGCTGTCTTTTCTAAATAATTCTTATTAGATGATATTGGCTCAGGAATTACTTCTGTAGAAATAATTTTTTCTTCAACAACAGCACTGTTGATCTTGTTGTCTTTTTTCTTTTCTTTTCTCATCCAAATTATAACGCCTGTAAGTATTAACCATGCAAGAAAAAGAACTACCACCCATCTATTGGAGAATATTCTATTAAGCAACGACAATGGCGCTTTTTTCTCTTTTGTCGAAGTATTGTTTGCTGCTATGCCTACACCTTTACTAACATTTATAATTATTTCAACAGAAGAAACTGTTTTATACATTCGAGCTGATGGATCAAAAAAACTAAAACTAATTTTTGGGATTGTGTACTTACCCACAGTAGATACCGCAAAAGGTATTTCAAACATTTTGCTTCCGCTTAATGGTATAGTGCCTGTGTTGATATTATCTGTACCCTTCGTTTCAAATACTTCAAAGGAAGTAGGCCACTCAATTTCTGGTGTAGTAAGTAATTGCATATTTCCACTTCCGGTGATTGTAATAAGCATTTTCCCCGTTTCATCTGTTGAGAAATTATTCTTTTCTACCGATGTTTCTATTGTAAAATTCCCAACGGCACCATTAAAATTGGAGGGCTTATTTTTATCAGGTAATGGCAAAACGTTTATACTGCTAGGCTTGCTACTTAGGCTTACATTTTCTGAAAACATTGTTCCATTTTTACCTATACCATTTTCATATTTTACAAAAGTTACTTTATTATCTAATGTTGCAGCCTCTAATTCTATAGTGCCAGCCTGTAAGGGATACAACTGAGCCTTGCGAATCAAATACACATTGTATTCCCGTCCATTAAGCTTTTCTTTATTATACGATGACTGATCTATTTGTTGCATCATATCTACTACCGAAAATCCATTGAACGAAGGGTTTTTGGTAACATTGCTTTCGCTTTGCAACCTTGTGTATAGTTTATACGTAGCAAGTATTGGCTCACCTACATAGCAAGATGATTTACTGGTTTGCAATTTCAATTGCATATTCTTACTTACTTTATCTTGTACGGTTTCTCCGTTGCGCAAAATATAATCATCATATCTTTCTTGCGGTTTTGGCTCATCAAAAATATCCATACCAGCAAAGGGCGATTGTAAGCCAGCCATTGGATTATTCTGGCCATTATTGGAAGAGGCTTTATTACTTACAGAAACTTTTATCGAATTGCTTTTATAAGCTTTGCCATTTATTATAGCGGTGCTAGGCCCTATGATAAAACTACCCGTTTTCTTTGGTTGTAGCGTATAAATAAGAGATAAAGTTTGCGTAACCACGCCATTTATATTATTTACAGCTGATTCCTGAGAAGGCCCACCCAATATTATAAAGTCGCTTAAAGAAGGCGGATTTATTTGCTCAATATTAGATGCATTTTCAACAGTAAGCTTTAATGTTATATAGTCATTTTTGCCAGCTTTTTCGGGAGAAATTGATTCAATAAATTTTATTTGTGCGTTGCCAATAATTGAAATCAGCAGTAGCAAGAAACAGTAAAATAGTTTAGTAAATAATTTATTCATAAAATGCGCATCAATTCGCTTACAAAAAAACAGGGTCAACATCGCTTGCAAAAATAAAGAACAAAATAGGCAGCATCGAATTTTTTATCATAAATAAATTGAATGAATTGTTAATTAGAGGTCGCCCAATTGTGGGCGCATCACAAGTTCCTCTGGTACCGCAGCAGCAGAAAGCTTGGTGCATGCTACAATCATTGATGCAATATCGGAAGCTTCCATAATTCTATGGTTACTATTATCAAACCCAGCCCAAGAATCTGTAAAAACTGCACCAGGAAAAACAGTGGTTACTTTTATACCAAATGTCTTTAATTCATGCCGAATGTTTTGACTAAAGCCATTCATAGCGAACTTGCTAATACTATAACTACCACCACCCTCGTATGCTTGTAATGACGCAATGGAACAAATATTAAAAATATGTCCATTGCCTCTCGTCTTCATTTCTGGAGCGAGCTTTCTGGTAATATAATATGCACTGAAGAGATTATTTGATATCATACCTTCCAAATTGCCATCTGCTTCTTCCAAAATATTGCCAGGTTTATAACCGCCAGCATTGTTTATTAGGATATCTGGCACCCCATAACCAATACAAAACTCCCCAAAAGCATCTGCATTTTCTTTGATGGAAATATCTGAAACCATTGTATGAACACTACAATTTACATATTCATTCATTAACGCTCTGGCTGTATTTTCCAACGTAGTTTTATTTCTTGCACACAAAAAAAGGGTATTTCCTTCCGATGCAAATTTTTCTGCAATGGCCTTCCCAATTCCTCTTGCTGCTCCCGTAATTACAATATTCATTTTTATAAATTTTTTATTGGCTAACTTTATATATTCGTAAAGTTATAACAACGTTTTTCAAAATAATTACTTTTATACATGCCTTCTTATAAACACATTTTTTTCGACCTAGATCATACAATTTGGGATTTTGATACCAATGCCAAAGCAACACTCACTGATTTATATGCGCAAGGGCTTGAAGAAAAAACAAATGCTCCATTTAATGAATTTTATGAGCGTTATATTTTTCACAATGCACATTTGTGGAGCCGCTACGAAAAAGGATTTATAGGAGTAGAAGAACTAAAATGGAAAAGAATGTGGCGCACATTACTGGATTTTAAAGTAGCAGATGAAAAACTTTCTAAAGAAATTAGTGTGCAGTTTTTAGAAATACTACCTACCAAAAAAGCGGTATTTCCCTACACATTCGAAATATTAAATTACCTCACCCAAAAAAAATACAGCCTACACCTTATAACCAATGGATTTGTACTTACCCAAACGATGAAGTTACAAAATAGTGGGCTTGACAAATATTTTGTAGAAATGATAACATCGGAAGCTAGCAATAGCTTAAAACCTAAAAAAGAAATATTTGAATATGCATTGGAAAAAACAAATGCTACTTTATCGGAATGCATTATGATAGGCGATAACCAAGATGCTGATATTGCCGGTGCACTAAACGCTGGTATGGATGCCATTTTTGTAAATCATATAAAAGAGCCCATTAAATTACAAGCTACTTATACCATCACTCATTTAAAAGAATTAGAAGATATTTTATAAAAAACAGGCTGCATCATTTCTGACGCAGCCTGTTTTAATGACGTCTTTTACAAAATTATAAAGCAGCAGTTGCAGCTTTGTCTTTGCAACATCCACCTTTTTTTGCTTTCATATCCTTGCTACAAGACATTTTAGCTTTTACACATTTTTTCTTGTTCTTTTTTCCACCATCAGCAAATGCTGCGCCTGCAACAAACAATGCTGCTGTAGCCAATAATAATACTTTTTTCATTTTTTATAATTTTTATTGTTATTAATCGTAAAACAAATGTAATCAACAATTATTATCTAAAATCAATAATATTGTTAATTTATGTTATTGATATTAATTAATTAAAAAACAACAGCTTACAAAGTAGCAATCACCGTTACACCGCCTTTTACTACTTCGTTTAGTCCCACATTAACCTTAGTTCCTATTGGCAAAAGCAAATCTACCCTGCTACCAAATTTTATAAAACCGTATTCGTCTGTTTGTTTTACTTTATTGCCTACTTCCAAATAATTTACAATACGCCTAGCCACAGCTCCGGCTATTTGCTTTACCAATATTTCTGTTTCTCCATTTTTAATTACCACAGAATGCCTTTCATTTTCTGTAGAAGACTTTGGGTTCCAAGCTACTAGGTATTTTCCTTTATGGTATTGGTTGTAAACGATTTCTCCACTTATCGGATTCCTATTCACATGTACATTGAGCGGACTCATAAATACAGATACCTGTAATCTTTTGCCTTTAAAATATTCTTCATCTATGGCTTCTTCTATTACCACTACTTTACCATCGGCTGGCGATATAATTTGGCCATCTTTTATGGTTAGTAAGCGAGCCGGTATTCTAAAAAAAGAAACAATAAAAAGTAAAAAGCCTAGTGAAGCAATAAAAAATAATATGCAAAGCCATGGCAAAGACGCTGCAAAAAGCCAACGCATAAGCATATTAAGGGCAATAAAGACGATGGTTGCAAGCGCAATAGATTTGTATCCTTCTCTATGTATTGTCATGGGTGTGGGTATTTTTTGAAACGGCGAAGTTACAGTTTTATACAACGAAAAGTTGCACGTACAACCATACAAATGGAACAGCAATAAGCAAAGAATCGAACCTATCTAAAAAACCACCGTGGCCAGGCATAAAAGAACCACTGTCTTTCACACCTGCAGTACGTTTTATTTTACTTTCCAATAAATCGCCCATTGTACCAAACACCGCACAAATGGCAGCAATGGCAACCCAATGTTGTATGGCCAAGTGTTTAAATGCCGGTATATAATAACCCAACAAACCCATTACTACCACACAAAGTACGGCTCCACCAATAGTACCCTCCCATGTTTTTTTGGGCGAAATTTTAGAAAAGGGCGTTTTGCCTATAAACGATCCTACGATATATGCCATGGTATCGTTTATCCAAATGGAGAAGATTATGAAACATGGGATTGTGGACGAATATTTACTAAAATCAATTTCGCTTTTTCTCAAATTAATCCCAAGGCTTATTAACATAATAATTGGAATAATAATATATGGCAAAGCCAACGTCAAATACATTCTATAACCAGTAGGTTTTATTATTTTTAAGATTTTTCTAAACTCAATTAAACAACCAACCATGATAATACCCAAAAGAGAAATGAAAGTGTAGCCATTCATAAACAGCCCTCCTAGCATTACTGCTACAAATACCAATGCTGTCAACGCCCTTGTTTTAAATACTGCTTTATTCAATGCCATCTTAATAATTTTCTTTGTGTGCAATACCACTATACGGATCCGCTGCTGCTATCAGCAATCTTTCTTGTGCTTCTATCCTTGCTTTGTTTTTTGCAGCATATTTATCTAGCAAAAAGAAAAGCCCCACTAATACTATCACTCCCGCCAAGCCTATGCTCCAATGGAAATTTTGATCCATGTCTGAAACACTTATTTTGTCCATTTTTTTGCGCCCCACAAAAAGCATTGTAAGTACAATGGCATTGTTTATAAAATGCGCAAATATATTTACCCAAATATTTTTTGTTTTGTAAAACATCAATCCTAGTACAAAACCCAGCGCAATTCTACTCAAAAAAAGATAGATGGACATATGTATCAAACTAAAAATAATGGAAGTAACTATAATAGCTAGTAACGGATTTTTCCACCATCTTACCAAAAAATTTTGCATAGCACCTCTAAAAAATACTTCTTCAAACATGGCCGGGAAAAATGCCATTATAAACAACCCTGTAATATACTCCGGTACGTTTTTAAGATTACTCATTGCCATTGTTTGGGCATTGTAAGTATCCTCCATCTTTTTTGCAATAGCATCCAACCTAGGAAAATGTGCAACAATAGATTTGGATATATCAGCCAATGGAGCAACGGCAACCGCAGCTGCATATATAATCATAAAACCGAGTACAATTTGCCAAGCATTTAAATATTTACTAAATCCCAACCACAACAAGCTTTTTCCATTACTCACATAATTCCACAATAAGGCAGGAATAAACATCAATCCCAACGTACTCAACACCTGTAAAGTTCTAGTCAAATTTATATTTTCTGGTGCAAGCATGGCTTTCATTATTGCCTCCGTGTCGGTCATTTTAGTACCACTAGGCAACATTTGCATGGTTAATAATGCTTGTATACCACCAGCCACAATAAATCCTAAGCCCAAAAACACAAACAAAAAGCCCATTTGTGTCCAACCAGTGTAACCTTTAACGCTTTTGTAATCCATGCCTTAAAACTTTTATTGTAAATTTGCACGCAATATACTCAATTCCCACTTTTAGAAGATTTAGTTTGTTATTAGTGGTATTGACATTATTTGAAAATAAAGCAGACTTAAGTAAAAACCTTATCTACTTTTAAACTTATTACTTTACTATGCCATCAATAGGTCACATACAATTACCCGAGTTTCCGCTTTTACTTGCACCCATGGAAGATGTGAGTGATCCACCCTTTCGTGCAGTTTGTAAAGATAATGGTGCAGACCTAATGTACAGCGAGTTCATCAGCAGCGAAGGACTTATTAGAGATGCGATTAAAAGTTTGAAGAAACTTGATTTTTCGGAAGAAGAGCGCCCATTTGCCATACAAATTTTTGGAGGCGATGAAGAAGCCATGGGACAAAGTGCTGCCATTTGCGAAGCTGTAAATCCAGATTTTATAGACATCAATTATGGTTGCCCCGTAAAAAAAGTAGCGCTAAAAGGTGCTGGTGCTGGTGTTTTAAAGGACATAGATTTGATGGAGCGTCTTACAAAATCTGTAATTGCTAGTACCAAACTACCAGTAACAATCAAAACAAGGTTGGGCTGGGACGATAGTACAAAAAACATAGAAGAGGTAGCCGAGCGCATGCAAGATATAGGCGTAGCGGCTATATCCATACACGGGCGCACACGCAGTCAACTATACAAGGGCGAGGCCGATTGGAGCCTAATTGCAAAAGTAAAAAACAACCCACGCATTACCATTCCTGTGTTTGGCAATGGCGATATTGATAGTCCGCAAAAAGCAAAAGAATACAAAGAAAGATACGGTGTAGATGGTATCATGATTGGCCGTGCAGCCATTGGTTACCCGTGGATTTTTAGGGAGATAAAACATTTTTTGGCAACAGGCGAAATATTACCTTCTCCAACTTTGGAAGAGCGTATTGCCGTATGCAAAAAACACCTTAATCGTTCTATAGAATGGAAAGGGCCAGTAGTAGGCATTAACGAAATGCGCAGGCATTATACAAATTATTTAAAGGGTTTACCAGGCATTAAAGATTTCCGCTTACGCCTTGTAACCCTTAACCAGCCTAGCGAAATTCACGAAGTGTTGGATGAAATAACTTCGCACTACAAAGATTATAGCTTCGAAAGAACGCCCATCGAATTGATAGATTATCATGAGAAATGTCCATTGTAAGTTTAGTTGAACCAAAAAGGTTTTAGTGAACCACAAAGACGCAAAGGGGAAAAGTTGCACAAAGGTTTATTTTTTTGTGCGGTAATCATTTGTGCATTTTGAAACAGCAGTACGGGCTATCCGTTACAATCTTTTTGTTAGCCTATAAGCCAACAAAAAGGATTTCCACTTCTATCCCGCCGCTCTTCAGCCGTAAATCTTTTTTGAGCAGGGGTACGTTCCAATTTAAAAAATTGTAATTTTGAATATGGATAAATCTCCTTACAAAATATATTCATCTAAAGAAGCATTAGAGAATGCCCGCTTGCAAGCAGCAGCTAATACAACCTATACAGAAAGGTTTTATACACTTATGAAATTAATTAAAATTTCAAAAATGATCAACAATGCTAACATCATTTCATCCCCTAAAATGAAAGAAGAATAATATATGGATATTTTAGATGAAGATATTCTTTCCCTTTGGAGAAGCCTAAACACAAATCAAGTTCGATATATAATGATTGGTGGATTTGCTACTAATCTTCATGGGTACAATCGAATCACTAATATCTTAGAGCTTTGGATAGAAGACAGTTTAAACAATAGAAAAAAATTAAGAAAAGCATTGATAGAACAAGGATCTGGGGATTATGATTTAATAGAAACGATGCAATTTATTCTAGGTTGGACTGACTTTCAATTAAATTTTGGTTTTAAATTAGATGTTATGACATCTGTTAAAGGACTAGAAAACATAGGGTTTGAAGAATGTTATACCTATGCAGTTACAGCTGAAATAGAAAATATAGAAGTAAAATTTTTACATTACAATCATTTAATTACATGTAAAAAAGCCGCAGGGAGGCTTAAGGATTTATTAGATATAGAAGAGTTAGAAAAAATTAAAAAAAATGCCTCTAAATAAATTCACTAAATCCATTTAATTATATTCTTATATCCTTTGTAAATTCTACGATCCCCTGCTCATACCCTTTTGTTTTATTTTTTACAAAATAGCAAAACCCTAAAGCAAAAATACTCATTATAAAAATGCCTGTAAATATTCCAGACAAGTATTTCATTTTTTTTAAATAATAATTTGCTAGGTAAAAAGCAATTGCTAGAAATAGTACATGCACTATTCCAATTATGGCGATTGTTTTTTTGAGTTTAGCAATACGAGGTAACTCTTTTGTTTTTAAGTATTCCGGATGTAAATCGTAATTGTATGCATTTATTATTCTTAATCTATCTGCAGTGGCATAATTACTATAGCTAAACATACCATAAGCAAAACCCAAGCTCATTATACCAATTGCTATTCCCTTAAAATATTCTTTTTTTATACCCCAGTAAAAAATACCTGCAGCAATAATTGCAATAATAGCAACTATACATAAAAACAGTAGTGCATGTTTGTAATTTAAAAAATAATGCTCAATGGTTTCTTTTGTAAACATGGTCTAGCTGTTTATTGCATCTGTAACTTCCTTACCCAATGGCGATATAGATGCTTCAAAAAAATGCGTAAGGTTTCCATTTTCATCTATCAAGTATTTGCAAAAATTCCAAGTTGGCTCCTGCGTGTTCCAGCCATTTTTTTCTTTTTTTGTAAGCCAATTATATACATTGCTTTGATCCCCCTTTTTTACTACCATCGTTTTTTTCATCAAAGGAAAAGTTACCCCAAAATTTATTTTACAAAAACTAGCAATAGTTTCGTCGTCATCCTTCTCTTGTTCTTTAAAATCATTTGCCGGAAAAGCAATGATTTCAAGTTTATCTTTTTCTATTCCATATAATTTTTCTAAGTCGTCGTATTGGGCAGTATAACCACAGTTGGAAGCGGTATTTACAATCAATACTTTTTTATTGCGCAATGCTGCAAAATCGTATTCCTTGCCATTATTCATCACTGCTTTTAAATCGTAAAATGAAGTAGTAGCGGGTGTTTTAGACGATAGTACTTTACTGTTTACTTTAAATAATTTACCTATACCTTCTAAAGTAGGATAAATAAATTTCATAAATTTTTGTTTGCCTGTCATGTTTTATTTTTTGCCGAGAAGACTGTTAGGCGTTCCCCCTTATTTTCAATTATTTAAAAATTGTTGTACTCTTTTTATCTTATAAAAATCTAAAAGGCCGCAGCCCCACCTTTGGCAATATTTTTTGCGAAGCAAAAATATTCGCCTTCCTCACTTCTAGGCAAAAATATGCGTAGCAGCATAGATGCTTTTTGCAAGCTTTACCTCTTTACCTGATTATCTTCTTAAAAAATCCCAATCTCCCTGTAAACGGTGGATACTTCAAATACAAATCCAGCCAAGTATACGTTTTCATAATTGCCTTTTTGTGACTGAATGTTGCAAAACTAAATTTACCGTGGTAGTTGCCTGTGCCACTAGTGCCCCTTCCACCAAATGGCAAGTTATGATTGGTAAGATGATAGCTTGCATTGTTCACACAACCGCCGCCAAATGCTACTGCATTCAACCATTGTTTTTCTTTTTCGGTGCTTTTTGTAAATATATACATGGCCAACGGGTTTTTATGTTGCTTAATGATAGCAACGGCATCATCCATTGTTTTGAAACTGATGATGGGTAATATTGGGCCAAAGATTTCTGCTTGCATCACTTCATCATTCATGCTTGTTATCTCAAGCAAGGTTGGTTCTATGAATAAATCTGCTTTATCTGTTTTACCACCATGCAGCAATTTTCCGTTGCTTATATATTTTTCGAGTCTTGTAAATTGTCTTTCGTTGATAATACGTCCATAAAAACCACTCTGCTGGGAATCTTCACCAAAAAATTGTATCAGCGACTTTTTCAATTCTGTTACAAATGCATCTTTCACACCCTCCTGCACGAGCACATAATCGGGCGCTACACACATTTGCCCCGCATTGCTAAACTTGGGCATGGCAATTCTTTTAGCAGCTAGTTTAATATCCACATCTGCTTCTACAATACAAGGACTTTTTCCTCCAAGTTCTAGCGTTACAGGTACTAAGTTTTTTGCTGCTAATTCATAAATAATTTTTCCTACCATGGTGCTTCCAGTGTACATCACATGGTCAAAAATAAAATTGTTCATCAGCTCGGGCACTACCGTTGCACCATCGCCTTCTACATACAAAATATAATTTTTATCAAAAGTGGAATCTATAATTTTTTTCATAATCGCTTCGGTTGCGGGAGCTAGTTCACTTGGCTTCATCACTACACAATTACCCGCAGCTATTGCACCAATAAGCGGTGTCATCAATAATTGAAAAGGATAATTCCATGGGCTAATAATCAATACAACGCCCAGCGGTTCATGTATTACAAAGCTCTTAGATGGAAAGTTCAACAAATTAGTACCAACTGATTCGGGCTTCATCCACCCACTCAATTTTTTGATAGTATTATTTATTTCTGCCAAAAAAAAGCCATTTTCGGTAACATAAGTTTCCTCTTTGCTTTTGCGTAAGTCTTTATGCAAGGCGTCATAAATTTCGTTTTCATGAGCTACCACAGCCGCTTTTAGCTTTTGTAGTTGAGCTTTTCTAAACTCATATGTTTTTGTAATACCCGTTTCAAAATAATTTCGCATGGCATCCAATGCCGCCTTTGTATCCATTTAGTTTACTTTTGTTTACTAAAGTTAAGCAACAATGACCGACGAACAATACATGCGCCTTGCTATTAGAGAAGCCGAAGCAGCTTATGTAAAAGACGAAGTACCCATTGGTGCTATATTGGTGATGGGCGAAAAAATTATAGCCCGCTCTCATAACCAAGTAGAGTTGCTAAATGACAGTACCGCTCATGCAGAAATACTTTCGCTCACGACAGCTTACAATGCCCTAGGCAGTAAATATGTACCAGACGCTACTTTGTATGTAACCATTGAGCCATGCCTTATGTGCTGCGGCGCTTTGTATTGGAGCAAAATTGGCAAGCTGGTTTTTGGTGCTCCCGACGATAAAAACAGTTACCGGAAATATACAGGCGATACAAATCCTTTTCACCCCAAAACAATTGTAATAGGCGGGGTATTACAAGAAGAATGTGCTGCTTTGATGAAGGCATTTTTTAAAGGGAAGAGAGGGGGGTAGAAGTTTTAGTTAAGCAGCACTTTTTTACAGAATCGAATAAAATGAAAATATCTATTAATAAAAAACTTTCGAATATAGCTTGGAGCTGTCAATTGTCATCAGTCATTTCGTTACTATGCTCTTGTGGCCTATACTATGAATATCACAACAATAAAGACGTATTTGAAAATGGAAAACCAACCATTGGCATATTAGAAAAGGCTTACTGCAAAACAAGCGCAAGGGGTAGTAGTTCTCTTCAACTAAGAATTTTAAACGAAAACATAACCAAATCTCTAAAAATAGATAGCAAATCCTGTTTCGAATATAATGTAGGTGATAGCATACTTGTTTTGTTTTTACAAGAAGATAAACCAATATTAAAGTTTGATGCAAACATTAAAGAATTACGTAAAGTAGAATTATACCTTTCAATATTTTTTTTGTTATTGGCTATTTTCTTTTTAATGTTTTCGATCGACCCAAATAATAAAACTCCAGAAAAAAGAAAATACAAAAGAGGCGAAAGGCATTGATAGGTGAAAATTTCTTTAGAGATGAAATATCTAAACCTCACTCCACAAAAAAGCCCTCCAATAATAGAGGGCTGCAAATATTCTTATGCCGCATGGGCAAAAAATTATAGTCTATTTTTTTGAACCGTGCTCATCAGAAACTGTAAGTTTATGACGACCCTTTGCTCTACGACTTGCCAATACCTTGCGGCCATTTGCAGTACTCATACGCTCACGAAATCCGTGTACAGATTTTCTACGACGTTTGTGGGGTTGGTAGGTTCTTTTTTTTCCTGGCATTATTTTATGTTTTTCTCCTTTTACAAATATTGTTTCGTCATTCTCGCAAGTAAGGCACCATCCCTACCGCTTGTGAAAGGACGGCAAAAGTAGCAAAATATTTGCAAATAATGCAAACAAATTAAACTTAGCCTTAAAGTTTTATTTGGGTGGCCTTTACTTCCTCTCCAAAAAACACAGATGCATGACTATTAAAATCTTGTATATTGCCTGTTGTATAAAAAAAACGATTCCCTACTTTACTACACTTTTCCGCTATTTCTACATGGTTTTCAAGGTATTTCACCAAACTTTCGGCTACTATTTTACCCTGCTGCACCAGCTTTACATCTTTTGGTACAAATTCATTGATCTTGTCTATCAACAAAGGATAATGGGTGCAGGCAAGCAAAATGCAATCAATATTTTCATTTTTGGCCAATAAATTGTCAATATGTCTTTTTACAGGTTCATTTGCTTCAGCTGAGTGATGTTTACCGCTTTCTACCAGTTCCACCCATTCTGGACAAGCTTCTTGCACTACTTCAACATCTCGAAAAAACTTTTCTGTTTCTAGTACATAGGAATTGGACAATACCGTCCCTGCCGTTGCCATTATACCAACATGCTTCGATTTGGTGAAATTTCCAATCAATTCCGATGTGGGACGTATAACACCCAAAACTCTTTTAGTGGCATCTATTTTGGGAAGGTCTTTTTGTTGGATAGTTCTCAATGCTTTTGCAGAAGCTGTATTGCAAGCAAGAATTACAAGCGGGCATCCTTGTAAGAAAAACCATTTTACACATTGCAGCGTGTACTCATACACGGTTTCATAAGGCAAGGGCCCATAAGGTGCTCTTAAATTATCTCCTAAATAAATGTAATCGTACGCAGGCAAAGCGGCACAAATTTCTTTAAGCACAGTGAGGCCTCCATAACCACTATCAAAAATGCCAATAGATTTTTTATCCATAAATGTTACAAACAAAATTATACAGCTATTGCCGATAAAAAAAATCCCGACCAGTTTTACTTGGTCGGGATCAATTTTTTAAATAAAATTTTAGTACTTAATTACTTTTTGCGCAGCTAGCTCTTGGCCACTTGCATCTCGTAGTATAAAAATATATGTTCCTGCTATTTGTCTAGATAAGTCTATATCTACAGAACCATATCTACCTACAAACGTAAGGTTTTTACTCATTAGCCTAGCTCCCTTTTCGTCGTAAATTGTTACAGTACGTGCTTGTGGAGCAGTTGTGTTGCTGTAATAACTAATTCTTACCATTCCATTGGTAGGATTAGGAGAAGCAAACAATTGTTCGTTTGTACTTGGTATATCACTTACAGAAACTACATTTGAAACCCCAAAACAACCTGTAGCTGCATCTGTAACTGTAACTTGGTAGCTACCAAAATCATCCAACAAGCCATTGGCTCTTGTTATAGAAGTTGTAGTGTTAGAGATGGTATTGTTGTTTCGCTTCCATAAATAAGTATAGTTTCCTACAGGACTTACCGTGGTAAATAACCCTCCGTTTGTGTAAGGATTAAATGCTACTACCGGCGCTGCCGTTAATACTACTACTGGATTTGTACCAACTTTAACTGATACTGCGTTTGAAGTGACAGCACTACATGATGCAGATGAAACCACCAATCTGTATTTATTATTGGTTTGGGCTGTTGTTAAACCTGTTAATACCAACGTGCTTGATGTTTGCCCAGTCATTGCTGTATACGTTGCTCCTCCATCGGTACTCAAAAACCATTGATAGGTTAAGTTTGTTCCTGTGGCTGTTGCTGTAAAGGTTGCTGTTGTAGCACAAGTATTGATATCTACCGGTTGCAATGTGATTGCGGGGCCTGCATTTACGTTTACAACAATGGCTGCTCTTGGGCTTTCACATATACCTGTTGTTTGGCTTAC
>JANNGD010000108.1:0-7259 GCA_031380515.1 Ferruginibacter sp. | reverse complement strand
GACCTGTCTACCGACAGGCAGGTTGGCGATTTCGGATTGCTTAATACATCTGCAATCGTACATCTCCAATCTGCAATTTTATTGTATTCCGTAACTATCCAATAATTTTTGGTAATGGTCGCTGTTGCGGCGACGCAAACTTTCTTGCCCCACCAACTCCTGCACTTTCATCAACCCGTCAAGTATTGCTTCTGGTCTTGGAGGACAACCAGGCACATACACATCTACCGGCACCACCTGATCAATTCCTTGTAATACACTGTAGGTGTCAAAAATACCACCACTGCAGGCACAGGCACCTACAGCCATTACCCAACGGGGTTCGGCCATTTGCTCGTAAACTTGCTTTACAACTGGTCCCATTTTTTTAGAAATTGTTCCCATCACCATCATCAAATCGCACTGGCGTGGAGTAAAGGCCATACGCTCAGAACCAAAACGACCTAAATCGTAATGTGCAGCAGCCGTTGCCATAAACTCAATGCCGCAGCAGGAAGTTGCAAAAGGCAATGGCCAGATCGAATTTTTGCGAGCAAGCCCTACTACTTTTTCAAAACTGGTAGCCATAAAACCTTCGCCCATGTATCCTTCCGGAATACCAGCGAATTTTATTGTGTTGTTGTATTGTACTGGACGAGACATAATTTATTTTTAATATGCCAATTTGAAAATGTGAAAATGTGCCAATTTTTTAAGCGCATATCTACATTTCATTAGCAACTTTTTAATTTTATAAACCCTTAATATTTGCACATCTGCTCAATTGCACATTATTTTTATTCCTCCCACTTTAAAGCGCCTTTCTTAAAAATGTAAATGAAACCTGCCAAAAAAGAGGCTACAAAAAGTATCACTGCTAAAAAAGTATGCCACCCCATAGCAGGGTCATTTGCAAATTCCCTGAAATTTACGGCATATGGATAAAAGAAGATTACCTCCACATCGAACAAGACAAACAATATGGCAATTAAAAAATATTTAATAGCCATAGGTTGACGTGCATTACCTTGTATTTCTATCCCACTTTCAAAATTGGCTAGTTTATCAGATGTTTGTCTTTTTGGACCAAATTTACTTGACAATAGAATCATTGTTGCCACAAAACCTATGGCAAAGATTAGTTGCAAAACTATCGGGAGATAATTTATGGTACCATTTTCAATAATTCTTAGAAAAAAAAACTGCATAGATATTTGTTGTGATTAGGTGCAAAAATAAGCTACAGTAGCCAATATACCATATCAAGTTTTAAATTAAAGGCATAAAAAAAGTTCCGAAGTTTACCTCGGAACATTTTTGTTTTATTTCTTTTTAACTACGGTTTTTTTTTTACTGGTGCAACCACTTTTGGTTTTGTACCGGGTGGCGTTGTTGGCTTAGCTGCTGGTTTAGTAGCTGGCTTTGCGTTTGGGTTGTTTTTTGTAACAAATTCCTTGTTTTTTATTGATTGCTCATCTGTAGGATCTGCCTCCAAGGCTTTATCAGCATAAGCAATAGCAGCGGCTTGGTCTCTTTTTACATTGTAAGAATATTGTAACATATAACCATAAGCTGCTACCAATTGGTCTTTTATTTTAGCCTTATCCGTTGCTTTTTCACCAATTTCAATGGCTTTAAGATATGATGTAGCTGCTAAACCAGTTGTTCCGCTGGTATCAATACCCGAATTTGCCTTTGCTATCATATAATACCCAAACATATCATCTGGATACTTTGTAGTGTATTTATTGAAAACAGTTACAGAAGAATCAAACTTGGCAGCACGGAAATAATCATATCCAGCGTTGTACAAATCAACATTATTGTAATTCTTTTTGATATATAATATTTTATTATACCAATTTGCAGCTTCTCCAAAGTTTTTCTGCGCTCTATAAGCAACAGCCATCACTTTCAGATAGTCTACTTTGTTTTTTTCTAATGAATCTAGTGCTACTGCTTTTTCAATATTCATAGCAGCTTGCAATTCATTTCCAGGAAATTTTAATAAAGTAAATGCATAAGTAGAGTAGTCACCCGAACCTATTTTATTAGGAACTTGTCTTTTAAAATATTCTTCAAAACTAGCTTTAGCATTTATAGAATCGTTCATTTTTAAGTAAGTGTATGCTTTCAAACCATATAAATTAGGCAATGCGTTGGCCCCTTGGGCAGCTATACATTCATCAGATTTAGCCAATGCTTCCGCATTGAGTCCCTGCGCAAATTTCATACTAGCTCTAGAAAGGCAGGCTTTAGGATCATCGTCAGAAACGGCAAGCCATTTTTCTAAATAAGTGGCACTTTTGGTTACATCTGTGCTGAAAAAATAATTGAACAAAGTGTTGTAAACGGGCGCATAATTTGCATCCATTGCACTTGCTTCATTGTATAATCTTAAAAACAAATCCCTTTGAGATTCTCCTTGTGATTGATACAAGCGACCTAAACGGTATTTTGCTCTGGCATAATTTGGATTAAGTGTTAATGCAGATTGGTAAGACACAGCGGCATTTGATCCGTCATTTATTTTCCTGTACGCATCTCCCAAATTTGTCCATACTTCTGGATCCTTAAATCCCTTGATGGTAGTAGCCAATTTAAGTTTGTCTATTGCATAATTGGCATCTCCATTTTTAGTTTCCGGATTGCTATTAGCAACTCCAATGGCGTTTAATACATCTATTCGTTTGCCCCCACTCAAATTGGCAGCCGTTTCAAACCTACTTCTCGCATCCGGCATATTGCCTTCCAATAAACCGATATGGCCCATTCCAGCCAGCAATAATGGACTATTGGGTGTTGCAGATAATTTTTGAAGATACAGCGCTTTTGCGCCCGCAATATCTTCTAGCCCAATCATAGCTTGCCCAAGATAGTAAGCAGCTGCTTCATCCACAGGGTTTGCAGTGGAGAGTTTTTGAAAAATATCTTTTGCGCTTTTGTATCTTTCGAAGTACAAAAATTTCTTGCCCTCATCAATTGCTTGAGCAAAGGATGCTCCTACAAAAAGTAGGGTTACTATGCCCAATACCAGTGTTTTGATTTTTGTCATTTTCTCCATTTTAATTTAGAACTACAATTTTAAAGAATTTGTTGCAATAAAAGCTAAAAAGATTTTAATCTTCGGGTAGCTTTTCGTTAATCTTAACATTACGAACATTGAAATTCATAATGGGACCAAGGTAGGCTCGCCTAAATATCAATTGCCCTTTCTCGTATTTTAAGAACGATACAAAGCCATTTCCTAAGCCTGTATAATTTTCTTTGATTATATAATACAAACCACGTACCAATGGGTATCTCCTATTTAGGATTGTTTGTTGTGAGGGCAAAATAAAGGGCTTATCCTCGCACAAATCGCATTGTACCAGTGCAATTTTTACTTTTGTTAAAATTTCCACTTGTTTTGGGTCTTCTGGGTTTCCAATCCTGTTTATACCCACAAATCCAATAGCGTTTTCATGAGTAGTTATATAATTTATTACCTCATCGCTGTTTTTTACTGCTCTTACAACGGATGTGTCAAATGCTTTTCCTTTAAGAATAGAATCTTCAATAAATCGTACAGTACTGGTTTTATTTAAGCCATCAAATACAATCGTTTGCTCTCTTTTTATTTTTCCTGTAAGCTGCTGTTGTAATTGCTCCAAAGAAAAGACAGTATCCGCACTTGCCTTATTTACAATTATTGCTACCGCATCTGTTGCTATCTCTTGCCAACCAGGATTGAAACCAATCGTCTCTATCATAAAGCGCTCTTCCTTATCTAACAACCCACGAGTAACGATAACCAATCTATTGGCAGAATCTTTAAAAAAATCTTTTAGGCAATCTGCCTCCGTTTTATAATGCGCATTAATTTTTGTACCAGGGTAAAACGATTCATACATGGCTATTTGCTCTCGTATGATTGGTTCAAAAGATTCGTCCACACTTATCTCTATTGTACCTGCTATGGGGGTATCCGTTGGCTTATTTTTTAAACTTTCTTCGTTACATGAAGTAAAAAGAATAGTACCAATAAAAGCAACTAACCAAAATTTCAAAATAGTTTTATTTCGCATATCAACTTTCCCTAAAATAATTTTTGCTGTATCCCCTGTAAATTCTAAATGCTCCATATACAAAGCACACTATTGCAAATACCTTTATCATGGTAGAATCATATTGCTCAATATATGGAGCCGTTTTACTATTTGGAAACAAAAAGAAAAATCCTGCGCCTATTAGTAATGCACCCATTACGTAATTGGTTATACTTTTCATGCGCACCATCCCTTTTTCTCTTGTGCTTAGTTTTTCTTCTTTCTCAAATTCTTCCAAAGCCATAATAAAATTTTGAAGTAGCAAATTAATGATAAAAATTGAGCAAACTATTCTGTAGGTGTAAACTTTACAGGAATTGTGTAATAAACAGATACATTTTCACCTTTTGTTTTGCCAGGAATCCATTCTGGCATTTTCTTGAGTACCCTTATTACCTCATTGTTAAAGGCCCTTCCACCGTCTTCTACTGTCTCAAAGCTTTTAAGAACCCCATCGTAACCCACTACAAATTTAATTTTTACAGAAACAATTTCGCCTTCATTTACATCTTCTGGCGCTTTTAGGTTTTTCTTTAGAAATTCAATCAATGCTGCCATGCCGCCAGGGTAAGATGGCATTACTTCTGCAACGCCTATTGGCGTTATTTTATCTATTTCGGTTTTTTTGGGTGTTTCTGGAGTCGAGATTGAATCTGTTCCCAATTTGGTTATAATAGGAATGCTAATGCCAGGCTTTCCCCGTTTATCAATATCACTTATTTGTATCCCTGGATCCAAGGTAGTAATTGTTGGAACATTTGTTTTGGTTGTAATAACGGGTGCTGTAAAGTTTACAGAAGGTGGAAGCGGCTTTACTGCGGCTGGTATGGGCTGCTTTTTTAAATCTTGGGGCTTCTCTGGTACCTTTTTGTTTTTTGGTGGTTCACTAAGTGTAGGACCCATGACATAAGGCGACGCCTCAATTACTTTTTTTTCTTTGGCAATAAAACTAAATGCACAAAAAACCACAACAACCCCAAACATGGCTCCCAAAGCCGTATACAGTCTATTGTTGTAAAATTTCCTTAGCGTGTATGCACCGTAGGTCTTGTTCCTATTTTCAAAAATAATATCGAGTACATCTGATTTTAAAATGGCATCTATATTCATGATTGCTGGTTTTAGAAATGATTGTAAAATGATTTTTAAAAACGGCCGTTTAGGTATTAGATGCGAGAGTTGGTGGAATCCATAAATGAGCAATAACAGAACACAAAGAAGCAGGCATCATTGGATGCGGGGGATGAGACAAGGAATTAGGAGTTTGGAATTAGGAGTTAGGAATTAGGGGTTAGGGGTTAGGAATTAGGAATTAACTCCATAAATCTTCTTATGGTACAGCACGATATATTATACTAACGATGGAATATAGTGTGACTAAGGGTTTCAAAAAATTTTGTATTCATTTACTCCGAGCTAAAACTCAGCGCATTTTATCACTTCAGACAAAATACAACAGCCTCTCCTGAGAGTAACACCCAGTAATAATTTATCAATTAGTTTAGCGCATGTACTCGCTTCGGTAAATGTTGAGAAATGCTGTACTGCCCACACGCTGCGGCGGCGGGAGCGGTGTGCGTATGTGTATGAGTGCCGCCGCAAGCGGCATACGCATACACATACGCACGGCACAGCGACTAAGTCCGAACAAATGATGCCACTTGCAGCTATGCACACAGCACATACATTTTATTTGGATTGATGCTTATTTATTAGTGGCGATGCTTCGGTTTTTATTGTTTGTTTTCATTATTGCATGATTATACCATCTATTGAAACAATTGTACAACCATTTAAATACAGCATTAAAATTTTAATAAAGCCAATATACTTGTTAATGACAAAGCCGTAATTACAAAAACAATAATCGTCCACAATGCAAGGCCTATATTGGGTTCTACTAATTCCATACAAAGTTCTTTTTATGAAAATTGGGATTATATCAATATGTCTCCATTCATTTCTGCAGGGATTTGCATTCCCATCATTTTTAAAATAGTTGGTGCTACATCGCCTAGTTTCCCCGCTTTTACTTTGCCATTCCAATTGTTATCTATTACAAAAAATGGAACGGGGTTTAATGTATGTGCTGTATTGGGTGTTCCATCTTCATTAATTTCATAGTCTGCATTTCCATGGTCTGCTAGTAAGAAAATAGCATAGTCTTTTTCAAGTGCTTTTGTAACAACTTTTTTCACACATTCATCCACTGTTTCTACTGCTTTTATTACAGCATCCCATACCCCTGTGTGTCCCACCATATCTGCATTTGCAAAGTTGAGGCAAATAAAATCGGGCTGCTTGTTTTCTATTTCGGTTATGGTAGCATCGGCCACTTCGTAAGCACTCATTTGTGGCTGCAAATCGTAGGTTGCTACTTTAGGCGAAGAAATCATGATGCGGTTTTCTCCATCAAAAGGCTTTTCTCTGCCCCCACTAAAAAAGAAGCTTACATGAGGGTATTTTTCCGTTTCTGCAATGCGCAGTTGGGTTTTGCCCGCTGCTGCTATTACTTGCCCGATGGTGTTATCCAAATTATCTTTATCGTACATCACCTGCACATTTTTGAAGCTGGCATCGTAATTTGTGAGGGTAGTATAATGCAAATTGAGTTTGTGCATACCAAATGTGGGCATATCTTCTTGTGTAAGCACTTCTGTTATTTCCCTGCATCTATCTGTACGAAAATTGAAACATAAAACGGTGTCGCCCGTCTTTATGGTTGTATCGCCTACTTTATTATTTATGAGGGGAAGTATAAATTCGTCTGTAATATTCTTTTCGTAAGAATCTGTAATGGATGCTAGCATATCATCCGATTTTTCGCCTACAGCATTTACCATGGCATCGTATGCTATTTTTACTCTCTCCCAACGTTTATCTCTATCCATTGCATAGTATCTACCAGTAACGGATGCAATTTTACCAGTTGTGGTCTCCAAATGTTCTTCTAATTCTTTCAAAAAAGCATACCCGCTTTTTGGATCTGTATCCCTCCCATCTGTAAATGCGTGTACAAGTACATGGTGAAAGTTTTTTGCTGCACACAAACTTGTTATTGCCTTTATGTGGTTTATATGGGAGTGTACGCCGCCATCGCTTACGAGCCCTATCAAATGAAGCGTCTTATTGTTATTTTGGGCATATTCAATGCTTTTTAGCAATGCTTCATTGGTTTCAAAACTTTTGTTC
>JANNGD010000073.1:0-23129 GCA_031380515.1 Ferruginibacter sp. | reverse complement strand
ATCGGGCTTTCTTATGCGCTTAAAGGAAGCTGCAGCTTTGTTGGTAGGTGTAAGCAATAAGTATTTATTAAAAATGATAACAAGCATACATACAACAATACCCACCATGCAAAAATGATAATAGGGGGTTATGTTGAATTTTAGCATCCACAAGCCCGTAAATGCTCCAACAAAACCGGCACTGCTCCATACGCCATGAAAAGTAGAGAGCATAGGTTTGGCATATAATATATCTGCATTTACAGCTTGTGTGTTCACAGCAATATTGCACATATTACCACTTACACCAAATGCAAAAAGTCACAATGCCAAATGCCAAGGCTTATTTACCAGCCCAATGTTGATAAGCGTAAAGCAATAACAAAAAATGGCAATTGTTAAAATAGTTTTGCTGCCAAATCGTGTAATAGCCCTGCCACTAAAGGGCATGGTAAGTAGCTGCCCAAGAGGTAAAAACAACAGGATTGTTCCTAGAGCAGCTTCATTTAAATGTAGACGTGTTTTTAAATCGGGTATGCGGCTGGCCCAACTTGCAAAACATATGCCTTGGCAAAAAAAGAATGAAGACAAAGCTAAACGGATTTGCCATTTGCAATAGCGAGTTGATAAATTAGGCACAGTTAGCAATAAAAGGTATGCGTTTTAATGGAAATGAAAACAAAATGATAGTTATGCAAGTAGCCGTGCAAATATAAGAAACTTCCCAAAATACGCATATATCCTTTGCCTGCGTTTGTCACTTTGCACATACGTGAGTGCCCATCGTCTTATTATTTGTTTTTTAACAAAGAATGCGCCAGAGATACTTTTTTTAATTTGAAAGTATGCTGCGATGGTTTTCAAAAAATAGGTAACTTACCTACCTGCGCCAGGTGGGGGAGGATGCTTCGCTAGTTTTTAAATAATTGGTTGCTAAGATACCTGCGCCAGTAGGGGATGCCATAATGCTGGGTTGTAATCAATTTCTTTGCCTGTATTGGTAACCTTGTACGTACGTGAGTGACCATTGCTTTATTATGGTGCAGAAAAGAATTTTTACAACTTATTCTTTTGCAATGGCCAGAGGCGCCAGAGATATTTTTTTAATTGGAAAGTATGCTGGGATAGTTTTCAAATAATAGGTATCTTACTTAACTGCGCCAATTGGGACAGAAAAGACCCTATTTTCGAAAATTGTTATTACATTGTATAAAAAAGGAGAATATTATATGCGATCTAAAGATGTACAAGCCACAGAAAAGCCTACAAATGAAGAACCTGGTTTCTAAATTATTTTTAGTATTTGGATTATTGATATTGCTATTCATAGTTATTTTTTTATATCGAAGAGATTCTATTAAAGGGATAATTTTAAATAGTGAGAAATTTGCAATAAAAAATAATCATTACATTGATAGTTTACATATATTTTATAGCAATAATTTGCAAAGATATAATTGTGATAAAATCAATTTGAATTTTAACTGGAAAATAAAATATTTAGATATTGGATGTTTAGATTCAAATTATAGATTAATTTCCAGCATTGGTACACCTAAATTTATTAAAGAATTTTTTCTAGAGAATGATGGGAATTCAATAATGTTTTCAGAGGACGGAATATTATTCTATACTTTGTATCATAGTTATGGGTTAAAAAAATTTTCTTTAAAATATTTTTTTAACGAGCATAAATTAAACATTAATGATGCTTATCTTAAAAAGTACAAAGTTGTAGATAAATATGAATTAGGCAATAATGGATACACATGTACCGTTATTAACAAACATTGGTTATTAATATCAATGGATGAGAAAAAATAACTCGTCCTGCGGGTCTTCTTACTCAATCTTAATTTACTTTTTTTACTTTGAAAGTATCCAGCAATAGTTTTCAAAAAATTGGCAACATCAATACGGTACCAGATTGGGCAAGACAAACATCCCTTGGTTTTTTTTTGTTAAATTGTTCTTTTATATCTTTAACTAGCAGCGGTTCCCTGCGGAAGACCAATGAATTCCAGCCCTGCAGTAAGCTCTGTTAGCTATGGGTAATGCAAAAAAAGCACGCTATGATACGGAAAATATTTTTTTTATCAATTATTTTACTAACACTGACTAAAGTAGTATTCTCACAAGGAATTGGAGGAGACTCGTCATTTACACGACCCTTAAATAGCATTAACATAGCTTCTGGTGATGCTTCTTTAATTTCTCTTACATATGAACGTTTGTTCAATATTAAATCAAATTTTTTTCTTGCAGGTAAACTTGGTGTCGGATATAGCGAACAATTCCAATTGTGTCTTTTTGGCCCTTGCAGTAAAGCTGCCAAAAATTATCTAACTATCCCACTTAATGTGACAGCGAATTTTGGGAAAAAGAAAAATTTTTTTGAAATAGGAATTGGCGGTACTATGCTCAATGGAAATACCAACCAACATTTTTGGATGTACCCAATAGTTGGATTTAGAGGTCAACCTTTAAAATCTGAAAGGTTCAACTTTCGAATATTTAGCTGCTTGCCACTTTCAGGTTTTGATAGTGAAGACATTTTGTTTTTGCCTTTCGGATTGAGCACTGGTTTTGTGTTTTAAAAATTATGATAAAAAGATGAGTTACTAATGGCAACATTGCATTTTTGCCTCCGTTGTGTGTGTCACGTATCAATAGAGCCGATATCTATTGAAGAAACTAAATAAGAGAGGGAGGGAGGTCCTCCACATACGCTGTGCAGACAATGTTTGCAAACCACCCTATGCGGCTTCAATCAAAAGTTGAGGTAGTTTGCAATTAGGGAAAAGTGCTCCTAAAGGGTACAGGTAAGTGTAAAGAAGTTGAACGAAAGTGAACCGAATGATGATGTGTCGAAACGGCTCCTTGTATTGCAAAGGCTGTGGTTCCCACGACCTAGGCGGCAAACTGTATTGGATAGCTGCTTACTGACTACAGGCATACCGGCATTAAGGCGGCAAGAGCTTTACACAGGCTTTTGAACCCCGTAATAATGCGCAGAAAGGATTTTTACAGCTTATTCTTTTGCATTGGTACAGAAAGCTAGCACACAGGCTGGACTTCATTTCTGAGCCAGAGATGCTTTTTTTATTTGAAAGTATGCTGCGATAGTTTTCAAATAAGAGGTGGCTTACTAACTTGCGCCAGCAGGATGTATGGCTTTTAGACCCAATGACTATTTGATATAACATCTTACCCTTTAATGCTTTTCCGTAATTTGATTTTTTTCCTATCTTTACAAAGTGGCAAATGCTTGTTAGAAAAGCGAAATATTTCACATTAAATAATAATTTATCATGCAACAAATCTCTATTACTATACCGGACAAGCAAGTGTCTTTTATGATGGAACTTTTACAAAAATTTGATTTTGTAAAAATTGACACACCTACTTCTGATAAAGAGTTTACAATTTCAGCAGAGCAAAAAGCATTGGTAGAAGTAGAACGTACTAAAGTTAAAAACAACCCTGATTACTTATTGGATTGGGATGCTGTAAAAGATACTTTAATAGTAGATTGATGCCCTATAAAATTAAAATAACCCCTACCGCTTTTAATGATTTACAAAAGGCTATTGAATACTACAATGGCGAACAAAAAGGTTTAGGTAAAAAGTTTCATGCTGCTGTTAAAACAATGTTCGCACAACTTATAAAAATTCCTGCATCTGGTTCTTTTTTGTACGATACAGTACGCTACAGAGTAATGGATAAATACCCATACATCATACTCTACGAACTATCTGACAATAACATTAATATCTATCGCATTTTTAATACTTCCCAAGAACCTTTTTGGGTATAAAAGAACCGCCATACTTTTTAAAATGCAGAGGATTCCTCTCTGATGATTTTTATTGATCTCTTGTAGCTTGCCCCACAGAAACCCCATCACAGCTTGCTCTGCTGCATTTCTGCGGTAGGTTGCTAAGCTTCCTATTCCGCCGTTCGAAAACCGTAGGGCAGACTTTGTTGCTATGAAGCGCAAGCAAAAAATCCAAGCGTACCAACAACTCGTGTAGCGTTCTTGCCTCGGTTTACTGCTTTTCTCTAGCCTATTACATGGCATTTATCTTTGCCCAAGCGTCTTTCAATTTTTCTTGGACACGATTGTTTTTCATAAAAAAATTTTCTTTTCTATTATAAATATTTTATATTTGATTTGAGCTGGTTTTTAGGCGCATCCGAATAGCATGGATTGGTTTAATAGAAATGTGGCTCCTTGCCTCAGTGGATAGATTGTTGCCCCCGCTTTTTTATACAATTTTGAAATGAATATTGGATTTCTTTAACGAAAACTAGCTGAATTGTTTTTTGATTTTAGTAAGTATCAGGGGGGGAGTTGAGATGTTATTTTTCATGAAATTTATTAAACAAGTATAATTTTTTTAAATAATTAATATTACAAAAAGAAATTATTGTGGTGGAAATATTTTTATGGTACCATAATACGATGTTTTAAAAATTAACCTTTAAATATTTTTAAAAGAACTAACATGGATAATGAAGAAAAAAAATTCTCGATAATAGATGAAGCAAAAATATATTTGCGAGGCGAAAGTTATGAGACAAAAAAAGTAAAAGATCTGTATACTAAGTTGGAAGACAGCAGCCAGTTTGGTTATGCGGCCGAAGTAATATTGAAATACCTTGAAGGGCTTAAAGAAAATGGTACAGAATTGACAGATGGTAATTATCATTCATTGGTAAAAAATATATACAAGGATACCTCTTTGTCTTCTTATTTCAAATATGACAAAGCCCTCAATATTCTTAAGTCTGAATGTGGTTTGGAGAAATCGGAAAGCTGCGAAACACTTGGCTTGGCAGGCGCTATTTATAAGTACAAATGGAAGTTTGATCATCAAATACACAACCTATACAAATCTGCCGCATTTTATAAAAGGGGATATAAACTTTGGGAATCAAATCTGGCAATACAAAAAGACACAGATTTTGGTTATACTGCCATTAATTATGCCTTCATTTCCGAACTTATTGTGACCCAGTTCTTAGAGCAGTTTGCAACATCTGATGCCATAAGCGAAGAGCATATTACCAGATTTAATTTTGCACAAAAGGTAAGGAGAAAGATAGTGGAAACATACATTAGGGATGTAGATGCGGATATTCCAGTTCCAAAAATTCCTATTAAAGATGATTGGCAATTTGCAACAATGGCAGAAGCTTTTTTTGGGCTAAGAAAATACAAACAAGCATTGTTTTTTATAAAAGAATATGTAAAGGCGCAAAAACTTATTTGGAAAGTAAAATCTTTTTCGCAACAGTTGAATCTACTCGCCAATTTCCAAAAATTAGAAAAAAGTTATTCCGTAAACAATGGGGATTGTTTTATAGAAAAAGAAATAATTGATTTCGAACTGCAGCAATGCTTATTGGCTCTAGATGGTAAAGAGTTAGTGGCGGCTGTAAATAAAGAGGCTGTTGCTGAGGATGGGAAATTGCTGGATGTAATAGAGACTTATACCGAAAAGAGGGCACAAAAAAAGGGCTTAGCTTTATCTGGCGGAGGTTTCAGGGCTGCTTTGTTTCAAATTGGCATTTTGGCTGCATTGGCAGAAAAAGATGAGTTAAGGGATGTGGAAGTAATTTCGTGTGTTTCGGGAGGTTCTATAATTGGGGCATACTATTATTTGCATTTAAAAAAGCTGTTAGAAGAAAAGGAAGATAGTGCGATTGATAAAACCGATTATATTAAAATTGTAAAAGAAATTGAAATAGATTTTTTGCAGGCAGTACAATCAAATCTGCGCATGCAAATTTTTACGAATATTTTTGAAAACCTACAAATGATTTTCAGTAAAAAATATTCTAGATCTTATCGTTTGGGTGCTTTATACCAACAGCGATTTTACTTACCCCTTTTTAACAAGGGAAAGGAAAATGCAGATAAAAGGGATACCCTTTTTATGAGTGATTTAATGATAAAACCAAAAAATGCGCCCAACTTTAGCCTAGGCCTGCACAATTGGAAACGCACCAATAAAGTACCTCAACTAATATTAAATGCTACTTGTTTAAATACAGGGCACAACTGGCAATTTACCGCATCATGGATGGGTGAGCCGCCTACATATTTATCTAAAAGCTTTGATGTAAAGAAAAGGTTGAGGCGCATGTATTACAAGGATGCGCCAGATGGATATAAAGATTTCCCTATTGGCAATGCCGTAGCAGCATCCTCCTGCGTGCCGGTTATGTTTGAGCCGCTGGTTTTAAAAAATTTATATCCAGAAATTGAGGTAGAATTGGTAGATGGTGGTGTACACGATAACCAAGGCATAGCATCCATTTTGGAGCAAGAGTGCGATTGTATTTACATATGCGATGGTAGCGCACAATTGCCAGATGATGCAAAAACAACAGGAAACGAATTGTCGTTGTTTTTTAGAGTGGACAATGTAGTGCAAGAACGAGTGAGGGAAACGCAATTACTCGATTTGAAAGCAAGGAAATATGCATTCATCATACAAGATTTAAAAATTATGCACCTCAAAAAGGAACTTACACAAGAGCCGTTGAGTTGGATAAATTGTGATGATGAGCCTAGAGCAATTTTGCAACATCAAATAAAAAAGAACGACGAATTATTGGAGTTTGGTGTTATGAAAAATGTACAAAAATTATTGAGCGAAGTAAGAACAGATTTAGATTCTTTTAATGACATGGAAGCATACGCATTGATGTATAGCGGATACAGACAAACCATGACTGCATTCGAAGAAGATATAAGCAAGCATGACAATAAATGGAATTTTTTGCAACTGCATGATTATTGTACAAAACCCGATAAACAAAAAAAGTTGATAGACCAGTTGGCCATCAGTTCATTTGTTCCATTTAAATTGGTAAGGAAATACAAAGCATTTCAATGGGTATTGTACGCACTCGGTTTAGTTGCACTAGGCTTTGCTACTAGATATGTTATAGTAAATTGGAATACCAATATTACGTTTAAATATGGTGCGGTTGCTTTTATAGTACTAACATTTATTCTCGGCTTTTTTTCTAAGTTTTTGGTGAAGTTGTTAGATGTAAATGGGTATATAAAAAAGCTGCTTTTGTTAATTGCACTGGCTACCGTTGGTTGGCTGGTATTTAACGCATACATCTATTTATTCAATCCTTGGTATAATAGGCTTGGCCGTTTGAAGAAGGATATTGATAAGAAATAAATTGATCAATAGTTTTAAGTAAATTTTAAATTTTGGACTATGAAAGTATTTGTTGGTTTTGGATATAATGACAATGATAAATGGATAGCCAATCTGATTATTCCTTTTATAAAAGAATTGGGCTGTGTAGTGCATACCGGTGAAGATATTCAAGGTGAGGTTCTTTCTGCAGCGGTGGTTTCAAAGATTGAAGAATCTGATGCCTGCATTGGATTTTTAACAAAGAGAGACAAAAAAGACGATGGAACATATACCACGCATAAATGGGTAATAGAAGAATTAACGGTAGCCTTAACAAAGAAAATTCCCATTTTTGAAATTAGGGAAAAAGGGGTGGATGCACAAAAAGGAATAACAGGGGATAGGCAATGGTACGAGTTTGAAGACAAAGCAGCACTAATGTTTGAAATTCTTAAATTCTTAAACAAGGAAAAAGCAAAGTTCTCCTATAAGACATTTATGCTGGTGCCCAACGAATTTGTAGCAGAAATAAGGCCGCTATTAAAGAGTAAGGATACCATATGCAAGTATAGGTTTTTATATCAGGCAAAATTTTACGAGCCCGAAGAGGCCAAGCTTGAAAGATTGGGCCAAGGGCTTGGTATCATTGTAAAAAAAATACCTTCAGAAGAAGCACAGATTGAAATTACTGTGGAGAGTGCTAATAACTTTATTTGGAGCTCAGGCTTTGTTTCTGTTGGATTAATTAATGTTCAACTTCAAAAAGATTAAATATCATGCAAATATTAACAGCTAAGCAACACAAAAAAGATGGCAATTACAAAGTAGTTCAATCTTCCAAATATGAGGGAGATGATTGGTGGAACTGGAGTGTATGGATTGAAGCTACAGAGAAGGATCTTGATAAAATAGAAAATGTTATTTATAATTTACACTTCACTTTCAACGATCCTGTAAGAATTATTAAAACAAGGAAAAATAAGTTTAGATTAGATTCATCAGGTTGGGGCACTTTTGTAATTTATGTAAGAATAAATTTTAAAGATGAAACCGTGATAGACCTTGAGCATAATTTAGAATTGTTTTATGACGATGGAGAACCAAGTCCTCAATGATAATTTTTCAATCTTTTTAATAGCAAGCTACATGCAAACACAAGAATACATATTACAAAGGGTAGATAACCAAATAAATTGGTACAACAGTAACAGCAAGTTCAACCGATATTGTTATATAACTACCAAAGTAATTCTTACCGTAATAGCAGCAATTATACCTGCATTAACCGCTTATATGGACAACAGCACTTTCGTAAAAATAACTATAGGTGTACTTTCTGTTTTTACGGCTATTTTGGCAAATGTATCTGGCATATTTAATTTTAAAGATAATTGGGCTCAATATAGAAATATGTGTGAATTGTTGCTCAGCGAAAAATTTCTTTTTATCACAGGGGCAGGTAAGTATGATAAAGAAGATACAAAAGAGAAACTTTTTGTAGAAACGATTGAGAGTTATTTGCAAGATGAGAATAAAAAATGGGCTCAGAAATTGAACTCCGTAAAAAACTCGGAACAGAAGTAAAGGCTTTGATGTTTCCTACACAATAGTTTCTTAGGAGTACCAATAATAAAATATTCTTCTCTTATTTTAATTTGACGAAAGTAAAAATATAAATGTCTGCACAAATAAATAAAAGTAGAAACCTAGCTTTAGAGCTAATAGAAATCAATTATTCTAGCAAAGAACCTGTTTTAGATTTAGGCAATTGTGGTTTAACGGATGAGTCATTTTCAATTTTAGAAAACCTAACTAGTTATACACATTTAAAAGTAATTAACCTAGGTACTTATTATTATTTAAATGGAGAATCTCTTCAAAGTAACAACGAAGGAGAACGAAATAAATTTACAAGAGTTCCACCAATTTTACCTACCACTATTACAGAACTTTATTTGAATAATCTAGGGTTAGAAGATATAACTGGAATTAATGACTATACCCTGTTAACAGCCATAGATGCCTACGGAAATAACCTACAAAATTTATCTCATGTTACATTGAATGAAAATCTTCTTTCTTTAGGCTTAAGTGGCAATATACTATCCAATGACAATAGTCTAACCGAGTTGATTAAATTTCCTGATTTAAAGGATTTGTATCTGGGACAAAATAACCTAAGCGATGAAGGTATACAGGTATTGACTCATCTAACCAAGTTAAAAGAACTTCATTTATATAACAACAATTTAAAAATGAATGTAAATTCTTTTACGTTTAATACGCTAAAAGAACTCTATATCCAAAGTAATAAAATTACAGAAAATGCCATTTCCTTTTTTGTAAATCAAATTGGAATAGAAGTATTGGATATTAAAACAAACCCTATTAATAAACTTCTCGATAAAAAAATTATTACATCAAAACGTGCTGTAGCTATAAGGGCTGCTTTCAATAAAGTGTCTTTACCTTTTCAATTAATTGATGAATCTATTCAAAAAAAGGAAGCTTTCGTAGATTTAGGTAACTGCGGATTAAATGATGCTTCATCGGAATTAGCCTTTCTTAAAAATTGTACCAATTTAGAAAAGCTTAGTCTTGGAATAAATTATTACAATGATGAAGATGTAGAAATTTTATCGCAAAATACGTTGGGTAAAAACTTTTTTACAAAGATTCCCAAAGATTTACCAATTTCTATTTCCGAATTACAAATAAGGGACTCTACCATTGAAGAAATTTCAAACATTAGCCATCTTGATAATTTATGGTTATTGGACTTATCTTTTAATAGGATAAAACAGATAACCAACATTAGTATGTTGAAAAAATTAAATGAACTTTCGTTACATGATAATAAAATTTCTAAAATAAAGTCAGTTAAATTTTCACCTCATTTAAAAATTTTGCATATTAGCGAAAATGAGCTTGATACGCTCGATGGAATTGAAAGTTGTAATGATTTAGAACAATTAATTATTTACGGCAATAATATTGAACAGGTAGCCCCGTTGTTAAATTTGGAAAACTTAAAAACGATTAACTTAAATGGGAACCCTATCATTGATTGTCCTTCAGATATTTGGACAACATCGGACATTAACCAGATTAAGGCATATTTTAAAGAAAAAGGCCAGAACGTTGAGTCGCATAAAAATACAGCATCTAAAATTGCACATAATAATAATGAAGAAATAAATAAGGATACGGATATATCTAATGATTTTAATGATGTTAAACTTATTATTCTTGGAAATAGCAACGCAGGCAAAACCAACCTTGTACACTTTTTAAAAAATGGCACTTTTCTAAAAGAAAGAAACTCGACTCATGGCTTAGAAGTTAAACGATGGCGGCCAGATATAAATAGATTTCCTCAATTAAAAAATGTAGAAGTAAGTATTTGGGACTTTGGTGGCCAAGAGTATTATCATGATGCCTATAAACTTTTTTTAGGAACAGATGCAGTACATTTAATTGTATGGGAAATTGATAGCGATAAGAACTTTAGCAAAGAAGAACTGTTGAGAGATGGTGAACCGCCCGTTAAAATAGATTTTTTTGAAAAAAAATATTGGCTTGATACACTGAAGTATTTAAAAGGTTTTGATAAAAATTCACCTGTATTGTTGCTTCAAAATAAAGTAGATGATGAAGTAAATAAGAAAAGAATTTCCCAAGAGTTGCATGATGAATACGGAATTACTGAATCTTTTCACATAAGCTTAAAAAATGGCTGCGATATAAACAACAAGGCAGCTAGTAAAAGCCTTGATAATTTTTCAAACTTTTTAGCAGATTCCTTATTGCAGGTCATAGCCAATAAGGCACAACAGTCAAGTGATTTTAAAAAAGTGAGAACAGAGGTTTTAAAATTACATGAAGGAATGGATTCAATTTTTTCCGGAATTGCAAAAGATAAGACACATATTTTAAGAAAGGACTTTCTTGAGACTTGCACGAGTTGGGATGGTATTTCTGCAACTGATTATACTTATTATCCTAATTGGTTAAGTGCAGGTGGTTGTTTGGTTTATTTTGATAAAAACGAAAAACTTAAAGAGCATATTTTTCTTAACCCTAAAAAACTTTCCGCCGATATTTACAAAATTTTAAACACGGAGGTATTGTTTAATAGGGGAGAGTTGTCAATAGACAGTTTAAAAAATAAAACAGGGAAAGAGGAACAAGATGATGAAATTCTATTGAAAGCAATGAAAAATTTGGAGCTTATTTATGACCATCCTTTAAAACCAGCAACCCATTATTTAGTACCTCAATATTTGCCGGAAGAACATCCCATAGAAGATTTATTTAAAATTGCATCGTCCAATGCTTGGCAAGATTCATACTGGATTAGGGTACCTATTTTTTTCTATAAAAAATTAATGCACTATTTGCTGATGCATTTTATTGGAGAGCAAGATACATTGAAATACTTTTGGAAAAACGGCATAATATTAATTAAAGCTGGGAAGAAACTTTTGGTGAAAGGATTGTATCCTTTAAATTCTAATGACGGTATTATACAAGTAAGTGTAGAAGATGGTAATGCCATGCTTCAAAAAGAAATTTTTGCACTTATTTTAAAATACAGACCAAATAAGGTTGATGCTAATAATAAAACGGAGAATATAAAAGCGATTATGGAACAGAAGCGTCAAGACGAAATTGCATTTTCGGCTAAGTTGGAAGTTTCTTTAAATAACATACATTTTACTGCTTATGATGAGTTGCTGGCATTGTCAACTAAAAAGAAGGATGATATAAACAATCTTTTAATAAAGTTTAAGCATTTATTGCCATTTACAGTAGATGGCGCAGAACCTAAAAAGATATTTGTTTCCTACTCACACAACAATACCGTTTGGCTTGGCAAAATAAAAAGTCATTTATCTGGGTTAAGAAGAAAAAATTTAATAAAGGATTGGACAGACCAGGAAATTTTAGCTGGCGAAAAATGGGATGAAAAGATTATTGAGCAACTAAAAAAAGCAGACATAGTTATTTTACTCTTATCCGCAGATTTTATAGCTTCAGACTATATTTGGGAAGTAGAGCTCAAAAAAGTATTGGACACAAGAAAAACGATCATTCCTATTTATATTGAAAGTTGTGATTTAGCGGCTATCCCAAATTTTAGTGGCGTGGATGATAAAATTTCTAGTTTTGAAATAATACCAAAAGATGACGATGGGAAATTAAGACCTATTAACCTATGGCAAAATGAATCCCAAGCATTGGCTAAAGTGGCTGCCAGGATTAGGGAAGTAGTAGAGAAAAGTATTGGTGAGCGGTCTTAGTATCGTAGGAGTAATTTTTTATTTTACTTCTAATACTTTATTTCCTACAATTGCATACACAACATTCTTCTTCTTTTTTTCAATGATAAAATTACCCGTAAGGCTTCCAAAGGCTGGAAGTATAAAATTATTTTCTTCTACTAAAAAGCAAGTAAGTGTATGATGTTGTTTGCCTTTTAGTTTTACAACTATAGCTGGATGTATATGACCACAAAAATTTAGAAGCTTTTTGTTTTCAATAGGGTGGTGCCGGTAACTAAAATGCTCATCTTCCAAGAGCATGGTTATTGAAAAATTAGGTACAATATTTTTATCAAAATTTATAATATCGTGGTTTCCTTTTACCAAGATAAACTGTATACTTTCATGTTCAAGCAAAAACTTTTCAAAACCAAACCATTCGCTATTAAAATCGCTGTGAAACAAATCTCCTAATATAAGAATGCTTGTTGGTTGCCAGGCAGCAATTATTTTTGTAAGCAAAAGCAAGTCTTCAAATTGTGCTTCTGTAGGAATTGCCAATCCGTGTTTGCGGAAATGAGTTGTTTTGCCTAAATGAAGGTCACTTATTAAAAGTTTTTTTGAAACAGGAAAAAACACTGCTTTTTGTGGCAGCAAATAAATTTCCTGGTCATGTATTCTTATAACGGTATAATTATTTTTCAATGGCTTTTATCATTTTTTGTATGCGATCTTCCATGCTTTCATTGCTAAATTTTTCTCGTAACCTTTCTACCAGCATGGGAAAACAAAAGGGAGAAGGCCTATCCAATTCTTTTACCACAATCTTTTGTGTTTGTATTCTTTTAAATGCCATTTGCATTCTTTCTATTTCTAATTGAAAATCCATTACTTCCTGGTAAGCTTGTTTAAGTAATAAATTTTCTTTTTCGTATGTCTCAAAAACTTTAAAGAATAGCTGAGAATTAGCTTGCACGTGTTTTGTTTTTGCAGCCTTGCCCGGAAAACCGTTGAAGATTAAACCAGCTATGCTCGCTATATCCCTAAATTTTCTTTTGGCCATTTCGGTGGCATTCATGCTTTGTATAGAATCGTCGTACAAGTGTTCATCACTAAATAAATTATTATCCAGTACTTCATTCATATCTACTTTGGTATCGCTCAGTAGTTCAAAACCAAAATCGTTCATCGCAATAGAAAAACTTATAGGCTTTAATAGCCCGATTCGATGAGACATAATAGCAGCCATACCTTCATGCACATACCTTCCCTCCAACGGATAAATAAAAATATGAAACCCATCCTTGGTTTCCAATTGTTCTATTAATAATTCTTGCTTGTTTGGTACATGCGAATTTTCTGCTTGTATCTGTAGCAATGGTATCAACGACTCCATTTCGTAATGTGTCGTTAGTCCTTTTGTGTATAAATCTATTTGTTCTCTTATGCCTTCGCTTAATTGCGATGATAAATTCATTCTTCCGCCCATCCAACTAGGTATGATACCATTTTTGGCAGTACTCTTTTTTACCAGTACATCCATATTTTTTATGGAATGTATTTCTAAATTTTTACCGGCAAACCAAAACACATCTCCTACATTTAATCGAGATATAAAGTACTCTTCAATAGAACCCAGTCTTTTGCCACTGTAAAATTTTACTTGCATCATACCACCACTTACAATGGTTCCCATGCTTAAGCGATGCCGTAATGCTACACCCTTGTCTATTACTTTGTAAATATTATTTTCTATTATTACTTTATGAAATTCATCATAAGCTTCCAGTGTTTGCCCCCCAATGGTAATAAAATTTAAACACCATTGAAACTCTTCGTTGTTTATAAATTGAAAGCAATGTGTATTTTGTATTTCTTCAAAAAGTGCTGTTGCTTCAAAACCTTCTGATACTGCTAGCGTAACCATATATTGTATCAATACATCAAAAGATTGAACGTATGGGATACGTTGCTCCAATGTATTGTTTACTATGGCTTGTTTTATTGCAGCTCCATCAATTATTTCCAACGTATTGGTTGGTACATAATATAACTTACTAACTGCTCCAGGTCTATGCCCACTCCGCCCCGCTCGTTGCAGCAGTCGTGCAATACCCTTGGGTGAACCTATTTGTATAACGGTGTCCACAGGGTTAAAGTCCACCCCCAAATCTAAACTACTGGTAGCTACTACAACTTTAAGTAACCCATTGTGCAAATTATCTTCCACCCATTTTCTACTTTTATCGCTCAACGAACCATGGTGCAATGCCATTTGTCCACTCAATTCTGGGGCTGCCTCTAATAAGTTTTGATACCAAATTTCGCATTGCGATCTGGTATTGGTAAATATTAATGTAGATTCACTTTGTTGAATGATGGGTAAAATCTTAGGCAACATTTTTATGCCCAAATGCCCGCCCCAACTGTATTTTTCTACAATATCTGGTAATACTGTTTCAATGATAATTTCTTTTTTTATATTGGTAGTTATAATGGAAGTGTCTGCAAAGTTGTGTAGCAGTATATCCTTTGCTTGTTGTAAGTTACCAATGGTTGCAGATATTCCCCACACTTTTAAATGGGGGTTTAAAATTCGAAGTCTTGCTATGATTAATTCAATTTGCACACCACGCTTTGTGCCCAATAATTCATGCCATTCATCTACAATCACAAATTCCACTTTTTTAAATAGTTCGCTATAACCTTTATTGCTAAACAATAAGTGAATGCTTTCGGGCGTAGTTACAAAAGCATGAGGAGGATTTATTTTTTGTTTCCCTCTTTGTGTTGTAGTGGTATCACCCGTTCGTAATTCAATTTTGTAATCTAAACCCAAATCCATACTTACCTCATTGGTTGCATGTACAATTTCTTTGGATAATGCTCTTAATGGGGTAATCCACAAAGTATGTAATGCTGTTTTCTTTTTTGAATTATTTGCAGGGTTGTTGTAATAAGATTGTAAAATACCAAACCAAATAGCCAAGGTTTTTCCACAACCTGTTGGGGCATTTAGTAGGCCACTTTTGCCATCTACAATTGCCTGCCATGTTTGTTTTTGAAAAGGATGTGCTTGCCATTTTTTATAGGCAAACCATTTTTTAGCTAACGAATGCATTGCTGTAAAATTAATACATCTTTGGAACACATATTTGTTTAAAATACTGTACCAATCAATAAGCCAAAATTTAATTTAATAAATCCTCGAATACACGAATAGTTTCATATAAACTTAACCTCATCTATAGCACTTATGCTATTTATTTTGGAAGGTATGGGTGCTTATACTCAACCATTCGAGCATTCGTAACTGTTTTATGCTAGGCATTCGAAATAAAAAATAGTAAAACTACATTGGTATTTATTATTTCAATTACAAGAAATGCTTTGCAACTATCTGCAGTTTTTCTTAGTATATTTGGCGTTAATATTTTATTTTGCGTAATATTTTACAAAAAATATAAGCAACTTTGCAGCTATGTCAAAGAGGTTATTTTTCTTATTGATTTTATTTTCATCCAATGCCTTTGCGCAAGATAGCACGGTGGATGTTGGCCAAAAACTCATTACCCTTAGTACGGTTGTGCTAGATAATAAATTAAATGTGCCAGAATTTATAGAAAAGGTAAAAAATGATTCGAGTTTTTACAAGGCGTTCCGTAACCTCCATATCATAGGTTTTACTGCCATAAACGATATTCGTATGGTAGATAAAGAAGGTGAGTTGAATGCCTCTCTTTTTAGCCATACAAAACAAATGGTAAAAGATGGATGCAGAACCATGGAAACAGTGGATGAAGTAGCTACAGGCGATATGTACACAGATACAAAAGAGTTTAATTACTATACAGCCAATATGTATGCATCCTTGTTTTTTACAAAAGGCACTGTTTGTGGTGAAGATAATATAGTACAAGGAAAAGCATTTTCTACCGAAGGGAAATCTGGAATGGAAAAGCACAAAGAACAATTAAAGATGCTTTTTTTTAATCCGGGTAGGCGTATAAATGGACTGCCTTTTATGAGCAATAAAACGGCCATTTACGATGATGGTATTGCCGATAGTTATTACATGGATATTGACTGGGAGCGTTACAATGGTATAGATTGTTATGTGTTTAAGCAAAAGGTAAAAGAGGGTAGGGAAGGTACAGTTGTAGTAGATGAAATGACCACCTGGTTCAATGATTCTACCTTTGAAGTGGTAGCCAGAAATTATTCATTGAGTTACGATGCCGGGGTATATGATTTTAAAGTGAGTATGGATGTACAAATGACAAGGTTTGGCGATCTCACCATTCCATCATTAATAAAATACAATGGCAATTGGAAAGCTATTTTTAAGAAAAGAGAAAGAGGAATTTTTACGGCTACTTTGTCGGATTTTAATAGGTTATAGTTAAAGTTGTTTATCTTTTGGAATTATACAGTAGCTAATTTTTATGTGTTGAATATATACAACGAAATCACATATAGTAGTAAAATTATAAGAATAAAGAATGTAGTATAAAAAGTAAGATTAAATGGCCTATAATTATTGTTGGTTTGTAATCTTTTTCCAAATAATCTTATTAAAATGAGGCTGTAAATAAGTATATTAATTACTGCGGTAAAAACTAAAATATAATTGCTTGACAATTCTAAATACGCACAGATAAATAAAAATGGAAAAAAATAAAAAATATTGTCAGCGATAAAATTAAACATCGGACTATTGCCTTGTGTTCCATATATTATAGCAAAATAGAACCAGATAGTTGCAATTGCAAAAAACGAGAAAAAAATAAAACTTGCTAATATGATATCTGCCTTAATTTTATTTTGCACTCGCATTTTGTATTAATTTTTATAAAAAAAATAATCTTTAAAATACAGTTTTAAATAATAAAGTGTAGGATTTTATTATTTATTCAATTTCTCAATTTGATTCAATAACTCTTCCAATCCATTCATTTTTATTTCCAACAAACTTTGCAACAAATTTCCCAACTTACCTTTAGGAAAACCCTTGCGTGCAAACCATTCCAAATAACTAACTGGTAAATTGCGTAACACCGTTCCTTTGTATTTTCCAAAGGGCATTTTCATGGTTACAATTTCTAAAAGCATACTGCCATCTGGCATGGGAACGTCCTCCATAAAAATAATTTGCAAATAGATGATTTACTGATATTTTAAAAACTTTTAATGCTTTGAATTTTTGAATAGACTCCAAGGATTGAACACCAAACACCAAACAACTAACAACTAACCCCAAACATTTAACCCCAAACAACAAACACCAAACATTGCCTTTACCTCCCCACCCCCGGCACCGCCATCAAACTTTCATTGCCATTTTCGTTTACTGCTTGTACAGCAAAAAAGTAATTGTCTTTAGAATAGGGAACGGTTATTTCTGTAGCAGTAGTATATATTTTCTTTTGCCAAAAAGCGCTGGTCGTTTCCCGCATCAATAAATAGTATCCTTTTGTATTTCCACTCACTGGTTTTTTCCAATATAGAAAACTACTATTGCCAAGTTTCTTTACATCTATTTTTACTTCTTCGGGCATGGCAGGAGCTTTGGCAAGATTGGCCAATGTACTCAAATTCATTCCAGTATTTTTGCGCAAGTATTCAAAATCTATAAACTCTATCAAATCGCCATATTGAATGCCATTTTCTATACGTACATTTTGGTGTTGTCTTGTATAATTTTCGTTCATCTCCGTTATACGAACGGCCGTAAAACCATTTTCTACAAAAGGCGTATGATCTCCTCCACGCAAAAAACGATCGTTGCGGTATACCATTTTTATTTCTAAATTGTCTACATAACGCTCCCCAATTTCTTTTACATAACGAGCAAGTTGGCGGCTTTTGCCATCGTTTTCCAAACCAAGTTGCCGAATATTTTTTGCATTTTTTTCCAATTCGTATGCTGGCATGCCTTCACTAAAAACCCTTACTTGGGTATTGTTTATATTGTTTGTTTCATTGCTGTTGTTGCTGCCCATTATATCATTGTTAAGCACAGCTTCTATATTTACATTTCCTTTGCGTGCTTTTGTAGCCATGTAGGTAGAACCAAGCAAGCCTTGCTCTTCGCCACTTACAGCCATAAAAATGATCGTAGCTCCAAAATTTCTTTTACTCATTATTCGGGCACATTCCATTACAGCAGCTACACCACTGGCGTCATCGTTTGCACCTGGTGCATCTCCTACACGGTCCATTACACTGGTGCGCATGGCATCCAAATGTCCGCTGATAATAAAAATCCTATTATCAGTTGGGTCAGTTCCTTTTAATGTAGCAACCACATTGCCTAGTAATAGTGTCGTATCCACTCTTCTTTTATCTGGCTGTAATGTAGTGGTATCAATAGTTGCAGAGAGTCTACCATTAGACAGTGCTGCAAATTCATTCATTTTATTCAATACATAATTCCTTGCTGCACCAATGCCTCTTTTTTTATCGGTTTGTGTGCTCAGCGTATTTCTGGTGCCAAAGTTTACCATTGTTTGTATATAGCTGCGCAAGGAGTCTGGTGAAATCTCTTTTACCATTTGTTCTATTGCAGGATCACGTGCAATGGTTGTTTGCGCAACAATCGTTTTACTACAAAGCAATATAAAACAAGCTAAAATTATTTTTTTCATTTAATGTATGTATATTATTTTTTTAAAAGATTGACTTCTTCAAAATCGTTTAAAGCTTCATTTTCACATTTTCTCATTTGCACATTTTCCCATTTTCCCCATTATTCAACTTCATTCTTAAACAAACTATATTTCCGCCATTTCTCTATAAGCAATGTCATATCTTCTGGTAATTCGCTAATAAACATTACCGGCTCTTTTGTAGTGGGATGTATAAAGCCAAGCTCTTTTGCGTGCAATGCTTGGCGAGGACATATGGCAAAACAATTTTCTACAAACTGTTTGTACTTGGTATAAATGGTTCCTTTTACAATTCTTTCGCCCCCATAAAAATCATCGTTAAACAATGGATGACCCTTGTATTTCATATGTACACGTATCTGGTGTGTGCGCCCAGTTTCTAGCCTACATTCTACCAACGATACGTAATTAAAATTTTCTAATACTTTGTAATGTGTTACAGCATGTTTCCCAAAATCTCCCTCTGGGTAAACGGTAAAAAGCTTTCGTTGGTTTTGGCTTCTACCCACATTACCCGTAATAGTTCCTTCTGGTTCATCAAAATTACCCCACACAACAGCATTGTACCTGCGATGCACCGTATGATCAAAAAATTGTTTGGCTAATTCGCTCATCACTTTTTGCTTTTTTGCTACTACAATCAAGCCACTTGTGTTTTTATCTATTCTATGTACCAAACCATATCGGGTAAGCTCTTTCTCATCTATTTCCGGACAGTTTTGCTGTAAATGCCAAGCAACTGCATTTATCAGTGTATTATCCGGATTTCCACTGCCTGGGTGTACTACCATACCCACTGGTTTGTTTATAATCATCAAATCATCATCTTCATATACAATGTTTAATGGAATATCTTGCGGTATTATTTCAGATGATTCTGGTGAATTGGTATCGTAAATAACTATTTTATCGCCAGCCCTGGTATTGTAATTTTTTTTAATTGGTTTATCATTTACCAATACCATTTCATTTTCTATGGCTTGTTGTATTTTATTTCGGGTAGCACCTTCTATTCGCTGCATCAAAAACTTATCTATCCGCTGCGCTGCCTGGCCTTTATCTATAATAATAATGTGCTTTTCAAAAAGTTCTTCCGATTCTGAATTGTCCTCAATCAAGTTGTCCATAAAAAAATATTAGGGTGCAAGATACGTTATGGCGGATAGATTCTCTTTATGCAGCAAAACTTTAGTTAGTTTGCCCATTCCCTATTTGCCAATTTGCACATCTGCACATTTTCACATTTGCCGTTTCCCCACTTGCATATTTTCCCATTTGCACATCTGCACATTTTCACATTCGCACATTTTCCCATTTATTCTGTAATTTCGCCGCATGACAACAGAACAAATAAAGGCTCTGAGAGACCGCATAACGGTTTTGAAGAGATTTCTTTGACGTAGAAAACAGAGAATCTAAAATAGCCAACGACAAACAACTTTCTTTATCACCCGGTTTTTGGGACGATAACACAAGGGCTACTTCCATTTTAAAAGAAACTAAAATAAATGAGTATTGGGTAAACATGTTTTACGCTGTGCAAACGGCTGTGGAAGATTTTGCTGTACTTTTCGAATTTTGGAAAGCGGGCGATACCACCGAAGAAGAAGTGAGAGAAGCGTTTGATGATGCCGTAAACAAGATTGAAGAAGCAGAATTTAAAAGCACCCTCAACGAACCGGAAGATGAGTTGCCTGCCATGCTACAAATAAACAGCGGTGCAGGCGGTACGGAGAGCCAGGATTGGGCAGAAATGCTTGCACGGATGTTTCGCATGTATGGCGAAAAACAAGGATGGACTGTTACCGAAATGGATTGGCAATGGGGCGACGGTGCAGGTATAAAGACTTGTACGTATAAATTTGAAGGTCCATTTGCCTATGGGTTTTTAAAGGGGGAAAGTGGCGTTCATCGCCTCGTACGTATCTCGCCATTTGATAGCGCAGCCCGCCGCCACACTAGTTTTGTGAGTGTGTATGTTTATCCATTGGTAGATGATACGATTGTAATAGATATAAACCCCGCCGATGTAAAAATGGAAACCTCCCGAAGCGGTGGTGCTGGTGGACAAAACGTAAACAAGGTAGAAACAAAAGTTATGCTCACGCATATTCCTACAGGCATCGTGGTGGTATGCCAGCAGGATAGGAGTCAGCTTGGTAATAGAGAGCTGGCCATGCAAATGCTAAAAAGTAGGTTGTACGAAATAGAATTGCAAAAACGAAATGAGCTAAAAGATGCTACCAATAGCAAGAAGAAAAAGATAGAGTGGGGCAGCCAAATACGTTCCTATGTTTTTCACCCGTACAAAATGATAAAAGACCATCGTACAGATTATGAAGTGGGCAACGTAGGGCCAGTAATGGATGGAGAGATTGACGGATTTATAAAAGCTTATTTGATGGCGGAGAAGGAGGCCCCCTAAGGCCCCCTAAATCCCCCACAGGGGGGACTTTAGTTCTTAATGTTTTAAAAATTCATGAATTTGTTTGAGGTTGGCTCCTCTCTTGCCTGTCCCGATTTTTCGGGAGAGAGGCGGGGGTGAGGTTTTTGTTGGCAAGCAGCAAAGCCTTAATTTGGCTGCGGTGAAAAGTTTATTCTGAGTTTGCCGAAGGGCTTTGTTCAAATTCAGTTTTTCAACCTGCCTGCCGGCTAAGGCAAGTTTAGCTTTTATTATGCATTAGATTATGTAACTTTAATGAATGAAAATGGATAAACCCATATTAGCAAAACGAATTTTTTGGGATACTAATTTTGAAAATTTAGATTATGATAAAAATTACCGCTCAATAATTGAGCGTGTGTTTGATAGAGGAGATATTGATGATATAAGACAAGTTAGAAGATATTATGGGGATGAAAAAGTAATAGAAGTACTTACAACAGCTATATACTTGTTTGATGAAACGATCCATTTTTGCTCAGGTATATTTGAAATCCCAAAAGAAAATTTTAGATGTTACATTTTGAAACAGTCAAACCCGACACCTTCTCTTTATTAAAAGAATTGATGGAAATTGATGGACTAAAACAATTCAATTTGGTAGGAGGTACTGCTTTGTCACTTCAATTGGGTCACAGGATTTCTCTTGATTTAGATTTGTTTTCACACGATGATTTTGAAAATGAAAGTATCATTGGGGTTTTGTATAAACATTTTGAATCAAGGTTTCAATTGATTTCTACCTTGCGAAATAAGCTAGGTGTTTTTTGTTTTATTGATGAAGTTAAAGTTGATATTTGTAGACATGATGGTAAATTAATTGGAAATATTTTTGAGGAAGAAGGAATAAGAATGTGGGAAACAAAAGAAATAGCGGCTTCTAAAGTGAATGCAATTTCCAGAAGAGCAACGAAAAAAGATTTTTGGGATATTAATGAGTTACTTAATCTTTTTACAATTGATGAAATAGCTAGTTTTTATCGAGAAAAATACAATCCTATGTTAGCTATTGGTGTAGCAAGAATGGTTACATATTTTGATGAAGCAGAAGAATCGGATACACCTAATTGTTTAAAAGGTAAAACCTGGGAATTGATTAAAAAAGAAATTTTAAAAAAAATAAATAATAATTTAAAATAAAATTATCATGCAATACGGCGATTTCTACTACCCAACTCCCACCAACGAACCTGTTCTTTCTTATGGCAAAGGCTCTAAAGAAAAACTTGCGCTAAAAGCAGTTTTAAAAGAACTAAAAGCCAGCAAAATAGATGTGCCCATGTATATTGGTGCAGAAGAAGTACGCACTGGCAAAACGGTATCCATGCACCCGCCACACGAGCACAAGCATGTGCTGGGGCAGTTTCATGTAGGCGATGCTAGCCATGTAAAAAAAGCAATAGCAGCCGCTTTAAAAACAAAAGATAAGTGGGCAAATATGAGCTGGGAAAACCGTGCAAATATATTCTTAAAAGCAGCCGATTTATTGGCAACAAAATACCGTCCTTATATCAATGCAACTACTATGCTTGGGCAAAGCAAGAATGCTATGCAGGCAGAAATAGATGCAGCTTGTGAGTTGATAGATTTCTTACGATTTAAC
>JANNGD010000069.1:0-16636 GCA_031380515.1 Ferruginibacter sp. | reverse complement strand
TAAAAAATGATTTGTTTTTTCATTGTCTACCACTTTAGCACCGGCTATCACATTGAAATATCCTGCAAAATTATCTGTGTTTACTATACTTGCTTTTACACCGGTTTCTATTTTCAAACCGCTTTTAAAAGGATGAACATAATCTGCTTTTGCGGAAAACACTTTTATGTTAGAAGGTAGTTCTGATTGTAATTCTTCCAACGAATCTAAAACCCATTGAGACGATAAACTCTCAGAAATAAAGTTTTGCCTTTGCTTGCTTTTATATTGAATTACGTCCACATCTACTGTAAATTCTCTCGCAGTGCTATCAAAAGTATGGCGCAAATTAAAATTAGCTCCTATATTTTTCCAAGTGTCCTTATCAAAACTAGAAGATCGAATTATTGAATTTGTATTACCAAAAGCATTTTTTAAATAACTGGTATTGCCTCCATCTTGTGAACCTGGCGCTGTGGTTCCGTTAACAACTACCCCAAGCGTCGTTTTTTTATTTGCATAATAATCTGCCCCCATTTTAAAATTTACATTGTTTCTGCTTTTAATGAACGTGGCTTGTTGGTCAAAAATAGCATCCAATTTACCAGCGGCATTAAGGTATTTCCTGTTAATATCTATAACTTGAAATTGCTTTCTATGATTGGCACCTACGGTTGAGAATACATTGAATTTACCATTCTTATAATTTAAGTTTACCGTATTAAAAGTTCTACCATATTTGCCCCTTCCATATGTACTATTTACATTGCCATTAAATCCTATTTGTTTATTTTTCTTTGTTTTAATATTAATCAAACCGGAATTACCAGAAGCATCATATTTAGAAGAAGGATTAGGCATCAGTTCGATTAATTCTAGATTAGAAGCAGGCATAGATTGTAGATAGTTTGCTAAATCTTGCGGCCCCATATAGGTTTGTTTACCATCAATGGTAACAATTACTCCTTGCTTACCTTTTAGGCTAATGTTGCCATCCTTATCGATCGAAACTCCAGGCGATTTTTCTAACACTTCCATGGCTGTATTACCAGCATTGGTTAAAGAGGCTTCTACGTTAATAATTGTTCTGTCTGCCTTTCTTTCAATAAATGCCTTTTTTGAAACAACGGTAACAGCTAATAAGTCTTTGCTCAGTTCGGCAATTTGCAAACTTTCTACTTTTACAGATTGCATAACTTCATCTATTGTAATTGTTTTACTATACGCCTTCTCAAAACCGATATTTGTTGCAAGTATCATGTAACTTCCTTGCTTTACATTGTCGAATGAAAAATTGCCCAAATTGTCTGAAATAGCCATTTTTACCAAAGAAGAGTCTGTTGCTTTTAACAATGAGACGGTAGCAGCCAAGCCAATTTTTGAGTTAGCGGCATTGCATATTTTCCCAGAAATGCTTCCTTTTACTTGAGAAAAACTTGTAAAGCTTACTAAAACAGATATTAACACAATCATTATCTTTTTCATATTTTTTATTTATTTAGTACTGTTAATAATTTACTACTGAACAAAAGTATATACTATGCATTACATAGTACAATGTTTAGTAATGAACGGTAATAAAAAAGGATGATTGGTAGCTTTATGCTACCAATCATCCTTTAAAGTATAAAAAATGTTGTGTTAATTTGTTCTTTTGGCTTTCCATTTACCATATAAAATGGTAGCAATGCCTGCTATAATAAGCATGATGGCAATTTCTTGTGCTTGCGAGAGTGCAAAGCCAGAAATCTTATAGGAAATATTCACCCTTACTATTTCAATAATAAATCTTTCAGTACCATTGAGAATAAGGTATAAACCAAACATTACCCATGGCGTTTTTATTTTTTTTCGAATAGACCACAGGAAAAAAAATAACATAGTACAAATAACAGTCTCGTAAAAAGGTGTGGGGAAAACCGGACTAGGTAGTACATTATAGTGGTCATCTTTAATTCCTGGCATAGGTATACCATCATTGTTTACATTTTGAGGATAGCTGTAGGCAAAAAACCAATTAGGTAAAAAAGAAACTCCTTTAATGTTTTTTTGAGGTACCGCATCTAAAGAAGCATATATCCTATCTGTAACAAAATTTTTCTTTCCAGTGCTATCTATAACTTTACCCTCTAAAAAATAGGTTGCGTTTTTTTGTAATGCTTTTTCAAAATCACCAGGAGCCGCTAAGGAAATATTGCCATTAGCATCGCTTACATAGGCGCTATTGTAGATACCCCAATCTCCATCACCAGAAACTTGGCAACCAATACGACCAATTGCATAAGCCAGCATAAGACATGCAGCCGCTGAATCACATAAATGAGATATTTTAATTCCTTTTTTATAAGCATACCAGCAAATTGCAATAGTAGCAAGAATTAATCCGCCATAAAAAGTAAGACCACTTTGCGAAAATAATCTACCAACTGGATCTTTTATAAAATCATCCCAATGTTCGAAATTATCAAAAAGTTTGGCGCCTAATATTCCGAAAATTAAACCAAGAATAAATATATCCCCTACTCTATCGTGTGGCCAAATACGTACGCTTCTTTTCTCTGGTATTTTTAATTTCTGTTTATTTCTATCATACCATTTTAACCCTACCAGTAGTGCTGCAAAAAGCAAACCACCTACTATATTTCCTTCTTTTGAAAAAATATAATCCTGTGTATTCATACCTTCAGGAATGCTAAATATTAATCCAATAAGTTTGGCTCCGAAAATGAAGCCTACTATTCCATTTAACAAAAGCTCGAGCATAGATGCTGGTTTCCCTACTACGATTGTTTCTTCGGAGGGATGAAGCAAGCCCAGTTTTTCTCTGCGCTTCAGTTCTAAACCTAAAATAAGAATAGCAACAAAAAACGCTATGGCTACAAAAAGCCCAAACGTATTTAATATTTTAAGCCAGTTCCATTGGACACCAAACCAATCTTTAAAAACGTAATATAAATTTGGATACATGGGGAGTATAAGTTTTTTGAAGGAAGTGCAATATAATAAAAAGTCATCCACCAAGGTTTATAGTACTATTGAATATCTTACAACAATATCAAACCTATGTTCGATGACTTTTCAAAAATCAGTTTATTAAAATCTAATTACAGTATTGAGCAAAAGCCCCTTTTAGGTTATCTGCAATCATTTGTGCGCTACGTCCTTCTATCATATGACGTTCTATCATGTGCACAAGTTGACCATCTTTAAACAATGCTATTGCAGGTGATGAAGGGGGATAAGGCATTAAATGCTTTCTTATTGCATTTACAGCCTCCACATCAAATCCAGCAAAACTTGTTTTAATTTGATCTGGTTTATTTTCAGCAGTGTTTACAGCCATAAGAACACCAGGCCTAGCTGTGCCTGCACTACAACCACAAACTGAGTTTATCATAACAAGTGTGGTGCCTTTTGCAGACAACGTATTTTCTACCTCTTGCGCATTCAGCATTTCACTAAAACCATTTTCTGTCAATTCTTCCTTCATTGGAATTACAATCTCTTCTGGATACATATTTATTAATTTAGACTGCAAAATTACATTCAAATTATTAAACCTCCATATGCAAATTTTTCAGACGAATACAAATAAATATGCCATTAAGTCATATATGTAAATCAATAAGAGCCAAAGTGGCACACTAAATCGATTGGAATAAGATTTGAACAACTAAATCAAATAATAATTAAAAAAATAAAAAACCAAAATTATGTCATACGTAAATGTAAACAACAATTATCGCTCTTTAGATGGTCTAATGAAAGAAATTTTCAATGAATTTCCATCAGCAGTAAGTAAAGCCGTGAGAGAAGATGTACTTAATTATCCACCTGTAAATATTACAGACAAAAAAGAATTGTATCTGGTAGAATTATCGGCACCAGGATATGAAAAGGTAGATTTCAATATCAAATTGGACAACAACATTCTTACAGTAAGTGCTGAACTAAAAGAGGTAAATGCTGTAGAAAATGAAAAAAAGATCCGCAAAGAATTTAGTTCAAAATCATTTAAAAGAAGTTTTACTTTAAATGAAAAAATAGAAACCGAAAAAATTCTTGCTCGTTATGAAAATGGTATTCTTAAAATTGATTTACCCAAAAAAGAATCTGCAAATGCAGGTGTAAAAGATATCAATATTCAATAATTGAAAAATAGGTTTTGTAGATTGATGGTTGTTAAGATTGAAAGCGCTCCAGTTATATTGGAGCGTTTTCATATACGCAAAAAGTCGATGCTGTTATACAAACACATCGACTTCTTTTTTTCGAAATTAACCATCACTATTTTTTTGCTACTGGCTGCGCAATATCCATCCACGCAGTTTCCTTGTCAATACCATTTTTAGCAATATATTCTTTACGCTCTTTTTCTAGCTTTCTTTCTTTTGCCTTTCCCACAATGGCTTTTAACTTATCCCTTCTTTCTGCATTTAGCGCTATTAGTTCTTGCACTTTTTGTTGCTCTTCATTTCCTATCAATAATAATTTTGCCTTTTCAGTATATGAAGTATTTATGATTTTCACCTGCTTCATAGTAGTTTCACTTAGCTTTACTGTTTGCGAAATATCAAATTGCACTTTTTCTGCTTTATCCGATTCTATTCTTTCTGCCGCCATAGTAGCATATTTTTCTTTGTTCATACTATCAATGGCTTTCAATCCGTTTTCTCTGTACGCTAGGCTTTCACTTTCCTTTTGTAGATCAGAAATACTATCGGTAACAACACGAACTGAATCCTCTGTACGCATAGCTACCACTAGAGAATCTCGTAATAGCTTTTTTTCTATTTCTTGTTTATTAAATCTTGCTTTTGCAATGGCTTCTTTATTTGGAGCCTTTTTGCTTTTTTTACTTTTTTTTGTTTGAGCATTTGCTGCTAAAAATGTAGATGCCACTAAGCACAATAGAATAATCTTTTTCATAAGAATGTATTTAATTTTTGTTTGATGAAAATACCCACCGGAAAATTTAGCAATAGTTCTTTTTCATAAAAGAATGAAAGAAATATTTCTAATGTCTAGCCAATTACTATGCCAACAAAGGTTTTGTTAAAATAATAAAACTGCAATCGAAATTATTTCACCGATTATCTAATTATTTATAAAAAGCGTATTTTCAATTAGTAAGCAGATAAATTTATCCTTTCTTATTATAAAAACATTTCTAAAATATGTTGATAACTAATTGATTTTTTTATAACTTCAAACAAAAAATTGAAAAGAAAAAAGCAAACTTCTTTTATCGAATTTTCTAAATTCAAATTTTATTTATTATTCCAAATTGTTTTTATTGGACTGGTTTTATGTTATCAACTGTGTTGGTATTTTGGTAAAACAACCATGGCCGAATGTTATGTATATGGAAGAATAGATAGACTGGAGGAATCAGGCACATTGTTCTATAGATATGAAGTGGGTGGTAAAAAATATGAAGATTACGCAACAAGAAATGGTATACCAATAGCACAAAGTAATATTGAAATAAAATACCTTACGGGGTGGCCAAGTATATCACGCATAAACAGCTTTGAAGGCAATTGGCTAGGGTTTATTATAGCGTACGCCATCTTTTTTACTGTTACCTCTATCATTTTCTTAATACCAAACGATACCATGCCACGCAATAGCTATATTTATTTTACAAAGAAAAAACCTTGGGTAAATATGATTATAAAATAAATTCAATCTTGTTACATTCAATAAAATAGAATACTTTTCAATAATGCAAGTTGTTTTGTTATGAAGAAACTAATTCAAAAAATATTTGGTTTAAGAAAAGATGTGGGCATAAATTTTTATGTGGCAGATTTTTTCCATCGAAAAATGTTGAGGCAAAATGTAGATACAAATTGGGCGATACACCATACAAGCACAGTCATTTTTCCGAAAAATATTAAACGAGGAATAAATGTTTATCCTGGAGATTCCCCCGGAAATTATATTGAAGCATACAATGGTATTTCTATTGGTGACTACAGCAATCTGGGGCCCAATGTTGGCATATTATCAGCAAATCATAATCTTATAGATAATTCTTTACATGACAAAGCCGATGCTATACAAATTGGCAAATTTTGCTGGATTGGTATGAATGCAGTTATTTTACCCTCGGTTGTTTTAGGAGATTTTACCATTGTAGGTGCTGGTGCGGTTGTAACAAAAAGCTTTGCAGAAGGATATTGTGTTATAGGCGGAAATCCGGCAACGCACATAAAATACCTAGATAAAGAAGCTTGTATTAAATTTAGAAATTCAAAATATAATAACTGACTTGCAAGCCATCACATTTGCGAAGAGATCGTTCCTTTTAATGGGCAGTAGCTTCTTGAGAATGCTGGTACAACTAGCAATAATAATTTTATACTCAAAAAAATTAAGCATAACAGATTATGGTTTATACCAGTCTGTTTGGATGTATGTAAATATTTTTAGCCTGATTTCTCTATTCGGGCTTCCGTCCCTATTGCTATCCAATTCACCAAAAAATGTTTTATTTTGGATAAAACAACATATTGCTTTTTTTGCAAGCATTGCGGTTATATTAAATTTCCTTCCCATTTTATATATCTTTTTTGCTGCCAATGATTTTAATATTTCAACTAAATGCTTACTGGTCTGTTTAATAGCAGTTCAAAATTTTGCAATTATTATGGAGACATTAATAATTAAAAGAGAAAAAGAACGGTTATTATTTATAACAAATCTTATTTTTATCGTTGGCTATTTCGTTTGTCATTTGGTTGTTTTGAATACAACATACTCAATAGAAACTATTATTGTGGGAATAATTTTTCTTACTATTATTAAAATATTGCCCCAATGGAAATTTAGCAAACAAGCAACGAGTTATGCTACTATTAAAAATGATGAACAGATAGGAAAACAATGGTTTTATTTGGGAATAAATGACATTGTAGGAGTAATTTTTAAATGGGTAGATAAATGGTTTATCCTATTGTTTATTTCTATATCTCAATTTGCCATTTATTTTAACGGCTCATACGAAATCCCACTTTATGGGCTTATGCTAAGTGCTGTGGGCAATATCATGCTAGTAGAATATTCAAAAAGCAAAGCTGATTTAAATAAAAAAACGAAAGCTATTTTTGAGAATTCTACTAAGTTCCTTTCATACATTGTATTTCCATCTTTTTGTTTTCTACTCTTTTTCTACGATGATGTGTTTAGATTGGTCTTTGGTGGAAAGTTTGAAACGGGCATACCTGTATTCTTAATTACTATTTTCTTAATACCATTACGAATTACAAACTTTACGACCGTTTTACAAGTACTTAATAAAAGCGATTTGATATTGAAGGGTGCAATCCTAGATTTAGTGATAGCCCTACTTTTAATGTTGGCTTTATACCCAATGTTGGGTATAAATGGATTAGCGCTTGCTTGTGTGGTATCTACCTACATACAAGCAGCTTATTATTTGTGGCATACAAGCAAATTGGTGAAGAAAAAAATTAGTTATTTTATTCCATTTAGAAATTTAATTACAACGATGCTCATTTCTTTATTTACAATTGGGATATCTTTCTGGGTGTCTAAAAAAATAGTACAGCCTTACAATATTCTCTTCGGTTTTATTTGTGCCTCCATATTGATAGTGCTATTTCTCCTGTACAATTACAAAAAAATAAAAAATAATATTAACCGCTAATTTTCCAACTTGTGCATAGAAAAATAAAAACAGCCCATAAAAACAAGCCAAGAGAAATAGTTTATACCCATGAGTGTATAATCAAATACCAAGAACACGCAAAACAAAATGACTAGATATTTATCAAACTTTCGGGTATAGAGCCCTATTAAAAATACGCCTTCAATAAAAAATGCAGCTAAATATAAAAGATAAGACAAAACTGTATGTTTAACTAAAAACAGCAATGTCTTGCTAAACATATTATTACTCCCAGCAGCTAAATAAGAACCATGTTGTACCAAAATAACCCCTGACATTTGCTCTACATTAAAAATAGCACCAGATACAAATTTCCAGATGGCTGCCGCAGAAAATGTTATAATAACTACTACCCTAATAGCGTGCATGATAAAGTAAAAGCCCTTTATGCTTTTGGGATAAAATATTAGGGGAACCAGCATCCATGGCAAAAATACTTCTATGCTTACAAATGACATGGTAGAGAAAAATAAGTTGTAAATAAATGAAAAGATAGCAGTGAGCAGGGCAAGCTTTGCTTTTACATTTTTAGATTTTACAACACTATAAACCAATAAAATTGGCAATACCAAATAAATGCTATCCAATAATATTTGCAACCACCTGTTTTCAATTATATAATGTTGAAAATCGGTAAGAAACAATAAATTTAAAACTACATCTGCCCTGTTCAAAAAATAAATGGGAGAAATAGATGTGAACAAGAGACCATACCAGCTTTGCCATAAATAGCTTAAAAAAAAGCAACATAAATAAAAAACGGCAAATTGTTTAATATGCTTATCAGTTAATACCAAGTGGGAATATTTTTTTTGGTGAAGATACAGGCATGAAAACATCCGATTGCCAAGTATATAATTGCGAATAAACAACTATTTTATTCACAGGATAGCCTACAATATGACCTACATATCCTTTGTACCAATCCATAAATTGTTCATCTGTAACTTTGTTGGTATACTTATCTTGTTGCATAAAATTACTTAAGCCAATTTTACTAAAACTGGGCTCAATCTTTTCATACATATCAATGTTAGCTTGTGTAGACATTTTATAATTTAAAACACTTACCATCAGATTATCTCTACTAGCAAAATCATATTTTGTAAGATCAATCTTTTTATCGTTAATATATAAATGAACCACTTTCTGCGTATCGGATGTATGAAAAACGCCGCTATACATTCCATATTTAAAAATGGGAGCCACCACAAGACCACGCTTATAATTAATAAAGTAAAAGCCAGCAATAAAAATGATAAGTATAGTGCAGAAAACTTTATTGAAATAATATAATTTTTTTAAGAACATATATTCAAAGGAATTTTTTAAGCAACATTGAAGTTATGAATTTTAAAAGAATTCATTAAATCTAATTTGTAAACAAAATGAAACTAATTTTGTGTAATAACCTTTAGTCATGGCATTCCTTAAAAAAATTAGAAATACAGCATCCGCTGATAAAAACACCGGCTTTGGAACCAATGCTTCAAGTTATGGCGGAAGACTGTTAAACAAAGACGGCTCCCCGAATATAAAAAGAACAGGTATTGGTTTCTTTGAAAAATTTAGTTGGTTTCATAGCATGCTTACCATGCCTAGTCCACATTTCTTTTTGATTATTTTTACCTTTTACGTTGTAGTAAACTTGCTATTTACATTTATTTATTTTCTTATTGGCGTAGAAAACTTAATAGGCATACAAGCGAATACGTTAGCAGAAAAAATAATGGAGGCCTTTTTTTTTAGTACACAAACTTTTACCACTGTTGGTTATGGGCGTATTAGCCCTATTGGTTTTGCAATGAACGCTGTATCTTCCTTTCAAGCATTAATTGGCTTATTGAGCTTTGCTGTGGCTACCGGTTTAATGTATGGAAGATTTAGCCTGCCAAGAGCGTATTTAAAGTTTAGTAAAGTAGCACTCATTTCTCCTTATGAAAGTATAACAGGATTAATGATAAGGCTTACACCTTTTAAAAACACATCTGCACTTACCGATGCAGAAGCCAAAATTACATTGGCACTTATTATAGAAGAAAATGGAAAAGCATCCAATCAATTTTTTAATTTGGAACTTGAGATAACAAAAATAAATGCACTTGCACTTAGCTGGACTTTGGTACATCCGATTAACGAAAACAGTCCCCTCTATAACTTTACAGAAGTAGACTTTGCCAATACCAAAGGCGAAATACTAATTTACATAAAAGCTTTTGACGATACGTTTAGTAATACTGTTATTGCTCGCACATCTTATACATTTGATGAATTGCTGTATGGCCGCAAATTTGTGCCTATGTATAACAGAGATAACAACGGACAATCTACTATTCTTCATTTAGAAAAACTAAATGAATGTGTAAAAGTAGATATGCCAATTAAGAATGATGTTTTATCTAAAGAGGATTAAATTATGCCGCTTTAGAAAAATCAGTTTACTATTTTTTCAAACTATTAATGATTGTTGTAAATTCTGTTGCACTTAAACTAGCCCCACCTACTAATCCGCCATCGACATCTGGTTGAGAAAATATTTCTACCGAATTGGCAGCTTTTACACTTCCACCATATAGTATCGAAATGGTATCTGCTATTACTTTTCCGTATTTCTCAGCCAAAACGTTTCTTATATGTGCATGCATTTCTTGCGCCTGTGCACTAGTGGCGGTTCGACCTGTGCCTATTGCCCATATTGGCTCATATGCTATTACAAATCCCTTTATTTGGTTATCGGTTAAATGAAACAAGCTTTCTTTCAACTGTATTTCTATATGCGAATTTTGTGCTTCTGCTTCTCTAATTTCCAATGGTTCGCCACAACAAAAAATTGGTTTCAAATTATTTTCTAAAGCGAGGTTTACTTTTTTAGTAAGTATTTCGTTTGTTTCGTTGTAGTATTCTCTTCGTTCACTATGTCCAATAACCACGTATGGAATTCCAATGCTATTTATCATTTCGCAGCTTACTTCTCCAGTGTAAGCGCCTGCTTTTTCTGTAGCACAATTTTGTGCTGATGTATAAAAATTTATTTTTTTATCGGTTATACATTTTATAGGAAGTAAATATGGAAATGGCACGGCAAATAATGCAGATTGGTTTTCATTCAAGTTAATTTCACTGGCAACAATATCATTCATTAATTGTTCTCCTTGCGCAAGTGTAAGATTCATTTTCCAATTGGCAGCAGCTATTTGTTTTCTCATATTTATATAGTTGTTTTGTTTAAAGATTCCATTGTTTGCAAATATAACTGCCTAAGCATTTCTATTTCTTTTTTAGTGATGTTTTGGTGTTTCATTTTTTTCCAATTATCAATATCTAGAAAAACTTTTTCCAAATGATATATTTCGTTGCCCCAAGAAAAATGATCAACATACTGGGCTGTAAGTTGCCTATCAAAAATATTACAACAGACACCCACTGTGGTACCAGTATTAAAAGAAGTATTTATGGCAGAACGGCTGTAATCACCCATAAGCAATCCGCCTTTGCTACCTGCATATATGGACTGTGTATCTTTTTCCAGCATGTACCCAATACTTGACCCTGTATTTTTCACATTGCTATTGCTGGTACCTGCACCTAAATTGCACCACTCACCTATCACACTATCGCCCAAATAACCATCATGCGCTTTATTGCTATTGCCAAATAATACACTGTTTTTTATTTCGCCCCCTACTACACAATTAGGGCCTACGGTTGTAGCACCATAAATTTTGGTACCCATTTTTACAATACTATTTTTCCCTAAATAAAATGGGCCCCTTATCATGCTACCTTCCATTATTTGGGCATCTTTATCAATATAAATGGGTCCAGTACTTGCATTTAAAATGCAATGGTTTATTTGTGCCCCCTTCTCTATAAAAATATGTTTATCATCTATAGATTTATTTGTTTCATTTAAAATTTGTGTGGTTCTTTTGGTAAGCAAATTAAAATCTTCCCTAATGGCATAATCATTTAATTGAAAAATATGCCAGGGAAAAGAAATAACTTTCACGGTGTCCGTTTCAATTAAAAAAACATTTTTTGCTGCAGCTTCAAGTATGCTTTTATAATTTTCTTTGGTAGGAATAATATTTGCAGGCACATGAATTACATCAAGGCTATCATCTAAACTAACTTCTTCTTGTAAGAGCAATTCCCATTTTTCTTTAATGGTAAGTATACCTACACGTATGTCTGCCACATGGCGAGTATGTGTAAATGGAAAAAGATTTTCTCTAAAATGTTTATCGGTTAATACGATCATATTGCAAATTACAGATTAATCATTTAGTATTAAAAAAAATAACGGCAAGGGCACAAGTGTACTGAGAAAACATAATAAATCTTGTGCCATCCTTGTTATTGTGGTACAAGTATAAAAAATTACCACAAAAGCACAAGAGCACAAGGGCACAGAGAAAGCATAATAGATCTTGTGACCTTGTGCTCTTGTGGTGGAAGCATAAAAAAATAACCACAAGGGCATTGAGAAAGCATAATAGAACTTGTGACCTTGTGCTTTTGTGGTGAAACAAACTTAAAACTTAAAATTCCAAGTAACAGCAGGTATGATAGGAAATATAGAAACTTGTTTTCCCTGTATTTTCAATGTACCATCATAAGGACTACCTGTTTGATCGTAATAAATAAAATAAGGATTTTGGCGGCTGTATGCATTGTACACACTAAATACCCATTCGGTTTTCCATTTGCGTTTTTCATTACGCTTTGGTGTAAGTGTAGCCGAAAAATCTATACGATGGTAAGAGGGCAACCGGTATTGGTTTATGTCACTATACTGTTGAGAAATTACCCCACCTATCAAATAAAAACTTTGCGGCAGCGTAGAGGCACTTCCGGTTCCATACACAAAGGCTCCAGAGAATTTCCATTTTTTATTAAGCTCATACATGGCTACAATACTCATGTCATTCCTGCGATCGTATTTTGCAGGAAATTTATCGCCTCCATTTAATTTATCAAATTTTCTGTATGTCCAACTTAATGTATAACCTACCCAGCCGGTAAATCTTCCTTTTACTTTATTTACAAAAAGCTCTGTGCCGTAGCTCCAACCTTTACCAAAAACAAAATCATCTTCCGTATCTTTTAAAGAATTATTGGTATAACCCTCTCTGTACTCAATTTGGTTTTGCATGCTTTTGTAATATACTTCTACCGAAGTTTCGAAAGTATTGTTCTCAAAATTTTTGAACAAGCCACCCGCATACAACCAACTTATTTGAGGTTTTACTTTGTAAGTACTAGGCACCCATATATCAGTAGGTAATGTGGTTCCAGAATTGCTTACCAAATGTATGTATTGCAAATTTCGGGTTGCCGAAGCTTTAATGGATGTAGTTTGATTAAGCTCGTACCGCATGGTGAGCCTAGGTTCTAACCCGCCGTAAGATTTCACAGTTTGCCCTCTTTTAAAAACAGTGCTGTCAATCCTGTTTTGAAACTCATCCGTTTTATAAATTTTGTAAGCCCCTATTTGTGCAAAATTACTGTACCTAAGTCCAGCATTTATTTTAAACTTTTTAGAAATATCCCAATCATCTTGCAAATAAATAGCCGTTTCGTTTGCAAATTTTACTTGTGCACTTTGTGGATTAAATATGATAGAATCTTGCCTACCACTCACTACAGAAGGTGTAAAACGATGGTAGGTAAAAAGCCAACCAAATTTTAGCTTATGGTTAGAAGCTGGGTAATAATCAAAATCTTGTTTAAGTGTTACGTCTCTAATACCAGATGCCAATTTCAAATCGAAATTATCTTGCTTGCCATTAAAAGTAAAATTATAATTGTTGTACACCGCTGTGGTGTTGGCAAATAATTTCCTATTGAACACATGGTTCCAGCGTAGCGTACCAGTTGCATTTCCCCAAGGAATATTTATTTTTAAACTTTGCTTACCATTGCTAAAATCAAACACATCCCTACCAAAATAACCACTCAAATAAATCCTGTCTTTCTCATTAAATTTGTAATTTATTTTGGTATTTAAATCATAAAAATAATAGCCAGAACCATAGAACTGGCTGCCTGGTTTTACAAATCCTTTTGCTATTGCATCTACATAGGTGCGTCTGGCAGATACGATAAAGGAGGATTTATCTTTTACTATTGGGCCTTGTACAGAAAAACGAGAAGCTATTAACCCAATACCACCTTCCATTTGGTATTTTTGATTGTTGCCTTCCTTCATGCTCACATCCAACACGCTCGATAATCTTCCCCCATATTGTGCCGGCATCCCCCCCTTTATTAGTGTTACATTTTTTATTGCATCTGCATTAAATATAGAGAAGAACCCAAACAAGTGACCGGTATTATACACCACCGCATCATCCAACATAATCAAATTTTGATCTGGGCCGCCGCCTCGTACATAAATACCTGAGCTACCTTCGCCCGCATTGCGAACGCCTGGTAACAATTGTACCACTTTTAATATATCTACTTCGCCCAAGAATGCTGGTACACTTTTAATTTGTTCTATAGGCAAAGATATTTTCCCCATTTGTGCTGCACGAATGTTGTTCTCTCTTTTAGTAGAAGTAACCACCACTGCTTCGGAAAGTGCTGTTCCATTTTGCAACGAAATATTTACGGAAGTATCTTTTGTAAGACTGATAGCAATAACTGAAGGCTTGTAACCAACGTGCGATGCAAAAATTTGGTAATCCCCTTCTACGAGTGTTACAGACCAAAAACCGTACTGGTTACTCACCATGCCAGTTTTTCCTTTAATAGCTATATTGGCCGCTATCACTGTCTCGCCACTCTCTGCATCTTTTACATAACCACTAATGGTATATTTTTTTTGCGCAAAACTACTTGCCGCCAAACAAAAAAACACAACAAGAAACAACATTCTCTTTAACCACATCTTCTGTTAACTTTTATTTTTCTAAAACCAATCCATTTAACCTTTTAAACCTCTTGAACCTTTCGGACCTCACTTCGCCACCACGGAATCCTTCACATCACCACAGTGCAACATACCCGCTTTGTACGTAGGATGGTTTTTACCCAAGTATGGATTTACAATTTCTGCACTATTGCTTATCCAAATGGCAGAAATAGAATCAGCAAAAGCCATCGGACAATTTTCTACATACAATTTTGGCCCTTCATAATTTATTGATGTAAAAAAAGAAGGATACATTGTTTCTGTAACCATATTAAAATCGTGACGCATTTCTGTTATATTTGGTTGATCTAAAATTGACTTAGCGTTGGCATTTATGTTTTCTAAAGCCGATTGTACAGATGCTAAGACTAATGCAGTATCCTTTTTCATTTCGTCTATTGGAAAATTATTTAGTATCCCTATAAAATTTTTGGTTGCAGCTTTTGCTAATCCGGTATCGCCTTCTACAAAAGCATCTTTCATGGCTAGATAAGCATTTACCACACTGTCTACCGATTTATTAAAGCCCTCACTATGCTTTTTTAGTGCAAGCGGTGCTTGCTTTGGTGCTTCTGGCACATCATCTTTGGCCCTAAAAACAAACCAATAAGTGGCAAAAGAAGCTATTAGAACAACCAATAAAAGGAATAGTTTTTTCATATTTAAATATTTTGTGCAAATGTACACTATCAGGTTGTTTTACACAAAGAGAAGTACGTAAAATGAGGTACATTCAGTTTGTAAAAGGCTTAATTAACAATTTATTATTGCCCATCCAATATCAAATCGAGTATTACAAAGTCCGTTTCTAGCTATTAAATGTTACTTTTGCACAAAATTTCAAAAGATGTTATTAGGGTTACAGAATCTTACGTTCGAATTTGGGGCAAGAACTATAGTAGAAGATGCTACTTGGCATATACAGCCGGGCGAACGTATTGGGCTTATTGGTTATAACGGTACGGGTAAATCTACTTTACTAAAAGTGCTAACTGGGCAATACTCTCCTGCCAAAGGAACCGTAGAAAAAGGTAGGGAAACCACTATTGGGTTTTTAAACCAGGATCTGTTGGGCTTTGAAACAGATGAATCAATTTTGGAAGTAGCCATGGGTGCTTTTGAAAGGGTGAAAGCCATTGAAAAAGAAATGGAACTCGTGGGAGCAGAACTGGAAAAAACCGGCGATGAGAAATTAGCAGAAAAATATTCAGATCTTTTGCACGAAATGGAAGTGCTTGATGGATATAGCATTCACCATAGAACAGAATCGATATTGCAGGGACTTGGTTTTGCAAATGAAGACTTGCACAAGCAATATAAAATGTTTAGTGGAGGATGGCGCATGCGGGTGCTTTTGTCTAAAATGATTTTGATGAACCCCGATGTGTTGTTACTGGATGAACCTACAAACCATTTGGATTTACCGAGTATAGAATGGTTGGAGAAATATTTATCCAACTACCCAGGCGCCGTGGTTATTGTAAGTCATGATCGTTTTTTCTTAGATAGAATGGTGAATAAAATAGTAGAGTTATACCAGCGTGAATTGCATTTTTATACTGGCAACTACTCCTACTATATGGAGGAAAAAGAGATTCGTATAGATATGCAGAAAAAGGCTTTTGACAACCAGCAGGATTACATTCGCCAGCAGGAAAGATTCGTAGAACGTTTTAAAGCAAAGGCTAGTAAAGCTGCAGCAGCGCAGAGTATTGTAAAACGTTTAGATAAAATAGAAAGAATAGAAGACGTAAACATTGAGCGTCCGAATATGAAAATCAACTTCATATTAAACAAAACGCCGGGTAAAGTGGTAACAGCGCTTAAACATGTGAGCAAAAGTTTTGGCGATTTAAAAATATTGGAAAACACAGGTGCAGAAATAGATAGAGGCGATAAGATTGCATTGATAGGCGCAAACGGTAAAGGGAAGTCTACGCTGTTGCGTATTGTAGTAGGCACAGAGCAATTTGAAGGTAGCCGTGAGTGGGGGCACAATGTAGAGGAGTCATTTTATGCCCAGCACCAGCTTGAGGTATTGA
>JANNGD010000048.1:0-2171 GCA_031380515.1 Ferruginibacter sp. | reverse complement strand
AGCAGCTCCTGCAAAAAAAGCAGCTCCTAAAAAGAAATAATAAAGCCCAGCTTTAAAATTCCTACTTAAAGGTCTCGATTTTAATCGAGGCCTTTTTTAATATATGTACGGTAAAGCCCCGTGAATACTGCATTGTAGCAGAAGCCGCCATTTGATGGTTTTGCAAATACATAAAAATTAGTACCTTTCCTTTTTTAGAAAATAAAGAAAATAAAAAGAATGACCAATAATGAAATAGCCGATGCATTTTCGCTACTTGCAAAATTGATGGATATAAACGGTGAGAATAGTTTTAAAAGTAAATCTTATGCAATAGCTGCATTTAACATTGAAAAATTAACGGTAGAACTTTCAGAAATAGAACCGAAAAAAATTGAAAGTTTAAAAGGCATTGGTGCCTCATCTGCAAAAAAAATTATAGAATTATTGCATACCGGAAAGCTTACCCAACTGGAAGAAATATTGCTTTCTACCCCGAGCGGGGTAATCGATATGTTAAAAATTAAAGGAATTGGACCAAAAAAGATACATACCATTTGGAAAGAAATGGAGCTAGAAACTATAGGAGAATTGCTTTATGCCTGCAAAGAAAACAGGCTAAAACTTTATAAAGGTTTTGGAGAAAAAACACAGCAAAGTGTAATTGAAAATATTGAATTTTATTTACGAAATAAGGGAAGTTTTTTATACGCACAAATAATGTATGGCGCAGAACAATTTATCCTTTTTTTAGAAAAAACATTTCCAACAAAAAGGATTTTTATTACAGGAGAATATGCAAGGCAAATGGAAACCATCACATTGCTAGAATATATTGTAGAAGAAAAATTAATTACAATTGAAGCAAAGTTGAGCCTACAAAAAGGAATAGAATTAATAGAAAAAAAGGAAGATTATCTTTTGTATAAAACAGTAATTGGTATTAAAGTAAAATTATATCCCATCATAGAAAATATTATTGAAAAATTGATAGAAACTTCATCGAGCGCTCAATTTTTTACTAAACTTTCTAGCGATTATACTTGTACTGAAACAGCGAATACCGAAGTGGATTATTTTGAAAAGAGAAAATTGCCTTTTATTCCAGCATATTTAAGGGAAGAGGAGGGTATATTTAGTTCGAAAATAGATTTTTCAAATAAAATGATACCTACAGATGTAAAAGGACTTATACATTGCCATAGCAACTGGAGCGATGGTAACAATACCATAGAAGAAATGGCAATTGCTGCAAAAGAAAGGGGGATGGAATATTTGGTTATTAGTGACCATAGCAAAACAGCCTCTTATGCGCAAGGTTTAAAAGAGGACCAAATTAAAGCACAACATCAATATATTGATGAACTAAATAGTAAACTAGCACCTTTCAAAATATTTAAAAGTATAGAAAGTGATATTTTGGGTGATGGAAGTTTGGATTACAGTAACAATATATTATCCACTTTTGATATGGTGATTGCTAGTGTACACAGCAATTTAAAAATGAGCGAAGATAAAGCCATGACTCGCTTGCTTACTGCAATAGAAAACCCCTTTACGACCATTTTAGGGCACATGACTGGCAGGTTATTATTAAGTCGCCCTGGCTATCCTTTGAATTTTAAAAAGATAATAGATGCTTGTGCCGCTAATCATGTAGCTATAGAACTTAATGCCAACCCCAGTAGGTTGGATATAGACTGGAGAGAAATAAAATATGCCATTGAAAAAAATGTTTTAATCTCCATAAATCCAGATTCGCACAGCATTGAAGGAATAGATGATATAAAATATGGTGTATTGATGGCACAAAAAGCCCAGTTGACAAAAGAAATGAATTTAAGTAGTTTTTCTCTTGTGCAATTTGAAAATTTTATAACCAATAGAAAAAATATAAAAGGGATTTAATGATGAGCAATCGGTATTCTAATAGTAAATGAAGTGCCCTTATTAGAAGTATCAAAATGAATATCCCCACCAGCTTGCTCTGCTTTTGCGCATTTGCTTTTGCTGCCTATTCTTCTCTTAGCAGCAAGTCTAGCTGCATTTTAGCTCTCTGCCTGTGGCGAGAGACAAAACGCTAACCCCCCGTGCATGCTGCGGCGCAGCCGCAGTATGCACGGGGGCAAAAAAAATCAAATCAAAGAACTCTCACAATTCTATAAATATAAACTACTTCTTTCTAAATATCA
>JANNGD010000005.1:0-63976 GCA_031380515.1 Ferruginibacter sp. | reverse complement strand
TTCTTGGGCCAAATGCTTTTTCAAGTTTTGCATCAGGCGCCAAATGTTTTGCAGCTTCCTGAAGACCAACACGGAAATATGCCCAATCTTCTGCACCATCCAATGCCATATCGCCACCAGCGCCTAATTCTTTTGGGGTAGTGCCGCAAATTCGCTGATAGGCATCAGCTTTTTTTAATGTCCCTGCTTTACTATCAGCAAATAATTTTTCAAGATTCACTTCAATAATTTGTACCGGGCTTTGCACTCTCCGGCGGGCGGTGTCGCCTGGTGTAGTCGGAATAGTATCGGTTTTTGCATTTCGCATAAAATAAAGTTTCATTGATTTGCGGCCAACATTCAGCATGCCGGTATAACCGCCTTCGGTAACCTGTACAATATCGCCTGTTTTTTCATTCACTGAAAACAAAGCACCTTTAGCGGGAGTACCTTCATAATTATCTGAATAATACTTTTTTAAAAAAGTTCTATGTTCATACGGATTAAAACCTGCATCGGCTATCATTTTGTCGTTGTAGGCAAGACCAATATCATCGTGACAGCGGGTATACGTTATCCAGGTAGTACCATAAGGTTTTTGCAATAAAAGTTCTTGCGCCCTCAACATTACACCTGTATCACCCGTTGCCATTGCATCCCATTGAAGTGCCATTTGTGTGGCATTGTACGCAAAATCACTTTCCTTAGCCAAGTATTTACCTGTACCAAAATATTTCATTATTTCTTCTGGCGCCACTATTGCTTCTGCCAGCAATGCCATGCCTGGTGTTGCCACTTCTACACATTGCTTTATCAATTGTAAAATAATATGCGCTTCTTCCAAATTTTGGCTTGTAGTGCCATGGTCTTTCCATAAAAAAGCTGGCGCATCTATTCGCAAAACATCTACTCCAAGGTTGGCATAGAAAAAAATATTTTCCAACATTTCATTGAAAACGGCAGGGTTGCGGTAATTAAGATCCCATTGATAGTTATGAAAAACACTCATCACCCATTTGTCCAATTCTTTTACATAAGTAAAACTACCAGGAGCAGCTTCTGGGAAAATCTCAGGCATTGTTTTTTCTAAAGCATCGGGCAATTCCCTGTTATCAAAAAAGTAATAATAATCTTGGTATTTTTTTTCTCCCTGCTTGGCTTTTTCTGCCCATAAATGTTTATGCGATGTATGATTTAACACAATATCCAACATCAGGTACATATTTCGCTTTTGCATTTCCCTTTCTAACAAGACTAGGTCATTTAGGCCTCCAAACCGCTTGTCTACTTTTCTAAAATCTGAAACAGCATAACCGCCATCACTTTCGTTTGAAGGGCTTTCAAAAATGGGCATTAAGTGCAGAAAATTAACGCCGAGTTCTTCAAAATAATCGAGCTTATTGGCAAGTTCATTGATGGTTCCACAAAAACGATCTACATACAAACTCATGCCCGTTATCTTATTATCCAAAAACCATTTCTCTTCACTACGTTCGTCTTTTTGCAAATCCCGTTTCTTTAAAGCATCTGTTCTTTGTTTAAAAGCATTTTCAATTACATCCAATAGTTTTTTATACCCATCTTCATAACCATCATGCGTTTTGTAAAGTTTATCATACAAATCTATAATGCTTTTTGAAGAAGCCTTTTGTCTTTCCCTAAATTTCTCATCAAAAGAAAAAAACAATTCTACATTTTCCATATTTTCTAATCCTTGCTGCATTTGCTCACTATACTTTTTAGTTAAATATTTGCATGCTTAAATTTTTGAATGCCTCCATAGCACCCAAGTATTCGCAAGTTCTTGCTCCCGCTTTATTGGCATTTACTATGATGGCTTCCCATGCAGCTTGCGTCAAGATTTTCATTTCTACATCTTTCATTTTACTCAATTGAAACAATACAGCACCTACAAAAGCGTCGCCAGCACCTGTTGTATCTACTGCATTAATTTCTATGCTTGGAATAATTGAAGTACTACCATTTATTCCCAACATGGTTCCTTCTTTGCCTAGTGTAATGGTAAAAACCGCCTTTGTTTTATTCAAAAATTCTGCCGCTGCTTCTGCTACTGTAGCTTTTCCTGTAAGCAACATTGCCTCTTCATCACTCACTTTAAAAAAATGGCAGTTGGTTAGAAAATGCCATGATTGTACTACAAATGAGGCTGTGTTATCTTGAAAAAGTAAGTGCCGATAATTGGGATCAAAACTTATAAAATTATTTTGTAGTGTTGCTTTTTGATGCAAACTTGTATAGGCAGTTTGTAATGGCCCTGGCAAAAAGCCTGTAGCAGATCCAAAATGAACAATCGGAAAATTTGCGATATTTATCTTCTCTATTTCTGCACTAGAAAGTTGCCCATCTGCACCTCTATTAAAATAAAAATCACGCTCGCCATTTTCCATCAACGACACAAAAGCAAATGTGGTAAAATGGGTTTTATCTTGAATCATGTAAGTAGTGTTCACCCCAAAACTTTTCATTACATCCACCAAATGTTTCCCAAAAGGATCTATACCTACTTTTGCGGCAAGCCAAGCATCTCCACCCAATGCTGCTATAGCCGCTGCCACATTGGTAGGAGCACCACCTGGTTTCTTCAAAAAATTTTCACCATTGGATAAGCTTTGTCCTTTATCTGTACAAATCATATCAATAAGCGCTTCTCCAATACAAAGTATCTTATTAGTCATTATTTTTTAATTTTTTTGCTTATACGATTCAATTATCTTCTTGTACATATAGAAACTTTTTTTTGGTAAACGCTCTTGTGTTTCAAAATTTACATGTACAATGCCAAAACGTCTATCATAGCCAGAAATCCATTCAAAATTGTCTAGTATGCTCCACAAATAATACCCAGTTAGTTTTGCACCGTCCTTTTTTGCTTTTAAAGCTGCATCTATATGACGTTTTACATAGCTAGTTCTTAGGCTATCATTTATTTTACCGTTTAAAATTAATTCGTCTCTTTCGCCAAAACCCGCCCCATTCTCCGTTATAATTATTTCAGGATTGTTGTATTCATTTTTTAGGCGCATTAATAACTTATACAAATAATCTGGCTTTACAACACCATTAAACATAGGTATTGTATCAGGATTATTGTTCATCCAGTTTATATTATTAGGATAATTTTCATCATAACTAACATATGCAGGTGAATAAAAATTCACTCCAATAAAATCTGGCTTCCATTGTGCTAGTTTTACAAGAGCGTTTTGCATCATTGGAATTTTTACGCCATACTTTTTATAATGGGTTAGCACATCTGTAGGAAAACTACCTTTTAGAGAAGCATCTAAAAACCATCTGTTGTGTATTCCGTCTTGCAAAGTAGCAGCAGCTTTATCTTGGGCATTGATTATATCCTTAGCTATGGTAGGAATTAAATTTAAAGTAATTCCAATTTGCCCCCCCAATGTTAGTTTATGATAATTATTAATAGCCAAAGCGCTGGCCACACATAAATGATAAGATGCTGTTGCCTGGTTTACAAATTCCTGCGTGGTAGTTGCAAATGGATTCTCTTTTTTTGTCTTCACATTGTTTACCAAAGTGGTAATCAAAAATAAATCAATATTAGGCTCATTAAAAGTTATATACGTTTTTACTTTTTTTCCAAAACTTTTAAAAACCAAATTACTGTATTCAACAAACCAATCAATACTTTTAGGGTTATCCCATCCGCCTTGTAACTGTAAAGCCTGTGGTAAATCCCAATGGTAAAGCGTTATACAAGGTTCTATGCCATAGCTAAGTAAATCGTCAATAAATTGTTGATAATGTTGTACACCCTTTTTATTTACCTTGCCAATGCCAGATGGTAACATTCTAGCCCAACTTAAGCTAAACCTATAATGTGTTACACCTAAATTTTTCATAAGCGCAAAGTCTTTAAGGTATTGCTTTCTATCGTATTGGTTTACGGATACATTTCCAGTTTGATTGGTTTTGGTAAATGCCTTTGTAACGCCAAACTCATTGGTATAAACATCCCAATTGCTTAGCCCTTTTCCGTCAGCTTGGTAAGCTCCTTCTACTTGATAGCTTGCGCTTGCTACACCCCACATAAACCCATTTTTTTGAGCCACACATGGTAAGCTAAGCAGCAAAAAAATAATCACAAATTTATTTTTCATAAGTATATTAATTTTATATTAATGGACACCTCTCGCAGGTTCCGTCATTACATCATCCGTAATTTTTGAAGATTTTATAAACGTGGTTACAAATGCCGCAACCAACAATAATACACCAGCAAATAAAATTGCCTTGGTTGCATCGTTGTGTAAAAAATGTTTCATAATATATCCAAACGTAATGGTTTGAATAAACATGGGTATCACAATCATCATATTTATAATCCCCATATATACCCCATATTTTTCTTTGGGTATATCTTTTACCACCATCAAATATGGTATACCCATCATGCTGGCCCAGCCAATACCAAATCCGGTAATAGCCGGAAAAAATAAGTATTTGTTTTCCACAAATGCAAAAGCAATAAACCCAATACCGGATATCAATAAGCACATAACATGCACCATTTTTGGAGTATACTTTTTGACCAACCATACCAAACCAAATGCAACTAGAAAAGTAACAATATTGTACCAACCATTTACAAGCCCCGTCCACGATACGCCCTCTTCGTATTTTTTATCATTGGCTTCTATAAAGCCCAGCGTTTGAATCTCTGTTTCATTTAATGGGTTTACTATACTTACTTTATCTTTCCAGTTTATATACAGCTTTGTATAATTATCGTCTGCTTTTTTTATGCTATCAAGGTTTAAACCCTTTGAAGAAGCCATATTCTTTACCGCTTCCTGTAAACTGATAAAAGAGGATTTTACTTTGCCTTGCGCATCATCCAAACTTTTCCATTCAAACGCATTGGTAGCAATGGCCTTACTAGAGTTCTGCCAATAACAGAAAAGTGCATACCATTGAAATAAGTAAACCAACGCTAGCATCCACATTACTTTTGGCATGCTTCCTATTGCATTAAATACATCAATAAAAGGCGAAAGTATATTCAATGGTTTTGATTTCATCTCGGCTAATTCTTCTGCACTTGGAGGTATTTCTGACGTAGTCTTCATGCTCCATAAAACTGAGCCTATACTACATACTGCCCCTAAAAAGAAGGAGGCAAAAACCCAATTGGGTATTGCCCCCGTCTTTCCAAGAATAATCATAGGAAAAATAAATAAAGACAAATTTGCTAGGGTTTGCCCAAAACCCGTAAAAAAGCTTTGCGCTTGAAATCCGGTTGCCTGCTGGGTTGAATCCAGCTTATCAGCTACAAATGCACGGTAAGGCTCCATAGCCGTATTGTTACCAGCATCTAATATCCACAAAAGGCCAGCAGCCATCCACAAGCTACTGCTAAATGGAAATGCAAACAAAGCCAAACTGCACATGATGGCACCTATTAAGAAAAATGGTTTTCTTCGCCCAAATTTTGGATGCCAAGTTCTATCACTCAATGCCCCAATAATTGGTTGAATCAATAATCCTGTAAGTGGCCCAGCCAAATTGAGCCAAGGAATTTCATCTGGCCTCGCTCCCAAGAAGTCGTAAATGGGATTTACCGCACTTTGTTGCAAGCCAAAACTGTATTGAATGCCAAAGAAGCCAACATTCATGTTTATTATTTGCCAAAAACTCAAACGTGGTTTTAGTACAGCCATAAGTAGTCGTTATCTCCCAAATATAACTTTTATAGAAGATTTGGGACGCTACCAGCTTACACAATAATTTCTATTAGATATTGCAAACGGTTGTTGTGAGAAAAACATCTTTCCCGAACGCATTTAATAAGCATCAATAAATAACTATGCTATAACCCATGCGTAGATTATTTGCATATTTTAACTTATCCCTTCTATCTACATGTATCTATTGTGGAATGCATGTAGGTTTAAGTTTTTGAAAAAAATATGAACTTATATTTTAAAGCCGAACAGTTATCAAGCTATTGTTATTTTTTATAAATAGGCTTTGTGTTTTAGCTCCTTCCGTTTCTTTGGAAGATCCCTGTGGATCAAAAGCAGAAATTGGATTAAGCATAGAACTAAATGTTTGGGAAATTGATATAGTAGAGCCATTTACTGCCGCAGCATCCATCTTATTAAATCCATGAAGTACAATGGCAATGTTGTTAAACTTAGAACCCATTTGCCCTTCTGCATTTTCAAAAATAATTTGATTGGCATTAGCGTTGTAAATAATATTTCTCTTGTAAAAAACGCCCTTTTCATAATCAAAACTTTTTCCATCATCTTCATAATAAATAAAATGGTTTGTAGCATTTCCTTTGTAGATGTGAACTACCAGCGTATCGGTAGGAGCAATAGAAGTGGACTGTACAAGAGACTGCATAGGTATAATGCTACTCTCTTTTACAAATACGGGCAGTTTGGCTAAACTTAATTCAAGCATTTTTTTTGTGCCACCCATATTTAATTCATCTGTATATAAATCGTACCAATTACTTTTTGGGAAGTACAATTTCATAAAATCTTTACCACCTTCTACCGGGGCAACCATAATAGATTGTCCAAACAAAAACTGGTTTTGAAAAGCGGGGTTATATATGTCGTTATCAAAAGTATTATCGATAGCCAACGAGCGGTTTACCGGCATTCCTGTTTGTGTGGCTTCGTAAAAACTGCTGTATAAATATGGCAATAACTTATAACGTAGGCTTACATAATTTCTAGAAATATCTGTTACCTCTTCTCCATAAGTCCATGGCTCCGATGATTTAGTATTTATTGCACTGTGATTTCTAAAATAGGGTGTAAAAGAACCTAATTGCATCCAACGTGCAAATAAATTTGTAGAAGCGCCTCCAGTAAAACCACCAACATCCATACCTGTAAAAGCCACACCACTCAACCCAAGGCTATTGATTAAACGCACCCCTGCCATCATGTGACTGTCTTCGGAGCGATTATCGCCTGTCCATATAGCAGTGTATTTTTGCAAACCTGCATACCCAGCACGTGTAAGAATAAATGGACGTTCGTTTTTTGTATTTGCAATATACCCTTCATAACTCGTACGAGCCATCAAAGAACCGTATACATTGTGTGCCTCTAAATGGGAAGCTTTTCTTCCTTCAAAATCAAAGAGAACATTACTAGACATTTTCTGCCCCCAAGTGGCTATTTCATTCATGTCGTTCCAAATACCACTTACCCCATTATCTGAAAAAAACTTCATTTCGCTTCTCCAATATTTTCTCCCTATTTCGGAAGAATAGTCAGTAAAATGACACCAACCTGGCCATACCTGCCCCGTATAATATTTACCATCTACATATTTTATAAAAGCGTCTTGTTGTATTCCTCTATCAAAAGCTGCAGCACCTGGCACTACTTTTATTCCGGGGTCTACAATTACGGTAGTTTTAAAACCTATTTCTTTCAATTTATCTGTAAGCCCTTTCGGATTGGGAAAGCGTACTTTATCCCAAGTGAACAATTGGTATTTGTCCATGTAATGAATATCCAATGTAATACCATCTGCCGGAATTTTTTTCTCACGCAATGTTTGTGCTATTCTTAAAACTTCTGTATCGGGATAATAAGTGTACCTGTTTTGCTGATAGCCCAAACTCCATAGTGGTGGCATTTTCATACGGCCAGTGAGCGACGTGTATGATTTAATAATATCTGCCACCGATTTGTGGTAAATAAAATAATAATTCATTTCGCCACCTCGGGCAGCAAAAGAAGAAAACCGGTTGTTGCTTGCACCAAAATTAAAATCAGTTTGAAAAGTATTGTCCATAAAAATACCATAATTCAAATTGTGGTGTATCCCAATGTAAAAAGGTATGGTAGCATACAATGGATCTTGCCCGGTTTGGTAACCATATGCATCTGTATTCCAATTGGTATAGCCATTGCCTTTTCTATCTAAGTCGCCAGTCTTTTCACCCAAACCTATAAATCTTTCTCCCTCTTGCATTTTTTTATAGGTCGTTACCTCTTCGCCAACCCATGAGGTTGTTAATCCTTTTTCATCTTCACTAATTACGATACCCTCCATATTGTAAAATGCAACACTATATGGTTTCTTTTGAAAAATAGCTTTCAAAGAATCTGTAGCAACTATTATTTCTTTATCATTTTGCGTAATGGAAACTTTTGTTTGCTGCGGCGCTGAAACCACGGCATAAGAAAAATCTTTTTTCAAAGCTTGTTTGTCCATCCTTATGCGAATGAGAGACGGGCTGAATACCATTGCTTCTATAAAAGCCACATCGGTGGTAATCTTAATATTTTGTCCATCTATTTTCACCGTTTTAATATTACCTACTTCTTTAAGGTTTGTTTGTGCAATTACATGCAGGGAAAGAAAGCAACAAAATAGAATAATAAAAGAATGTCTTTTTTTTGAAAAAATAGTATTCATAAAAAATTAATAAATAATAAAAGTGAAAAATTAATTACAATGTAACAATTATTAGCCAAATAAAAAGCCGAGCATTAATCTCGGCTTCTTTATAATTTGTAAACTTTACTATTGCTAGTTTATGGTTACAGTTTGGTTGTTTTCGTTTAAAGTAATGGTATAAGTACCCGATGTAGCAGGTGTCCTAAAATTTGGCCCACCTTCCCACTGAATTTTTCTGGCTACACCAGTTGCTTGGCTTTGTCCGCTATTGTCTTCATAATCCAAAAAGCGATTCGAACCATTTGGCCAGTCGTTACCACCAAGGAATTTTATTTCTTTGTTTCCAATGAGGCCAAGGGTAAGTGTCCAGATACCATTGCCAGTATAATTCATTTGAGGCGAAACACCTGGAGTCCATGCTGCAACGCCAGTAATACCATCCCCAACTACCCTCATTTCTGTACCAGGGCTTGTAATGTATTTAATACTGTTCACATCTCTACCATCCCATACTACCCTATTGCGACCAACAGAAGGAAACTCAGGGAAATTAGATCCATTTATTATCAATGACCCATCGGTTGTATTATTACCTCCATAACTACGAGTTTCGGTTACAGTTTGAGAACCATTGTCCCATGCATCGGAGTCTATTAATTTCCAACCGCCACCATTGGTAAAGCTTGTTATGCCTATAAACAGATTGTTACCAGCATTTGCCATTGTATTACTAGGAAATACGCCTGGAGGGTTCCATCCTGTAGGAGTAGACCCACCTACAAATCCCATTCTACCTTGGCGAATTTCGTATTGCAGACTAGAAATATTGAAAGATAATCTATAATATCCAGCAGTAGTGACACTAAAATTATTTCCCGAACCAGCTAAAAGTGTACCCGTTGAAGCACCATTGGTAGCCGGGCCATAATTTACGCCCCAAGAACGGCCAATTGTAATTTTGAAAGCAGCGTTAGCAGGTAAGAAAATATAGGTGTAATACATCTTATTGTTTACTGCTGTTCTTTGATCTCTAATTAATTCAGGTGCTGTAGGAGGATCCCAATCATTACCATTACCTGTAGCTGCTTGATAGCCGCCAGGTAGATACACCCTTAAAATAGGGAAGTAAGAATTGATTAAAACCGTAACAACGTTAGAGTAAGCTATAGCACCTCCTGCCGTTACAGATTTGATTCTGTATTCTACTCTACCGGTTGTACCACCAACAATACCAGAGTTTAATGCTGTTTCATTCATTTCAGCTTGGTTCAATCCTTTGGTCAAAATAGAAGGACCAGCAGCAATATCGATAGGTACGACAAAGTTTTTACCGGCTGAATCATATTGTAATGTGTACGTTGTAATACCAGCATAACCCTTAAAAGCTCCTTCCCAATTAAAGTTATTAGAAGCTTGCGTAGCAGTGGCTAGTGCACAAGTTACGGTAGTATTTTGCGAAGTCAATTTAGAAGGATCTGCAAACGGCGTTACGGTTACTTTTACAATGTTAGAAGTATATCTTTCATTGTTGTTGTTGTAAGAAGAAATTACTCTTGCATCAATCGACTGGGCTATATTTAATTTAAAACCTAAATTCAATAAAATAGCATTTAAATCTCTTCCAGTTAGATTGGCAGCAGTTAAACCAATTACAGTTTTGCTATTGGCCTTTGCAAAACCTTTTCCAGTTGAGTCAATTTCCAAAATATACTTAGTTGTTGAGGAGTCGTTAGAATACTTTGGGTTTGACCAAGAGAATCTTAAAACCGTATTGTTTGAATCTAAAAGAGCCGGGGCAGTTGTAGCGACAGAACTACTAAGCACTGGTGATATGCCTAAAGCATATACAGGTGTAGCTTCCACTTTTGTTAAGTTGTCATTTTTTTTACAAGCAGTAAAACCAACTGCTAGCAACATTAACAAACTGAGTATTTTAAAAATATATTTCATGTTATTTTTTTTTAAGTTAAATTATAACGTTCCCATTTATACAAATAGGATTGTTTATCATTATTGAACAGTCCATTTACCCGTTTTAAATTCCACTGTGATTTTGTAGGTGCCACTTGTAGCAGGAGCTTTCATATCGCCACCCTCTGGCTTAAAGTTATCTCCATTTACATTATTAGCATTGTTGCTACCATCAAAACCATATTTAGCCGCCCAGCTACCATATACAGGAAGCAACAGGTACGAATTATTAGCAGACAAGGCTATTGTCAATTCAAATTTTGTAGAATTTACTTTTGTGAATTTTTGCGTAGTGCCTACATCAGTAGCGCAACCACATTGCCAATTCAGTGGAGTAGCGCTTCCAGTAATATACAATGCAGCTGGCACAGGATAGACAACATCCAAATAAGGAGTGATTACAATCTTAATAACATTGGAAAATAATGGTACAGAATTATTGATTAAGGTAGATTTCACCCTAAACTCAATATTGTGCTGCACGTTTTCTAACATGCCTAATTTGGTTAGCGTTGTATTTAATTCCTTTACCGTCATTGCAAAAGATAAGTCATTTGCAATTGAAAATTCTTGAATATCTCGATTAGTAAAATTTGAACCAGTAGTATCTATTTGCAAAATATAAGTTACATTTTGAGAACTTACACCAGTGCTAAATTTATAATCTGGGTTTGTCCAATTGAAAGCCAATGCTTGATTTGCAGCATTAGCAATATTTAAGACCATAGGTGCAGTTGAAGAAACTGTGAGTTTTGGTGCCGTTCCTCCTTCGTATAAAACTTGATCCTCATCCTTTTTGCAAGAGGCAAACAATGTCAAGAACAATGCAGCATTTAAAAGAAATTTTATAGATTTTTTCATAAAAAACATTTTATAAATTTATTAATTAATAACCAGGATTCTGAGTAAGATTTGGGTTTGCTATTCGGTTTACAGCCGGTATTGCATACAAGTTGTATTTGCTATCAACGGCCGTACCAGATGCTACCCCACCTTTCCAAGGCCATAAATAAGTACCAGAAGTAAGCAAGCCATAGCGAACCAAGTCTGTACGACGATGACCTTCCCAAAACAATTCCCTTGCTCTTTCATCCAATACGAATTGCAATGTCAAATCGCCTGAATTGACCTGACCCACATTTCCTGGGCCATAACTGTTATCATAAGCCCTAAAACGAATTTTATTTATGTAGCTCAAAGCGGTAGTTGCATCAGCACCTGTGCCCCCACGCAAGAAGGATTCTGCATATATTAAATACATTTCTGACAAACGGAAAACTGGGAAATCAATATCTGAATAAACAAGGTTAGCATCTGAAACGGCTCCATTGTCGCTTCTTTTATTTACGAATTTTTTTACACGTGGCCCACTGTTGAAATTTCCAATATCTGTAATGATAAGTTGAGCGGGGCTTGTACCCGCAAGAGAAGTAGTGAACATTGCCCTTCTATCGGTTGCACCAGTTTTATCAGCAAAAAGATTTACCAATGCCGATGTAGCCCTGTAACCATACCAACCTCCACTAGCTCCATATTCTGCAGCTTCATCACCAGCAGGGCAATGTATTAAAAAAGTAGAATTGCCAAATGACTGGGTACGCAAACCGTCGCAATTAATAGCCCAAATAATTTCATTGGTTTGTTTGTGATTATCTGCCAAGAACAACTGCTCATAACCTTTATAACCATTTACAGCGGTACTAGTTAATTGATAGTTTGCAGCAATTATTTTTTTAGCATAAGTAATTGCATCTGTATATCTAGGAGTGCCTGAGTACACTTGCGCATTTAAATAAATGCGAGCCAATAAACTCCAAGCTGCACCTTGATCTACCCTGCCATATTCAATTGTTTTTACTGGTGCAAGATCCCCATCAATAGCTTTTAGCTCTGTTTCTATATAGTTGAACAAATTTGCACGACTGATTTCTTTTGGTAAGTTTAAGCCTATCAAATCGGCTTCTGTAATGAAAGTAGATTTGCCAAATAAATCCATCATTACCCAATAATTGAATGCTCTTAAAAAACGAACTTCTGCAACAGATTTTTTAATATCTGTTGCCGCTGTTCCTGTAATATTTCTTTCGGCAAGTTTAGCGTCGGTGGCTTCTCTTAAATACTCATTGATTAATGTAATATTATACACTGGCCTAGCATACCAACCTTTTAAGTAAAAGTCAGCGCTTGTCCATTTAAAATCATGAAAATCTTTAATGGTTTCATCGTTCCAAGCAACTACCGCTTCATCGGTAGGCAACTCTTGTGCATTAAATAGGCCTCTTAAAAAAGCTACCTGCTTTCCTTCATCTAAGTTACCTGTAATATCTGCAGACCCAGCAGGACCTGTATTACCGGTTGATGAAAGTGTACCATAAATTTTTGAAAGTACAGATTTGTATCCATCGGCAGTAGAATATGCCTTTTCTGGTGTGAGGTCATTTTGCGGAAAAAGATCTAATTTTTTTGCGCATGATCCCAATATCGTTAAGGCAATAAGCCCTAAAACAATTGTTTTCATTTTACTATTTTTCATATATAAATAATTTTATTTATTAAAAATCAATACTTGCTCCTACCGAAATAATTCTTGGCCTAGGATAAATATTATTGTCTAGACCCTCACTGTTAGAGTTTTCGGGATCTAATCCTTTATAGTTTGTAATTACAAAGACGTTTTGAACGCTTCCAGAGATTCTCAAACTTGCTTTATTTTTTAAAATAGCACCAACATTGTAACCAAGGTTGATATTATCTAATCTGAAAAAGCTAGCATTTTGAATGTAGTAATCTGAAATATACCTGGCGTTAGAGAATCCTGATTCCAAATAGTTTCTTGATACATTACCCGTAAAATTTAATGGATTCTTGGCATTTCTCAATAATCCACTTGTAGCATCGTATTGGTTAAACAAATAGTTGCCCACAGAACCATGAGCTGCCAAACCAAGTGAGAATTTTTTATAGGTTACTTGGGTATTGATACCGAAAGTAACATCTGCTGCCGGCTTTTTATAGAAATAAACATCTTTATCGTCAACAGCTCCATCCCTATTTAAATCTTCATATAGCCCCTCGATCGGTTTGCCCGTAGCCGGGTCGTAGACTTGCTTCGATACGTAAAAGGTGTAAGGGGAATAGCCAACAAAATGCCTTCCTACTTTTGTATCATTTACACTACTTGTAGGAATCCCTTTAAAATTTGCATCAGTAGCTTCAAAAATATTGGTAATCTCAATATTATTATAAGCAACATTAAAACCAAAGTCCCATGAAAAATTTGCTTTTCTAATTGGGGAAGTATTCAACGTAAACTCCACGCCTTTGTTTATAAGGTTGCCCACATTTGCTGTAATTTCAGGATTAAAATTAGCCCCAGGAGGAACTGGTTTTGTAAATAATAAATCTTTTGTTTTTTTGTTATACAATTCAACGGAACCAGAAATTCTATTATTAATAAAACCGAAGTCTAATCCAGCATTGGTAGTGGTAGTTGTTTCCCAAATCAACTCATTATTATATGCTTGAGGGCGTAAATAACTGTAGAAAGTATTCCCAAACTGATACGAAGCACCTGCATTTGAACTACCTGAATATCTTGGTAAATAATCATAGTTGCCTATACCACCTTGCTGACCAGTTATACCCCAACCAAATCTTAATTTCAATTCTGAAATTGTATTGGTGTATTTAAAAAATTCTTCTTTTAATTTCCATCCCAATGCTAATGATGGGAAATATTGAACCCTATTCTCTTTGCTCAATCTTGAGCTAGCATCTCTCCTTATGGATGCAGTAAGCAAGTATTTATTATCTACCGTTGCATTAATTCTACCTACATAAGATTCCAAAGCATTTTGCGGTTTATCCGTTGCAAAAATAGGAACAGTACCAGGCAACAAAGTATCTTTACCAGTTGCGTTAGAAGAAAATGATTTTTGATTGGTCACAAATTCTTGATAACTGTGCAAAGCCAATACATCCAATTTTGTTTTTATTGATTTTATTTCTTTTGTATAAAAAAGCGATAGGTCTATCAATGTATTCTGTTTTGATTCCTCGTAAGGAGATCTTTTACCTCTAGATGTTTTTTGATATTCTGAAACTAAAACCGAATCAGCTATATAAGTTCCTGTTAAACTGGTTTTATCAATTCCCACATTTATCTGTGCATGCAAATCTGGAAAGAATGGAAGTTTATAATCTAATTGAAGGTTACTGATAATTCTGTTCGTTGTTGCTTTATCATTTTTGTAATCCAATAATGAAAGTGGGTTTGGCTGAACAGATCCACCATTTGTATTGATTGGTTCTCCACTTGAATTTATCCACTCGAAATTATCACCAAACTTATTTTTGTTAATCGGATTATTAACTTGTGTAGGATCAAAAGAAGCTGCTGCCCCTACTACACCTCCATCTATCTTATTGGCTTTTATATTAGAGTATTTAAAATTTAGATTTACTGATAAGTGATCATCCAAAAATTTTGGAGATAAGTTTAAAGCAGTAGACAATCTATCAAATTTATTAGTTTTAATAATACCCTCTTGTGTACTGTAACCCATAGAGGCTCTAAAAGGCAACACGCCTAGAAGCCCACTAGCACTTATATTGTTATCAATTCCTATAGCATTTTGGTAAATTAGGCTTTGCCAATCTGTATTACCATTTCCCAGTAAATTTTTATACGTATTGTTTCCTGTAGCCAAAGCATCTTTATTGATTACTGCTCTCAATTCATCACCCGAAAGCACATCTACTTTCTTTACGACACTGCTCGAAGAAATTTGTGTATTGAAATTGTATTTTATTTTTCCTTTACTTCCTTTTTTTGTAGTAATAATAATAACTCCGTTTGAAGCTCTTGAACCATACAAAGCCGTTGCAGATGCATCTTTTAATACAGACATAGATTCTATATCGTTGGGATTGATTGTTGCCAATAAATTATCATTACCACCAATACCATTACCTTCTACTGGCACACCATCAATAACAATAAGTGGATCGTTTCCTCCATTTATTGAAGAACCACCACGTATGCGTATACGACTACCGCCACCTGCACTACCACCACCGCTGGTAATTTGCAAACCAGCAACTTTACCTTGTAGCAATTGTTCAGATGAAGCAATATTACCTTTTTGAAAATCTTTAGCAGAGATGGAAGTTACCGCACCTGTTAAATCTCCTTTTCTTTTTGCCCCATAGGCCACTACTATTATCTCATTCAATTGTTGGTTAACAACTTTCATCTTTATATCTAAAGTTGTTTTACCATCAACAGCTAATTCTTCTGTACTAAAGCCAATAGAAGAAAATACCAAGGTAGCGTTTGATGCAGCATTGATGCTATATGCACCCGTGCTACTAGTTGTTACAGCAGTTTTAGTTCCTTTTACTGTAACAGTAATGCCTACTAGTGGGCTACCATCTTTCGAATCTGTTACCACGCCACTCACACTGTTTTGTGCAAATGCAGTTACAGTGCCTGTTACAAAGAAAAGCATCATGCAAATCTTTAGGATCTGTTTCAAGTAAATTTTCATAAATGAAGTTTTGTTTTTTTCGTTTTTAGTAATAGCGATAACAATTTATGCAACAACCAACAAGCAATTTGTAGATTAATAATTCTATTCGTTCATTAATAGCCAAGCAACCGTTAATTATCAGACAAGCAATTGTTAAAAAATAAAAGTACAAATAATATTGATGCAAACGTTTTCGTAGATATATATTTTTAAACATAACCTATATTATCTTGATTACTTATATTTTAAGTAAAAAACAAATAAAACAAAATAAATAAATTTTACTAATTTTTGTTAATTGCAAAGGTTTGCGGAAAAAATTTATGCGCATTTTTCCTGTTTATTCGAGCGTATGATTCGAAGTGAACATTGCAACAAAACTTTAAAAAAATATAAATCCCTCTTTTCACCAAACTACAAACAAGTAACACTAAATTATCAAAAATTAAGCATTACGAAATTCAGTCTTAATATTTCAGCTCTAGAATTAAAAAAAAAATCTTACAATTGCAAATATATTATGAACCTAAAACAACTTTCTAAAGAACTCAACCTTTCAATTTCAACTATTTCTAAAGCACTTAGGGATAGTGCAGAAATAAGTGCTGCAACAAAGAAAAAAGTACAAGAAAAAGCCAAGGAATTAAATTATCATGCCAATCCTTTTGCCAGCAACCTGCGCAACCAAAAGAGCAATACCATTGCAGTAATAATACCAGCCATAGCAAACAACTTTTTCTCATCTGCCATTAATGGTGCCGAGTCTTTTGCACAAGAAAAAGATTACCATGTGTTAATTTATCAAACCCATGAAGCCCTAGAAAAAGAAATTTCTGTATCCAAACATTTACAAAATGGAAGGGTAGATGGCATTATGATTTCTTTATCTAGCGAAACATCTGACACCAGCCATTTAGCTGCATTAAAAAATAAAGGAATACCCTTGGTTTTTTTTGATAGAGTTGCAGAAAATATAGATACCCCAAAAATTACAGTTGATGATTACGAGAGTTCATATATTGGTACAGAACATTTAATAAAAAATGGTTGCACAAAAATTGCATTTTTATCTATTTCCAATGTTTTATCTATTAGCAATAACAGAAAAAAAGGATATTTGGATGCATTAAAAGCGTATAATTTAATTCAAGATGAAGGGTATATTGTAGATTGTAATTATGATGAAACGGCAAATAAATCGAAAATTAGAAATTTACTTAGTTCAACTGATAAACCAGATGGTTTGTTTGCGTCTGTGGAAGAATTGGCCATAGCCAGTTATGAAATTTGTAATGAAATAAATTTAAATATCCCACATGACATTAAAATAGTAAGTTTTTCTAATTTACAAACTGCCTCTTTATTAAACCCATCTCTAACTACCATTACACAACCTGCATACGAAATAGGAAGAGAAGCTGCCAGTGTACTTTTTAAACTCATCGAAAATAAAGAAATAGAAACTACTTCAGAAAATATTGTCTTAAAATCGAAACTAATCATAAGAGATTCTTCTAGAGCAAAAGCAATATTTGATATTCCTACTAATGTACAACAAAAAGAACCCAATATCCCAAAACGAAGTACTAATGTGCTCATATGATTTTCAAATGTATTGTTTCAAAAACCTATACATTTCTGCTGCCTAAAATGATATTCTTAAAAGATTAGATTTCATCAAATATTTTTATAAAAACAGGGTAATTCTATTGAAAAGCATTTAACGCTACAGTAGGCTTACCACTATTGTCAAAAGCGCCTAAAGTATAACCTTGCCAATTGTTGTAAGCTTGCGGCTCCCAATACAATAATCCAATTCCTTTACCAGCCGATACCGATTTTGTTTTAGCCATTAGGTCGGTAATAAATGCATTACATTCTACTGGATTTGTCCAACTCATCCCAACTTCTACTATCATTACTTCTTTTCCATATCTTGCTACCATATCGTTCATATTAATCAGGCAAAGGGCATTTGTGTTTGCCCAATTGATTGCGGTAGGATAAAGCGACATACCTATCACATCATATTTTGCGCCATTGGCTTTAAGTCCATCAAACATCCATCTGAACAATACATTATCGTTACCATTGGAAATATGCACAATTACTTTTGCCGAAGAAAAAACTCCTTTCACTGCATCATATCCAGCATTGATCAATTGCGCAAAATTTGTCATATTGGTAGACGCTTTTCCCTCTGGCCAAAGCATTCCGTCATTTGTTTCATTTCCTATTTGCACCCATTCAGGAAAAATGGCATTGCTTTTTAATAAAGTAAGTACAGCTGTTGTATGGTTGGCTAATGATACTTTTAAAGCAGCAATATCTTGCCCAAACCAACTTGCAGGTTTTGTTTGACTGCCCGGGTCTGCCCATGTATCACTATAATGAAAGTCAATCATTATTCTTAAACCGAGATTTTTTGCACGTATTGCTTTTACCAATACATCTGCTGCATTATTGTAGCCAAGTGTAGGATTAACCCATATACGCAAACGTATCGTATTCATACCAAGCGACTGCAATAGCAGCATGCACTCTTTCTCTGTGCCAGTAGCATTGTAAAATTTAATTCCCGTTGCTTCCATTTGAGTAATCCAACTCAAATCTGCACCTTTTGCAAAAACGGGTAGTACAGGTATTGGATTAGGTGCAGGATCAGGCCCAGGAATTACAGCAGAAACATTTTTTTTAGAACAAGAAAATGTAACAACTATTATTATTACAAATAAAATGGATCTTTTCATTTTCTAATTATGTAAAAGCAGCATAAATTAATGTTTTAAAAATTGTTACTTAAACAAGCTAACCATCAACATTTTTTTTGCGCCAATTTTTGATTTCATTTCTAGCATTTCGCCGGTTACAATATCTTTCATTTTGGTATAACCCTTGGTTATGTCAGCATAATTTTTGGCAGCATCTATTTCCTTTTCTTCTTCCGATGTATTCATAACACACATAATGGTTTCGTTTTTATCGTACCTGAAATAAGTGTACAATCCATTATCGGGCGTGTATTGCATCATTTTACCGGTTTTCAACGCACTGGATTGTAACCTAAAATTTGCTAGCTTTTTTATGTAATTAAACACATCATTTTCTTTGTCTGTTCTTCCTGCTGCAGTAAATTTATTTTCGGAATCATTTTTCCATCCACCTTTAAAATCTAAGCGAACCAATCCATCAGGATTTGTAAAACCTGTCATCAAAATTTCATCGCCGTAATATAATTGTGGTATGCCACGAAACGTAAGTAACCAACCAAGTGCCATTTTGTATTTGTCTATATCTTCGTTCAATACAGAAAAATACCTTGCTAAATCATGGTTTCCTAAGAAAATAACCTGCCCCATGGGGTTTTTATATAAGAAATCTTGTGCTGTCGTATTGTATAATTTTGCTACACCATCTGTCCAACCAAATTTCTCATTCAAAGCTGGGGTAATACCATAAAACAATGTTTGAAAATCAGTGGTATTAGGAAGGTTGCTTTTAATTTTTGCAATCATATTATTTTCGCAGAAATAGCTTTGGTTTGCAACGCCGTGTACCCAAGTTTCTCCAAACATGGTAATGTTCGGAAATTCATCCATCAGTGCCTTATTGCATCTGTTCATAAAGGGTATGTCGTTGTAAATATAGGTATCAATTCTCCATCCATCTACGCCAAATTCCTCTACACTCCACAGCGCATTTTGTATAAGATAATTTGCTGCAATAGGGTTGTTTTGATTTACATCTGGCATGTCCTTTACAAACCAACCATCTACCATTTTTTTTGTTTGGGATGGGGCTGCATATGGGTCAAAAATGGTTTGCTCTTTGTACGTGGTTTGTGTAAAAGTTGGCCATTCGTGTAACCAATCTTTCATAGGCTTATCTTTTACCGTAAAGTGCTCTATACCTATATGGTTGTACACCGCATCTTGCATCAATTTCATCCCCCTTTTATGTAGCTCGTCGCTCAACTTTTTATAAGCCGCTGCCCCTCCTATCCGCTCATCTACTTTATAATGATCTGTAATGGCATAACCGTGCTCTGTACGGTTATGCATATCGTTTAACAAAACGGGGGTCATCCAAACGGTGGTTACACCAAGGTCTTTCAAATAATCAAGGTGGTTTGTAACACCCTGCAAGTCGCCACCATGGCGGTAATACATAGAATCTCTGTTGAGTGTTTGGTCTTTTAAGCCAGCAATTCTATCATTGCTTTCATCTCCATTGCTAAATCTATCGGGCATTAAAAGATACACCAAATCTTCTGAATGTACCCCCTGAGCAAATACTTTACCATTGCCTTTTCTTCGTAATGATAATGGCCAATTGATGGTTTCTTTATCGGTACCATTGGTTATAACAATAGGCACATCGCCCGCTTTTGTAGCAGGAGTAATTGTTACATCTAATGCTAAATACTTTTCATTTTCTAATTTGTTTACTTTATTTAACATTACCCCTGGGTAATTTATTTGTACAGCTGCAGTCTTAAAATTTTTGTTATGATTATAAACAAGAATTTGTACTTTATTCCATTTCATGCCTACCCACCAATTGGTAGGATAGATACTTGTTTTTTGTGCATACAAATTATTAATAAAAAAAGTAAACAATAGAATAACCAAAAGCTTCGCTGTATTCTTCATGACTCGTATTTTAGAAATACAAATTATAAAAAATTATTGATAGTAGGTAATAATTTTATTGCTTAATAGGTGGATAGAATTAGAGAGAGAAAATAGAGCCATAAAACAAGAAAACTCTTGCAAGATGCAAGAGTTTTTTGTTGGGTTACTAGGATTCGAACCTAGACAAACAGAATCAAAATCTGTTGTGCTACCTTTACACCATAACCCAATCTTAAAATAGCGTTTGTATTTGGGAGTGCAAAAATAGGGGTTTTTAAAAAAAGCCCAAACTATTTTTCGGTATTTTTTAAATTATTTCGATTAGTAGCAGGTTTACTGGCTTAAAAAACCAGCAAACCCTTCACCATTCTTACTATCCTCCCAATTATTCGCTGTCTTCTTTTTCTTTCAATCCTTTTATCAAATCCAATGCCTCTGCTACCACATCGCACATAATAGTTATTAATGAACCCGGTTTTGCCGTATTGTAAGCGTGCATAATGGCTTCCTTTTCGTTGTAAATAATGGTTACAGGTATTTCCTTTTCCTTGTGTGAATTAATGCCTTCCACCAATAATTCTACAATATTTTCTGCAGTACGGCCCCTTAAGTTCTTATCTTGGCGTATAATTATTTCATCAAAATACCTTGCAGATATAGCACCCAGTTCTCTTATATCTTCATCCCTCCTATCGCCTGTACCACTAATAATACCCACTTTTGGTGTACCATCAATTTTGCTTACAAAATCGCAAAGCAATTGCAAGCCTGCTGGATTATGCGCAAAATCTGCTAAGAATTTAAAATGTTTAAATTCAAATAAATTAAGCCTGCCGGGTGTTTGTGTAGGCGATGGAATGAATGTTTCCAAAGCAAGTTTAAGATCGGGCACTTTAATATTTTTGTACAGATAGGCTGCTAAAATTGCAGGCAGCGTATTCATTACATTGTGCAATGCTTTACCACCATACGTTATTGGAATATCAGAGACTTTAGATACCCTTATTTTCCATGTTCCTTTCATGATGGTCACATAACCATTTTCGAAAACAGAGGCCAATCCGCCTGCTTTGCAATGTGCCACAATGCGTGGATTGTTTTCATCCATACTGAACAATGCGACATTGCATTTTAAATTGTTTCTCATTTCATATACCAAATCATCTTCGGCATTTAAAATTGCATAACCATGTTTGAAAACTGTTTCGGGCACTACAGATTTTACCCTTGCCATTTGCTCCAAACTATCAATACCTCCTAAGCCCATGTGATCTGAAGCCACATTGGTAACAATGGCAACATCACAGTTTCTAAATGCGAGTCCATTTTTCAATATTCCGCCTCTTGCACTTTCGAGCACGGCAAAGTCTACCGTAGGATCTTTTAAAACAAACTGTGCAGATAGAGGGCCTGTACAATCTCCTTTCATCATCATCTCATTTTGAATATATACACCATCACTTGTTGTATAGCCAACTTTATAGCCGGCTGTTTTTGCTATATGTGCTACCAAACGGGATGTAGTTGTTTTACCATTTGTACCAGTAATGGCAATGATGGGTATGCGTCCTACATGTTCTTTTGGGAAGAGCATATCTATTACCGGCTCGGCTACATTTCTTGGTATGCCCACCGATGGCTCAATATGCATACGAAAACCAGGGGCTGCATTTACTTCTAATACGGCTCCTCCATTTTCTGCAATGGGTACTTTTAAGTCTGGCGCCATAATATCTATTCCGCAGATATCTAATCCAATAATTTTACTGATACGCTCCGCCATAAAAATATTGGATGGATGTACTTCATCTGTAACGTCGGTAGAAGTACCGCCCGTACTAAGGTTAGCAGTAGGTTTCACTAATACCAATTCATCTTTTGCAGGAACAGTATCCAATGTATATCCTATATCATCCAACATTTTTTGAGTAAACTCATCTACTTTTATTTGGGTAAGCACTTTCTCGTGCCCATACCCACGACGCTCATCTTTGTTTGTTTCATCTATCAACCATTGTATAGTATGAACCCCATCGCCAGTAACGGCTGCTGGCGTTCGCAATGCAGCGCAAATAAATTTATTGTTTATACAGAGCACCCTAAAATCGTACCCTGTAATAAATTTTTCTACTATTACAGTACGGCCATATTTTTGTGCAGCATCTAAAGCGGATAAAGCCTGTTCATAATTTACAATATTGGTAGTTGCCCCTTTGCCATGGTTTCCATTGAGGGGTTTTAATACAACTGGGTAACCTATTTTATTTATTGCCTCCTGCAAACCTTCCTCGCTGCGAATCAAACTTCCTTTTGGTACAGGTATTTGTGCAGCTTCTAATAAATTTTTTGTATCGTCCTTATCTCCAGCAATATCTACTGCTATGCAACTGGTGGTACCTGCAATGGTTGCTCTTATCCTTTGTTGATTTACACCATAGCCCAATTGTACCAAGCTCCCTTTGTTTAGTCTGATAAAAGGTATACCCCGTTTTGCCGCTTCTTCTACAATACAACCTGTGCTTGGGCCTAGACGGGTTTCTTCCCTTAGTTCCCGCATTTCTTGCACATCTTTGCCAATATTATAAGCATTACCTTCTATCAATGCTTCGCAAATTTTGAAAGCGGATTTTGCGGCAAAAATACCCACCGCTTCTTCCATATAATTAAACACAACAAAATACTCCCCTTCCTTGCCCGTACCACGTGTGCGCCCAAAGCCCATATCCATGCCTGCAAGTGTTTGTATTTCCAAAGCTATGTGCTCCATTACATGTCCCATCCAAGTGCCTTCGTCTACTCGTTCAAAAAATCCTCCTGGCTTGTCTTCACTGCATCTATGATCATACAATGAAGGAATGAGTTTTTCTAAATTTTCTCTAAATCCTGTTATGGTATTGGTAGGTCTTTGCTCCATTTCTTCTAAATCCAACTTCATTTGTATAAGTTTTCCTCTTCGCACGCTCCAGTAATTTGGGCCTCTCAGTACTTTTATTTCTACAATCTTCATAAGTGTTTATTTCAATTTTTACGAGTAAGACAATGTAGTAAATTAACTAAATGAATTTATATATCAAAATAAAAGAAAAATAAGCTGTTTAAGAGATAGGTTTCTTTCCTTTAGCTAATCGTTTTAATTGATGTGTAAAACTATCTAGTTATTAATAGTTTTATAAACAAATGTAAAAAGTAGGCAGTATTGTTGACAAAAGATTATATGACGAGTCTGGCCCAGACTACAAGAATTTAAAAATTAGAATTAATTCGCTAAATATTAATAATGCATAAAATTTAATAGTTCTTTTGTAAGTTTTTAAAAAATAGGTTACTTCGTATTTACTTTTTGTCTTGATACAAAAAGTAACAAAAAAATCAAGGCTTCCGAAAAAAAGCTAAAAATTTGAATATCTGTCTAAAATGAAATCAGCTACAGCAGCAGAATAAAACCCAGCAGGGGTGCGACTTACAAACAAAGAATATTATTTAACATTGGTAACATCGATTTCATTTCTTAACGACAGATATTCAAATTTTCTTAACGCTTTTTTTCTAATGCCAATCCAACGCTACAATTTTCGAACTAAGACTTTTAATCAAAAAACGAATTTTCGAAAAGTAGTTAGATGGAATAGAAGCGGCTAGCTTTTTTTTGCCTGCCTTTGAGGCAAAAAAACTAATAGCGTATAGCTGGGATACTACTGTTTAATTGTTTATTGCTGCTGAAGCTACAACTATAAAGTGAGTTGAATAATTGCCTTCTCACTAACTTTGCGCAATGGAAAGTTTATTTACTTTAGAAAAGCTTGCTGCATTTACAAAAAAAATTTTTATTAAAATTGGCTGTACAGAAGCTGATGCAACCATTGCATGCAAAACCTTGTTGAGTGCGGATTTGCGTGGTGTTGATAGCCATGGTGTAGCTCGCCTAGTGGGGTATGTACGCTTGTGGGAAACACAAAGGGTGAACGCAAAACCAAACATAAAAATCATACATGAAACACCCTCTACTGCAGTGGTAGATGGAGATGCCGGCCTAGGATTGGTTGTAGCGCCCTATGCCATGCAAGTAGCTATAGATAAAGCAAAAAATGTAGGTACTGGCTGGGTAAGTGTACAAAATAGCAATCATTATGGCATTGCAGGTGTGCATGCAATGATGGCATTGGATAACGATATGATAGGTATTGCCATGACAAATGCATCTGCCTTGGTAGCACCTACTTTTTCTAAACAAAAAATGCTGGGTACAAACCCAATAGCTGTGGCCATACCGGCGGGCAACGAAGCAGCTTTTGTTGCAGACTTTGCAACCACTACTGCTGCTAATGGAAAGTTGGAAATATCTCAAAGAAAAAATAAACCTGTACCAAAGGGTTGGGTACAAACGTTAGATGGATACGAAAGTGTAAATGCAAATGAATTAAAAGAAGGTGGTGCATTGTTACCACTTGGCGGCAATAGAGAAGGCAGTAGCCACAAGGGCTATATGCTAGGAAGTATTGTAGATATTTTTTCGGGCGTGCTGAGTGGTGCAAATTTTGGCCCTTGGGTACCTCCTTTTCCTGCTTATATCCCCATGCCTGCAAACATGCCTGGAAAAGGTATCGGGCATTTTTTTGGCGCTATGCGCATAGATGCTTTTAGGCCTGCAGCAGATTTTAAAAGAGATATGGATCAATGGATACAAGCATTTAAGCATGCTACACCCATTGATAAAAATGAAAAAGTAATTATACCTGGAGAACCAGAAATAGCTATAGAAAAAGATCGAAGAAAAAATGGAATTCCTCTGGAGGATTCTGTGGTAAAAGATTTAAATGAGCTGGCACAAAAATTTGGTATAGCATTTTGATTAAAAAATAATGCTGCTTAGCTCTGAAAAAAAACCACCGCCGAGGTTCCTACTTGTACGCAGGCCTGGCGGGGTTTTGGGGGGTATAGGGGTTTAATGTCTTAACCTGCTTGGTATAATTATCTTTATTTGAATTTTATCGCTTTCTAAAGCTTCTTAATACAGTAATAAATAAAAAGTATAAGTGATTATGTTACTACCTATTCTTTAATACTATATTTCTTGAAGCATTGCTATTTTTCTTTCTTTTCCGATTGGCATTTTTATTGCAAATGTGCTTCCCTTGCCAATTGTTGAACTTTCGCAAAAAACGGTTCCCCCATTTTGCTTTATGAGTTCGTTACTAATTTTAAGGCCAAACCCATTACCAGTTTCGGCACTAGTACCCATACTTGTATATAACTCTTTGCCAAAAATCTTATTGAGCGTTTCATTATTTACCCCAGCACCTGTATCGCTAATATTTATTTGGACATGCTTATCTGTTTCTGATGAACTTAATGTAATAGTACCAAGGGCAGGTGTAAACTTTATTGCATTTACTATGAGGTTTCGTATAGCTACCATCAGGTTATCAGGATTTACATCGGCCACAATATCTTCATCAATATTATTTATAATTGTAACCCTTTTTAAATTTGCTTGGCTTTGTGTTTGTACCAACACTTTGTTTGTCAAATCAAAAACTGCTACTTCTGTGGTTATATTTCCTCTTCCTTCTTGCTGGGCTTTAGACCATTCAAGTAAATTGGTAAATAAGTTATGTGTTTTCACAATTTCATCTCTCATCATCGGAAACAATTCCTTTATATTATTTGACTCATATCCATTTTCCATGATATGTGTCGTAATAATTTTCATGCTATGGAGTGGTACAATAATATCATGTGAAAAAACCGTAAAAATCTGGTCTTTTAAAATCAGCATTTTCATTAGTTCCTTATTTGTAAAATCCAACTCTTCTTTATTCTTTTTCAAAAGATTTTCATAAGCCATTACTTGAACTTTCACATAAAATAGTGTAGCAAATAAAAACAATATTGCTGCTACCTGTAGTAGTGGCGAAAAAAATATTTGATTGGACGGCAAATGAAGTTTAAAAAAATAGTGAGAACATGTATACAACGCAATAACATAGAAAAAATGCAAAATAATTTTATACAATTTAGTGTGATAAATAAAAGGGAAAATGCTATAAACAATTAGGTATAATAAAACAGTTCCTTCTTGTAAGCTAAAACTAGCAATACATAGTACAAATGGTATTACTATTGTATTTATATAAATGGCAATTTTGTATTTCTTTTTATATATAAGGTAAAATGAAATGATAGTAATAATTGTTGGCAAAACATTAAGCAAAATTGAACCAAAATTTTGTTTAACAGTAGAAAGAAAACTTAGCTGTACAAACCAAATAACGGCTAGCAAAAAACCAAAAGCGTTTAATCCATTAAAAACCAATAAGCGCTTTCTTTTATAAACCGATAAAGATTCGTCCACACCAATTTGTGAAATTTTATCGCACCAAAGTTTTAAAAATAGCATAATATTCGAGTATTCGTAAAAAATATCCTAGGCAAATTGACTACCGTTTTCATTCGCAAAACACATAAATAAATTCCGATTAGAATACCAATTTTAAAAAGGCGATAATTTGTGCAACACTTATAAAGTCATTTTATAATTTGGCGACGCAAAGGTCTATCATACTCATAGGTGGAGCAACCTGATAAAGAAGGAAATTTTATACTATTAGACAAAGATTTTGAATGAGTTATCAATAACAAACGGTTGCGGAAAATATTTTAAAAAAAGAGAAAACCTTTTAAAAAAAATATAGTCTTAGGAGGTTTCCATTTTTAACAAAGTAGCAGGCGTTTCACCAAATTGTTTTTTAAAAGCAGTTGTGAAATGTTGTACCGATTTATAGCCAAACTGTACACTAAGCACTTTGATACTTGTCTTATCTTCTAGTAAAATTTTTTTAGCTGTACTCAACCTACAAGTGTTAAAATAATCACTTACGGATTGATTATACATTTTCTTAAAAAGCGATTTCAGTTTTGTAGCGCTCATATTTCCCAATGCGGCTATTTCATCAATGGATGGTAATGGTTTTTGCTCGTCAATATTTTTATTGATCAATACATCAAGCTCAATAATTTTTGCAACATCAATGAACATTATATCCAAATTTTGTATATTATTTTTTAACCTTAAAATTTGGTTAGCATAATCATCCATTAATTCAAAAATTCTTGCTTGTGCATAAATTAAATAACCAGGATTGTTTAGTGGAAAATCTAACAAATCGAAAAGAGATTTTCTTGCTTCATAATCAAGCGGAACCCTATTTATACCATTTAACCGTAAGGCATGTAAATATTTAAGCCAATAATCTACTTCTTCAGATGGGAAATACTTCTTCATCCAATCTTGCTTAAAAAGAATATTTACTGAACGAATTTTTGTTCCTTTGTTTAGTACAATACCATAGTTAAACCTCGAACTTGTCATAAGCATGTTTGCGTATATAGAAGTGTGAGGAAAAAACGCTTTATCATCTAATAGTACATGCGTATGCCCGGTGAGCTCAGCATAGTCTACCCTCAACGTAAACACTTCTGGGAGACTGGCAATTCTTTTATAAGAAAAGTCATTTATCACTGTATATTCAGATATTAGTGCTTGCAAGCCTCCGGGAATTTCTACAAGCCGCATAGTACCTTCACTCATATTAGGAGCGAAAGTAAAAGTTGTTCCATCAAACTTACCCAACGTTTTTAAGGCTAAATCTTGCAGGAATTTTCTATAGTCGTTATGGTCGTAAATAAAAGTCACTTAATAATTAGTTGCTTTCTATAATCTTGTGGTGTAATGTTGTAATACTTTTTAAACGACGCTGAAAAATTACTAGGGTTTGCATATCCAAACTCATATGCAATTTCTGAAATATTTTTATTCGTATTTGCAACAAGCTTCATAGCGTTTGTTATTTTAGATTCTCTAAAGTATTCGAAAATTGATTTACCGTGTACTTTTTCAAAAATTTTTTTTAAGTCGTTAATAGAAATTGTTATTGCTTCATTCAAACCGCTCAAATCCAAATTTGGAAGAGAAAGCGAATCATTTATATGTTTCTGAAGCATGTAAAGATTAACGGCTTGCTGGGGAGAAAGCTTATTTTCATTTCCAATTAAGCTTAAAGAATTATTTAATTTTGTAAAATACCATTCAATTAATTGGTAGGTGTATTTTGTGATGCTGAAGATATTTTTGTTGGAATACCATTGGTAAAAAAAACTATCCACTTTCTTTACTTCTTCTTCTCCATGTTGAATCAATGAATCTCTGTTATTTTGTAAGGCGTAAAATTTCGCAAGTATGCTTTCCTGCTCATGTGTTTGAAGAAACTTTGCTAAGTAATAAACAGGTATAAATATTATTAATGACTTTCCTTTGGTACCTTTTGTTCTCACCTGTGTATAAGGAAAAATAGTACTCATTAAGTACGCATAGTTTTGTTGAGGACCAACTTTTTCAATATATTTCTTATCAATGATTATTTGTTGTAACGTAGTTTCACAACAGTCAATCCACAAAGCAAAATGCTGTTCATTTTCTATTGTATGATCATAAAAAAAGTCTTCTTTATAATCATATTCAAAAAACAACACTTCCATTTCTCCAGGCAATGTTAATGCTTGCAATTTCATCTCCCCAACCTCATTATCTACTTTTACTGCACCATCAAGCATAGAAACATTAAAATGTTCGCAAAAAGCTTTTGCTAATCCCTGCATGGAAAAATCATTGTATGTTAGTTTATTGGGCATTTTTTGTTGGCCACATTTTAAAAATTACTAAATTCTTCAGCGTAGTCGTTTATAGTTTTTGAATATAGAAGCTACACAAAGCACATTTTGGTATAAACAATACATCGAAATTGTGGTTAATTTAATCCTTTCTACAAATAAATCAAAATAAATAGCATAAAACTATAATGAATAATTTTATAGGCTTTTATCTTTTTATCTAAAAGGCTATGATATAGTAGGTTTTAGAAATCAATAATAGGCGAACAATAGATTTTGGGATTTACAAAATTTATTCAGCAATATTGATACATTAAGAATTGTTAAAAAGATGATGTAATAAATAATTGAAATGGCTATCTAAGGAAAGAGAAAAAAATACCTTTAATCTTTAATAAGTTGTTTTAACATGGTTTTCAAAACATCTATTTCTTTCTTCAACTCCTCCACTTCATTTTTTAATTGTTGTACACCCAACAATGCCACTCCTGCAGGATCAATAGTAGAAATGGTTTTATCATTGTCGCCAGTTTGAAAGAGTTGATAAAAATCTTGCGCCATGGGGCCTATATGTGTGTTATCATTATTTTCTTTTGTATAGTTCCATCTTGTAATTGGCAATTGCATTATTCTATGTAGAATATCTTTTTTATCTAATTCAACAAAATTTGTCTTAATATTTCTGTCCGATGCATTTGTCCATACACCGCCAGTGGTAAGTCGTGCAGTGGTTAGGGCACTATTAAATTCTAAAATATTTGCAGCAGTTGTATTGGTACCAAAGCCCCATTTGGTAATGGCAGCATTACCAAGTACAACACTATTGCTTTGTGTATTGGTTACATTATGTCCAATAGAAATAGTATTACCAAAAGTACCTGTACTAATATTGGATAAATTACCAATGGTTATATTTTGTGAACCCGTTGTTATCCCTTGCCCTGCACGAACCCCTATACATACATTATCGCCGCCTGTTGTAATAGTGGCTATGGCTACATCTGTGCCTGCGCCCCAGCCTATGTATGTATTACTTACCCCATTGGTATTGCGGCCAGCTTGGTAGCCGATGTAGGTACCAAAACTATTGTTGGTGTTATAAGCAGTTTGAAAACCGAGCGATGTATTTTGAATACCGGCAATTAAATTATACATTGCCTTGCTGCCTACTGCTGTATTTTGTGTAGACCCATTATTTTTATACAACGCAGAATCGCCAACGGCTACCAAATTACTTCCCGACACTGCGCTATATAATGCTCTTCCACCAATGGCAACATTTGAAAAGCCTGCCGTATCTGCAGTTAATGCATCAAACCCTACAGCGGTATTTGTACTGCCAGATCTATTTTGTGATAATGCATTTACGCCAATAGCTGTATTCACTGATCCTGTTTTATTTGCAAACAAAGAGAATTGTCCCAAGGCGGCATTCAACGTTCCTGATATATTAGAGGTCATTGAATTGCTGCCGACGGCTGTATTAGAAGTTCCATCAATATTGTTTAAAAGTGCCGCAAAACCAAATGCGGAATTGGTTTCTCCAAAAGTGTTTAATTGCAAAGCTCTAACACCTACGGCGGTATTGGCAAGCCCATCAATATTATTTTGCAATGCATTATGCCCTACAGCCACATTTCTATTGCCGTTTAGATTTGCATACAATGCCTTATTACCGATAGCTGTATTTTGAGAACCAAAAACAGTAATCGGATCAATGGAATTATTGTTAAACATTGCGCTATCTCCAAAAGCCGTATTGTACCTGTCTGGCGGATTGTTTTGTAAAGCACCCCTACCTAAACCTATCGATCCACTGGTATCTATTTTTCCTGCAAAACCATTGTTTATTTTAAAAACCAAAGGAGTATTATCTGTTGTGCCAATAAAATTATCCGTAGCATTTGTACCTGCGTTTCCTCTTGTACTCCAGCCAGAAGTGGCATTCCCATTTTCTTTGAGTAATACTTTTGTCCAAATACCCGTCCACACATAAAAACCTGCTGCATCGGGCATTTGCGCCATATTGTTGTTTGTGTTTATAACCAATAAACCTGTAGCGGGTGTGGGTACAGTAGCTACATCTGTAGGCGACAATAAATTCACCCTCGGTATGAGTAACCCTTTATTGCTGGCATTGATTTCGAGCATGGCGCTTGCAGCTGGTGTGGATGTGCCTATGCCTACGTTTTGGGCAAAGCTGCATAGAGAAAACAATAAAGAAAGCAGTGTAGCGATTTTTTTCATATCGTTATATTTTTATGTTGGCGTGTTCCAAAGCTACACAAAAGTTAATTCTATTTCATATTGTTTATCATCTAACTTCTTGCATACATAAGCTTGCATAGTTCATCAATAGTTACGAACAATTATCCTCATGCAACGTCTCTAACTAGGAGACCTTGCATAAGGATAAAATAAGCCTATCCACAGGTATTAATGGAGTAGTTTAGAAAAGCCTCCTTATTTTATGATTGATAATGCAAGGCCTAATAATCTGCCCCACCACATCCTTCAATAAATGCCTTTAATACACTTCCAATAGTTGCTCTAAATCCCGGGCTTAGTATTATGGCATTTCCCGCATCATATTTTATATAACTTCCACTGTTTAAAGTAGCAGATGAAGTAATGGTGTTTGTAACTTCGCTTTTTTTAAGGGTATTGCTTGTAATAGTACCAGATAAAACAGCATTAACTGGACAATCTACACAATATTTAGAAAACCAAGTTCCCCATCTACTTGCACCTGGCCCTGGGTCACGCGGGGCTGCATACTCCCCTGCCATCCATACTGTCTTATCATCAGAAGGGTCTAAACAAATACCGGAATAATCTCCCCACCTATTGCGACCACCAAATGATCTGCTGTAAATATCTTCTCCAAATTTGGTTGCATAAATTATAGCATTGCTGTAGGCTCCATCGCCTGGATGCCAAATACCTACTGCGGAAGCTCCATAAGTTGTTGTAGAAAAGTAAGAGCAAGAAACAAGCATCACACCATTGGCATTTACTGTTAAATTTGGAAATGCTGTCATCCATGTGCCAGCTGGATCATAGAAAGCTGCCATGTCTATAACGGCTAGCGTGCTGTTATTGAAAGAAGCAAACGTGGCTCCTGATGAACTTGGTGAACCACTTGGATATGTGCCTGTAAAAGCAATATAACCAACATTACCTCTTAGAATATAAGAAAGCACCCTCGAATCTCCTCCATTGATTTTTATGGAAGTACCGGCCTGCGGTAGTATATCGCCCGAAGGATTGCCCCATGCATAAGGATAATCAATGGTTGAAAGTGCACTCATTGTAGGAGCTGCAGCGCTTCCTGAAATTGTATTTCTATACAATTGACCAACGGAGCCATTTTGTTGTGCTGCACAAAATACATCAGAAACATTGTCGTAAGAAGTAGCCGGCACTAATGTAAAATAACTAGCATCTTGAAAGTAAGTTATAGATCCTGCAACAATACCATTGTACAGATCTGTTTTATTATAAACATATGCTCTTACAAAACTAGCAGATGTTCCAGCGAATGTAAACATGTTCCCTGTTATTACAATTTTATCGTTGCTAAAGCCCATACTGGGATAATCGAACCAATATACATTTGCGGGATCTGCATCGGTTGAAAAAATAGTCCAATTACCTGTTGGATCAAATGTTTGAGATACAGCTAAACAAATAGCAGAAGCAGCACTTTGCCGTTGTGCTACAATTGTCATTATCCATCTATTGGAAGAATGGTCATACAAGATTTTAGGATCAAATAAATCACTAAAACCAAGCCCTCCCCAAAAAGTACTGTTGGCAATTGTATCGATATAGCCGGTATTCTTATTGGTAATTATTATTCCGGTATTTATTGCCATTACAAGATGATCCATACCTGTAGCCATACTTACATCTGGCGGAGACGAACCAACCAACACCTCGTTTAACCCTCTAAATGATTTACAATTTACGGCATCCAATATACCTTCCGGCGCTCGTTTTACAACATTTTTATTTGCGGCAGGTGCCGGAATTGATTTTTGATTTCTATCTATCTCACTGCTTTTATTCTCTTGCCCCTCCTGCTCTTCTTCTTTGCCACCTGCATTTTCTGGTGTTTTTATTTCATATTTTTGGGAAACAATTTTACTTTTAGATTGTACGGACAACTGCTTCCAATTTATTGTTCTTATCGTGGTAGTATTTGTTTTACCATCTGGCCCTTTTTGTGCAAATAAACCAGTAAAACTTATTTGCAAAATAATAATCAAAATTATTTTATACATTTTTATCATTTTATTTTTGCAAATTATTGTTTAGCCGCTTTTTTTAATTCGTCTATTTCTTTTTTCAATTCTATCACATACAAACTCAGCTCTTCAATTTTTTCTAGCATTTTTCTTTGTATTTCTCCCAAATGCTGCCCATCTTTTTCTATTTCTTTTGCAGATGGTATGTTAGGTAAATGTTTATGCTCATCTACATATTTTTCCAATTCTTCTAAAGAAAGTTTTCTATAATTTTTTTCAAAAACGTAATCTGGCCATGCCGATTTTAATTGTACTCGTACTTCTTCGCTAATAATTTTACCAAATACTTTTAATTTATACCCTGCGCCCAAACTATTATTCTCTGCACCTAAGTTACTGCTTCCAAGGCTTACTGTCCCATCGTTAGTTATAGACATCTTTTCAAATAATCCATTGTACTGCCCAGCTATTGAATTTGCATTGGTGCTAGCAATTATAATTCTACCATTAGTCGGATCTGCTCCAATGTAACCTGCACCACCATTGGCTATCATAATACTTCCTCCATTGTAGTATGTATTAAAGCCTACACCAGGATAGCTGCTTTGTATAGATACCCCTGTTGAATTACCGCCAAAAATTGCGTTAGTGTTTCCTACAATCCTATTGACTACTAAGCCTGCATTACTAGGTGTTAATGTACCAATACCAACTAGACCTGCTGTAGATAAACTTAACCCAATATTATTACTGCTCATCAAATGCATTGCACTTCCTGTACTTGTTCCTATTACTCCTCCAAATAATCCATTTATTATATCTAGATTTTGTGTGCTCGTAGCAACTCGAATACCATCCGAACTCGAGGTTCTAACTTCAAATTTTAATAAAGGGTTGTTTGTACCTACACCAACATTTCCAGTTCCCTTTATTCGCATTTGCTCTGTAAAAGAAGTACTGTTGCCATACCCAAATGCAATGTCTGCATTACTTGCACTACTATACATTTGCAATAAACTTCCTTGTATGCCTAAGCCATAATGCCCCGCATTTGCATCTCCCCAAAGGGCTATCTTATTACCAATACTACTTGCAAATGATAAGGGTGCAGTGGGGTCAGTAATACCGATACCCATTTGCGCATTCTTTATATCGAAGCCCATTTTCCAATTACCAGATATTGCATTTCCCCAAAATCCATAGGTAGTATCATTTACCATTCCTATAAATGCAGCTTCGGTATTATCTGCCTTGTTATACCAAATTCCAGGTGTGCTTCCATTGTACCTTATCCTTGATCTACCATTCACATCTAAAATATAATTTGGAATGGTTGTACCAATTCCCATATATCCACTGTTATCAATACTTACTCTTTCCTGCAAATTATTGCCAGTAGTAGTTGCACCTGTCAATAAACTCATACGTGCGGTGGAAGCAGAGGTTCCAGTTGTACGAATGGCCCCAGTAAAATATCCACCAAAGCCATTTCTGCCCGTTCCTAAATAAACATTACTTTGAATATTATTTGCGAGTGTCTGTGAATTATTAAATAAAACAATGGCACTATCATCATTTGTAACGTCAAATTTCATTTCGGGTAAAGTAGTCCCAATACCTACGTTGCCTGTATTAATATTTGATATATAATTTGAATTACCAAATGATGTTGTCCATAAATTTTTGCCCTCAGTAATGGGTACCCAATTTGTAGCAAATGCGCTGCTTTTATTCACGTAAAAACCAGGGTTATTATCTGTCTGGTAAATCATTAAGCCTAAGGTAATTCCTGGGATTGCATTTCGTTGTGCCAGCGTCATTCTAGGAATTAAAATCCCCTTTGTTGTGCTGCTTACATCTAGCTGTGCATTTACATCTGGCGTGGTTGTACCTATACCCACATTTTGCCCAAAAGTTGTTGATGAAAGTAATACAGCAAATAGTGTGATTAATTGTTTCATTTGTTTTGTTTTTTAATTTTTTTTAATCGCTAAACAGCTACTTTTTTTTAATTTTAAAACTTTAATTTCTAATATACTCTATAGCCCCTAAAAGCTATTCTAGAAAGCGTTTGCAAGCCTGTAGTACCATAAACATTTATGCTTACACGCACTTGATTATTTTTAGTTAATTTAACGATTGTGCTAGCTTGAATATCTGCAACACCTGTAAATGCAGTAGGAAATAACTGCGACTGTGTTCCATAAAATACAGACGCTGGAGACTCTAATACCAACTGTATGGTGGACTGGCTTGATAAGTTGCTAAAAGAAAAGCTTGCATTTACATTAAAATGAAAAAGCCCGGTGGCAGGTGCAGTAAATAATCCATTTACAATATTGTTGCCATCATCAAAATTTTCAGAAATAAATAATGGTAAAAAACTGGTAGAAAATGGTTGACTAAAACCATTGTTTGCCCAAAAGCCTGTACCTCTACTGGAATCATACGATGCTATATTCCATGAGCCAACACCTGAAGCGTCGCTGGTTAAAACTTTATTGGCTCCCGGTGCACCACCTCTTATTTTTACAGTGCCATTTACATCTAATGTAGTGGTTGGAAAAAATGTATTGATGCCCGTTTTGCCAACTGTAGGTGGAGTGGTTGGTTCACTTACAATGCAAATTTTTGCAGACCCACTATCTATGGCTGCATTGTATTGCCATACTCTTAAATAATAAGTTGCTCCAACAATTAAGCTATCAAATTGAAATTGAGGGTAATTTTCTGGGCCATCGTCATCATTGCACCATTGGTTGCTATAAAAGAAAGTACAACTTTCTGCATCATATACTGCTGCTGCCAAGTCGTGAGAAATTGCATAAGCTTTGTCGAAAAGGATTGCACAATTATTGTTGATAGCAGTAAATTTATACCACACATCTTTGTTTGAACCATTAAAACCACCACAGATTGCATTGGAAGTACCGTTAGCACCAAATGTAGCATTCGTCCATCGGTAAATAGTGGTGGGCACACAATTAGCCGCCGAAACCACAGGTATATTGATAGCACTACAAGGCACATCGTTTATAGGTGCTTGTGCAAAAAGCAAAGTGGGAATGAGTGCTAATATGGTTGCTAGTGTTTTCATGCTACATTATTTTTTCTCTAATACTTCTATTTTCTTTTTTAATTCTTCTATCATTACCTGCTGCTCTTGCATACCTTTTATGAGTACAGGTATAAGCTCCATATAGTTTACACCGAGGTATTCTTTGTTGCCGGTTTGTGTACGATTTTCTTTTCCCGTAGCATCTTTTACATTTTCATAAAGGGGTTGTATTTGTTTGGATACAAGGGTAGGAAAAACTTGTTGTAGCTCCTGTGCTAATACACCTATATGTTCACCTTCAGAAGTACCTATTGTTTTTTTGCTATCGGCAGTATATTCATATTGCTTTACTTTTAATTTATTTATAGAAGTAAGGGCATTCTCGAAAGGTTTGATGTTTGTTTTTAATGTAGCATCAGAAGTATTTGTAAGTGTGCCAGTGTAGTTTACATTACCTGAAAAGAAGGCGGCGTAACGAGTGCCTCCTAAATTACCTCCAAAAGGTGTCGTAGAGGCAAAAATTGCATAAGTAGTATTTGCACCATTAGCAAACGCATCTACACCTGTACTACTGCCGCTACTCGTAGCCCCAAACTTACCTCCGGTGGTAAAAGATGTTGAAAAACTTGCTAAAGTTGCAGTTGCAGAATTTGGGATTGAAAATCCACCACCCGAAGCGGCTATTCCACTCTCGTTTCTAAAATATGCCAATTGCCTAATGTTGGATGTAAGAGTTACATCTTCAATATGTAAAGGATAAGTTGGATTAAAAATACCAATTCCCACATTTCCATTATTAGCAATTGTCATCCTTCTTGTAAGACCAGTTTCTACACCTGATGTGCCTGTATAAAATCCCAAACTTGCAGCATTAGAACTCTCTCCAATTGTTTTAATTGCTGCTGTATATTGACCTCCTGTTTGAAACATAATAGTATTGTTTATACCTGCACCTAAAATATCTGTATTTTCCAGTTGTAATAATTTATCGTTTGGCCATCCCAATACATGCAATTGATAATCTATTGGAGAAATACCACCAATACCCACTTTACCATTACCTTTTATACGCATAGTTTCAGCAAAGCTTGAGCTTCTTCCATATCCAAAAACTATATCAGCATTACTAGCACTCGTATACAGTTGCATTAAAGATCCTTGAATGCCAATACCATAATGCCCACCCGTTGGGTCACCCCATAAAGCTATTTTATTACCAGTAGTATTAGGAAAAGAAAGGGGTGCTTTCGGATATAGATTGCCTATTCCTACCATACCATTTGTTATATCCATACCTATTTGCCATCCATTTGCACCAAAATATCCATAAGTACTATCATTAAACAATCCTGAAAATATACCTTCTGTATTGTCTGCTTTATTGTGCCACATACCAGATGAAGCGCCATTATGCCTTAACCTTGCTCTTCCATTTATGTCTAATAAATAATTTGGTGTGGGCGTACCTATACCAACAAATCCATTTTGTAATACAGACATTTTAGTAGAAAAATTTGTCATTAAATATAAATTATGGTTGCTTCCCGTACCCAAAAAGCCGCCACCTGAAGTTATGTATGATCCTAATTTTACAGTACCATCTGTATGGGTAAAGCCATAAGAATTTATAGGTGTTGATACGCTAAGTGGATCTGCAGGAGTGTTTGTTCCAATGCCTACGTTTCCATTTTGTAACACAGACATTTTAGCTGAGAAATTGGTCATAAAATATAAATTATGATTGCTTCCAGTACCCAAAAAACCTCCGCCCGAAGTTATGTAAGATCCTATTTTTACCGTGCCATCTGTATGGGTAAAACCATAAGAACTAGATGGTGTAAAAATAGACAATGGGTCTGTTGGATTTTTTGTACCTATGCCAATATTTGAACTACCAGCAGGTTGAAATATATTACTTGCCATAAAATTACCACCCACCAATTTTGGTATAAAATTATTTTCATCTGCCGTGGTAATAGATTCAGGCCCTGTGAAAGAAATAGACCAATCATTAAGTACTCCTACATCGCCTCCAGCAGCATCATAAATTTTAAGTGTCCATGTACCATTTGGTAAAATAGAGCCAAAACCTATTGATGAAAAATCGCTAACTGCTGTATTAGGAATGTTACATGCTGCTGCACCGCCTATAGGTTTGTATTGCCCAGTAAATGGCGCTCCGCCAGCGTTTATCGAACTTGGAGCTTGATCAGTAAATATTGTATTTGTAAAATTATCTCCATTTCCTCCATTACCATTAGCAAGTGTTAACACATTTAGACTTGGTGGAAATAAATAAATTTTCAAGTCACCCACATATGGATGCGTAATATTAACTTTTACGGCTATTCTAGAAGATTGTATGGGTACATTAGGCTGCCCACTAATGGTTATACTGCTACTAATTCCTGCACCCGTTGCACACCCATTATCTGTAATAGCTTGTGGGCTTGTGTTTGAAAAAACTGAACCTGCTGCCGTTGCAATTAATCTGCCAGAAGAATCTATTTGAAGCAATCTTGTTGTAGCACCTGTATATTTTTGCAACCTTACAGATCCTGTTGTATGCAATTGATCGGTAGGTGTTTGCGTACCAATACCTACATTTTGCGCAAATGTTGTTGCTGAAACAAAAAAAGTGATGGTTGTAAAAAAAAGTTTCATATCATTTCAAATTTAATTTTCTAAAAATAGTTTCAAACTGTGTTTCCACTTTAAGGTTAATATATTGGTTTGTTATAGTACTAATATCAATAGCATTATTACCCTGTATAAGTTTTACCGTCTTTAAAGTATCGCCGCTATCATTTTGCAATTGTGCAAACATTTTTTCTGTTGTTTCATAGGGTATAAAAATTTTAATCCAGTCACCGTGGTTTTGTATTTCTACCGATATTGTAATAGCTGAGATCATTTTAAATAAATAACCCAATAAAACTACATGGCATTGGCATAGCTATGCCTGCTCAAAAAGCGAGTGGAGTAAATAAATAAGAATTTGGCAGTTTTGGACGAGAATTTGGTTAGCCAAGTTTTAACCTTTGCAGAAAATCGGTTTTTTTACGGCGGCTTATTTCAACCCTATGACCGTATTGCAATTGCACGTAATCCCCATCATTACTTCTTACAGATTCAATGTATTGCATGTTTATCAAATGAGATTGGTGTACTCTGTAAAAATCATATGCAGCCAATTGTTCTTCAAATTCCTTTAAGGTTTTGCTTACAATCACTTTTGGCCTATTTGTAAAATAAAAATGCGAATAATTATTGTTGGCTTCTATTCTTACAATATCAGTTACATTTACCAATAGCATTTCATATGTAGTAGCCAAATTTATTTTGTAACTAAGTGCCGATTTAGTTTCTTCTTTTACCAATTTTCTTTCTATACATTTTTGTAGCGCATCAAAAACATCCTGTGGCGATAAGGGTTTCACCAAATAATCCGTGGCGGCAGCTTTTAATGCCGGCAATGCATATTTTTCGTGTGCAGTAGTAAATATTACATGAAAATTTCTTTCAGGAAAATGCTTTAATAATTCCAATCCTGTCATTTCGGGCATTTCTACATCGAGGAATAAAACATCTGGCTCCAACAATTCTATTTCCTCTATTGCTATGCTAGCAGAAATAGAACTTCCACAAATAAAAACTTGTTGCACAAATTTTTTTTTGAGCATGGCAGCAAGTGCATCTAAGGAATTTTGTTCATCATCTACAATGTAACATTTAAGCATACAGATATTTTTAAGCTTCCAAAAACTTAACAAGGCTAGGAAACAAAGTTAATAATGAGTAATGATTAAATAGCATCTTCCAAATTTTGCAACGGCAAGGTTAAAATTACTTTTGTACCATAGGCTATCCCTTTATCCATTTTATCTTCGAGAATTACTCCAGCAAATTGCTTGGTTGTTTCCATTAATCTATTTATTCTTTCCTTTGTAATACCAATACCCAATGATTTTTTCACTGTTGAAATCTCTCCAACATGTAGTTGTCTTCCTACGCCGTCATCATCAATTGTACAAATCAGTTGATCGTTGGTACAAGTTACATAAACAATTAAATTGCCTTTCTCTTTTTTCTTATTTAAGCCATGCCAAATCGCATTTTCAATAAATGGCTGCATTAGCAAAGGTGGTATAGCAACCTTTAGTAAATCTATATGCTCACTTAATTTTATGCTATAATCAAAATTGCTATTGCTTCGTCTGTGTTCCAATTCGATGTATAATTTCATTACTTCAATTTCATCTTTTAGCAAAACCAATTCTTTTCTAGAATTTTCCAATATAGCTCTCATCAATTTTGCAAACCTTGCCAAATATTCTGCAGCATCTTCTTCCTTATTTTCCCAAATATATTTTTGAATAGAATTGAGGCTATTAAAAATAAAGTGCGGATTCATTTGACTTCTTAACATTTTTGTTTCTAGCTCAGCCATGGCTTTGTTTACAGCAGTTTTTTGCTTTTCTTTTTGCCTAATGGCTGTTACTCGCTTGCGGGCTATAAAAATAACCAAGCCCACAAAAATCAAACCTAGTAAAGGCCAAAACCACCAGCGTTGCCAAAGGGCAGGCTTTATATAAAACGAAAAGCTTTTATACGCATTGTTGATTAAACCGCTACTATTTGCTGCTTTTAATTTAAAAGTATAATTGCCAGGTGGTAAATTAGTATATGTAGCTGTGCGCCTTGTGCCAGCCATAATCCACTCTTTTTCGTAACCTTCTAATTGATAAATAAAAGTAATTTTATCCGTGTTTGTAAAATCGGGTGCTGTATAGTTTAAGATAATTTCATTTTTGTTGAAGTTTAATTGTAAGGGATTTTTTTGAGATATACTTAATGGCTCGTGTAATACCTTACCATTGATGATTATTTCAGTAATTACAGCATTAGTTAGTTGATTGTTTATGTTTACGTGCGCTGGGTTAAAACTTGTAAAAGCCATTCGATAGCCAATATAAAAATTTTCGTTATAAGAAAAAAAAGTGGCAGGCTCCTCACTTAAACTGTAAATGCCATCATTGGTAGTAAATTTTTCAAAGTCAAATTTCGATGGGTTATACTTAAACAATCCATGTGAGGTAATTATCCAAAGATTTTTATTGTTGTCTTTTTTTAAACGACATTCATCCACTTTATCAATACCTACGCTTTTACCTAATTCGGTACATATTTTAGTAGAAAAGTCGTAAACTCTTAAACCATTTAGACTGCCAATATATAATTTTTTATCTATCAGTTCAATGCAGCGACTGGCTTTTTCTGCTGGGTTTAATTCTATACTGTTTTCCTTTAACGCAGTAAATTTATGGCTTACAATGTTGAATATTTTTATCCCGCTATCACTAGCAAGTACCAAGTTTTCGTTATCTAATTGTTCAATATCATAAAAATTATTTTCCTTGTCGTTTTCATCTGCAAAAAAAGAATACTTATTTGTTAATGCATCTACCCTAAAAATACCTTTCTGCCCGGTTACCCAAATTACCCCCTTTCCTAATTCTTTCGAAAGTCGTGGGTAAATAAAGTTACTATCGTTATCAATAAGGGTAATTTTTGAAACGACAGCATTTTTTATTTTAAAAAGTCCAGCATAAGTGGTTGACCAAATCTGTTTATAACTGTCTATATATAAATCGGTAGTCCAGCGCCAATCATAATTATAATCATTCCCATATAATATTGATTTGGTATCATCGTAATAAAAACCAAATCTGTTAAGTATTTTATTTGAAGATTTCTCATATTTAACAATGCCCATTCCGCATACTGACATCCATAATACATCTTTTTGATATGGGTCATTCACTAGCCCAGATACCCAGTTGTTTAGCTGGTCTCTTAGCTCAGGTAATTCTCTACTTGTAAACTGTTGTTCTTTTGGATTAATTTTAGAAATGCCATACCAGGTGCAAATCCAAATATTCTCATTTTTATCAGTAAAAATATATTCATTAAAATCAGTAGCAGTGCCGTTTTTATTATTAGCATTATAGTAATATTGCTTTGTAAACTTACTAGCTGTTTTATCAAATAAAAATAATCCATCGTCGTATTTTATTACCCATAAGAAATTTTTGCCACTAAGTGCATTGCTTTGGGTTGTGCCTTGCGAAATAAATTCAAATTCGGAGGACGAAATCCGTAAGTTAGGGTCACCATAATTATCATACTCATGAAGCGAATCATTAACAATTACTTTTCTGAAACCTTTGTGCCATGTGGTCATCCATATATTTTTTTCATTGTCTTCATAAAATGAAGTAGGCTCTATCCTTTCGTTATGATAATATTGTTTTGCAGATGTAAGATTTATAGTGTGATAACGTGTTCTAGCATAAGGTATCCATAACCTATCTTTACTATCTAATAATAAAAAATTAATCTTGTCATTGTAAGAGGTTACTGGCTTTTTGAAAGAAGTGGGGTAAGTTGATAAAGTAGCGCAATCTATCTTTGTGTAATCACTGAAATTTACACTCCAAATGCAATTTCTTTTTTTATCAAATACAATTACGTAACTTTTCAAGTTGCGATTTTTAACTTTTATTATATTAAACTGATGATTAATTTGATTGAAAAAACAAAGTCCGGATTTATAACTTAACCAAATATTATCCTTGTTATCAATTGCAATATCTTCAATATCATTTACGTGTAAGGAATTACTATCAGCATTGTTATGTTCAAAATTTTTAAAGTTAAAGCCATCAAATCGGCTTAGTCCATGCTGTGTAATAATCCATAAAAAACCCTTGCTATCCTGTAGGCACTTTTTGGTGTAATTATGCACTAGTCCATCTTTTGTAGTATAAGTCTTAAATGAATAATTGTAATCAGTATTAAATTGCGCAAAACATCGAACAAAAAACAAAGAAAAGAAAGCTATAAAATACAGTTTACGCATGTACAAATTTATTTATGTAGTGAAGCACTACAAATTACCATTAACTAAACATAAAACAGTTGCTCAAATTTTTAAAACAAAATGAGCAACTGGTACCATCAGAATAGCATCCGGCAAAATCTAATTCTATTATAATGTTATCGTTTTACAAGCTTGACTTTATTTTGCCACACAAGTATAGGAATAGCCTAAATATAAAAAAATGATGAAGACCTTTTACATCCCATGTTATTTTTGGAATAAAAGCATTTTAAATTCTTACATATTTCATAAGCAGATTATGGCGAAATGATATTTGCCATTGAGGCTACTATAAGCTAATACCAATTTTTTTATAAATAAAACTCATCAACCAAGCTGGGCCTATCATTAAAAATTGAATATCTTTTAAAAAAGAGGGCTTTTTACCTTCTACTTTGTGGCCATAAAATTGGCCTATCCAAGCCAACACAAATATAATAATGGATAATTGCCAAAGAGGGAGAACAGCACTACGCTCCACAAAATGTGCTAATAACATACATACAGTACAAAAAAGAAACATTCCAATAGCCAACTTAGGTGAAAGCATAAAGTAATAAATAATGGCTAATGCTGTAATAAGCATGGCTACATTCAATTGGTGGGTTTGCCAAAAAAATGGCAGCTTAATGGAGTACAACAGCCCTACAATGGAGAAAAAAATGGATGGCACACATATCCAATGAATTAGTTTATTGGTTTCATTTCGATGGCTTTCGCCATACTCCGATAACCAGCCTTGTATTGTACGCATAGCGGTTTATTTATACAGGAAAGTTACAAAACAGAAAATAATTAAACTAATTTTTAAATATGTACAATAAAAGTATGTAGTCGTGCGTTTTAAATATGGTTTTTCATAGGATATTGGATTAATACGGGTTGCGATTTCTATCACAACCCCTTTTTTATGCCCATACATGAAAAAGATCCTCAAAAAAAAGCGCTCAAATTATACAATACACAATAAAAGAATGGAGTGGTGCGTTTTAAGTATGGTTTTTCATAGGATATTGGATTAATACGGGTTGCGATTTCTATCACAACCCCTTTTTTATGCCCATGCATTAAAAAAGCGCCTCCAAAAAGAGGCGCTAAAATTAAATATTACATTTATAATGTTTATTTTATAAGCATAGAGTCACCATAACTGAAAAAACGATATTTATCTTTTATCGCTTTTTTATAGGCTTCCATCATAAGATCGTACCCAGCAAAAGCACAAGCCATTATCAATAAACTTGTTTTTGGCAGATGAAAATTGGTAACCATAGAGTCTGCAATATTGAAATCATAGGGTGGATGAACAAAATTGTTTGTCCAACCTTCTGATGGTTTCAAAAGCTTTTGTGCTGTATAAGAAGTCTCCATGGTACGCATTGTAGTAGTGCCAATAGAACAAATTCGATGACCTTTTTCCTTTGCTTTGTTTACAATACCGCAGGCTGTTTCTTCTATTTTATAATATTCAGCATCCATTTTATGCTTACTTAGATCTTCCACTTCTATGGGTCTAAATGTGCCTAAACCGGTATGCAAAGTAACTTCTGCAAAACGAATACCTTTTATCTCCAATTTTTTTATCAGCTCTTTGCTAAAATGAAGCCCTGCTGTAGGCGCTGCTACGGCACCCTCGTGCTTGGCATACACCGTTTGGTATCTTTCTTTGTCTTCTTCCTCAGGCTTACGCTTTATATATTTAGGCAAAGGTGTTTCTCCCATAAAGTCAAGCATGTTTCGGAATTCTTCATCCGTACCATCCCAAAGGAAACGAATGGTTCTACCTCTGCTGGTGGTATTGTCTATCACTTCGGCAATCAATTCATCATTTTCACCAAAATATAATTTGTTTCCAACCCTTATTTTACGTGCAGGATCTACAATTACGTCCCATAATTTATTGGTCTTATTCAATTCTCTCAACAAAAAAACTTCAATTTTTGCACCCGTTTTTTCTTTGCGTCCATACATACGAGCGGGGAAAACTTTGGTATTGTTCACTACAAATACATCCTTGTCATCAAAATATTCTTGGATATCGTTAAAATGACGATTTTCGATATTACCGGTTTTACGGTCAATAACCATCATACGACTGTCTTCTCTTCTTTTGGTAGGATTTTGGGCAATAAGATTTAATGGAAGGTCGAAAGTAAATTGTGATAATTTCATGTAACAGTATAAATTTTAATTTGTTACATGCCGTGTAAATGCAAGGATTTACTGTGAAAAAGCCTTTGTGATAAAAAAAGGCGCTTATCATGTTACGGCATGATTTTAATAAAGAGCGCAAAAGTAGTGCATTTTATTGATTTTTAATACACAAGTTTTCCTCCTGGCACGGCATTTAACAATTCTTGTGTATATGCTTCCCTCGGCGAAAACATTATCTCATCCGCCGTACCTTCTTCTATTATTTTCCCTTTGTTCATTACCATCACCCTATCGCTTATATAATGTATTACAGAAAGGTTGTGCGAAATAAATAAGGAAGTAAAATTGTATACGCTTTTTAAATCATTTATAAGATTGAGCACTTGCGCCTGCACACTCACGTCCAAAGCAGATACTGCTTCATCAAAAATTAAAAAATTGGGATTAAGCGCCAGCGCTCGTGCTATAGATATACGTTGGCGTTGGCCTCCACTAAATTGGTGTGGGTATCGGTTAAAAACATCTGCCTTCATATTTACTTGTTCCAATAAATGAATGGCTTGCTCTTTTTGTTGGCTTTTGGTAGCAAAAAGACCATGCACTTTCATCGGCTCCACAATTGCATCGCCTATGCTAAGTCTAGGGTTGAGGGACCCATAAGGATCTTGAAAAACAATTTGCAATTCTTTTCTCAACAAACGCATTTCTAAAGCACTGGCTGTAGCGATATCTTTTTCTCCAAAATAAATAGTACCACTTGTTGGCTTTATTAAGTGCAAAATTGCCCTTCCCAATGTTGTTTTGCCACATCCGCTCTCCCCTACCAAACCAATTGTTTCATTTTTGTAAATATTAAAACTTACATCATCTACTGCCTTATAATAATCCAATGTTTTTCCAAAAACACTTTTCTTTGAAGGAAAATATACTTGTAGGTTTTCAACTTTTAAAACAATTTCACTGGAAGATTCCTTTGGTTCTTTCAATGGAGCTTTGTCTAACCCAGCCATCTTTTCATTGATAAAATCATCAATAACCGATAATCTTTTCCCTTTACTTTTGGGAGTAGGCATACAGGCCAATAACGCTTTTGTATAATTATGCTGTGGATTTGCTAATACATGTTTTGCATTCCCTTTTTCTACAATTTCTCCTGTGTACATTACCAATATTTCATCTGCTACTTCTGCCACTAAAGATAAATCGTGTGTTATAAAAAGAATAGCCATTTCATTTTCTACTTGCAAATGCTTAAGCAATTGCAGAATATTCTTTTGTACCCGTACATCCAATGCGGTTGTAGGTTCATCGGCTATAAGCAATGAAGGATTGCAACTCTTGGCAATAGCATTCATTACCCGCTGCTTTTGCCCACCACTTATTTCGTGTGGATACCGATTAATCATTTCTGCTGGTACTGGTAATTCTACTTTTGCAAACAATGCGATCGTTTCTGCTCTTGCTTGTTGTTTAGATATTTTTTTGTGCAACATCAACGACTCCATTACCTGTGCGCCGCATGTATGCACAGGGTTAAGCGATGTCATGGGTTCTTGAAATATCATGGCTATTTTATCGCCACGCATTTTGCGAATTTCTTGTTCACTTGAAGCAATAAGATTTTTTGTGGCTACACCATCCTCACTGTACAATATTTCTCCATGTAGTTTTGCTTGGGCAGGCAACAATTGCATAAATGATAAAGCCGTTACCGATTTACCCGAACCGCTTTCACCAATTAATGCGGTTATTTTTCCTCGAGGAATATCGAAAGAAATATTGTTGACAGCATGCTCCGTCTTATTGCCCTGGGTGAATGATATTTGAAGGTTTTTTATTTGTACCAAAGGAAGCATATTACAAGATAAAAGAAAATAGAATAAGTTGGATAAATAAAATTTTGAAGCGATAAGAAAATCGGAAATTCAGGTATACTAAATTTGCTTATTTGTATATGAGAATTGGTTATCTCAGATTTCCTCAACCACGAAGTGGTTGAACGCTCATAGCCATGGTTGAAAACCATGGTCTATGGCAAATTGCACATTACAACCGCGAAGTGGTTGAACAATTTTTTAGTGATTATATGTTGAACCCCGCTGGGGTTCTTCCCATTTTTGTTTCATAACCATGGGTTGCACCCATGGTTATGTCCATGAGTTGCACCCATGGTTATGCATATTAAACCCTTTCAGGGTTTTGCGAGTATAAAACATTGGATTATTTCGGTTATCCGGAGATACCAGACAACTGAAGTTTAATCTAATTGCTCATTTCAGCTTCAAGTTTATCCACCCACAATTTTAATTTTAAAATATACAATCACCCAAACAGGGCTTTTTCCATCATTTAAAAAATTTGAATAATATTTTTTCATAAAATAAAAATGAATATGAAAATAATCGACTTGAGGATCAAGTCTAACATGAGCTTTTCTACATTCTCTTTCTAATTTTCTACATTTCTTTGAGGATAACTTTGTTACTTTATCAATAAAAAATTATCAATTATAAAATTGTCTATTTGAATAGGGTTTGAGAAAATAATTGAATCAGTTAAAACTTGTTTATATGTGGTAGCATTTTTCTATAAATTACCAATAAACTATCTTCCATTATATATCCTAGATTCTCATACCTAAAAAACAAAAAAGTATCTACAGCTTTATTTTGAAAATCTTGAACTTACCCTTTACTGGCTTTGTTAAAAACTCATATTTACTTGAATCTTGAGTATAAAGATTTTGAAAACAAAATATAAAAGATAAAATAAAGAGAAATGAAATTTTTATGAAAGAAAAATTAATGAAGTATCTATTCACTTTTGCTAAAATCTATTGCATCCTCACTCGCTTCTATAAAAGATGTAAAAAGATTTGCCGCAGAGCCGAGACGGGATAGCAGCGAAAATCCTTTTTTGTGAGGGACGAACAAAAAAGACCTGCCTTTGCGGGGAGGCAGGTAGCCCGATACAAATGTTAAACAAGGTTTGTTAGCTCATTCTTCAAAAAACTCAGTGCAAACTCTCTAAACTCTTTTCTCTGCGGTGAAACCCTAAAACTGCAAATGCGTTACCGTCAATCCACGATTTATCAATTGCTTTAAAGAATCGATACCAATTTTTAAATGCTCTTCTACAAATTGAGTAGTTACGGCTTTATCGCTGGCTTCTGTTTTTACACCTTCGGGCACCATGGGGCTATCGCTTACGAGTAGTAATGCACCTGTGGGAATTTTATTGTAAAAACCTACAGAGAAAATAGTAGCTGTTTCCATATCAATAGCATAAGCCCTTACTTTTTTTAGGTATTCTTTAAATGCTTCATCGTGCTCCCATACCCTACGATTGGTAGTGTAACATACGCCAGTCCAATAATCTTTTTGGTAATCTCTAATGGTAGTAGATATAGCTTTTTGCAAAGCAAAAGCAGGAAGTGCTGGTACTTCTGGCGGAAAATAATCATTGCTTGTACCCTCGCCTCGAATGGCTGCTATGGGAAGAATCAAATCGCCTATTTTATTTCGCTTTTTCAATCCACCACATTTACCTAAAAACAACACGGCCTTTGGATGTATGGCCGTAAGTAAATCCATTACGGTAGCTGCGCCTGGGCTCCCCATTCCGAAATTTATAATGGTAATATTATTGGCAGTTGCACACTGCATAGGTCTATCTTTACCAATAATTTCTACACTATTCCATTGGGCAAACATGGTTACATAATTGCTAAAATTGGTAAGCAATATATACTCACCAAAACCTTTTAACTCTTGACCTGTGTACCTTGGCAACCAGTTTTCTACTATATCTTCTTTTGTTTTCATAATATGTCTATTCAGTTAAAAATACGAAAATTGTTTTAAAATGATTATTTTTCTGGAAAGCCTAATAAAAAATCAACTTGTTTTAAAAGGAATATTTTGTAAAATTTGGAAACTGTTTGTGCAAATAATTTTCTTTTGACACCGCAGAGGTTTGGAGTGTAAGGAGGTTACGCAGAGAGCTATTCTACTCAGCGATATCTCTTTCTCTCATTTTCACTGCGGTAAAAATTAAATGAACAACCTAGATAGTAATGGAACAATTTATTGCAAAGAGATTAGTATTTAAAAAATAATAAAACCCTATTTCATTTAGTTTTTATAATTTACAGCATGCAATTGCAAGAAAACTTTTCCTTAAAAAGCTACAATAGTTTTGGTATAGATGTGAGGGCGAAATATTTTTCTCGATTTACTACACAAGATGAATTGGCTGATATTTTAGATACAAAAATAAAAACCCAGTTGATTTTAGGTGGAGGTAGCAATATACTTTTTACCAAAAACTTTGATGGGTTGGTTTTAAAAAACGAAATAAGTTGCATAGAAAAAATAAACGAAGACGAAAACCATGTGTTTGTAAAAGCGGGTGCCGGTGTGGGTTGGCATCCTTTTGTACTTTATTGCATAGAACATAATTATGCGGGTGCCGAAAACTTATCGCTCATACCTGGCAGTGTGGGAGCATCGCCCATGCAAAACATAGGCGCTTATGGGGTAGAAATAAAAGATATTTTTCATGATTTGGAAGCCTATCATATGGAAGATAAAAAATTGGTACATTTCTCAAAAACTGATTGCGAATTTGGTTACAGAGAAAGTATTTTTAAAAACCATTACAAAAACCAATTTATAATTACGAGTGTAACATTTCGATTAAATAAAATACCGATTTTCAATACATCGTACGGAGCAATAGAGACAGAGCTACAAAAAATGGGTGTAACATCACCTAGTATAAAAGCCATATCGGATGCCGTTATAAAAATCAGACAAAGCAAATTACCAGATCCAACTATTATTGGCAATGCTGGTAGTTTTTTCAAAAACCCAACCATACCAAACGAACAATTTCTTGCATTGAAAAATGAATTTCCATTAATTGTTGGATATCCTGCAGGCGAAAACCAAACCAAACTTGCCGCAGGCTGGCTTATAGAGCAATGCGGCTGGAAGGGTTACAGAAAGGGCGATGCCGGCTGCCACGAAAAACAAGCTTTGGTATTAGTTAATTACAGCAATGCAACAGGGGAAGAAATTTTACATTTGAGTGAAAAAATTATTGCCTCGGTTAAGATTCAATTTGGGGTGGAGTTGATGAGGGAGGTGAATATTATTTGATGCTGATTACTTTTTTATTCTTTTCCAATCTCTATCAAATAATAATTTTAATTTATTTTTAAACTCGGTAGAAAATACTTCTGTAGCATCTTTTTCAAAATTAGCATCTACATCAAAAATTACCGTTTCATCTTTTTCATCAAATAAGTTATTATTATCTGTATCTTTTTTTAAAGTTAAAATCATTTTGTTAGAAGAGTCTATATAACTCCATTTTTGAAAATGATAATTCATAGGAGATATTTGTTTAAAATTATATCCTCTCTTATCTGAAACAAATAAGTAAACAGGATCTTTTTCATTTATCAATTTATCTTTATTATAATCAGTTGTTCTAATGCTATAAAATATTTTTTGATCCAACTGTTTAGATTTTTCGTATCCTTCTATATTGTATTCATAACTTGAAATTAGCATTTTATTTTCGCTTAATAAATGGTATTCGTTTGTTTTAGTGTTTAAAAATGCAATGTTCCAATATTCATTATTTGGCATGTCTTTGTATGATCTTGAATACCCATTTCTATCTTCATTTTCAGAAACACTTAATGGAAAAAGTAATACCCCCGAACTATCAATTTCAGTAAATGAATTCATTTGAATATTCAAATTTATTTTAGGGTCATTTACTACAGCTAATGAATCTACAATCGTACTTATTGGATTGGTATCTATTTGCGCTTCTTGTTTGCGCTGTGTACAAGAAAAACAAACAACTAGGGCACTCTGCACGATAAACTGTTTCATATTTTGATTAATTCAGTTGTTAATAGATTCCATAAAAATAGATTTTAATTTGCATATACAATTATAAAAAAAGCCACTTCAATATTTTTGAGGAGGCTTCTTCCAAAAAATAATTTCCATTAATATTTCACAAACTTTGTTGTCTTTATTTCTCCATCGGCATTTAGCGCAGTTATAAAATAAGTGCCAGAAGCCAATGTTTCAAAATTCATATTTATATTATTACTGCCAGCTATAATTGCATTTGTTTGGTTCGTTACTTGTTTACCAGCTACATCGCTCACTACAATATTTATTTTACCGGCTCTTGCACTGGTAATGGTAAGTAGTGCGTTGTTTTTTACTGGATTTGGTACAATGCTTATCAATTCAAAACCTTTGTCTTTATTAAGCAATACCACTATTACGCTGTACTTAATTTCGCCACTGGCTGTTTTTATTTGTAAGCGATAATAATTGGTTCCGGCAAGTGGGGTTGCATCTTTATATGTAAATGCATTGGCACACATAATATCTGTTATGCTTTGTGTTTGCAAACCATTAAAACTGCGACCATCACTACTACGTTCTAGTGTAACCGTTAGACTTGTTCCTGCATCGCAGTTCAGTTTCCAATCCAATATATTAGCAGCCTGTTGTTTGCTTCCTTTAAAATATACTACAGATATTGGCAATAGACCAAGTCCATTTTTTATATAGAAACTAGAGAAGCTTGGCGTAGCCACATCTATATAATAATCGCTGCCCATGGAACCATTACCTGTTTGTGGCAAAAACACATCTACCCCTGCAAAACTGGTACTACATCCTAGGTTGGTTTTGGTTACATTTAAGGAATTGCTGGTGGCTGTAGGCACTGCCGTTTGAAAAGCCGCCAACTCTGCAGCAGTATAATATAACCGAACACCTACATTGGAGCTTGGTTGTGTTTCGGGTGTAATGGTTAAATTCCTATCAAAATAATAAGATCCATTGCTGCTTTGTCTTACAGCCCCTGTGTTTTTATGAATGCTTGAAGTAACAGTGCCAAGGTTATTTCCATTTGCATTAATGGTAGCCGCTATGTTTCCTATATTATCTAAAATGGGAACTGCTGTATTGTTGTTATTGCTTGCTGCATTGATAGTAGTATAAGCAAGGTCTTCGCAATTTGCTTTTGTACTAATGGCATAAGCAGTACCAGTTGGTACAATGGTTACCGTAAAATCTTTGGTTTCGCCATAATGGTAAGTTGCGCAGGCTTGCATAGGTGCCACTACATTGCCATAAGCTGTACGCACCCGCATTTTATGTGTACCCAAAGCCGCATTGGCTGGTATAAAAATAGAATATGGCATGGGTACACCACTTGTTCCGTAGCTGTTGTTATTGGGCAAACCGTTCAGCAAGTTTTCATTTACTTCAAAGCCTCCATTGTTGTTAAAATCTATCCAAATACTGGTGTACACGCCAGTGGAATTGGACTTCATATTACCCACATAAGCCTTGCCCGCTGCTAAAGTTACATTGGTGCTAGCCGTAAGATTTGTATAATACGGTGCCGATACAGGGCATACTGTTCCTGTTTCAGCAATAGAGGAACCCAGCTCTCCAAACAACCTAAAATCTGCCAAGCCAGTACCTCCAAAACAGCCATAGGTATACGGTGGAATGCAATTGCTCGGAATGGTTGTAAAACTTCTAATATTAGATGCACAAGCCCCTGCTGTTACATTGCCAATTTTTGAAATAACGTTCCAATAATATGTAGTATTTTCCAATAATTGATTGGAAATAGGTATTGTGTAATTGGTATTGGTTGTGTTGGCAATGACGGTTGTAGGTGGATTGGTAGTACCCAATAAAATATCATAACTCAAATTCGACAAATTTTCATTCGGACTCCAATTAAAGGTTGGAGTAGTGCTCACATTTGTTCCGGCATAGGCTGGCAAGTTACTTATAGGGCAATTTAATGCCCTAGTTCTAAAATTATAAATGTAATTGACATTTTCGCACCCAACCAGGCCTAAAGAATTTGCTCCATTTTTTGCAACAGCATACCAATAATAAGTGGTAGAAGGTTGTAGTGGATTAGCGGGAGAAAAAGTATAACTATTGTTAGTTGAATTGATGAAAAAATTAGGTGGATTAGTAGTACCGAGATATAAATCAAAATTACTAGCTCCTGCCGAAAGTGCCCATGAAACTTGCATACTAGTAGGATTTACATTGGTAGTATTATTTAATGGTGCAACAGGATAAGTACAAGTAAGTGGATAGGTAATAAAACTCGTTACATTAGCAGAACAACCTGTTGCTGCAAATGAGCCTACCCTAGGGACCACATACCAATAGTAGGTGCTGCTGGCTGACAGCGCTGCATTGTTTGGTATGGTATAGGAATTGGTACCAACGTTAGCAAATAATGTAGTGGGTGGATTGGTTGTACCCAAATATACATCATAACTGGTAGCCGCTGCATTTACTTGCCAAGATAAATTGGCCCTGACATTAATTAGAGTACTTGCATTAGAAGGCGAAATATTGGTAACGCAGGCAATGGCCGATGTAGTAAAACTGGTGATATTACTGGTACATCCTGTAGCAACAATATTGCCGTTTCGTGGTACCACATACCAATAATAAGTTGTATTGGGCGCAAGTGCATTGGCAATTGGAATGGTATAACTCGTTGTGGCTACATTGGCAATAAGTGTTGTTGGAATAGCTGTAGTACCCAAATAAATATCGTAACTGGTTGCAACAGGAGTTGCTTGCCAAGTTAAAGTAGGAATGGTAACATTACCGATAGATAAGTTACTTGGCAAAATATTATTTGTACAGTTTACATTGCTAGTAGTAAAGCTAGTCATGTTATTAATACAACCTGTAGCTGCATTAGCCCCATTTTTGGGCACTACATACCAATAATAAGTAGTGCTAGGAGTTAAGCTAGTAGGAATGACAAATGTTGTATCCGTCGCATTTGCTAAAAATGTTGTGCTGGTATTTGTTAAACCAAAGTATACATCATAGCTTGTAGCTGCATTGTTTTTACTCCATTTAAGTTGTGGCGTTAATGCAATACCCGTTGACAAATTTGCAGGAAAAATATTTGCAGTGCATCCAAGTGCTGCTGTTGTAAAACTGGTAACATTGCTCGAACAGCCAACAGCACTTGTAGTGTTGTACCTTGGCACAACATACCAATAATAAGTGGTATTGGGTAGCAGGTTTTGGTTTAATGTAAAGAAAGGATTTGATACCAAATTTTGATTAGCAGCGAGCATTACTGTTCCAATATTAGTAGTTGGATTGGGAGAAGTATCTAAATATATATTATATTCTGTTGCCGCCAAATTAGCTTGCCAAGTTAAGGTAGGTCTTATTGGAACATTTGTTGCATTATTTAAAGGTAATGTATTTGAAACGCAAGCAAGTGGCGCAGTTGTAAATTTTGTAATATTACTTTTACAAGCAGGATAAAGTGTTTGCGTAGATGACTCTTTAGGAATTACATACCAATAATACGTGGTTGAAGGAAGAAGCGGAACTAAAGAGAGGTTTATAGATGTATCAAATGGGCTCGAAAAAGTACTATAAACTGGTAGTGAACTACTATCTGTTCCCAAATGTAACTCATACATTATATAATTGGAGTTTTGATAGAAAGCCGACCAAGTTAAATTTGTAGTTACGCCTACATTTGTAGCAGCATTTGTGGGTGATAAATTTCTCAAAACACAAGGTGATGGCCCCGGACCAGTTGTAAATTTAACTGTATATCTACAATTATAAATTGGAGCTCCAGCTCCCCCGGCTGAACCAACTTTTATAGACGGATACCAGTAATAGGTTGTATTGGGTAATAAGATATTGTTGAAGGGTATCGTATACGAAGTTGGAACAGCAGTATTGCTATTGACAATGTTTGTAGCAATTAAAGGCTGTGTGGCGCCGGGGGTAGTGCTCATATATAGTTGATAACTTCCAAGAAATGCAGGCCCACCACCACCATACCAGGTTAATGTTGGATTTAATGATACATTGGTAGCGCCATCAAGTGGCGTATAACTATATGGACAAGTATAATTATATATGGGACTAAAAAATGTGATAGGATAAGTAGTACCAAACCCAAATGTCTCACTTGGGCATCCAACTGGAACCCCTGCCGTATTTTTTGGGATTACATACCAAGAATAATACTGACCTGCTACAACACTTACTGTATATGTATTTGTAGTAACATTTGCAGCATATAAAACTGGAGTTAAATTACCATATCCTGGACCTGGTGGACTTAAATATACATCATATTTTGCCGCACCAGGAAAAGGGTGCCAAGTTAAAATTACACCGTCACCCGAACTGACATATGAAGCGCCATTAATAGGTGTAGAATTAAGCGCACAAGCGCCGGTAGTAAAGTTGCTTACATTGCTAACACAACCAGTAGCTGAAATATTGCCATTCTTAGGTACAACATACCAATAATAGGTAGTATTCGGTAAATAATTACTACTGCTATATGCATTGGTTGATACATTTGCCACAATGGTTGTAGGCGGATTTGTAGTACCTACATAAACATCGTAAAAAGAAGCGCCGGTTGCATTCCATGTTAAATTAGTTTGTAAACCTATAAAAGTTTGACCAGCGGCAGGGCTTATGCCACTTACACAACTTAGCGATGCGGTAGTAAAACTCGTTACATCACTTTCACAACCTGTAGCAGCAACAGCTCCATTTTTAGGAACTACATACCAATAGTAAGTTGTATTGTTTAAAAGATTTGCATTTAATGGTATTGCATAAGTTGACTGGGTTACATTTGCAAGCAATGTAGTTGGGTTTGTCGTTGTTCCAAAATATACATCATAGCTGGTGGCACCTGCATTGGTATTCCAAGTTAATGTAGGTATAGTGCTTTGTACTGTTGTTCCATTTGCAGGTAAAAGATTTTGTACACAAGAAAATTGACCTGTAGTAAAAGATGTCATATTACTACTACAACCACTAGCTGCTAATGATACACTACTATTTTTTGGAACTACATACCAATAATAGGTGGTATTTTCTAAAAGACTATTATTGATAGGTAATGTATAAGAATTTGTATTTACATTTATTAACAGTGATGCGTTACTTGCAGAAGTACCTAGATAAATATCATAACTATCTGCACCATTACAGATATTCCAGTTAAAAGTAGGCTTTAATGATTGGTTAGTTGAAGCATTAATGGGTGATATATTGTTAACACATGTCAAAGCAGCAGTGGTGAATGTGCTACTCGTGCAATTTGAAGATACTGTAGTAGATACTCCAAACCACGTACCAGTTGTTATGATTCTCCAAGAATATGTTGTGCTAGGTTTCAAAGTAAAATAATTGAGCGTAATAGGACCAGCAGGTGAACCAGTATTTCCAGATGATTGTTCAAAACCACCAATAACTTCGGTAACCCTAGCATCATGAAGAGTAACCATATTACCAGGAACACTTGGATAACTAAATGTAAGAATTTGGTTTTTTACTTTTATCCCAGTAGCCCCATTTGCAGGCGAAATATTTTGAGCACAAGGCTGTTCCGGCTGTGCAAACAAACAACTCCCTACCAACAGCAATAAAACAATAAAGTAAATTTTTTTCATGACTCTAATTTTTAGCGTTTCATTTAAGCAAATTCAACTAAAGTATTTTACACTAATATAAAAATACGGGAATGTAGATATTAAACTACTATTAGCTTGCAAGTTAGTAATTTATCTACATGAATGCCATACCGTTATTTAACTCTGATAAAATGGGCATAAGTGTACTTATTTAGCTGTAAACATGTAAACTGGGGTAAAATTTCCTAAAATGCCCAATGAAATATTTGGCAAAAGAGCGTTTTATGTTTTTGGCATTTAATTTAGCCGTTATTTTTCCCTCAATTTTCTGAAAGGAGTAGTTATTCTAAATTTTTTGTATCGAATCTGAAATTGCTTTTGCCCAGCTATTGATTGCATGATATTCTTTAAATGTATTGGCATCAGTTACCTTAAACAAAATTGTAGGTTCTTTAAATTCAATGGAATTATCGTAAACATATACTCTATCAACGAATTTTGCACAAACACTACAATTGATTATTGACTTACTATACCTTTATATAATTTTTGTTATTGGTACATCATGGCCACCTTCCATTACTCGTTGTGCAATTCTGCTGGCATTGATAGAAGGGCTATCAGTTCCCACAAAAAACAAACGAATAAAATATCCTTTTTCTTTAGCTCTTTTTATAAATTCAATTTTATCATTAGCGGATAATACTGTTTCAAAAATCAAACTTTTGTTTTTTTCTAAACATTCTTCTCTTAATTGAGCTGCATATTTTGCAGCACTTAAAACTGCCTCCACATTATTCCAATCTCCAAACTTATCTCTTGCAATTTCATCAGGATTAATATAAACACATTCTTCAACCCATTCATGTTCTAATATTCTACTAGTTATGGATGTTTTACCAGAGCCATTTGGACCTGCTATTACGATTAAGATTGGCTTCTTCATTTCTTCATTGCTTTATATTTTTCATCAGCAAGCCTTATCCCTAATGTTATTTTTTTTTCCATTTCTAGTTTTGTTAGTGCTGCTTTTTCTTTAGCAATTTGCGCAACTTCCTTCATTAAGGTTGATAGCTCTTCGTCAGTTGGTTCGTCAGTACCCATCAAAATTGGATGCTTCATTTTATTTGATTTTTAGTACTAACAAATTTACTTATTGTTATCCATAATCTATGTTTCAATTTTTATCGTCAAAATAAAATGCACAAAAAAGCCCCGCATTTCTACGAGGCTTCTTCAATTAAATTAAAAATTATCTTCTCTCCCTAGGTGGGCCATAGGTTCTTTTTCTTTCTCTTCCACCAGCAGATCCTACTTCTCGTGTGCCTCTACTTTCACCCTCATCATTTGGACGTTTAAAACCACCATCCGCTTCGTTCATACGTACTGTACGGTTGTTGTAACGTTTTCCATCCAACGATTTTATCATTTGGCTAGCACTAGCGCTGTCGCATTCTATCCAAGTGTTCATGTCACGTATATCAATTTTACCAAGTGATTCTTTGCTTAAGTTACTTTCGTCCAACACGAATTGCAACATACTCGCTTTGTAAAAACCATCTTTGGTACCAAGGTTCACAAACAATCTTGTATAGCCATTGTCTCTTCTATTAAATGTTCTTTCGTTTCTGCTACCTTCTCTGTTGGTAGACACTCTGTCGCCACTACGGTCGTTGTTTATTACCCTTCTGCCTGCATCTTTTGCATTTAAATCTTCGGCATTTTGGTAGTATTTTAAGAAATGGTCAAACTCAAGGGCAGCCACTCTTTGCAATACTTCTTCTTTGGTTACGTTTTCAAATTTTTGCATAAGGTCTGGCAAGTATGTTTCATAATCGCCATGGCTTATATCTGTTTGTATTAGCTTATCCATAAAATAGAAAAATTGTTTTCTACAAACATCTTTTCCACTTGGTATATCCATCTTATGAAATTGTGCATTTACCATTTTCTCCAAACTCTTAATTTTAAAAGTTTCCCTTGTATGGCAAATAGACAAACATATGCCGGTTTTACCAGCACGGCCTGTACGTCCGCTTCTATGCGTGTACACTTCCATATCATCCGGCAATTCGAAATTTATTACATGCGTAATACCATCTACGTCTATACCACGGGCAGCCACATCGGTAGCTATCAATAGTTGCAATGCCTTTGTACGAAAACGTGCCATTACCCTGTCTCTTTGTTGCTGCGATAGATCGCCGTGCAAGGCTTCTATTTCATAACCAGCTTTACTCAAACGCTCACACACATCTTGCGCATCCATTTTTGTTCTTGTAAAAATGATGCCGTACATATCGGGGTTAAAATCTATCAAACGTTTCAATGCTTCAAAACGTGCATTGGCAGGCGCAACAAAAAACTGATGGTCAATATTTACGTTTCCACTGTTCTTTTTACCTACCGTAATTTCTTCAGGATTGGTCATAAAGTTTTTTGCAATAGCACGCACTTGGCTTGGCATGGTTGCACTAAACAACCAAATACTTTCTCTGTTAATGGTATTCTTCAACACAAAATCTATGTCTTCTCTAAAGCCCATGTTCAACATTTCATCTGCCTCATCTAACACTACATATTTTACTTTTTGTAAGTCAATGGCTTTTCTTTCTATAAGGTCTATCAAACGACCTGGTGTAGCTACCACTACTTGCACGCCTCTTTTGAGGTTGCGAATTTGCATAACAATAGATGCACCGCCATACACAGCTTCTACATTTAGCCCTTTGCTGTGTTTTCTAAAATCGCTGAGATCGTTTGTTATTTGCAAACACAATTCCCTGGTAGGACAAACGATTAATGCCTGTGGGTGTTTTTGTGTAGGATCAATAAGGTGCATCAATGGCAAACCAAATGCCGCTGTTTTACCTGTACCTGTTTGTGCTAGGCCCACAAAATCTTTTGTGCCTGCAATCAAAATAGGTATTGCTTGTTGTTGGATGGGGGTAGGTTCTGTAAAACCTAAATCGGTAACTGCTTGTACGATGTGTTCGTTTAAGCCCAATGCTTCAAATGCATTCATGGTAATTATTTGTTTAAAAAATGAAGACCGTTTAGTACTTCAATTAGCAATTTCTTTGCTAAAATTTTGTTGGGTGGAATTTGTCAGGCTGGGCTTGTCGAAGCCGTATGCCATTCTCTTTTATTCTACCGAAGCCACAATACTATATGGTCAAAAAAAATATTTTTTGATGGTCACATATTATGCTTCTGGCTATTGTGTAGGAGGAGAAGGTGTATTATCTCTTTTAGGTAAATGTAGGTCGGTACCTGTTTGCAACAGCATCTGAGCATGTCATGTAATTCTCAGAAATTATAAAATCGGCGCAAAAGTAAGGATAATATATTTAATAATGGGAATTAATTAAAAATAGGTGCTTTAATAGCTATCCTTGCAAATCCATCATCATATCACTATAAGATTCTTCCATAAAATCTTCTTTTTGTATATCAAAAAAGCTGCTGTAAAAATCACATTGCGCTTTTAATTTTTCAATGCCGATGCTTTCGTCTGTATCTATTGCTTCTACCTCTACAAAAGTACCTAGCCCTTCTACCCTATCGAAATGAAACTTTACATTGTCTACAAAATAAATGCGGCGTTTTTTATCAACAATTATTTTTATACCATGCAGCTTCTCCAGTATTTGTTTGAGCGATTCGTCTGGCGTATGTTTATACAATAAAATATCCGATTGTTTTGCCCCTGCAATATTCTCTCGGCTATACCATATCAATGCATTTTCAATATTGCCTTCTCTTAATTTTAATCTACCTATGCTCACATCATAATACGTATCTTTTTGATGATCTTCCCCAATGAAGGTTGGATGCAAGGTTTTAAGTTTTTCTTCCAAGGAAACAATATCTTTTGCTTTGGCTTTAAATTCTATGTTGATGTGGCTCATATTTTTAAGATTTAAATACAAAGAACAGTAAGTTTTTTCAGAAAGTATATTAAGAATATAAAAATCCTTTCCTATTAGCCTCCGGCAGAGTTTAAAAGCGCTTTATTTGAAAGTCCTCTTTCACCAACCGCCGTCAGGGTTTACAACCGTTGATGGAGTTGTGTAATCTTTTAAAGAAATATCAAAAAAATTCCATTCACAACGGCGTGAAGGTTCGACTAGCCTGCCTGAGAGGCAGGTTCCTTTCTTGAGCACTCAACATAAAAATTTCTAACATGTTGTGGGGAATTTTTGTTTTGATTCTTTTGTACTTTTTTGATAACTTTTTTAGTATTTTAGTTCTGCAAAACAGATAATTATGCAAATAATACAAAGTATTCAAACAAGAATTTATGAAGTGAGAGGCGAAAGAGTAATGTTAGACAGGGATTTAGCCACCCTTTACCAAACAGAAACCAAAGCACTTAACCTTGCTGTTAAACGAAATCCAAAGCGATTTCCTAATGATTTTATGTTTCAGCTTACTAAAGAGGAATATGAGGCTTTAAGGTTGCAAATTGAAACCTTAGAAAAATCAGATAATTCTTTAAGGTCACAAAATGAAACCTTAAAGACAGGCAGGGGACAACACTCAAAATATTTGCCCTATGCGTTTACAGAGCAAGGAGTTGCTATGCTTAGCGGCGTATTGAATAGTGACAGGGCAATAGACATGCATGTAGCTATAATGAGGGCATTTATTGAAATAAAAAAGGTAGTTCTTAGGCAAAACGACCTAAAAGAACAAATGAAAGAAATAAAAGAACGCCTTGGCGAACATGATGTGCAACTAAATCAAATATACGATGCCATGGAAAACTTATTAGATGAAAAAGCAGGGCAAAGAAAATGGGAGGATCGGGAGAGGATTGGGTTTAAGAAATAAATCAATAAACAATATGGCAAATAACTAGGTACAAAAAATCCCCTCCGAAAATCGAAGGGGACTGCATTTATCTTTTGTCTTTTTTCTAAAATCTATCATCTTAGTAACCCATACCACCCATATCTGGTGCACCATGGCTATGAGGCGCTTCTTCTTTAGGTTTGTCGGCTATTACACACTCAGTGGTAAGCAACATACCCGCAATAGATGCAGCATTCTCCAATGCTACACGGCTCACTTTGGTTGGGTCAATTATACCTGCTTTAAACATAGAAGTTTCATACTGCTCTGTTCTTGCATTGTATCCAAAATCTCCTTTTCCGTTTTTAATAGCTTCTACCACTATTGATCCATCAATACCTGCATTTGCAGTAATGATACGAAGTGGCTCTTCTAATGCACGACGTACAATAGCCATTCCAGTTGTTTCATCAGCAATTTGCCCTTTTACTTTTGCATCTAAACTAGCCAATGCACGAATAAAAGCTACACCACCACCTGGTACGATACCTTCTTCTACTGCCGCACGTGTTGCATGTAATGCATCATCCATACGATCTTTCTTTTCTTTCATTTCTACTTCGGTGGTAGCACCTACATACAATACCGCCACACCGCCAGCCAATTTAGCCAAACGCTCTTGCAATTTCTCTTTATCGTAATCAGAAGTTGTATTTTCTACTTGAGATTTTATTTGATTTACACGAGCAGTGATGTCTTTTTTAGATCCTTTACCACCTACTACAGTTGTGTTGTCTTTATCTATGGTTACAGAAGCGGCTTGACCTAAAGTTGTCAACTCTACTCCTTCTAATTTGTGACCTAATTCTTCGCTCACAACCGTACCTGCTGTTAAGATAGCAATATCAGTAAGCATTTCTTTTCTACGATCGCCAAAACCAGGTGCTTTTACAGCAGCTACTTTTAAGGTGCCACGCAGTTTGTTTACTACCAATGTAGCCAATGCCTCTCCTTCTAAATCTTCTGCAATGATCAACAATGGACGGCCACTTTGTGCAACTTTTTCCAAAATATGAAGTATATCTTTCATAGCAGATATCTTCTTATCAAAAATCAAGATATAAGGGTTTTGTAACTCCACTTGCATTTTTTCGCTGTTGGTTACAAAATACGGGCTTATGTATCCACGATCAAATTGCATACCTTCTACGATATCTACTGTTGTATCTGTTCCTTTTGCTTCTTCTACCGTAATTACACCTTCTTTACCCACTTTTACAAATGCTTCAGCAATTAGTTTTCCAATAGCTTCATCGTTGTTTGCAGAAATAGTAGCTACTTGTTGTATTTTTTTGGCATCATTACCTACAGTTTGGCTTTGGGTACGTAAATTTTCTATAACAAGTGAAACTGCTTTGTCTATACCACGCTTCAAATCCATCGGATTTGCACCAGCTGCTACCATTTTCAGACCTTCGCTAATTATAGCTTGTGCCAATACGGTTGCAGTAGTAGTACCATCACCAGCAATTTCAGCCGTTTTAGAAGCTACTTCCTTTACCATTTGAGCGCCCATGTTTTCAATTGGATCTTCCAATTCTATTTCTTTTGCTACCGTTACACCATCTTTGGTTACTTGTGGCGCACCAAATTTTTTCTCTATAACCACATTACGACCTTTTGGCCCAAGGGTTACTTTTACTGCATTTGCAAGGGTATCTACCCCTTTTTTCATTCTGTTTCTTGCTTCTATATCGAAGAATATTATTTTGCTCATTATTTAGATTTTAGTATTGAGTATCAAGTATCAAGACTAGTACTCAATGTTTGAAAATTATTTTTATAAAATGAAAACGCATAAATTAGGCATCAATATCGGAGTAATTAGTTTTTAAACAGACCAATCTTGATACTTACATATTGGTACTATACTATCGCAAGAATATCCGACTCTCTCATAATTAAATAGTCATTACCTTCTACTTGTATTTCTGTACCTGCGTATTTGCCATATAAAACAGTATCGCCAGCTTTTACAGTCATTGGTTCATCTACTTTGCCG
>JANNGD010000140.1:0-2331 GCA_031380515.1 Ferruginibacter sp. | reverse complement strand
TTTAATTTCTCAATGTCATTATATGAAGACCAGTCTTCTTTCGATGCTTTCAATGATGTTGAGAAGCTAATAAAATACCACCAATAAAAATTCTGATAAAATAAAGTTGCAGTCAACTGTTTATTTAAACGATTTGTATCAAAGCAATGCCATAAGCGTTCATAAAACCGCAAAACTGTAAAAACAGATATTGAGCCATTCTCGTCCCAATGCGTAAGATCACTATATTTTGTGTCTGGAAATAATTTAATACAATGGTAACCAAGTCTTCTTTGGACACTCATTTCGTAGCTATTCCATTCCTTATGAAACTCCATTGTAAGTTTTACTTTTTCATTTCTTATGCTTAGCCAATTTGTTATAAATGACCCTAAAATGGCTCCTACAAATGCCCCTAGTATTCCCGAAGCAAGGTTTGATGAAAGAAATTCTATCATAGTTTATTATTTATGGAGTAGTTGAATTAATTGCAGGCAACGAACAGGGCTTTGCGGTGTTGGGGAATTTGAAAAACGTCCGCCCGGAACCGAAGCCCAATTAAAAAACTGATGATGAAGATAACAACAAAAAGCCAAATTGAAACTCGTCTGCCCGAACAAATGCCATATAGAATTACAAATGTTCATTGTTATTCCGTCCGCCCCAATATTGCAAAACCCCGTTGTGCGTTCGTAATTCTTCACGTCACTTCTTTTAGTTTTTTTGAAAGATAATATGTTATTGAAATTGTCCAAATTGTCCAAGCCAAGTAAAAAAACCGCTGAATTAGTCCTTCATATTCATAGCCAAATGGTTTTATAAACCTAAGCAAAATAAGTGACGAAATAATAAAACTAAGTAAAGAAATATTACTTACTTCTGTAAATACTTTATTTCTTTTCCATAATAGGTAAGCCAATAAAAATCCGAAAATTATTAAAAATGGCAACGGTCCTGTCAAACTATGAAACTCATTTCCTAATGTAAATGTAGCTGCCCAAATCATTGTAATCGGCATACTAAAAGACAAAATTGCTGGAATAACAGATAACTTAAATTTCTGTGAAGCTCTATAAAAGCCTATTGAAAATAATATACATAAGAGTGCAAGAATTATTAATACAGAAGAAGTGAAAATTTCTGATTTTGTCCCAATTGCACCTAACTCACTAATAACATTTTTAAAGTGATTGTAGTTTCCGTGAATAGCTCCGCTTAAAAGTGTCATACACCAAAAAAGCAGAGGTGCAGCATAGCCAAAGTATAAAAATCTCTTGGTATTAATCCTGGTCTTATAGTGATAAAGCAAAATAAAAATAATTGTAAGCCCAAGTAATAACGGGATTACAATTTTCTTATTCATAAATATTGGGTTAGAGAGGGTCGCAATTTGAATGTAACACGGTGTTTTTTCATTCAATAGTATTATGAAGTTATACTTACTGTTGGGGTGTATGCTAACGGTTATTGAATCAATGTCCGTTGTGAAAGTTACTTTTTTGACTTCATACAACCATTTGCTACCAATTGAAAATATGTCAGGCTTTTTAGTGGGGTCTAATGTCCACCCACCTTTTGCAAAATAATCATCATCAACTCGAATGTCAACATTAAGTGAGTTCGCTTTGATTGTTGGCAAATTTTCTTGAGCAAAAATCTCTTGGTTGAGTAAAAGCAAGAGGAATAAATAGATGGCTTTTTGCATTTTTCTTGTCATTGTAAGTGGTGATTTTTTTGTCATTTTTTGACAAGGCAAAACTACGTTTACAAAATATTAAAGTAAAAAGTCCGCTACGCCATTTTTACGACATTCTTACGACAAGGTTTGATTTACAGTATATTAGGAACTTTCTCCAAGAAAGGTGTTTGCTTATTGATGTTGATTGCAAACTGAAAAACAAAGTAAACATTTAAAATAGCAGAGATAAAATATACTGGTACGAATAAAGGAACACTGCCTGCTCTAAGGGTTTCGAACAAAGGCAATAGGATAATAGAGGCAACTGTTGCAATTAATAATGTGCCAAAAGTCCAAAATAGTTGAAAGCTAATAATCTTACTTCCAATTTTTTTAATTTTTTGGTCATCTTGATTTTTCCAATAAATGTAAGCAGGGAAAAAAATATTAGCTAATGGGATTATTAACATTGCAATTGCACTCAGGTTCAACATTTTCAATTTCGTGGCATTATTAGAAACTGGCAAAGGGTTTTGTGAAACCGAATTTATCAAGTCAGTTGAATTTATATACAATGCTTTCGCTAAAGCATTAATAGTATATCCGCTTCCAACTGATTTGCCTTCTTCAATTCTTTGTATTGTTCTTATTGAAATTCCCGAAGTCTCTGCAAG
>JANNGD010000116.1:0-2306 GCA_031380515.1 Ferruginibacter sp. | reverse complement strand
ATCTGCCAAGGGCAAAGTTTTGAAGGCTACACAACAGCTGGAACGTACATAAATACCTTTGTGGCTGCCAATGGTTGCGATAGCGTTCGAACGCTTATTCTTACGGTAAATACAAATTCTTTTTCTACAATAAACCAATCCGTTTGCCAAGGCACAACCTATGCAGGCTATGGCACGGCAGGGCAATATATAGATGTTTTTACAGGTAGCAATGGATGCGATAGCACCCGTACGCTTAACCTTACCATAAAACCAAAATCCTTCACAACTGTAAACCAAAATATTTGCCAAGGCCAAAGTTTTGAAGGCTACAGCACATCGGGCACTTTCCTAAATACTTTTGTAGCCGCCAATGGTTGCGATAGTGTAAGAACATTGAACCTTATTGTAAAACCAAAATCCTTCAAAACAATCAATCAAACCATATGCGAGGGACAGAGTTTTGAAGGTTACACAACATCTGGTACGTTTGTAAATATATTTGTGGCTGCAAATGGATGCGACAGCGTAAGGACATTAAATTTGACCGTCTCTAAATTGCCTTTACCTAATCTAGGTCCAGATAAATCAGTTTGTTTTACAGGTAGATTCTTAATATCACCAGGTATTTTTGATTCTTATTTGTGGCAAGATGGGTCTACTTTAAATACTTTTTCGGTAGGCTCGGCTGGAATGTATTCTGTAAAAGTTACCAACAGCTGCGGTGCTGCAAATGATACCATCATCGTTACAAACAATTCTTGTGATGTATTTTTCCCGAATGTATTTACGCCAAACAATGATACGAAGAATGACTTTTTCAAGGTTTTAAATGCAACCAATTTGTTAGAATACAAAATAATGATCTATAACAGATGGGGAGAAAAGGTTTTTGAAACAAATGATTTTTTAAAGGGTTGGGATGGGACATTTAAAGGCAGTGCTTGTCAAATTGGTTCCTATGTTTGGTATTGCAATTTTGTTAAAGATGGTAAGGCTAACAACTTTAAAGGATCGGTATTATTATTAAGATAAAATTAGTTTTTTGTACTTTTAAACAATGGTTTCAAAATTGTTCCCAAATATCCTTCTAGTGCAGCTATACTCCAATGGAGATTGTCTTTATGCAACAGCTATTGCAAGGCAAATAAAGAATGATTTTCCTGCTTGTAAACTCACATGGGCAATTGCCAACTCCTGTAAAAATATTATAGCCAACAATCCTTATGTGGACGAAGTATTGGTAACGGATGAATTTGCTAAAAATGACGTGGCTGCATTTAGAAAAATTAAAAAACAATTTTTTGAGGAAAAAGCGGCTGGTAAATGGGATCAAGTTTTTGTTACACAGCCTATGGATACTAATTTGGCTTTGTATGATGGTACAATAAGAGGTATGGTTACACGTGCATACCCATTTGAGGTAACCGTACCACTACAACCCATTTTAGTGCTAAGTAACGACGAAAAAAAAAACGTGTCTGATTTCGCTGAAAAATGCTGTTTAAAAAATTTCAACAATGTAATTCTTTGGGAATATGCGCCGCAAAGCGGCCAATCAAACCTAAGTTTTGATATGGTTATGGCAGTAGCAAACAGAATAATATCATTACCTTCTACCTGTGTTATTCTATCTTCTGCCAATAAATTTATCAGCACAGAAAAAATACTAGATGCAAGTGTATTGTCTGTAAGGGAAAATGCGGCGCTCACTCATTTTTGTACATTGCTTATAGGTTGTAGCAGTGGCATAACCTGGCTTACAACCAGCAGTGCTGCTAAGTTTTTGCCCATGTTACAGTTATTAAACCCTCATGCTTATTTTATCAATACCCCTTCGGTGGATTTTAAAAGATACAATATCACACACAATGGATTAATAGAAATGGGCTCTTTTAATGAAGAAAAAATAGTTAAATGTGTACAGGAGATTATTTTAAATGGATTCGGTGCTGCGGAAAAATTCAATGAAGAATTACCACTGCAATTCAATGCTTCTAAGAATATCATTTACAACTTGCTGGTATATGGTGAGCTAGCAGCCATAAAAAAACACATTGGTATAATAAAATCTATATACGGTTTGCAGCCACTTTTTGTTATTGCTTTACTCAAGGGCTTTTTTGGAGCGCCATTTAAACTCATTCATAATATTTGGATAAAAAAAGTACTTAAAAGAAATAATAGTTTATAAAATATTATACCAAAAAAAATGGTTGCCATTAGAGCAACCATTTTTTTAACCTTTTTTGGATTGATATTTTAATTCTTCTTCCATCATTTCTTTTACCAACATGGGTAAATCGTATTTTGGTTTCCAACCCAAT
>JANNGD010000113.1:0-8219 GCA_031380515.1 Ferruginibacter sp. | reverse complement strand
TCCATACTTTTCATACTCTGTGCCGTTCCAACTATTTTCATCGTGGTTGCTGGTAAACCACAAGGGTATATCAGCAGCCGTGCATACTTTATCGAATTGCTGCAACACATCATACAACACCGCCTTTTCCAATTGCTGTTTGTAAAAATCTTCTGTTTTGTGCATCCACAGCCAAGTATAACAAGCGTCAAAGGCGCCAAAGTATTCGGGGTGCTCTGCAATATCAGATTCCGCTAGCCAAAAAAGGGATTTTGTTTTTTCCAATTCGGTTCTTGCCTCAATCCAAAAATCGAGCACTACCCAAAAAGCTAAGTCGCATCTAAATCCATCAATATTACATTCAATAATCCAAAACTCCATTGCCGCTATCATTTCTTTACGCATTGCCGTATTGGTAAAATCCAATTCAATGATATCGTCCATCCCACTGGCTATTTGAAAACCATTTGTTGCGGCATCTATTTTGTAATATTCGGGATTGGTTTTTGTCCATACATGATCCCAACCGGTATGGTTTGCAACCCAATCTATGATAACTTTAAAATCCATGCTGTGCGCCAGGTTTACCAAGTTCTTGAAATCTTGCAGCGTACCAAATTCAGGGTTAACAGAAGTATAATCGCTACAAGCATAATAACTCCCCATGGTCCCTTTCATGTTCTGAGTTGCAATGGGTGTAATGGGCATAAACCACAAAGTTTCTACACCCATCTCTTGTAGCCTTGGCAGCTCATGGGCAAAAGCATTGAAAGTGCCTGCTGCTGTGTATTGGCGAAGGTTTACTTCGTATACGTTGGTTTTATTTATCCAGGGGGCTTTTTTGAAATGATTAACCGACATGTATCTTTTTTTGGATTATGTATTTAGTTTTCAAAGCATAATTAAATATAGGTTTCTTCGTATTTACTTTTTTGTCCCCGACTAAAGTACGGGGCAAGCATTGATACAAAAAAGTAACAAAAAAAATCAAGGCTTACGAAAAAAAGCTAAAAATTTGAATGTTTGTCTAAAATGAAATCAGTTACAACAGTAGAATAAAGCCCAACAGGGGTGCGACTTACAAACCAACAATAATTTTTCAACATTGGTAACATTGATTTCATTTCTTAACGACAAACATTCAAATTTTCTTAACGCTTTTTTTCTAAGGCCAATCCGACTCTACAAATTGCGAACTAAATTCTTAACCCATCATTTTATTTAACATTATTAAACAATGTTTGCATATACCTCAAACCTTTTTCATTTGCATAAGCAATATTGTTATCGGGTACATCATCTACATTGGGATAACTGTCTATCGCTTTGCTTACACTTTCTTCTCTCAAAAAATGCAGCATAGGAAATGGAGAACGGTTGGTATAATTGGATGGATCTAAATTGGTACTGCCAGCAAATAAATATTGTGGATGAAAACTGGCAATCTGATAAATACCTTCGTAATTTTCATTCTCCAACAACGCTTCTGCTTTATCTACTATATCTAAGTATTCAGTAAAAGTTTCAAAAGCATTGGGAAGAATCAGCAACAATGTTTCAACAGTTGCATCGGTATCCAACACATTAAAAGCTTCTATCGTTGCAAGCAAAGTAGATTCTACCGTGGCATTATCCAATACTTGGTACCTAATGCTATCACGCCTAATTTCCTTTGCTGCAAAAGGGCAAAAATTGCAACCAACCACCACATCTACAATCCATTTTTTTGTTTTGGCTACTACAATATCCATCTCAGCTTGCTCCATACATTCTCTAAATTATGGTGTAAATATAAAGTTGTTCTACTTTTTTTCTGGCCCATTCCGTTTTTCGCAAAAATTTTAAAGAAGAATTGATGCTAGGATTGGTTTTAAAACAATTGATGTTTATCTGTTCAGCCAATCCCTCCCAGCCAAAGTGATGAACCAAATCGGTGAGGATAAGTTTCAAGGTTTTACCATGTAGTGGATCATTTGATTCCATAGCTTGTTTTTTGTAAAGATAGATAAAGATAGATATTGTAATTTGTAGAACTAATATGTACTTTTAAGCGTACCTCTTTTATTGTTATGGCTCCAATATTAAAAATTGCATTTCACCCTATTTACGCACATCCACTACCTGAAGGACATCGTTTTCCTATGCTTAAGTATGACCTAATACCAGCGCAATTGTTGCACGAGGGCAGCATTACCGCTGAAAATATTTTTGAACCCTTGCCCTGTGAGCAGTACATTATTCTATGGACACACACTGCAGCATATGTAGACAAGCTATTGTTTCAAAAACTATCTGAAAAAGAGCAACGAGCCATTGGTTTTCCTCAAAGCCCTCAACTTACACAAAGAGAGTTAATTATTACGCAGGGTACAATAGATTGTTGTATGTATGCATTACAAAATGGCGTTGCATTAAATGTGGCTGGTGGCACACACCACGCATTTGCAGATAGAGGAGAAGGATTTTGTATGTTGAATGACCAAGCAATAGCAGCAAATTATTTACTAGAAAAAGGATTGGCAAAAAAGATATTGATTATTGATGTAGATGTACACCAAGGAAACGGCACGGCAAGTTTATTTGAAAAAGAAGAAAGGGTTTTTACCTTTAGCATGCATGGTAAAAACAATTATCCTTTTAGAAAAGAAAAAAGTGATCTCGATATCGAATTGCAAGATGGCACAGATACTGAAACGTATTTAAAAATATTAGCAGATAACTTACCCGCAATCATACAAAGCGTACAGCCAGATGTTGCTTTTGTTTTATCGGGTGTAGATATTTTAGACACTGATAAATTTGGCAAATTAAAAGTAAGTATAGATGGTTGTAAGCGTAGAGATGAATATATATTTAATGCATTAAAAGAAAAAAATATTCCTTGTGTTGTATCTATGGGAGGAGGCTACAGTGCTGATGTGAAAATAATTATGGAAGCGCATTGCAATACATTTAGGGCTGCAAAAGATAGTTGGAATTTATAAAACCCTATTTAGAGGGGTGCATTAAAAATTATCGCTTGTTATTTCACCGCAGAGAAATGAGTTAAAAGAGATTTCGCAGAGAATCTCTGTGTAATCTCTCTGCGCTCCTTTTCTCTGCGGTTATTTTTTATCGCTATTATCTACTTTTGAGTGCGACAATTTTAAATGCACCCATTTAGAGAATCATACATTAATACAATTAATTTTGTATTACAATAGCTTTAAATTATAATGACACTCAACCAGCTTGAATATATCATTGCACTAGACCTGCATCGACATTTTGGCAAAGCCGCCAAACATTGCAATATTGCCCAGCCTTCCCTTAGTTTACAATTACAAAAATTAGAACAAGAGCTTAAAACAACTATTTTTTCTAGAAATACCAGCCCCATATCTCCAACAGAAACGGGTACGATAATTATCGAACAAGCAAAAAAAATATTGGCAGAAACCGAATTGATACAACAACTCATACAACAACAAAAAGATACCATTGAAGGAAATTTAAAGATTGGTATCATACCTACATTGGCCCCCTATTTACTACCGCTATTTTTAATGCAGTTCATTAAAAAATACCCTGCGGTACGCTTAAGCATTAGTGAACTTACTACAGAAAAAATTATAAATCGCCTAAAAAACGGAACAATGGATATTGGCATATTGGCTACGCCGCTCAACCAAAAAGAATTAGTAGAAACGGTTTTATTTAACGAAGAGTTTGTGGCTTATGTTTCCAAAAAAGAACAACTTTTTGCAAAAAAATATTTGCTAGCATCTGACATAGATGTAAATAAAATGTGGTTGCTAGAAGAAGGGCACTGCTTGCGAAGCCAAGTATTAAATTTATGTGCATTACAAAAAAGCGCTTCTGTAGAAAAACACTTAGAGTATGAAACAGGTAGCATAGAAACACTGATAAAATTTGTAGATAAAAATGCTGGCATCACCTTATTGCCAGAGCTGGCCACGCTCGATATGAGTGCAGGAAAAAAAGCCATGTTGCGATATTTTAAAAGCCCGGCACCTGTAAGAGAAATAAGTATGGTAATGCAAAAAGGATTTGTAAAAAAAAGACTGGCATCTGTATTAAAGGATAGCATTTTAGAAAATTTACCAATAGAAGTATTAAATAAAAAAAATACACAAAGGATTGAATTGTGAAATAGACTTACTAGGCAACCAATTCTGCATGCTCAATATCCATTTGATTCTTTTTTATAGCCAACTCATTTGCGTCTTTTGCTTGCGAAATATCTTCGGCTTGTGTTTCTATTCTTCTCGTTATATCTGCCAAAGAAGACAAGCGCTGCACTGTATATGGAATGGTCTCCAACCCTTTTGCAAAATTATTTACATAAAAGAAAATACCCACCACATTTCCCGCCAAAATTTCTACCGAAGAAGTTTTATAGGTTATCAATAAACTTACACCTAATACAATCATAACCAAAAATTCCATAAAACCAAAGTTCCATGCTTCTTGGTCGGATATTTTAATTTGTAATTTGCGCAAACTATTGTAATGTCTATTCAATGTTCTTTTGTTGCCAGAACTTATGGCATCTACCTGCAATTCCAATTCATCGTTCTTTAATCTGTTTAAATGCTTCATCTTTTTACCATAATAATAACTGGTTCCCAAAACCGGTATCAATACTGCCAAACAAATTAAGATAACAGCGCTATCATAAAAGAAAAGAATGATCAATGAACCAAATAAATTATAAGCTGCTTCTAAAACATATACCAAATCAAATTCTAGAAAATCTACAAACTCTCTTGCAAGGGTAGAATGTGAGCTAAGTTTACTTACATCTCTAGCGTTAATTTTCTTTGATAAAAATTTAGTGACCAACGAAACATAAATAGCCGAATAAGTTCTTGTGTCGTACATATGCCTAAGCGTCCCCATGATAAGCGTAAGCACATGAACGACAGACAACACAATCAAACCCCTGTAGCTTCCTTTTAACAAGTCATTTATAGCCATCCCCAAAAAGAAAGGGCGCAACAATCCACCAAGCATTTCTAGTGAAAATAAAGTATAAGTAACAACCAACTGGTAGCGATGTTTGCTTATTAAATCTTTTAGTATCCTGAATCGTAACATATTTCACCCCATCGAAGGGTTTTAATTTCAATAATGGTAAATCGTGCAAATAAGACTTACCAAAACTTCATTGGTTTAAACTAATAATGATTTTCTCTCGTTGTAATTGAATTGTTTGCTATACCTTTTACAAGGCCACAACAATTGGATGATCCGCAATTACATTGAAAAGGCTCCATAGCTTCATCGAGAAAAGATGCATAGTTGAGGGTTAGTTCTTCATCTTTATTTATAGCTCGAAGTGCAACAACATTTAATCCTATATAACCAGTATTGGCGTTACAGGAGTGGTTTTGTGGAGCCCAATTTTCTGGGTTAGTATCCCACAGCAAATATACCTCTTTGCTGATAGGGTAAGCGTACTTTGCAAATGTTTCTTTTTCCTTAACATTCCAATTTTCTTGCACATGCCTACGGGTAACTATACGCTGGGGCAATCCTTCTCCGTTGAAAATGATTGCATTAGCAGTTAAATCTTGTGTAGCATATATGCCATAGCCAGCAATGGAATTACCCTTCATTCTATACAATTTTTGGTTACGCTTGTGGCGGGCAATACCTTCTTGAATAATATGTTGCAAAAAATTAGCTTGGCCAAAACCATCGTGTTTCAAAATATAATCAGCACTACCTTCGTACCCATCTTTGTAAAAAACGGAACAAGTAAAGTTTATTTCTAAGAAAAAGAGTTCATTTTTATCATTCAACCTAAAATCTAACCTAGCATATCCAACACCCCCAAAACAGGTAAAAATTCTTTGTGATGCTTCTTTCAAACTATTTTCTAGCGTAAGGTCTACACAAGGAATATTTGCATTGGGATGCAACTCCGCCGTTTTTAATGCGTAGGTTTTAAATTGATTCCCTTCGGGGAAGATGTACTCTACCGGTTTAAACAGCGTAACTGTTTTTCCATCATCATTGGCTGCAAGCATAACCGTAAACTCTCTTCCGGCAATATATTCTTCTACCAATAATGGTGCATATTCTCCAATAGTTGCCTGCACTTTTTGTTTTAACTCATCCTCGTTATTTACCAAACTTTTTTCATCTACGCCAAGGCTATCGCCCGCTTTTGCTGGCTTTACAAACAAAGGATATTGTAAATGTTTGCAAGCATTGCCTATTTCATTTTCTTCATTTATGATAGCATAAGCAGGTGTTCGAATACCTTCTGTGTAGGCTACATATTTCATCAACTCTTTTGGCGGATCATACAATAATGTTGTAGGCCCGGTAAAAGGTAAATTCAATAGTTCTAACGTATAAATTACATCTATGCTTGGCACTTCCCATTCTAAGTAACCTTCACATAGGTTTACAAAAATATCGTAGTTTTTTTTTGCTAATTCCTTCAGTTGTTTGTAAGTAGTTAATTTATTTAAAAAAACATGATCCACGCTTGCTGAAGGCAATAAATGCGATAAATCTCTTGGTGGGTCATAATGTTGATAATCTACTTGGGAAGTAGAATAATCTGGCAGCAGCACACAAACTTTTAATTTATTTTCAAACGCAGTCATCATAAATTATATGGATATTTTTAACATCAAATCGTCGTTTCGAGCCTGTTAGGTGTTTTTAATGTATGATTAATAAATGCATCGTTTATAATATCTACCAGCAAGGAAGTAAAAGTTTTGTTGCTTGCTTTTAGGATGGCACCAATAGACGTAAAATTTTCATCCTCACTTATACCACATTGTGCATTTACTTCCAACACATACAATTTATTGTTTTTTTTATCTAACCTAATATCAATTCTTGCATATCCAGTTCCTTTGCAAGCAACATAAGCATCCCAACTTAGTTTTTGTATTTGTTCAATCAAAGATTTATCTGGCAAGGCATATTCATAAAAATTAGCTTGGTTGGGCATAGCCGTTTCTTCTTCATATATTTCCCACAACCTGTCAAAAGACAAAAACTTTTCATTTTCAGGTAATGATTCATGAAATATTCTTTCTACCGGCATATAGTATTTTGCATCCGCTGGATTGGTATGTGACCCAACAATAAGCACTGTATATTCTGGCCCCGCAATAAAAGACTCGGCTATTAAACCATCTGACGTTAAATTCCAACCACGATAACCTGTAAACATTTTTTCTACTTGTTCTCTAAGTTCAGCTTTATCTTGTACAACATTTTTTATACCTACACCCATGCTACCACCGCTTACAGACGGTTTTAAAATGATGGGGCTTCCTAATTTTTCAAAAATATTTTCGCTGAAATCATTGGGCGTTTTGATAGCTTCCCAATTGGGTGTTGCTACAGCAAATTCATCAAACGCAGCTTTCATCGGAATTTTAGAAGTAGTAATGTGATAGAAATATTCATCGGAACCTGTAAATACAAGCCCTTTCTTTTTCAATAATTGCAAAACAGATATTCCTGGCGTACCATTTATTTCATCTCCATCGCAAATATTAAAAACTACTGGAAAATGAACCCCAGCCAGCTTTTCTGCAGCAATTTCTTCAATGATGGTTTCATAATCATCCATTGTTACAGGCTGCCATTTCCAAGGAATATCTAATTGTGAAAATGATGCTTTGTATTCTTCAATACTCTGACTAAAATCGTAGTAATAATCAATAGTTGCATCTGCAGATTTTAGATAAGGTGCCAATACCCAAACTTTAAGCTTCTGCAATGGTATAGTAGATAAAAAACCCGAATCTATTGGCATGTGTGTTGCTATCTTTTAAATAGAATCCCTACGATTCAATTGCTGTTGTATAAATGCTGTTAGTGTGTATTTTTCCAAAGTTAATTTATCTAAAAATGATGCGCCATTTATTAATTGTAAACAGCCTTGGGTTTTGCAATTGCATACAAAAGATTGACTCATTTCCCACTCTGTACTTGGGTAAAAGAAAGTAAGTTCATCTCCTACATTTACATCTTTTAAAGCAATCAATTCAAAACTTGCCGTATCGAAAAATACATTGGGCTCGCAACTATGATTGATATACTGCAAAAATTCGGGTTCCAATGTTATATGTGTATTTACCTCAGTTTGCACAGTAAGATAAGTTGCATAAGATTGCGTAATACCTGCTTTAAATATACAAAAAGTTTCCCCTTTTTTTAGATGTAACGTAGCATGTAAAGATTTTTGATTGGTAGATTCG
>JANNGD010000105.1:0-17620 GCA_031380515.1 Ferruginibacter sp. | reverse complement strand
TTTGCAACAGCCTTTTTTTGTTGCATCTTCTTTCATGCCACATTTGCCACATTTATCGTTTATACTGTGCATCAATTCCCAACTTACAAATTTGTCCATACAAAAATGTACATGCACGGTGGCACCTAGCGTTGTACTTGTGTACACAAATAGGAGTAATATGACAGCTAACTTTTTCAGACTTCAAAAATACCAAATTTTACCAGCTGTTTAGTTATAAATCGCACACTACTTTATGATTGTTATCAGTTTTTTTTGTAACTATTGTTACATGAGAAATCGAAAATTTTGGACAAATTTGCCATTGTTAAAAAACGAGTTATATGAAAATAGAGCAAATTTATACTGGCTGCATTGCACATGCTGCTTATTACATTGAAAACAGTGGTGAAGCAGCCATCTTTGATCCACTAAGGGAAGTACAACCTTATATAGACAGGGCAGTAAAAGACAATGCCAAAATAAAGTATGTTTTCCTTACGCATTTTCATGCCGATTTTGTAAGTGGTCATTTAGATTTGGCAAAAAAGACTGGTGCCAAAATTGTGTATGGTCCTACGGCAAAGCCAGCATATGAAATTATTACCGCTGCAGACAATCAAGTCTTTGAAGTAGGAAATTATAAAGTGAAAGTTATACATACACCTGGCCATACGATGGAGAGTACTACATTTATGCTTATAGATGAAAAAGGAAATGAGCATGGATTAATAACGGGAGATACCTTGTTTATTGGGGATGTAGGAAGGCCAGACCTAGCACAGCATGTAATAGCAGATTTAACGGAGGAAAAATTGGCTGGCTATTTATACGATTCATTGCGTAATAAAATAATGCCTTTGAGCAATGATTTAATCGTATATCCAAACCATGGTGCAGGAAGTGCTTGCGGTAAGATGATGAGCAAAGAAACGACTGATACGTTGGGTCATCAAAAAGAAGTTAATTATGCACTAAATCCGGCATTAACTAAACCTGAATTTATTAAAGCAATTCTTACAGGTCTAACCCCACCTCCAGGATATTTCCCAAAAAATGTATTGATGAATTTGCAAGGTTACGAAAGTTTAGATACTGTTTTGCAGAGAGGGCAAAAAGCTTTGTCACCAGAGGCTTTTGAAATGCTAGCCAACGAAACCCATGCATTGATGTTAGATACAAGAGATGCAACTGATTTTGCAAAAAGTTTTATACCCAACAGCATCAATATAGGGTTGGATGGTAATTTTGCACAATGGGTGGGCGAAATGATACCTGATATAAAACAATCTATTTTATTAATAACAGATGATGGAAAGGAACAAGAGGCAATGATCAGGCTTTCTAGGATAGGGTACGATGGCACAATTGGTTATTTAGAAGGAGGATTTGAAAGTTGGGTAAAAGCCAGCAGAGCGGTAGATTCTATTCAACGAATTTCTGCAACAGCTCTTGAAAAAACATACGATGCAGAAAAGCCTTTGGTAGTTGACATAAGAAAGAAAAGCGAATTCCAGTCTGAGCATTTATTGGATGCAATTAATATTCCGTTGAATGAACTTAACAATCATTTATCGGAATTCCCAAAAGACAAACCGTTTGTGTTGTATTGTGCAGGAGGGTACAGGAGCATGATAGCAGCCTCCATGCTTAAACAAAGAGGATGGGATAATTTTATAGATGTTGTTGGTGGATTTGGGGAACTAACAAAAACGAGTTTGCCAAAATCGAAGTATGTATGCCCTACTACTATGTTGTAGTTACAAAATTTTGTTTGACCTTTTAACTTTGTAAACTATAGGTTGTTATCTTTTTTAAAATATACACATAGGATATTGGGCATTAAAAACTGATAAGAATCACACTATTACAGTAGTAGTATCATCATTTTTTAAACAAGGTAAAATTATTTTCGTACTATAGATTTGTATTTTTTAGCTGTAAAAAATTGTAGTATGAAAAAGATATTGCTAGCCTTTGATGGGACAAACTACTCAGAAGGCGCTTTCGAATTTGCACGCCGGTTAAACGAACTCCAACCAATTTTACTTACGGGTGTTTTTTTGCCATTGGCAGAGCTTTCTAATTTATGGAGCTACGCTGCAGATGGTGTGGGAGCTGTATTTATACCAGAAGTAGAAGATACTGATATAAAAATTGTGGAGGAAAATATTGCCCGTTTTGAAAAACACTGCCAGCACAACGGTATTGAATACAGGGTGCATAAAGATTTTAATGATATGGCCCTGCCAGAATTGAAGAAAGAAAGTATTTATGCCGATCTGCTGATTCTAGGAAGCGAAAAGTTTTTTGAAGGTATGGGTACCATTTCCCCTAATGATTATTTGCAAGACCTGTTACACGATGTAAAATGCGCCGTATTATTGGTGCCCGAAAAATTCAATTTCCCAGAAAGTATTATCCTAGCATATGATGGTAGCGATGATTCTGTTTTTGCTATTAAACAATTTACCTACATATTTCCAGAATTATGCGATAAGGAAGTGCTGCTTGTTTACGCACATGAGGATCCCGAAGTTGATTTTCCAGAAAAAATTCAAATTGAGGATTTGGCTGCAAGGCACTTTAGCAACCTTACTTTGTGTAAACTTGATATAGACCCAAAAACATTTTTCAAAAGCTGGGTGTTAGAAAAAAAATCTTCTATGTTGGTGAGTGGTTCCTATAGGCGTTCTGGATTTTCACAGTTTTTTAAAAGAAGTTTCGTGAGAGATATTATAGCCCAGCACGAGTTACCCATTTTTATAACCCACCATTAACTAATTTTTGCATTCTTTAACGTATATAATAAAATGAAAAAAATAATAGCCGCATTTGATGGCCTCCAATATGGTACGAGTACCAGAGACTATGCATTGGATTTGGCACAAAAAACCAATACGCATCTTGTTGGGGTATTTATGGACGACCCTACCTACACCAGTTATAAAATTTACGAGTTGTTAGAGGGAGAAGAAGGGGTATCAGCCAGTAAATTAAAAGCGTTAGAGTTAAAAGATAAAAATGCTAGGCTGGCTGCCGCCGCAGATTTTGAGAAAGCCTGCCAGCATGCCAAGTTAACTTTTTCTATACACCACGATCATCGTATAGCTTTACAAGAGTTGAAGCATGAAAGTATTTATGCAGATTTATTAATTATTGATGCCAAAGAAACACTTACACATTATAGAGAGAAAAAACCAACAAGATTTATTAGAGATTTATTAGGGGATGCACAATGCCCTGTTTTAGTTGTTCCGCAAAAGTACAAGCCAATAAATAAAATCATCATGCTATATGATGGCGAGCCTTCTTCTGTTTATGCAATAAAAATGTTTAGTTATTTAATACCAGAATTTGGTTTGTTGGATATAGAAGTTGTAACTGTAAAAAACACAGATGAATCCAAACACTTACCAAATAATAAGCTGCTAAAAGAATTTATGAAAAGGCATTTTTCGAAAGTAACCTATACGGTTTTAAAAGGATATGCCGAAGCAGAAATTATTAACTATTTAAAACAGGGGCAAGAAAATTCACTTATAGTTTTGGGGTCAAACAGGCGCAGTAATGTTAGCCGATGGTTTAGGGAGAGCATGGCAGATGGTATAATGAAAAATGATGTAAAAATACCATTGTTTATTGCACACCATAAATAGATGGTTAGGGAAATTATTGGAATAGAAAAAGGTTAGAAATTTCTTTGGATGCTATCGCTTTTAACTAAGCTGTCCCAGCGGGGTTTTCGCACACATAAACTATAAATTAAAAAGAAAATCTGTTGCGAAACCCCGATGTGTAATAGAGCTTAAATTGTTAGGTGCCAAAGCCGATCCCAGTAAAGATGCTAGTTAAATATCAAGTCTCCTCAGAATTAAAACTACTTTGTTATCTATACCGATATAAATTGATATCAATTTTGGGGTCAACAAAAAACATTCTAAAACTTCGTGGGATGACTTAATTATAATTCTAAGTTCTTTTGTGCGTCGGGGTTTCACGGTTGGTTCTGTTATACCTCAATTATCATACTTGTGAAAACCCCGCCGAGACGTAATTGAGTGAAGCGGATGAATTAAAAAAAAGGAAAAAATGAAAAAAATATTAATAATCAACGGGCATCCCGACAAAGAAAGTTTTTGTTTTGCAATAGCTGAAAGCTACAAGAAAGGTGCAGAAAAATCAGGTACTACTTGTAAAATCATTCATTTAATTGACTTACAATTTAATCCAATCCTAACCTATGGCTACAGAAAAATATCTGAGTTAGAGCCCGATTTAATTCAGGCACAAAAAGATATAACAGAAGCTGGTCATTTGGTTTTTGTGTACCCCAATTGGTGGAGTACCTATCCTGCTTTGCTCAAAGGATTTATTGACAGGGTATTTGTTCCAAATTTTGCATTTAAGTATCACGAAAAAGGCCCTTTTTGGGATAAGCTCTTAAAAGGAAAATCGGCCCAATTACTGGTAACAATGGATACACCTTCATGGTACTATTGGCTAATAAACCGAAGGCCTGGACATAATTCTATGAAAATTGGCATATTGGAATTTAGCGGTATTAAACCGGTAAAGATTAAAACGTTTAGTCCGATAAAATCTTCCGATGAAAAAAAGAGAAAGCAATGGTTGATTGAAGTGGAGGAATTAGGCGGAAAACAAGCAAAATGAAAAAATGCAAACAAGCAACAATTTACTTATAAAATCACTTCATTTCTTTTTGTTGGTTTTTGCACTTTCCATCCCCTTTTGGATACTCGGCTATATTGGTCCGGATACGACCAAAACTCTTCCCATAAATTTACCCATCAGTGCATTAATGACTTTCTGCCCAATGATAGCGGCCGCAGTACTCGTCTATCGAAAGCAAAAAATGCAAGGCCTAAAGCTATTATTGAAAAAAAGCTTCGATTTTAAAAAAATCAAGAACAAGAAATGGTATATCCCGATCATTTTTCTAATGCCCATAATAGCGTTGCTTTCTTATTGGTATGTTAAGTTTACAGGAACATTATTACCCTTGAAGCCCATATCATTTTTATCTATTTGTATTTTTTTTATCGCCTATTTCATCGGTGCCATTGCCGAAGAACTCGGGTGGAGTGGGTATGTAATTGACCCAATGCAAAATAAGTACGGGGCATTAAGAGCAAGTATTATGGTAGGAATTATATGGGCAGTATGGCATATCATTCCCTGGAGGCAGGCACATCAACCGCCAACCTGGATTTTTTGGCAAAGCATTGGCACTGTTTTTCTTCGCATCATTATGGTTTGGATATTTAACAATGCAGGCAAAGCTGTATTTGCTATGGTACTCTTTCATACAATGATAAACATCAGTCCGTACCTGATTCCTAATTACGGTGCTCACTACGACCCATTTATCTTTTGTATGCTACTCATGGTTGTTGTTATTCTTATTTTTCTTTGTTGGGATGCAAAAACATTGACACGGTATAGATATACTCGATGAAAAAATACTTAACCATAACATAACAGTGAACGGAGCTATAACATTTTTTATATCTCTATATTACCAATATACAAACAAAAACAGGTTATGAGGTACTTTTTTATATGTTTGGTTTTTCCACTAATTTCTTGCCTAAGGGATACTGGCACTATCAAAATAAAAGGCTCAGATACTGAAGTAAACCTAGCTGTAAATTTGGCCGAATCTTTTCATCAAATTAATTCAAATGTTTTTGTTTCTATTTCTGGCGGTGGCTCCGGATTAGGTATTGCTTCATTACTAAATGGAACTGCAGATGTAGCCAATTCTTCGAGAAGTATTAAAATAGACGAAACTGCATTGTTTGAAAAGAAAGGTTTTCAAATTGACTCATTTATTTTTGCGCAGGATGCTATTGCATTTGTGGTGGCAGATGACATGAATATTGATTCCATTAGTCCAACAGACCTTGCAGCGATACTAAATGGAGATTATAAAAATTGGTTACCGCTTACAGGAAAATATATACCCATTAATATTTATGGAAGGCAGAGCAATTCTGGCACACACGATTTCATCAAAAAAAAATTAGGGATAGAATTTACACCATATGCTAAGCAAATGAATGGCAATGCACAAATATTAGAAGCCATTAAAGCAGATCATTCTGGCATTGGATATGTGGGCGCAGGTTATGTATCGCATGGAAGCAACAAAGGAATAAAAATATTGACTATTTATGCTGAAGAAAATCAACCTGCTGTTTCGCCTTTAGATGCAGCTATGATTGCTGCCGGTAAATATTATTTTCAGCGGCCGTTGTTTCAATATTACAAGGCGGGTTCTTATAATAAAATAAAGCCATTTATTGATTTCGAAAAAAGCAATGATGGAAAAAAAATAATTCAATCAGCGGGATATTATCCTGTAAATAAATAACAATGACGATAAAACGGCGTGAACAAATAGATTGGCTGCTGAAACTGGTATTTAAAGCAACGGGGCTTATTTCTATTGCGCTACTTGGGGGAATATTCTTCATGTTGTTGTACAATAGTGTTGCATTCTTTTTGGAGGTAAAGCCATTAGATTTTTTAACGGGTTCCCAGTGGAATCCTGAAAGCGCAAAAGGTAAATATGGAATTGCGCCTTTGCTGGTAAGTACGGGTCTTGTTACAATTGGTGCTATGCTTATTGCAGTACCGCTGGGTATTTTTACCGCTGCTTTTTTATCGGAAATGGCACATCCTACCTTAAAGAACATACTAAAGCCATTGATAGAGATGTTGGCGGCTATCCCATCAGTTGCCATTGGCTTTTTAGGCATTGTACTGGTAGGGCCTGGCATTGCAAAAATATTTGGGATTGCCAATGGATTGAATGCGATGAATGGTGCTGTTTTATTATCAGTAATGGCATTACCCACTATAATAACCATCAGCGAAGATGCTATCAATGCTGTGCCACAAACACATCGGGAGGCTTCGCTGGCATTGGGTGCCAATAAATGGCAGACATTGTTTAAAGTAACATTGCCTGCTGCATTACCAGGGCTAATAGCCGCTGTAATGCTTGGGCTTGGCAGGGCATTGGGAGAAACCATGACCGTATTAATGGCCACCGGAAACGCTGCTGTATTACCAAATGGATTTTTAGATGCAGTACGCACCATCACTGCTACCATAGCCATTGAAATGGGGGAAGTGCCTTATCAAACTACTCATTATTTTGCATTGTTTGCCATTGCTGTTGTTCTCTTTCTCATCACGCTATTGATCAATTTATTGGGGGAATATTTTGCTAACAGGCTAAGAAAATTTCATGCATGATTAAAAGAATACGATATCTTTTCGATTGGATTTTATTGGTCGGAAGCACACTCATTGTTTGCATGATACTGGGCGTCATTTTATGGGATATTTTTTCAAAAGGCATGTCTTCTGTTTCTTGGAGTTTTATCAGTCAATTTCCTACCAATGGAATGACAAAGGGTGGTATCCTTCCTGCTGTTATTGGAACCTTGCTGCTTACTTTCATCACTACTATTTTTGCAGTTCCATTCGGTATATCTTGTGCTATTTACCTTAACGAATATGCCAGACCATCGGTATTAACAAATATTATCCGGGCATCTATCAGAAACCTGGCTGGCATCCCGTCCATTATTTATGGTTTATTTGGATTGGCTCTTTTTGTACAAGCATTAAGATTGGGCACTTCGGTATTATCTGCCGGGCTTACATTGGGGTTGTTGTCATTACCCTATATAATAACTACAACAGAGGAAGCCCTTAAAAGAATTCCCAATAGCATGAGGGAAGCCACGCTGGCATTGGGCGCCACACAATTTGAAACCATTAAAGATGTGGTGTTGCCAAAAGCTTTGCCTGGTATTTTAACTGGTGTAATATTAACCATGTCGAGAGCAGCAGGAGAAACAGCACCAATACTTTTTACTGGCGTTGCATTTTACATTAATGGCATTACCGCTTCAGCCAATCAAGAATTTATGGCACTGCCATATCATTTATATATGCTTAGTACACAGCACCAAGCTATAGAGCAGGTGAGGCCTTTGGCTTATGGTACTGCCACTGTGCTAATACTATTGGTTTTTATACTTAACATCATCGCATTTTACATTAGGTTTAAACACAGAACACAAAACTAATATGGAGGAGATAAAATTATCTGCACATAACTTTAATATGTTTTTTGGGAAAAAGCAAATTTTAAAGAACGTACACATTGATTTCCCTAAAAACCAAGTCACCTCTTTAATTGGGCCTTCTGGTTGCGGAAAATCTACCCTGCTAAGATCTTTTAATAGGATGCATGACCTGTCGCCAGATGCCCGAATAGAAGGTATTTTAAAATTGGATGATCTCGATATTTATGATAAAAAAATTCCTGTAACAGAAATCCGCAAAAGGATTGGTATGGTCTTTCAAAAGCCCAATCCATTGCCCAAAAGTATTTTTGAAAACCTTTCCTATGCGTTAAAGATTCATGCTTTTACAAAGGATGAAATACCGTGCCTTATTGAAAAAGCTTTAAAAGAAAGTTATTTGTGGGAAGAAGTAAAAGGTGAACTAAAAATGCCTGCTGTTAAATTGTCTGGAGGGCAGCAACAAAGGTTGTGTATTGCCCGAACTGTTGTTTTGCGGCCCGAAGTAATTTTAATGGATGAACCCTGTTCTGCTTTAGACCCCATCAGCACCCGTAAAATTGAAGACCTAATTTTACAACTAAAGAAAGATTATACTATTGTAATTGTAACGCATAATATGCAGCAGGCCCAACGCATATCTGATAAAGTTGCTTTTATGTATTTGGGCGAATTGATAGAGTTTGATAGTTGCGACAATGTTTTTAAAAATCCTCAACAGGAGCTTACCAAAAATTATGTGAATGGGCATTTTGGATAATACTTTTGCAACAATTTTGCCTCAAAGAAAAAACTTAACATTGCCAATATTAATTAATTGTTATCTTTATGTTACCAATATAATTATTTAAGTAAATTTTAGAGAAAATGGTTAAAGAAAACAAGGGCTCAACGAAAATAGGTTCCAAAAATGAAATTAGTAATAAGATACACAAAGATTTGACAAGTGCCTTATCTGGTTATCAAGAACAGCTAGGAGAAAAGAAACTAGAAAAGAAAATCAAAAAGTTAACAAAGTTATTTGCAAAAGGATTCAAAAAAACGTCTAGCAAAGAATCTGTAAACTTAACAATTTCCAAAAAGAAAGCTAGTTTGAAGAAAGAGGAAGTTGTAGATCAATAAATATTCTTTTTAATTTCTTTTAAGAATTTAAAGTAAACGAAAAATGGAAATTAAAATAGCTTTCTATATTCTTATTGTACAATTTTTTAAAGATTCAAAATACTGGTAACTGCTTCTTATTATCCTTTGTATTTCTTAGTATAATAAGATAGCAGTTTTTTTGTGTTATACTATTTTCCTCTTAGATACATAATGTAAAAGCACCTTGGCGTATCTACAATTTTAAATTATACACTTTACCTCCTCCTAATTTGGAGTATCTTAAAACTTTTTTCCCCAGTTTAACATTCGTAATACATTGCTTACAGAAAAAAGTATTATTTCCTACTGGTATCTAAAAATCTTGAACCGATAGAAAATAATAATAAAGGGAAATTAAGATGGAAAAGCTAACTTACTGCTGTTATGGACTCACTCACACATATAGCCCTCGGTGCCTGCATGGGCGAAGCTTTTGCCGGAAAAACACTTGGTAAAAAAGCAATGCTTTGGGGTGCTTTAGCCCAGAGTGTTCCGGATATAGATTTTGTAGCTTCATTTTGGATGGATACATCTTCCAATTTATTGGCTCATCGGGGCTTTACACATTCATTGTTGTTTTGTGCCATCATTACAGCTTTTTTGGCATTGCTGGCAGAACAGCTACACAGGCCGCATAATATCAGTTTAAAAAAATGGATGGTCTTTTTCGGTTCTGTTATCTTTATTCATATTTTTTTAGATGCATTTAATAATTACGGTGTTGGCTGGTTTGAACCGTTTAGTCACCTGCGTGTTTCATTTAATACCATTTATGTGGTGGATCCGATTTTTTCTATTTGGGCAGGGTTGGCTTGCCTTGCATTTTTATATTTTAGAAAAAATACCATTTACCGCAAAAAAATATGGCGGCTAGGGCTAGGTATTACTGCGTTTTATTTATTCATATGTATTGGTATCAAAGCTAAAATAAATGCAGATGTGCAAACTATTTTAAAAAAACAACAAATTAGCTATACCAGATATTTTACAACCCCTGCTCCATTGCAAAGCCTATTGTGGTATGTGGTGGCCGGAAATGACAGTGGATACTATGTAGGATTTCGTTCCATATTTGATACTAAAAAGGACATAGCGTTTCAATATTTTCCTACCAATCGTATGTTACTTGATTCAATTAAAATGCACGAAGATGTGCATAAACTCATTCGCTTTTCGAAAGAATTTTATACCATTGAAAAATGGAATGATACGTTGATATTTAATGACCTCCGTTTTGGACAAATGATTGGCTGGCAAAACCCAAGAGAAAAATTTGTGTTTCATTATTATCTAACCCAACCCAATGATAATGCCCTGGTTGTGCAGCGGGGTAGGTTTAAGGGTTGGAACCTAGCCGTGTTTTTTTCCTTATTAAAGAGAATAAAGGGGCAGTAATTTCATCTTATTTCTATGAGTTGTATCAAAGCCAAACCTGATGCTTGTCATTATTTGTTTTAGGTTTTAACGGTAGCTTTAATGCCTATAAAAAAGGTTATGACTACTATTCTCACACCGGAATTACGAGCTTTGATAGAAGCGACTCATTATCGTCCTGCGGTTTCTATCATTCTTCCTTTTGAGCCAAAAATGGGCGCAAAGGTCGCAATTCTGCATTCCTTAAAACTAGCCACAGACAAGGTGGAGAAGGAGTTAAGCAGTAACTACCCCGATGAAATGGGTAAAATAGTAATGATAAGATTAAAAAAAATTTGTAAGAACTTGGATTTTACTACGCATAAAAAATCGGTAGCCATTTATGTTTCCCCTGTTTTTGAAAAAGTATTATACCTCAATATTGATGTAGAGGAAAAAGTTATTGTGGATGAATCTTTTGAAATAAGGGATTTGGTGTACAGTAAAAAGCAATTGCACAAATATTTGGTATTGGTTTTGAGTAGTAAAGAAAGTAAGATTTTTATTGGTAATTCCAATACGATGATTAGGATATTTTATAATAATAGTAAATCTATTACCAATGAAATGGACGATGTTTCAGAAAGGGTTGCAAATTTTTCTGATAAATCTGATAGAAAGGAAATTATGACAGATAAGTTTTTGCGCTATGTTGATAACGCATTGACAAATATTTTGAAGGTTTACAATATGCCCCTCTTTGTTGCCGGTACTGAAAAGATATTGGGGCATTTTACCAAAATAAGCAAACATACAAATGCCATTGTAGATTATGTGCATGGCAATTTTGAAGAAGCTACAAACAACGAGTTATTACAAATTCTTGAGCCACACGTTGTAGATTGGAAAAAAGTAAAACAAACGGAATTAATGCATTTATTGGAAGACGCAATAGATAAAAATGTAATAGCCATTGGTATTATTGATGTGTGGCGAGAAGCAGCGAACCGAAAAGGCCGTTTATTGTTGGTAGAAAAAGATTACATGTTTGCCGCTGAACATGGAGGTTCAACAGAGGATATTTTTGAGATAGAAGAGCCGTACAATAAATTTTCTTATATAAAGGATGCAGTAGATGATGTAATAGAAAAGGTATTAGAAAACGGAGGAGATGTAGAATTTGTGGACAAAGGGTTTTTAAAAAGCTATGATCAAATTGCTTTGATAAAATATTATTAATTTAAAATACTAAGTATGAAAACAATTATTGTTGCTACAGATTTTTCTTCTACAGCACTAAATGCTGCGCATTATGGTATAAAAATGGCAAAAACGGTCAATGCCCAAATATTGCTGCTGCATGTTTATGAGATGCAGATAAATTTTGCCGAAATGGGATTGCCCATAAGTGTTGATGATTTAAAAAATATTGCTTCTAATGATATGGCAGATTTGGTAGATGAATTAAACAGGTCTACAGACAATTTGATAACGATAAAGTCTGAAGTGATTATGGGAAGTTTTTATCCTGTATTGGAAGATGTTTGTAAAAGAGAAAATCCCTATACCGTAATAATGGGGTGCCAAGGAAAAACCTCTACAGAACATTTGTTCTTTGGTAGCCATGCGGTGTATGCCATGAAATACCTGCCATGGCCGCTTATAACTGTACCAGATGGTGCTATATTTTCTGACATAAAGAAAGTTGGCATTGCCTGCGATTTTGATAAAGTTGTAGAAACATTACCTGCAGACGAAATACAAACATTGGTAAATGATTTTCATGCATCCTTACACATAATAAATACGGGTAAAAAAAGTAAGTTTGATGCAGATGTCGTATTTCAATCTGGCTTGATGCAGGAGATGTTAAAGAAGCTGGATCCCAAATATCATTTTATAGAAGACAGTAATGTTGATGATGGTATAATGAAATTTGTAGAACAAAATGCCATTGATTTATTAATTATTTTACCAAAGCGGCATACACTTTTAGATAAGATATTTCATAAAAGCCATACCAAGCAAATGGTATTGCATGCACATGTACCCGTAATGGCCTTGCACCAACATTAAAAAAAATTAGCAAATATTGAAAACACTATTTTATAGTACAAAAACTTTCGAACAACCCTCTTTAGAATGTGCAAACGGAAACAGCTACTCTATTCATTTTATAAAGGAACCACTATCTTTAGAAACGGTAAATAAAGCAGCAGGCTACGAAGTGATTTCAATTTTTACTGCAGATGATTGTTCTGACCTTGTTTTAGAAAAATTACAACAGCTGGGTGTTAAGTACATTGCTACAAGAGCTACCGGGCATGATAATATTGATTTGCAAAAAGCAATGGAGTTGGGCATTTCTGTTGCAAATGTTCCTGCTTATTCTCCCTATTCCATAGCCGAGCATGCAGTGGCGCTCATTTTGGCCTTAAATAGAAAACTATTGCTTGCAAATAGGCAAATGCATAAAAATGATTTTACTACAACAAATTTAATTGGGTATGACCTGCATGGAAAAACAGTAGGCATAATCGGGGTTGGAAAAATTGGGTCTGTATTTGCAAAAATAATGCATGGCTTCGGGTGTAAATTATTGGGCTTTGATGTGGAAGAAAATGGTTCCTTAAAACAACAGGTTGGCTTGGAATATGTGACATTGGAAACATTGTGTAAAAAATCTGATATTATTAGTATGCATACCGGATTGACTCCACAAACAAAATACTTGATAAATAAGACAATGATAGCCCTGGTGCGACCCGGTACGATGCTTATAAACACCGGACGAGGTGCATGTGTGCATACAGCCGATGTAATAGCAGGATTAGAAAATGGGCAGCTTGGTTATTTTGGTGCAGATGTATATGAAGGAGAAAAGGGAATATTTTTTAATGATCTTACCGATAAAGGATTGCAGGATGCAGTGTTAAAAAAATTAATGAGTATGCCTAATGTAATCATTACGCCGCACCAAGGTTTTGCTACAAAGGAAGCAATTACCAATATTGCGGAAGCTACTTTTTATAATATTACTTGTTGGATACTGAAGCAAATTTCTAAAAACGAACTAACAGAACCTAAAAGGATCGTAGAAGAACTGGGTAATGAGAATAATTAAATTTATATTTAGATATGTCAAAAATCATTACCATCACCTTTAGCCCTTGTATAGATAAAAGTACTTCTGTACCGGCATTAATACCCGAAAAAAAATTGAACTGCAGTAGCCCCAAGCTTGAGCCGGGTGGTGGTGGGATAAATATAGCAAGGGCAATTAAAAAATTAGGTGGAGAAGCCATTGCTGTATATCCATCTGGTGGTTATACCGGAAAATATTTCAATCACCTGCTTGCACAAGAAGGAATAGCTGTTGTAATTGTAGAAACATCCAATGAAACAAGGGAAAATATTATTGTAGTGGATGAATCGAGTAATAACCAATATCGTTTTGGTATGCCGGGCACCGCTTTAACTGAGCCAGAATGGAAAAAATGTTTAGCGGCAATAGAAGAAATGAATGACGTGGGTTATATCATTGCAAGCGGTAGCTTACCACCGGGAGTGCCTCTCGATATTTATGCACAATTGGCAAAGATTGCAAAAAGTAAAACGGCAAAATTCATAGTCGATACTTCTGGTCAAGCGTTGAAAGAAGCATTGGATGAAGGCGTTTATTTACTCAAGCCAAATTTGGGCGAATTGGGTTATTTGGCAAACAAAGAATCGTTGCAGATAGATGAAGTAAAGCAGATAGCGTTGGAATTTATCGTATATGGCAAATGCGAAGTGATGGTTGTATCAATGGGGGCTGCAGGTGCCATGCTGGTCACAAAAGATATTACGGAAATTATAAAGCCTCCTGCAGTAAAAAGAAAAAGTACGGTAGGGGCAGGGGATAGTATGGTTGCAGGAATAGTTTATTATCTTTCTTTGGGTAAAACGATAAAAGAAGCTACAATGTACGGTGTGGCTTGTGGCACTGCCGCTACAATGAATAGTGGAACAGAGCTTTGTAAAAAAGAAGATGTAGCAAATATATACGCTTCCATAAATTCTAATGAGCTTCCATAATTTTATTTGCAATCAGCTTAAATATGCTGCAAGTTTACTTGGTGGTGGGGTAAGCTGGCACGAAATGCATCAGGTATATCCTATCATACATTTGCTTGGCTGGGAATAATTCACATTAAAAGTAATTTACTAAAATGGATTGAAGTAGAATTTTATTGTATTGCAATATTTTCTTTTGGATTTTTATGGTTACATAATAAATTGGCAATGAAAAAAAAGCAAATAGGGTATCTCCTAAACGATTATTTTTATACAATAAATAAACAGCTATCTACTGTAAAAAAATCATTCGAAGAAGAAGCAATACATAAATGGAGGGTGGCGTACAAAAAGCTAAGGGTTTTCGTTAGGCTTCTTGACCAAGAAGATAGCATAATTGAAAAAATAAGCATACCCAAAAAACTAAAGAGGACTTATAATACGCTGGGAGCCATACGGGATTTGCAATTGCTGGAACGTCGGATATTGAATTCTTTACCCAATCATTTTGTAAATATTGATGGGTATATAAAATCCTCAAAAATGGAAATCAAAAGTTTAATACGAAAACTGAATAAAAAACCGCTTAAAAAAATCATAGCAAAGTGTATAAAGTGCATGAAGGGATATCTTCCTGATTCCTTGTCCTTCGGCAACCTTTTTTATTTTATACTTTTAAAGAGGTTAAATGCCAATGCCATTATTTCATCAGGGCAAATAAGCGATAATGATATTCATGATATCAGGAAAAACCTGAAAGATATTTTTTACATCATAGAATGGTATGCTTCGTTGGAGCTAAATAAACTTGATAAAAAAGAAACTTCAATAAAAGACATTAGCCCTTTTGAGCAATTGCTTCAGAATTTGGGTGAATTTCATGATTACTGCACGGCTATTGCATTGTTAAATGGGCGCATTTTGCTTGATATAGAAAAGGGGAGAGCTGCAGGTATTGGGGCAAATAAAAGAATTATGGATAAAAGAAAAACAGAGCATGAAAGAGAGCTTGCTTCTTCAATTAAAACAGATTTGTATTTGAAATGGCTTTTCAGGGGATATTCTTTTTTGCACACACCATAAAATGATTGTTATCAGCAGCTACATTGATTTTCTTCATAAAAAAGCTAGATAAATTATTTAAAATTTGGTGACAAAATGTTATGTCACTAGCAATCAATTTAAAATTATTCTTAGACGAAGCTGGAAGTATTTCCAAGTTTACCGCACGTTTTTTTAAACAGTGGTTCAAACCTCGGTATGAGTTTTCAGAATTATGGAGGCAGTGCTTTATCATCGGATACAAATCGCTCCCATTGGTTGGGTTAACCGCTTTTATTATGGGGCTTGTATTGACCATGCAATTGCGTCCCTCCATGTTAGATTATGGTGTAGAATCCCAGATACCAGTAATTGTAGGAATAGCAATAATTAGGGAGATAGGTCCGGTAATAACAGCACTCATTTTTGCAGGAAAAATTGGTAGTAGCATAGGTGCAGAACTGGGCTCCATGAAAGTAACAGAGCAGATAGATGCGATGGAGGTGAGCGGCACTAACCCTTTTAAATATTTGGTAGTTACCAGAGTATTGGCTTCTACCTTTATGCTACCAGTACTTGTATTATTGGGAGACGCTATTTCCTTATATGGTTCCTATCTTGGGGTAAACATCAGAAGCAATACTAGTTTTACGTTGTTTTGGACCCAGGTTTTCAATTCCTTGTCATTTAGTGATGTTTTGCCTGCATTTATAAAATGTTATTTTTTTGGTTTTGCTGTAGGAATAATTGGTTGTTATAAGGGATACAATAGCCGCAAAGGAACAGAAGGCGTGGGTAGTTCGGCCAATTCTGCCGTAGTAGTTTCCTCCGTATTAATTTTTGTAATTGATTTGCTAGCTGTACAAATTACAGATGCGCTTGGTATTAATTAAATAGGTATGAATGCTCCAACTACATTGGTAAAATTTGAAGAGCCATCAATAACTGAAAAAAATGTTCTTGTAATACAGCATTTGTTCAAATCATTTGGTAGCAATCATGTATTGGTAGATTTTAACCTAGAGTTAAAGAAAGGGGAAAGTGTGGTGGTGCTTGGCAGGTCGGGTTCTGGTAAATCTGTTTTGATAAAATGTATCATTGGTTTATTACAGCCCGACAAGGGGACAATTGAAATGTTTGGGCAAAATATTCCAGATTTGAAATATGATGGGCTAGATAAGATAAGGGCTAAAGTGGGATTTTTATTTCAAAGCAATGCATTGTATGATTCCATGACTGTAAGGGAGAACCTTGAATTTCCATTGCGCCGCCATTGGATAGATGTATCGCAGGACGAAACAAATAAAATGGTAATGGAAGCTTTAGAAGATGTGGGGCTAGGGCACACCGTGGATATGATGCCTGCAGAACTGTCAGGTGGTATGCGCAAACGCATTGCACTCGCACGTACGCTGATTTTAAAGCCGGAAATAATTTTGTATGATGAACCTACAACTGGGCTAGACTCCATTACTGCCAAGGAAATAATAAATTTGATGATAGAAATACAAATGAAATATAGTACTACATCCCTTATTATTTCCCATGATATGAATTGTGTTCGCACTGCAAGCAATCGGGTGATTATGCTTATTGATGGAAAATGCTATGCAAGTGACACTTACTTGCAATTGGCGAAAAGTACTGATGAGAAAATAAAACAATTTTTTGAATAATAAAACCATGACTAAAAAAATCATTAATAATGCAAAATTGGGGACATTTGTTCTGGCAGGCTTACTGTTCCTTGTGTTGTTGTTATACATGATTGGAAAAAACCGCAGTTTATTTGGAGATACCTATATTCTAAAGGCAAATTTCGAAAATGTACAGGGATTGGTGGCAGGAAACAATGTTCGGTTTTCGGGTATACAAGTAGGAACAATAAAAAAAATAAGGATATTAAACGACACGGTCATTGA
>JANNGD010000089.1:0-3361 GCA_031380515.1 Ferruginibacter sp. | reverse complement strand
TGGCCAGAAAGGTTGTCATCAGGCAACTGTTTACTGCAGCTACCAGCAAATGCTCGGGAGACCAGATGCCCAGCATACCTTTTGGAAATTCGGGTGGCGTTGCCACTTCTATTTTGGTATTTAAAACGGGAGAACTCATGGAGCCTTTTCTGTCTGCTTCCCAATTCACTTTTACTTCTTAATGATAAGCGGTTTCCATAACATTTTTTTAAGTTGATAATCTAATTACAACTCAAAATTGTATCAAAAAAAATGGTTACACTGTAACTTATATCACACAATACCCAACTATGATGAGCTTCATGTTAGGAGATGAGATTGGTCATAAAAGGGAGGTTTAAACCAGACTTTAAGAGGAGAAATTATTAATCCGCAGCAATTATTATTAATAAATTATCATACACTATACCAACCAAAAGTGCCGCCACACAAATAGTTTGCTTTATTAAAACCTATTTGTTTTAATAAAGCAGCAGCTTGTTCAGATCTGCCACCACCTTTACCACACACTGTAACAATACTTGCGGCTTTCAACAATTCATTTGACCGGCTTTCCAATTCACTTAAAGGAATATTTACTGCACCTGGTATATGCATCACCGCATACTCATCTGGATTTCTTACATCGATGATCATAAGCTGCTCCGGTGTAAGCAACTGCAATGTTTTAATATCTTCAATCGCAAAGCAAGGTTGTGTTAGCTGTTCCTGCATCTTGTTTATGTTTGTGTGTTATCCAATCCCATAATTTAATAGCGCCTCCTGTTCTGCATTTCATCCTGAAACGAATGATTACAGAAGACGTAAATGTGAGCAAGCCAATAAAAATAATGGCAGCGTTGATGTTGATCAGGTCAGCTATAATGCCTGTAAGTATTGCGCCAATGGCATAACCCAAATCTCTCCACAACCTGAAAATACCGATACTTTTAGCCCTGTCCTGCGGATGCGTGTTTTCTGCAACCGTTGCAAGAAATGTTGGATAAACCATGGCAGTACCCCATCCCAGAATGGAAGACAGTATTATAAAATGAATCATCGTATTGGCAAATACCAAAACTATTAAAGCAAGGGCCTGTAAAAGCATACCTGTGTAGAGCAAATCTTTTTTACAGAATTTATCGGCCATTTTACCGGTAAACAATTGCCCGATGCCCCAAACACCCGGATATATTGCGGTAACAGTTCCTATCTCGCCAATCGTAAATCCTTTTGAAGCAAGCAGAATAGGAAAGATACCCCAAGCCATGCCATCATTCAGGTTGTTTATCAACCCTGCCTGTGTTACCGAACCGAGGTTTTTGTTTTTCCAGGTTGTATCCCAAAATATATTTTTTAACCGGGGAATAACATTATTGATACTGTCTTTTGCCACATGCTGTTTGGTGTCTTTAATAAAAAAGATACTTCCCGCTAATCCCAAAAAAACCAACACAATTCCTATGTAAAAAGGATAAGGCCTGATGCCGTATTCACTGGCAATCCAGCCGGTTAAAAATGCAACCAATGCTACAGCTATATATCCGGCAAATTCATTTAACCCCATGGCAAAACCTCTTTGCTTTTCTCCTACAAGGTCAATTTTCATCACTACAGTACTAGACCAGGTTAAACCCTGGCTGATACCTAACAACACATTGGCTATAATGATCCAGCTCCAGTTGGGGGCAAACATCAGCATAAACGGAATGGGAATAGCAATTATCCAACCAGCTACCAACAGTTTTTTTCTACCAAATGTATTGGCTAATGTACCAGAATAATAATTGGTGATTGCTTTAACAATGCCAAAAACAATAATGAAGGAAAGAATGGCTGTTTTAGCAGCAATGGCAAATTCTTTTTCTGCAATCTGCGGAAGTATGGATCTTTCCAGACCAACCATACCACCCACAAACCCGTTGATGATCACCAAGAGGGTAAACTGTTTCCAGTTCTCTTTTAAACCTAATTGAACCTGCTTCATATATGCCACAAAGCTGGCATTTAAAAACGGCCAATCCTTTATCATAAGATAAATAATTAACGATGTGCCCGGATGCGGCTGAGGCTTACCTGTGTGATGCCTAAGTAGGATGCAACATATTTAAGCGGAACTCTTTTTAACACATCGGGGACTTCGTGGAGAAGGGCTTTATATCTCTCTTCTGCAGTATGAAACTGCATACCTTCAATGCGGTTAACAGTATCAACATAACCAGCCTCAAATATTTTTCTAAATAATCTTTCGATTTCAGGGAACCGATCGTAGAGTTCAAATAATGCATTTGCATTGATACTGATAATTACTGCATCCTCCAGTATTTGTATAGCTTTCCGGCTGGGCTTGCCAGTAAGCAAACTTTCTACCCTGGCAATAATACTATTCTCAAAAAAGAAATTCTCTGTAATGTCTATGCCGTCATGCAGATAATAAATACGTGCCAGTCCTTTTTTGATGAAGTAAATAGTTTTGCAAGTATGGCCAATAGATTGAAGATCTGTATTTTTTTTAATAGTAATACTGTTACTTATTTCAGCTATCGCTTCTTCGGCTTCTTTAGAAAGCGAATTGAATTTTCTGAAATAGGTAAAGAGTTGTTCCATAATTTAAAGCTGGCAAAAGCGGCTACACTTATTTGTAGTAATAAAATTACTGCTTTTTAACCGTAGCTGATCTTTAGCCAACTTTTGTAAAAAAGTCTATTTCTGCTTAGCTGGACAAGTATTCAGGCCTACTAATTTATAAAGCGGACAAAAACTGATTAAACTCGTTAATACAAACACCCCTGCCAAAACCAGTAACACAATGCCTAAAGTGCCGGTAATGGTTTTGTTGTAATACAGAAATGCGATTACTGCTGCAAGGATGATTCTGAAAATTCTGTCTGCTGTACCCATGTTTTTTTTCATAATAATTGATTTATTTGATAAATGATTGAATTGCCCAAACTATAACAGTAACAATTGCTGTACACAATAAACAAACAATCACCATCTTTTTTATTTGCTGCTTCATTGTTACCAGTTATAAGGCAAATCTAATTCACAAAACAATTTTATCTGGTGACTTAGGTTACCAGCTTATAAAATTTCTATCCCTCCCTGCAGTTGTTTTACTTTTCCTTCCAGTTCTAGTTTCTTCATAACCCGGCTGATAACCTCTCTGGCTGTTCCAAGTTCTGCTGCCATTTGCCGGTGGCGGATATTGACAATTTTACTATTCTTTTGCCTGGCGATTTCCTGCAAGTAATTATATAAACGCTGGTCCAGCCGGCTATACAGAAGATGGTTTATGGTATCCAGCAGGGAAGCATAGCGCTGATCATAAAGGTTAAAGAACAGCTCATTTAGGGATGGGAAGGATCTTACCCATTCATTC
>JANNGD010000080.1:0-3644 GCA_031380515.1 Ferruginibacter sp. | reverse complement strand
GGATCATCTTGTACAGGGTTAATAAATTATCAATGGTACAATAATGGAGTGCCCATAGCCGGAGCAAATTTTGCTACCGACACAGTAAAGCAAACGGGCAATTATTCCTTTATTGCATTTGATATCAATGGCTGTAGAGTTATTTCAGATACAGTTGCAGTAATAGTAAACCAAGCACCCAATGTTGCTATAATCAGTTCAGGTAGTAAGTGCTTTGGTAGTACTTTTACAGTAACTGTTCCAAGCTGTGGTGGTTGTTTCTATCAATGGTTGGTAGACGGTAATCCTGTTGGAAGTGGCAATCAATTTTCTGCAACAGTAGGCACAACGCCATTTACCGTGGGCACACATAATATTTTTGTGCAAGTGGTAAATAGTTTTGGATGTACAGATACCAGCTCAACAAATGTAACTTTCTTTGCTCTACCTACTGTTTCTATTAGCGTGGTAGGGCCTACGCCTTATTGCTCAAATAATATATACACTTTAAATGCTACAACCAATGCTGCTACTCCGTCGTGGGCTTGGCAATTAAACAATATCGGCTTTGTTTTATCTACAACCAATTCTCTTTTGGTATCTGCTGCAGGAAATTACACCGTAAAAGTAACGGATGGTATTACTGGTTGTACCAATACAGCTATACAAACTATTTTGCCTAGCCCAGAATTGAATTTATTTCCTATTGGATGTGATTCTATTTGCGACACAGCTAAAATATTTTTGCCGCTTCAATCTTTCAATGGGAACTTAACTGGGTATACCATAAATTGGTACGATAATGCACCGCCTTGGACACCCGTTGGTACTGGTATTTCTTTTCCGTTAAATACTTTAACTCCTATACCTGGCAACCATAATTTATCGGTAATTGTTACGTCTCCCAATGGATGTATGGATACTTCTAATGTGTATAGCATTTATGTAAGAACGGGTTGTTTAGGCGTAGTAGCTATTAAAAGTATCATACTCAAGGCAAACCAAGTGGGAGAGCTTGGAGTACTGAGTTGGATTACAGAACAAGAAATAGACAATGATTATTTTATTGTAGAACAAAGTATGGACGGAATTGGTTTTTCTTCAACTGGAAAAGAGTGGAGTAAAGGTAATAGTGTGAACAAACAATTTTATACATACAATATTCCGATATTGTCTTTCAATAGTACAATTTATTATCGAATAAAAGCAGTGGGTAAAAATGGCCGATTTGCTTATTCGAATATTGTTACGTTGAATCCTAAAAAATTGTTTGGGGAGTCTATTACTATTTTACCAAACATAACCAATTCAAATGCAAATGCCATTTTGCAGAGCAACACCAATTTGCAAACACAATTTGTTGTTTATAGAAGTGATGGTGCACAAATAAGTACACAAATAGTATCAATAAAAAAGGGTACAAATACAATTGCAGTTGATTTGGCAAAACTACCTGCTGGCTTGTATTTTGTATCTGCAACTACAAACGAAAAGAAACTAACAGCTATGGTTATAAAAAAATAAACGATGGACTCAGTTCAAAAATTTACTTTTGATAAAGAATCGAAATAAAAATATAGAAGAAAAGTAAATTTACATGGACATTAGTTTAAATAAATACATCAGTGATTCTGGTTTTTGTAGCAGGAGAGAAGCAGACAAATATATAGAAGAGTGTCGTGTAACCATCAATGGAAAAGATGCAGATAAAGGCAATAGGGTAAAACCTGGTGATACAGTAAAAGTAGATGGCGAACCATTAAAAAAGAAGTCTGCGGCTGTGTATCTAATGTTGAACAAGCCCAAAGGGGTAACCTGCACAACAGACTTAAAAGACAAAACGAACATCATTGATTTTGTAAATTTCAAAACCCGCATTTTCCCCATAGGTAGGCTAGATAAGCTTTCCGAAGGTTTGATATTTCTTACAAACGATGGTGATATAGTAAACAAAATTTTGCGTGCTGGCAATGGCCACGAAAAAGAATACAGGGTAACAACCGATAAAAAAATAGACCATGAATTTATTTCTGCCATGCGAAATGGTGTGCGTATTTTGAATACAACTACAAAGCCCTGTTTTGTAAAACAAGAAGGAGATGCTCGCTTTCGCATCATACTCACCCAAGGGCTCAACAGGCAGATACGCCGCATGTGCGAGACCTTAGGATTTAAAGTTACATCACTCAAAAGAGTGCGCATCATGAATTTTACTTTAAAAGGAATTGAGCCAGGTAAATGGCGCTATTTTTCTGCCATAGAAATAAATACACTCAACGAGCTGTTGAAAAATAGCAGCAAAACGGATGGAGAGGATGGGATGGGGGAGTAATGAAAATTATACTTTTTCTTTGGCTTATCATTAACAGCAGAATTCATTTTTTGCTTGTCTGATGATAAACTAAAAAAATATGATAAAAATGCTACCATTTGCTTTTTTGCTTTCATTAGCAATAAATGCAACTGCACAAATTAAAAAAGGAACAATTCTATTGGGTGGACAAATTGCCGGCGCATCTGGAAACAACAAACAAGCTAATCAATTTACAGAAGAAACTGTAAAAATAAAATCCTTTGTTTTTGGCACTTCCATTGGTAAAGCCATAAAAGAGAATAATATTATTGGTATTAATGTTGGCGCCGGATTTACTAATTATACATTTCGTAGGGTTGGGATAGATTCCAGTTCTTCTAAATCTAATTCTTTTAATGCAGGTGTGTTTTACAGAAAATACAAAAAACTTGCAAAAGATTTTTATTTTTTTGGAGAAACAAATGTAGGTTTTGGGGTGAACAAACAATATAATCTGCGAAACAACTTTTATAATGAATATCATCGAAAGGCATTCAGCACCGATTTATCAATAACACCCGGCATTTCCTATCAAGTTTTTAAGAAAATGCAATTGGAAGTCAGCTTGCCAAATGTAGTGGGAGCATATTACTCAAAATCAAATGATATCGAAACTGCTACATCAAAGAAGATAAATACTACCAATAATTTCTCCTTAAACACCGGATTGAGTAATCAATTATTAAGTAATTTAAGTTTGGGATTTCGTTTACTTTTATAATTGTAACTATTCAGTGCTAAATTAAGCCATGCTCCCGCTGTTGGTATGCACCGCAAGCAAAGAAGCCAATCGTACCAACAACTCGTGTAACGTTCCCCGTCTAGGTTCCTGAGACATGAACCACTGCGGAGGGGCTTCGTTTATAAGAAATGGGTAATATTTATTGTAACGAAATTTATTGACTTTTGTCAATTCAAATGTTTTATTAATAATATACCTTTAATACATTAACTTTAATAAACATTCATACAAAACTAACTTTATGAAAAAGATTTTATTATTATCAATTATTATCTACGCCTCGGTTCGAGTCTCCTCGAACCGTTCGCTTAGGTATATAAACATGAATTATTATTGCCGGTGTTGATATTTAAGAAGCTTTCCTATTCTGCCGTTCGATAATTGTAAAGCAGCCGTTGTTGGTATGCAGCGCAAGCAGAGAAGCCAAGCGTACCAACAACTCTTGAAGTGTTCTCCGTCTAGGTTCCTGAGAAATGAACCATTACGGAGGGGCATCGTTTATAAAAATTGGGTAATATTATTTTTGATTTGAAATTTATTGACTTTTGTCAATTCATATGTTTTATTAAT
>JANNGD010000078.1:0-3401 GCA_031380515.1 Ferruginibacter sp. | reverse complement strand
CTCCATACCAGCTTGCCAAAAAACTTTACGAACTTTGCGCTAAAAATATGCATAAAGAATTTTTAAAAACAGGAGTGTTTTTTGCCATGTTATCTGTAATCCTTGGTGCATTTGCAGCGCATGTTATAAAAAGCAGGGTTACTGTAGATGTGTTGGCCGTTTTTGAAACCGGGGTGCGTTACCAGATGTACCATTCTTTTGCCCTCCTACTTTCAGGCATATTCTACAAAGAATTTGCACATAAAACAATTATTTGGGCAGGTAAACTATTTTTATTGGGAATCCTTCTTTTTAGTGGTTCGCTTTATCTGCTTACTTATGTAAAGGCAATTTCTGCCAGCAGCTTTTTATGGATTGGTGCAATTACCCCTTTTGGAGGCTTGGCTTTTATAGGAGGTTGGGTATTGCTGCTGGTTTGTTTGATCAATAAAAAAAATACCCATCATTAATTTTATCAACTTAGCTCTATATTAATTCATTATTAAAGCAAAATATTGTTAATTGCAGCAATTAGCTACAGCTAAATGCAATTTTGAGTTATATTTTGAGTAGTTTTTGTGACATATTTGTTTATCACATCATGTTAATACTATTTTAAAATAAAAAGCATCGTTTTTTATTATCTTTATCGCCATGGCAGAAAAAATAAAATCAATAAAAAAGAATACCAAAGCCGCCGATGCCCTAAAGCAAGAGAAGGAGGAAACTGTAGAAATAAAAGACCTGCTTAAAGATGAACGTACCCATAAAATAGCTGGTAGTATTTGTTTGTTATTTGCCATACTTTTTTTTATTGCCTTTACTTCCTATTTATTTACCTGGGAAGAAGACCAAGACAAAGTTTTTAAAGAAGGGTATAAATTGCTATTAGGCACAGATACCAAAATGGCAAATTTGATGGGCAGTTTTGGCGCCTTCATTTCACATTTACTCATTTACAAAGGTTTCGGAGTAGCTTCTTATCTTATTTGTACATTCTTTTTTATCATAGGTATAAACCTGTTTTTTGGGCAAAAAGTATTTTCTGTCGTTCGTAATATCAAATATTTAATTGTTGGATTACCCTTGTTAAGCATATCTGCATCTGTAATAATGCAAGGAAATGATTTTGCTTGGGGTGGTGCTGTGGGTGATATGAGCAGAGATTATTTGTACAGTATTATTGGAAAGATAGGAACAATAGGTTTTATATTAGTTACATTTTTGGCATATGTTATTTGGCGTTTTAATCCTTCTTTTACAATGCCAATAAAAGGAGTAAATGAACAAGAAAATAGCATTGAAGCAACAGCAGAAGCGAATGCCATTGATGAAGAAAAAGTGAGTGAAGAAGAAATGACAAACCTAGAAAAGGAGACAGCTGCTTCAGGAAATTCAATGACTGGCAATGCTGGTATTCTAAATATTCCAGATCAGTCACCTGCTTTTGCTCACGATTTGGCATTGACTGAAAAAGAAGAGGAAGAACAAAAAAGAGGAGCAAAAATTGTAAATACTATTTTGGTTCCTCCCAAAAAGAATCAAGAAATAATAGATGAAAGCTCAGTTGTACAAACGGAAGATGCTTTTGTATCCGTTATGCCTGCTTCAAAAAAAGCAAGTTTTGTACCAATAGCGGATTTGGCATTGGAAGTAAAAACTGTGCCAGATGAATTGCCAGAAGAAGAACCCACCAAAGCAAAAACGGCGGATGATGTAAAAGCGTTGGGTAACTATGACCCTATCCTCGATTTAAGAGATTATATTTATCCATCAGTGGAGTTATTGGAAAACCATGGTAGCGAAAAGATTGTACAAGACCCACAAGAACTGGAAAATAATAAGAATCAAATTATAACTACACTCAGGAATTATGATATTGAGATTCAAAAAATATCTGCAACAGTTGGACCTACTGTAACCTTGTACGAAATTATACCAGCACCCGGGGTAAGAATTTCTCGTATAAAAAACTTAGAAGATGATATAGCGTTAAGCCTTGCTGCACTTGGTATTCGTATTATAGCACCTATACCAGGTAAGGGTACCATTGGTATTGAAGTGCCAAATACAAGAAAAACCATGGTGAGCATGCGCACGTTATTGGATGATGTGAAATTTAGCGAAAGTAAATTCTCCTTACCTATTGCTATTGGGAAGAAGATAGACAACACGCACTTTGTAGTAGACCTGGCTAGTATGCCGCATTTATTGATGGCAGGTGCCACCGGGCAAGGAAAATCTGTAGGGTTAAATGCGATTCTTGTTTCGCTATTGTATAAAAAGCATCCATCCCAATTAAAATTTGTATTGGTAGATCCTAAAAAAGTGGAGCTTAGTATTTATAAAACAATAGAAAAACATTTTCTTGCAAAATTGCCTGGCGAAGAAGAAAGCATCATTACAGATACAAAGAAAGTAGTGCATACTTTAAATGCACTTTGTATAGAAATGGATAATAGATACGACCTATTAAAAGAAGCAGGTTGTAGAAATATAAGAGAGTACAATGAAAAATTTGTAGCAAGAAAATTGAACCCCGAAAAAGGGCACCAGTTTCTTCCATTTATAGTATTGGTAGTAGATGAATTTGCCGATTTAATAATGACAGCAGGTAAAGAGGTAGAAATGCCCATTGCACGGCTAGCACAGCTTGCAAGGGCAATTGGTATACATTTAATAATAGCAACGCAACGACCATCAGTAAACATTATTACAGGTACTATAAAAGCAAACTTTCCTGCTCGTATTGCTTTTAAAGTAAGTAGTAAAATAGATAGCCGTACCATTTTAGATACAGGTGGTGCCGAGCAGCTTATTGGTAAAGGAGATATGCTTATAAGCTACAATGGAGAAGTAGTGAGGCTTCAATGTGCATTTGTAGATACGCCTGAGGTAGATAAAATAGTAGATTTTATTGGAAGCCAAAGAGGTTATCCTGATGCATTTATGCTACCAGAATATGTAGATGAAAAAGAAATGGATGCCAAAGATTTTGATGTAAACAACAAAGACGCTTTGTTTGAAGATGCGGCAAGGTTAATTGTGATGAGCCAAAGTGGAAGCACCTCTTTATTGCAACGCAAAATGAAATTGGGTTATAATCGTGCTGGAAGACTAATGGACCAGTTAGAAGCGGCAGGTATTGTAGGACCAAACCAAGGAAGCAAAGTGAGGGATGTTTTGATAAAAACAGATGCAGATTTACAAATGTTTTTTAATGAAATGTAAGAGGTAAGTACTGAGTACTTAGTATTGAGTATTTAGACTGGTTCGTTATATTTTAAAGTACTTTTTATATAAATTTAGAAAACAAAAAATACAATCTTATAAAGGGTTATTTTTATTAGACACTAGTCTCAATACCAAGTACTCAATACTCAATACTAAATACTAAAATGTCGAAATTCTAAATAGTAGGC
>JANNGD010000077.1:0-8982 GCA_031380515.1 Ferruginibacter sp. | reverse complement strand
AAGTAATGAGAATTGTGCAGCGATGGCCGTCGCTCTATGTGTACCCGTTATTACATGTAATAATTCGTATTGGTATTGTTTGGCATCTTTGCCCGATTCCAAAACTTTTTTGTCTGCTATAAATTCTAAATTTTCCCTGATGGCATTTTTCAACAACCACACACCTGGATTAAACCAATATACAATTTTGTTTATTTCTGCCAATAACAGGTCCAGTGAATGCCATTGTGAAGTATGTACTTTTTCGTGTTGCAAAATTGTTTGCAATTCTTCAGAAGTATGTTTTATAGGATTGATGTAAATATTTTTAAAAAAGCTTAATGGTTGTATGTCTTTATACGTTGTAAATATGGAATATTTATTTTTTGTGGCACTCAGATGAATATTTATTAAAGAAAAAATTTGTATCATAAATAATACAATCATTGCTATTACACCTATCCAATAAGCAATGTACAGAAAGCTCCAAACGGTAAAGTTTGTTTCGTTACCCGTAATCACCGTTTTAATTTGGTCCCAATTAGGTGTATAATTTAAAATTGCATAGTTCCCCTCATTTTTTTCTGTATGGGTAAATAATTTTTCAAAATTTATTAACGGAAAGGTAGAGGCAATTATAATGGAACCTAGCAAAAAACATCTGTTTAAAGTATAAAAAGTTAATCTTCTAAGTAGGAAATAATATAATAAATAAAAAACAATCAATGCGATGTTAACTTTAAGAAGATATATAAAAAAATATGGCATAATATTATTTTTGTAGTTCAAAAATATCGATCCAGTATTCTAAAATCAGCTCGTTTTATTAAATGTGGAATTTATTTTTCTGCTACCCTTTCCCTTTTTCAATTTGTGCTACTATCTCTTTTAGTTCTTTTGAACTTATTTTATTTTCGGTTGCAAAAAAGGTTACCAATTCTTTGTAACTGTTTTCAAAATAATTGGCAATAAAACTTTGCATAAATTTTTTCTTATACTCTACTTCGTTTACCAATGGAACATATAGGTATTGATTCCCCATCAATTCACTTGTTATAAATTCTTTTTTCTCTAGGTTTTTTACAGTAGACGCCAATGTAGTATAGGGCGGTTGTGGCTCAGGAATAACAGATAATATTGATTTTATATTCCCTTTTTTTACTTCCCACAATGCTTGCATGGCTTGCTCTTCTGGTGTTGTTAATTTTTCCATTTCTACGAAGTTTTCGTAAAACTATGATATTTTCGTAGATTCTCCAAATTTATTTTAAAAATAATTTCGTTGCAGTTTTTGGTATTATTATTTTAAGTATAGAAAAAGTATGTTAATCGATTTTATTACGAATATGAAAAAATAACAATGATAGCTTACTTTTATAACTCATAATAACAGATATGCCAGATAAAAGTTTTTTTATAACCTGTAAGGATAACCATCAAATGCCCATATACGCATGGCTCCCAAACCAAGAGCCAGCGGCAATTTTATTTATAGCACATGGTATGGCAGAATATGCCGAAAGGTATAGCACAATTGCAGGTGGCTTGGTAAAAAATAATATAGCTGTTTTTGCAAACGACAACAGAGGGCATGGAAAAGCTGTAACTGATATTAATGAACTCGGTATTGTGGAAGATAATTGGTTTAATAATCAGGTAGAAGATCTTCTTTTGGCAATTGACTATGCAAAGGCAACATATCCTAATAAAAAAATATTTTTAATAGGCCATAGCATGGGCTCTTTTTTATGCCAGCGCTTTCATCAATTATATGGCAATAGGATTGACGGGCTAATTTTATCGGCTAGTAATGGAAAGCAGGATCCTTTGATGGGAACTGGTATTGCCATTGCATATATTCAAATGCATTTATTTGGAAAAAAATACAGAAGTAAGTTGTTAGTTAAGTTATCGTTTGGGAAATTTAATGCAGCTTTTAAACCCAACAGAACATCATTTGATTGGCTAAGTAGAGATACGAAGGAAGTAGATAAATATATAAAAGATCCACTTTGTGGTTTTGTGTGCAGTGCTAGTTTTTTTTATTTTTTCTTTAGAGGGTTGAAAGATATTTTTAATACTCAACATATTCAAAACATTCCTCCAAATGTACCGGTATATTTATTTGCTGGCGATAAAGATCCAGTAGGTCTTTTTGGAAAAGGGTTTATACACTTATATGAAAAATGGAAAGCCAATGCTGTACAAGATATTTCCTATAAGTTATACAAAGAGGGTAGGCACGAAATGCTGAATGAAACAAACAGGGAAGAAGTAATAGCAGATTTGGTAAATTGGATTACACTTCGTTTGAAAACAAATATGTAGTAACGCAGCGCACTGGTGTTGGAATTTGTGCAACAAATAAGTTGATTACTTTCTTTATTATTTTGGTAAAGCCCGGTAAGTTAATGGCTTCTCCCATTTTGGTCATGCATTTACTTTGCTAGTTCATCCATAATGCATTTGAAAAAGAATCTTTTCAAATGCTATTGTTTTTTTGGTGCTGGTATGTCATCCAATTCTGGTGTAGCCATTATTCTGGACATAAAGTGCATCGTTCCCTTTTTTTTCCAGATCTTGGTAGCAATAACAATCCCAATGATCAATGAAATAAGTATAACAGCAATAGCAATAACCAATCTTAATGTAGTTGGATTTGAAAAATAGAAAAGAGCAGCAATTACAAGTCCTGCTAAGAGTGGGGATAAAACAATTTCCAGCCATCCTATTACTTCTACGGCATAGTCAAAAAAAGACATTTTGTTTTCTTTTGCTTCTATGTTTGTAGTTTTTTCTTTCAAGGTAGGGCCGCTTTCAGTAAAGCTTTTATTTATCAAAACCTCATCTACCGATTCAATTTCGTCTAAACGTATGACTTGTCCATTATCAAGCAACATAAATTCTTCATTTGCTTTTGTATAAACATCTATAATCCTGGCCTTTATTTGTGCTGTATCTCCATTTTTGGAATAGTACTTTATATTACAATTGGCTCTTAATGTAGCTTTTGCTAGTAAAATGTCGTACATGTTACAATCAATAGGAGTATAGGTTTTCGTTTTCAATTTAGTTAAATGTTATATGATGGTAATTCTTAAAATAATAATATTCTAATTTACTCGTTATTAGTGTAAATATCCTTTATATGAAAAATTTATCCCTCATTTCTGCTATTGCATTTCTCCTTTTAATAGTAATTGTAGTAATCAATATTGCTACCGGTAGTTAAATAATTGGTGTAAAAAAGTATACTTTAATTTGGCTTGTTTATGTGGTTACATAAACGTAAATAATAGATGGATTACTTTTGAAGTTTTCTAAAATACATACTAAATAATTCATTTACCCTGTTAAACATGTCTATCTGGTTTAATGGATCTCTATTGGCGCCATAGGCATCATTAAAAAATGCAATATTATTCTCTTTGGCATCAATAATTATCGCATACAAGCTTAAATAATTTTTATCGGGTACGTAAGCTCTACCCAATCCAAACACTACAGCGCTTAAAGCTCCTAGCATTAGTTCATTATTATAATTTTTTTGTGTCCTACTATATCCTTCCGCAAATATTATCAACCCAAATCTTTTGCCGTTTGTTTCTAAAATTTTATCTAAAAATGGGGTAATGGGCACATCAGTAGTTTTCTTAGCAATTTTCATTTGCCTAAATAGCAACTTTATTTCGTCATTAATTTTTTCACTACCTGCACTATCTTTAAAAAAGAAATATTCCCAAGCAGGTAAGTTTTGTTTGTATTTAAAAATAGTATTGGTGAGGTTAAAATTTGTTTCATTTGAAATGGCTGCATTATACAAAACCTTATTCCCTTTTTCCATTGTAAATACGGATACAATTGGCTGAAAAAGGTACATTTCTTTTATCTCTGTGGCCTTTACTTTGGAAGACATGTATTTATTGGCACAACTAAAAAGAGATAAAAAAACAAACCCACATAGTAACTGTTTTATAACTTTCATTTAAGATAACATTTTAGTATTATTTCCTCTTAAAAATTTTAGTTCGTTTCATTTTCAATGATAAACTTTCGCAACATATTCAAAGCATTGATGGCAGTTAACCTGATGTTTAATTGCCTATCGAACCGGAAATAAAACTTCTGGGCAATTAAACTGTTTTTATTTCCTACACAAACCCAAACAGTACCTGCTGGTTTATCTGGCATTCCTCCGCCAGGCCCCATAATGCCAGAAACTGCCATTGTATAATTGGAACCAATATTATGCAAAGCACCTAAAGCCATTTCCCTTACAACCTCTTCACTTACTGCACCAAATGTTTCCAGCGTTGTTTTTTTTACTTGTAATAAATCCTCTTTGGCAGCATACGAATAACTGACAACGCTACCGTCATAAAAAGAAGAAGAACCCGCAATAGAAGTAATTAAGTGTGCAATATATCCACCAGTACAACTTTCTGCTGTGCACATGGTTTCCCCTTTTTTCAATAATAAATTACCAACTACTTTTTCCATTGGTTCATCGATATTGGTAACGAGGTATACTTTCACAATTTTTTGTAGATGAGAGAACTGTTCTTCTAATGCAATATTATTTTGCGCAGCATCTTCAGAGCTGGCACTAAGTCTGAGCCTTACCATACCATAACTAGGCAAGTAAGCAAGCTTCATATTGGCAGGTAATTTTTCTTCAAAATCTATTAGCATATCTGCCAATGTACTTTCGCCAATAGCAGCTACCAACAATGTACGATGACCAATATGCGCATTGGTATATTTTTTTTGCAAAAGGGGAATCACATCATCTGTCATCATTCCTTTCATTTCATGTGGTACACCCGGCATGCTTACAAATGTTTTTTCTTTGCCACCTATATTTTCAAAAAAAATCATTCCGGGCGCAGTCCCTCTTTTATTTTGTATTACTGTACAGATATCTGGCACTTCTGCCTGTTTTTTATTTCTTTCTGTAAATGGTCGTTTTATAATATTCTCAAAAATATTTCTTACATTTTCAAATGCAGCTTCATTTACAACCATTTTGCCTCCAAAATAGGAACACAATAGTGGCTTTGTAATATCATCTGCCGTAGGGCCAAGGCCTCCGGTTATCAGTATGATGTCTGCCATTTTTTTTTCTTCATCTAATGCCGTTTTTATGGCATCATATTCATCGCCTACTGCCACACGTCTGGTAATTACAAAGCCAGCCTTATTCATCTCTTGTGCTATGAATGCACTGTTGGTATCTACTACTTGCCCTATCAGCAACTCATCGCCAATAGTGATTATGGAAGCTTTAATCATTTAATATTTTTAAAATAACCAATTTAATTTTGTTGTATGCCTTTTTTGTAAATCGAAAAGCATTATTTTATAACAACTTCTTTTATCACCATATCTCCCAACGCTTCATTTACCAGCGCTATTATTTTTTCTTTTTGGTAAATTAATTCGTTTTTTAATGGTGCTACCGTTGTGGAAACAAAAAGGGTTGTACCAATAATTTGAATCTTATCGGTGTATTTTGCTACTGTTTTACCCATTATTTTTTCCCATACCTCTTCTATTTGCACTGCCTGAATGCCCGATTTAAGTTTGCTCTTTTTTAAAAATAATTGTAGGGCTTCACCCAAAGATAATTCTGCCATTTTTTTATTTTAAAGTTCAATTATTTGTCCATCAATTGCTAACTGTTCAAAAATAGTTATTAATCTTTGCTTGTGCGTATCTGTAATAAAAACTTGCCCATCATTTTCTTTACAAACCCAATGTAAAAGCCTGTTCATACGTTTTTCATCTAATTTTTCAAATACATCATCTAGCAAAAGAATGGGGCTAAAATTATTGTGATTTTTTAATAGTTGATATTGGGCTAGCTTTAGTGCGAATAATAAGCTTTTTCTTTGCCCTTGTGAAGCAATCGTTTTAAATGGTTGGCCGTTTAAGGCAAACTGTATATCGTCCTTATGTATTCCTGCACTACTACGTTGTATTATACGATCACGCTCTTGGGTTCGTAACAAAAGGGTTTCAAATGATTCTATTTGTAAGTGACTAGAATAAGCAAATTTTATTTCTTCATTATTTTCTGCAATGCGATGATAAAAAGATTCTATTAACGGAATTAGTTTTGTTGTGTAAAACGTCCTTTTCTCAAAAACAATTTTTCCAGGTTCAGCTAGCTGGCTATTTATAACATCCAACAATATTTTATCGAAGTTTTTTTGATCTGCAAATCTTTTCAATAAACTATTGCGCTGTTGCAACACTTTATTGTAAATCATTAGTTGTTGCAGGTATTCATTGTCGAGTTGGCAAATGACCGTATCGAGGTACCTTCTTCTTCCTTCGCTTCCTCCAGTAATAATTTCTACATCATCTGGTGCAATAATTACTGCAGGTAAAAGGCCAATATGTGCCGATAATTTTTCATATTGAATTTCATTTAAATAAAATTCCTTTTTGCTAGTACCTCTATGAATGCAAACTACTTTTTGTAATACGTCATTGTTATCAAAATCTGCTTCTAGTCGAAATCCCTCTTTCTCAAAATTTACATTGAGTGAATCTGTAACGGTAAAATAACTTTTGGTAAAACAGCAATAGTAAATAGCATCTAGTAAATTAGTTTTTCCTACCCCGTTTAGGCCACAAATTCCTACAACATTTTTTGTAAATACCACAGGTGAGAAGGCATAATTCTTAAAATGGGTTATAGATATCTTTTGTAAACGGAGCATTGCGGCAAAGATACTATGCAGGCAGCTTAGTTTGCTATTATTGAAATGCTTTGCAAATTATTTTTCTGCTAAAATATACCATTTATTTTTTTTGTATATAAATTCAACCAGTTAGGTACTATTCTTTCATAAATAACAATACATTTGTACTTAACCAGCTACTAGTATTATGCAGTTATCATCTCTATTGCAAAGGTTTAACGAACCAGAAACATTAAAAATGGCTAAACTTGGCCGTGAGCTTAGAGCGAAAGGAATAGACATAACCGATTTAAGTTTGGGTGAGCCCGACTTTGATACCCCCGACCATATAAAGGCTGCAGCTAAATTGGCTATTGATGAGAATTTTAGTCATTATACACCTGTAGTAGGTTATCTTGATGTAAGAGAAGCCATTTGTAGTAAGCTATTACGTGATAATGATTTGGTATATAAGCCAGATCAAATCATTGTAAGTACTGGCGCTAAGCAAAGTATTGCCAATGCTGTGCTAGCATTAATAGAGCAAGGCGATGAAGTAATTATTCCCACACCATATTGGGTAACATACAGCGAAATTGTAAGGCTTGCAGGGGGTACTGTTATTTTTGTACATACTACCATCGAAAATGGTTATAAAATAACTCCCGCAGAATTGGAGGCTTCTATAACGGAAAATACAAAGTTATTCATGTTTTCGTCGCCATGTAATCCTACAGGTGCAGTGTATAATAAAAATGAACTTGAAGCGCTGGCCGAAGTGTTTAAGAAGCACCCACAGGTTACTATCATGAGTGATGAGATTTATGAGTACATAAACTACGATGGCAAGCACGAGAGTATTGCTCAATTTGATCATTTAAAAGACCGTGTATTGCTTATTAATGGATTGAGTAAAGGTTATGCAATGACTGGATGGAGGCTTGGTTATTTAGCTGCATCTGCCGAAATGGTAAAAGCCTGTGATAAATTACAGGGACAATTTACAAGTGCCACCTGTTCCATTACACAGCGTGCAGCCATTGCAGCACTTACTGGCGACCAAAACCCAACCAATGAAATGGTAATGAAATTTAAAGCACGTAGAACAAGGGTTATGGAACTACTAAAAGAAATTCCTAATTTGATTTATACAGAACCTCCTGGTGCTTTTTATATTTTTCCAAATGTGAGCGCTTATTTTGGTAAAAAAACGCCTGCGGGAGACGTTATAGAAAATGCAGATGAAATGTGCATGTATTTTTTAAACACTGCCAATGTTTCTGTTGTTACTGGTAAAGCGTTTGGGCAACCAAATTGCATAAGAATGTCATTTGCAACCAATACAAATAATATCGAATTGGGCTTTGCCAAAATTAAAACGGCATTGGCAGGATTGGTTTAGCTTTTTACAAAAACCAATAGGCTATCATCTGGCAAGTATAGGTACAGTTTTCCTTCTTTAAAATAATAATCTACCAACTGGTTACTTATTTTTTGGGAAATAATATTCGCAATAGATTTGTTATTGCAAGCCATTTTAGTGCTTCTGATGTTGGAAAATTGTATTCTTTTTCCTTGCACTTCTATTGTACCACTTAAACCATTACAGCCATCGTTTCCTGATACTGTTTCTTTTAGTAAATCAATAGTAAAGTAAGGGTTACGTGTATAATCTTTCGGATTGATATTTGTGCCAGCAATTTTTTCAAGTATCCATTTTCCATTTAGCTTATCGTTTGCGAGGAATTTCCCACAGCCCCTATAGGTTATACTGTTAAAAGAAAAGGTTACTTCTTTTTTAAATACTTCTTTTTGCGCAGCTATAGTACACACTTTATTGTAAACAGCAATTGAAATATTTGCGTTTTTGAGTGTAGTAGAAAAAATCGATCGCTCAGTAGTAATATCTTTTTTTAGTTGGTTAAATGCAAATTTGATAGCAAGGCCATCTGCCGCTACAAATTGTACAGTATCATCATAGCTCATCTGCAATTTCCAAATTGCAGGATCATTTCCTTCGGCAAAAAAATCTATACCTGTTTTTTGCATAGCACTCGCTTCTTGTGATATACTTGCTTGGGTATTCAATGATTCAAACTGATTGGTGCCCGTTTTTTTTGTGTGCGTACAATTATACAAAAAGATGGAAAGAAGCGTTAAACTTACTATTGTTTTTAACTTGGCAGCTTTATTCATTTAAAATACTTTGATAGCACGAAGTTAATAGCTAAGCATTGTTGTACCATTTAATAATTTTAGATTTAACTCCTATTTATTCGTATTCATAAAGTAAATGAACAAATGAAAAAGGCCG
>JANNGD010000068.1:0-9333 GCA_031380515.1 Ferruginibacter sp. | reverse complement strand
GTTACAGGCACATCAGTGTCTTATTCATTAAGAGCAAGAAATACCGATATTAATTTAAACAACAACCTGTATCATTTACATTGCCATTCTGCTGGCAATGCACAAAGTTCTTGTATTAGCGGATGGGGAACAATTACAGGTACAGGTAAAGCAGCAAAAAACAATTTGGTAGTGGCAAATATTACTACTACCGAAGGCATATCTGGCTCTAGTAGTTTTGGACCTGTACATGATGGTAGGGTAAAACCAGAAATTAGTGCAATGGGAACAAATGTATTTTCTACTTATACACCACAAAATACCTACGGTACTATTTCTGGTACATCTATGTCTACACCAGGTATTACTGGCACTGTAGCATTATTAGCACAACGTTACAAACAGCTAAATGCAAATGCACTTCCGCCATCTATGCTTATCAAAAACATAGCTTGCAATACCGCCATAGATCTTGGGAATGTAGGGCCAGATTATCGTTTTGGATTTGGTCGTATCAATGCACTTGCAGCAGTAAAAATTTTAGAAACAAATAGGTATGCTTTAAATACTATAGCAACTGGTGCTACAAATGATGTTAGTTTAGCTGTGCCGGCAGGTGCTGCCCGTTTAAATGTGATGCTTACTTGGAACGACCCTGCTGCAGCATCTAATTCTGCCCAAGCCTTGGTGAATAATTTAAACCTCTCTGTGATAAATGGAGCAACAACATCGCTCCCTTGGATATTAGATAGAAACAATCCTTCGGCACCAGCCACAACAGCAGTAGATAATATTAGTAACATTGAGCAAGTTACCATTAACAATCCTCCTGCTGGTACGTATACACTTAGGGTAAACGGAGCTGCTATTACAACAGGACCTAACCAACCTTATGCACTTACGTGGAATGTGGATATGCCATATATTGAAGTTACATACCCTAACGGTAACGAATCTTTCAACCCTAACTCATCAGAAACAATCACATGGGATAATGCAGGCGTTACAGGAAACCAGACAGTAGAATATTCATTGGATAATGGAGCAAATTGGACAACACTTTCTACCTCCGTTCCTGCTGCAACTACCCGCTTAGCTTGGACTGTCCCTACAGCAAACACAGGTACAGCCTTGGTAAGAGTAAGCAGTGGAAGTATTACAGATGTAAGTGATGTAAATTTTAAAATTTTGGGAACCGTAACTGGTTTTAGTTTTGTAGCTGCAGGTGGTTGTGGTTCTGGGCAAGTAAGTTTTACATGGGCTGCAGTTACCAATGCTACTGCTTATGATATTTACAGACTAGATCCTGCAACGGGTAATTTTGTATTACAATCTGCAAATGTTACAGGTACAGCTCACACAGCTACGGGCATGACTCCTGGTGCAAGTTTGTGGTTTTATATAGTAGCAAAAAATGCAACAACAGGTGCAGAATCAGTAAGGTCTAATGCCATAAATGCAACCGTGTCGAGTGGCGGTGGCGGACTTGGCGTTATCGGTGGCATAACGGGTCTTACAGCCGTATGTGGCGCACCAACAAATGTGGTATACAACACTACAGCTGTATCAGGAGCTACTACTTATACATGGGCAGTGCCTACTGGTGCCACAATTGTATCTGGACAAGGTACTACTACCCTCACCGTTAGTTTCCCTGCTGGAAGCATATCTGGTAATGTTTCCGTATTTGCGGGCAATGGCACTTGCCAAACTAGTACAACTACTTTAGCAATTACCATCGGTAGCTCAGCCATTCCGCAACCATTAAGTGGAGGCAATCAATCACAAACCGTTTGCCCAGGCAATCCAATGCCTATGCTGGTAGCTTCAGCATCTGTGGTTGCAGGTAATACGCTTGTATGGTATAATGCAGCAGTCGGAGGTACAATAGTTACTTCTCCCAATTTAAATACAGCGGGTACAGTTAACTATTATGCAGCTAGCCGGAATACGGCAACAGGTTGCGAGAGTATAAATAGAACATTGGTTACATTGTCTATTACGCAAGTTGCCGCTTCTACCGTTTCTGCTAGCAGCGCTACAACTTTCTGCCAAGGTGGTTCGGTAATTTTAACAGCAAACAATGCTGCATCCTATTTATGGAGCAATGGTGCAACAACCCCTTCTATTACCGTAAGTACAAATGGAACATATAGTGTGACTGGTACTACAGGTTCATGTACTAGTAATCCTACTCCGGTAGTAGTAACTGTAAATCCTTTGCCAGCCGCAAACATAACTGCAAGCGGTGCAACTACTTTTTGCCAAGGCTTGAATGTTACCCTTACAGCATCTGCCGGTTCGAGTTGGTTGTGGAGCAATGGTGCTACAACCCAATCTATAACAACTACAACTACTGGAAATTTTTCTGTAACAGTTAATAATGCTGCAGGTTGTAGCAACAGTTCTTCTGCTACTTCTGTTACTGTAAATCCAAACCCTGCAGCAATCGTTTCTGCAAATGGGCCTACTACTTTCTGCCAAGGTGGAAATGTAATTTTAACAGCCAATACCGGAGCCACATATCTATGGAGTAATGGTGCTACCACACAAACTATTTCAGTTCCAGCATCTGGATCATTTAGCGTGGCTGTAACACAAGCAGGTGGTTGTGTAAGCAATTCGTCTAACACGGCTGTTACAGTAAATCCATTGCCTATTGCTGCTATTACGGCAGCAGGTCCAACAAGTTTTTGCCAAGGAAGCAATGTGGTTTTATCTGCAAGTGCAGGTAGTAATTGGCTATGGAGCAATGGTGCCACCACACAATCCATTAGCGCAAGTACGGCGGGCAATTATTCTGTAGTGGTTGGTAGTGCTGCAGGTTGTACTGCTAGTTCTACAGCAATGGCAGTATCAGTAAGCCCTAATCCAACAGTAAGTTTATCCGCATCACCATACACGAGTTTGTTCCCAGGTTTAACCACAACACTTACAGCTAGTGTAACGCCATCGGGTAACTATATTTACACATGGTATAAAAATGGCGTATTGGTAAGCGGTGCCAATAGTAATGCAATAACTGGTATTAATTTAGACAAGCTTGGAAGCTACTCAGTAAACGTTACAAACGCTACTGGTTTACCATGTAGTAAAACATCTTCTTTAGTTGCCATAACAGATTCGGTAACTACTAAAATGTTTATTTACCCTAGCCCAAATAACGGGCAGTTTAAAGTAGCATATTACACTCCAACTTCAAACCCTAAAAACACATTGGTTATTTATGATAGTAAGGGTGCGAAAGTTTATACAAAGCAATATGTTATTACAAGTGCTTATCAAATAATGGATGTAGATATGCGGAAGAATGGTAAAGGAATATACCAAGTTGTATTGCTAGATGCCAATGGCAAAGTTGTAACGAACGGCTCTGTTTCGATAATGTAATAAAGTTTAATATTTTTTTAAAGCTCCAATGTAATAGTTGGAGCTTTTTTTTATAAAGAATATTGTCTAAATAAAGGTTATGCGCTGTGTGCATAGGTGCGGTTGGCAGCATTTGTCCGGTCTCCCTCACTGTTCCGTATACATGTGTATGCTTACGCCGCTTGCAGCGGCAAGCATACACATGTATACATCGCTCGATCCACCGCACGTGTCCCGTACATTTTTGTCGGGAGCCTGTGAGCAGTAAAACATTTTTCAACATTTACCGAAGCGATTAAAGGCCTTTGATGCTTGTGTTGTTTACTGCTTATAGTTGGTATCACAAAAACGCATATCCCGCAATAATGCAAAGTTTGTAGGTATTCGCCTGTGGCGAATACTTTATTAATCGCCTGCATTCATCCGGACACGAACTAGGGCTGTTCATACAAAAAAGACTCTGCGAAAACTCCTTTAACTCCTTTCTTTGCGGTAAAATTCCCAAAATATAAATTATAAAAAGATAATTATTTATTAGTTATATCAAATCAATCTCTTATCTTCATTCTTGCAACAAGGCCGTTAGGGTTTGTCCGTTCAGCATGCGACTGAGGAACAGTGAAGCCCGCCTTCCTCGAAGAAAATGACGGAGAATATGATTGGGCGTTTTTACCGTTGGCGGTTTTGTTTTGGAATGTGTTTATTGGAAATGGGTTTATGGTTTGTTTTTGATAACAATTTTTTAATGAGAGAAAACAATTGGAAATGCAAGTATTAAATGGTTGGTTATTTATAAATTCAGATAGTTGCTGACAATACAAAACTTAGGTCGAAGGCCGAGCGGTTTCGATAATAGAGAAATCAAACATTAATAAACACAAGAAATTTATGAATCAATTGACAACTACTGACAAAATTAGCGACCTCATTATTTCTGCATTTAAACAAGAGTTTTCTTTCCTGCAAGACAAATTTGAAATAATGGATCTCTTGGCTAATGGATCTCCAATGAATTGGGACACAATTAATACATTACGAATGCCAACGCATGATTACAATATTGTGTGGCATCCTGGAGTGTATGTATTTATCGGCAACGATTGTATATACAGAGTGGGAGTTAGCATGAGCAATAGCAGAGCTAGGGTAATGGAACATCTTAGGGATTGGACTACCAAAGATGGATATTGTATTTGGGATATAGATCATTATGACGATAAGTCCATCTTATTATTTAACGTTAAAAATGCTTTAGATCGTCATTGGCTTCTGGCTCTTGAAACCTATTTAGAAGTTAAGTTTAAACCTCTACTTAAAGCTGCTCGAATTGGCTAATAGAGTAAGTGGTTTTTGAAAACCACTGTCGCTAACTTTTCTACTGCCAATTATGGGACTGGATATTGAAACAATTAGCAGTGGTAATTCTGGTGTATTGCGGTTTGGGGCTTGACGAATAAAGTCCAGCTTTAGTTGTTAATATTTATATTTATCAAAACCTAGGCACCAGTTTAGGAAGGACGAATGTAAAACCCCACACCATCGGTTATATTTGCTCCTTGTGCAATGCGGCAGAAAATTAGCAAAGCTTTTAATAATTAAAAATAACTGTTTAAAAAAAAGATAAAATGGAAATAATATTACAAAAGAGACTGGATGGAGAAACTAAATCTGAAACAATAGCTCTTTCAATTTTAGACTATAAAATTTTAACTAATAATTGTGACCTATTGCTTGTACACGAAGGAGAAATTACTTTAGATGGAAAAGGAAAATCCGAAGTGGCTGAACATTTAGAAATTTTTAAAATACAATTTATAGCAAAATGTAAAACAAAATTAAATGATCAAATGGTTATTGCATTTTTTGTTGGGGAATATTTTTCTTTACAAGCTGCAATTTTAAGCGAATTACCAAGAAACCATTATCATTATGGAGGCCAATATTTATTAGTTGATTATAAATCATATTCATCTATCTGTGAATTAACTAATGAAGTAAAACTTTCACTAGCTGACTATATAAAGGAATTAAAAAAGGAACACATATTAAACAACCTAGTTAAGATTAATGGAAAGTATCTAAATAGTAGGGATAGTGAATTCGAATAAAAATTATTAAAACTATACAGAATTTTTTACTTCTGATTACGGTTTTTAAAAAGAAGATTTGACTAAAGATGCAAAATTTAATTGGGCTTGGAAGCCTTGAAATCCACCGTTAAAAAGTGCGTTTTGTCCAAGTGTTGAGGAAGGAAGCCCAACGAGAAGTAGTTAGTTATTGCGCTTTGTTTAAGGCGAACGTTTTTCAATTGAGCTTTTGTACTTTTCATTTTTCTTCATATCTTTATTCAATGTTTGTTCCAGGCTGGCGAATTTTAAATTCCACTCCTTCACAATGCGCTAATTGTAGACGCAATTATACTTGACATGATAAAGAAAATTTTGAAGATTACAGGTATAGGTAGATTTGCCGACTATCAGTTAAAAACAGACAAAAGTTGGAACGGGACTTTTTCAGACATTAATGTTATTTATGCCCCAAATGGGTCAGGAAAAACTACTCTTTCTACAATATTTAAATCGTTAACACAACTTGATAGTACATATATTCAATTAAAGAAAACATTTTACAGCTCGCTATCTCAAACTGTAAAAATAGTTACCGAACCTTCTGGAGTAATACAACTAAATGATGGTATTTGGTCGGACCATTCCTTAAATATTGAAGTTCTTGATATATTATTTATAGAGGATTATCTATTTAGTGGGTCAATCCTAAATACAAAAAATAAACTAAATCTATTCAAACTACTTTCTGGTGACAAAGGAATAGTTTTAAGCAATAGATACAAGGCATGTAAAAATAATTTGAATAGACTTCAAAACAAAAGTAAAGTTTCAAAAAGAACCAATTATGAAAACATTCCGCAGGATTTAATTGATGGGTTGCAACATGCAAAGGATGAATTGAAAAATATTGAACTTCAAATCGAGGAGATTGCAGTCACGACATTCTCAAAATATGCAGAGGTTGCAAATAGCCACTTAGTAAAATTTGCTCCTTATATCAAATTCGATAGTTTCCAGTTTGAGCCAACAAACGATAACAGCAAAAAATTAAGACTAAAACTTGTAATTGATGTTCACGGTCAAAAGATACAATTTATAACTCCCTCACAAGACATGCAAACTCCATCTGTGAAGTTTACTCTCAGCGAAGGTGATAAAAGTGCAGTTGCTTTATGCTTTTTCCTAGCTAGGATAGATATTTTGGGATATAGTGACAAAATCATTGTTTTCGATGACCCTCTTTCTAGTTTTGACTATGGTAGAAAGTTGACAACTATTAATACATTAGCAAAAATAGCGGCTAGTTGTAAACAATTTTTCTTACTTACTCATGACCTTTACTTTGCTAGGGATTTCTCTGATAAAATGGAATTCAAAGGTGTCAACAATGTTAAAATAGAAAATAATGGTACAACAAGTCTTATTACAGGCCATGACATTAAACTTGATACTTTATCAGGTATTCAAAAAGACTTTCAAACAATTGTAAGTTATTTGAAATTAGATGCGTCTTCTGATATTGAACGAAGAGAAGTTGCAAGGTGTATAAGGCCAATTCTGGAAGGTGTTATAAGGTCTAAATATTTTGAGATTATACAACCCAATGAATGGTTAGGAGATGTGATATCCAAGATAAGGAATTCCACAGTCGACTCTAGGTTATTTAAGCTCAGATTGATTTTTGACGATATAATAGAGTTAAACGATTTTTCAAAGGGATTTCACCATTCAAATGAAAGAGGTCAGACTGAAACCATCAATGCTTTTGAATTAAAAAAATATATTAACTTATTAATGGCCACAGTTGACAAAATATAAAATATTGCGGCTAAAAAAGGTTTTGTGCAATTGTGGCATCACATTGAGACAATCATCGGTTGTGCATGTCCAGACTTTAGTTTCGGATGAAATAATTCTGCTTAAAATAGTTCTAAACTTTGAATTTTAAATTTAGCATTAGTTCCGGGCGGACAGTTGGTCAATTCTCCATCTTTCAAAATCCACGGGCGTTATAAGTAAGGCAAAAAGATTAACTCTCTCAGCCTAGGTTCTCGCCCCACAAACCGTTTGCTTATGGCACGAACCGAGGCGACACTTCCCCATTTTTTTAAAAGTATTTAATTGTTCCTTCATAAAATAGAAACTATATTTGCTAAACCACTATAAACCTAAGAATGAAAAAAAACAATCCAACATTATTAGCTTGCTTAGTAAGCTTTTTACTCTTAATAATTTCCTCTTGCTATGTCCCAAAGATTGTGGTAAATGATGGTGAAAAATGGATACCAAAAAATTTCAATCCCAAAATAGATATGTTAGTGATTGAAAGTAGTCCTTCTAAGACACAAACCAGAAAAATGCAAAAATATATGGAGGAAAAATATCCTTATAAATATGAATTTGTAACTACAGAAGAATTGGTGGACAAAAAAGGGAAATGCAGCGATAAAAAGCTTTATAGGTTTATACTGAATAACGCAAGTGGAACGCTTACGTATGCATCTGACCTATATGAAAAAGCTGGAGGTACGCATAAAGTGTATGCCGCCACAAATGATTTTTATTTTTCTGATAGGGATGCTAATAAAATGTATCCAGAAACAAAAATGGCTGCATCTTACCCATACCAATCTTTTAAGAATGTAATAAATGTAATTTTGAAAAAGTTTGAATGAATTAATTTTAGTTTGTGCCACCGCATCGGCAAGTAGTTACAGTCATATGTCATGGAGTTTCAACACAACAAGATATCTATTCTTCTCATGTTAAAGTGTAAAAAATGAAAAGTTTTCAATTGATACTACTTTGCTTCATATGTATTGCCAATAGCTATGGCCAAACAGTTACTAAAAGTTTTTACCGCATAGTTGTGGAAATTACAAAAGAAAGAAAATCTACAAAGAGCAATCCTAAAGTGGATATTAAATCAACTTTTCCCGTTGGAGATTCTACTTGGATGAAATCTCTTGAGAAAAATATTACTCAATCAATTCAAACTGGTAAGGGTGTGAAAAAAGGGAAATATATTTGTTCAGTCGTATTTATTATTGCTAAAGATGGCAGCATATCTGATGTTCGTTGTGAAAAAGGTTCAGAATTTGGAATCTGTGAAGACGTTGTGCGTGTAATTAAAAAATCTTCCAAGTGGATGCCAGTTGAACCTGTCGACGTAAGAGAGAATTGAGTAACGCACCAATAAAACTTAAAGTTGAATAGATAATTTCTTTGCTTTTGTTCTTTTCCATATGGCGCAGGTTTTTAATTCACCTCTAGCGCAGGCATTACCTACCGCAGAAATGCAGCAGAGCCAATTGCAGCAGCGTTTTTGTGGGGCAAGTTATAAGAAGGCAATAATAACTTCCCTTCCTTCTACGCTCATTTTTGAAAAACCTAAATACACCAAAGACTGGTTTTTGTAATGGGTACGTATAAAATTGTTCCAACCGATATCAACTTATATTAAGCACCTCCATCCTAAGGAGCATTGACAATGACTGCATCCCTAGCCTTCCGGAATTTTAGTTTTTAATGCCCCAAATAGCATCGATGAATAATTTTTTCTCATTAACTTTAGCAACAATTAAAAACTAACCATGAAACAATTTGCACTTTTTTTTTCTTTCTTGTCTGCAAGTTTTATTTTGTCTGCACAAAAAAACCTCGTTATAGAAACCAAAGATTTTATTCCTTCGGGCGTGCAAGTAACCATTACAAAAGGAACCAATTTGGTAGCAGGAAAACCGGTAGATTATACAACCCATACTGGCTACCTCGATTTAAAAAATGATACCGGAAAACTAATTGCAAAAGTATTTTTTACTTACTATAAAAAAGAAGGAGAAACTGCAAGTAAGCGTCCTGTTTGTTTTACTTTTAATGGGGGCCCAGGCTCTTCTTCTGTGTGGTTGCATATGGG
>JANNGD010000058.1:0-12209 GCA_031380515.1 Ferruginibacter sp. | reverse complement strand
AGAAAGTCTGCTTTTTATACGACTCAGCATATAATCCGGGAAGGACTTTAAAGTACCATTGAGTAGCTAGGCTCTGTCAAGTACAGTTTTTAATAGTTAGCAAATTAATTCTAATTTTTAAATTCTTGTAGTCTGGGCTAGGCCCAGCAGGGGAACATTTTTCAGCTTTTATATAAGCGAGTGAAGGGTTTGTGGAGAGGGAAGTTTTGTATATTTGATTAAATCACTTTATAGAAATTATGCAACCAAAATCCATAATTATAAGTATTTTTTTGCAGTTCATATTATCTCCACTTTTATTTGGACAAAATAATTATATCACCCACAATCTTAAGCAACTTGACACTATTGATATTATTTCTAAGGAATACTGCAAAGCATATCAATCAACATTCAAATATTCAAAACAAGCAATTAATTACGATAAAAAAATTATTAAATTTCTCAATTTCTTTTATCAAAAGGATGTGGAAATCGAAGAAATCACTAGATTTTTGCAAAACAATTTTAAAAATAAGTGGAGTATTGAAACTAATAATTTAGGAGCGGCAACCAAAAATAATTTAAGAATTTATCAAAGGGGAAACTTAGGATTTGAAATAGCTTTTACTTGTCTAGAAGATAAAATTATCTATAAAAGAATAATGCTTCGTACCTCATCTGAAATTAATTGTATCATCCCAAATGATTATTGGATAGAAACACTTGATGTAAAATATTTAGAAAAATATTGCATCCCATTAATGGAATTCCCTATTACATACAGACTTTTTGCAGTTAGGGTAACAACAGACACTACCTATTTTAATAAACTGAATACAACTAATGCCTCAAAATATTATTCATTTAAAATTGATTCCATAAAAAATATTAATGCGGATACTTGGTTTTATAATGATATTTATAATGTTAATTATTCAAATTTAAAAGATACTTCTGCCCTAGCAGACACAGAAATGCTTTACAATTTTTTATATTCTCCAAATCATATTATTGCTATTTATGCATATGAAGCATTGGTCTTTCTGAAAAATGTTAAGCAAATGAATATTCCATTAAACATTGAAGAAAAGATGAATAAAATTAAAAATTCGGATATTAAAATCGTTTGTCAAACAAATGATGTGATACGCCGAGGCCTTACCTATAAAGATTTAAAAATTTCGAAATATCAAATAATTAGCAAATTTAGAAAAAAACCAACTTCGGGATTTTAATTAATTCGTTCTTCTCTTCAATCTTCCCGTTTTCCTCCCCCTTCGGGGGAGATAGAGGGGGCTTATTTTCTTACGTCCTATCGGGGTTTTCACTAACACAGCCATACATTATAAAAGTACTTTCCGTGAAACCCCGATGCATAAAAGGTCTGTAAAGTAATAGCAACCCAAGCATACAAGTTTACAATAGCGTCGGGGTTTCGCTACAAAAATTCATTATAATTTGAAGTGTATATTTGCGAAAACCCCGCGGAGACGACATTAATAAATTCCGAAAAAAGCGTACCTCAAAATTTTTATTAATTCGTTTTTCGCTTCAATCTTCCCATTTTCCTCCCCCTCCGGGAGAGATAGAGGGGGCTTATTTTCTTACCTTTGCCCCATGACCAACCGCCAACTTTTTCTAAATCACGTAGGACAAACATCTGATGCACCATTATGCTTAAACATTGTAAAAGCAGCAGGGAGTAAAATGTGGGATGCAGATGGAAAAGAATACATCGATTTAATAGCAGGCATTAGTGTATGCAATGTTGGCCATCGCCATCCAAAAGTAGTAGAAGCCATCAAAGACCAAGCAGATAAATACTTACACATAATGGTGTACGGCGAGTTAGTAGAAAACCCACAGGTAGAATATGCAAAAGCATTAACCGATCATTTACCAGCAAGTTTAAACTCCGTTTTCTTTACCGCAAGTGGCAGCGAAGCCACCGAAGGCGCTATGAAACTTGCCAAGCGCTTTACCAATCGCTCACAAATCATATCTTTTAAAAATAGCTACCATGGCAGTACACAGGGTGCGTTAAGTGTAATGGGCAGCGAGTATTGGCAGCAAGCATTTAGGCCATTATTGCCCGATGTACTACAACTGCGGTATAATAATTTTGAAGATTTACAAAACATAACCGAACGAACCGCTTGTGTAATTGCAGAAACCATACAGGCCGAAGCCGGTATTATAAAGCCTAAAGATGGTTGGCTTCTGGCCTTGCGGGAGCGTTGCACCCATACAGGAACATTGCTAGTGTTAGATGAGATTCAGTGTGGCTTTGGGCGCAATGGTAGTTTGTGGGCTTTTGAACAATTTAATGTAGTACCAGATATTTTATTGCTTGGCAAAGCACTTGGCGGCGGCATGCCATTGGGTGCATTTGTATCCGACAAAAAAATAATGGATTCTTTTACACACAATCCAGTCCTTGGCCATATCAATACATTTGGGGGGCACCCATTAAGTTGTGCTGCCGGGCTTGCAGGGTTTAATGTTTTATTACAAGACAAATTAATAGCTACTGTTTTTGAAAAAGAAAAATTATTCCGTTCATTGCTACAACATCCATCTATACTAAATATAAGCAGTGCTGGCCTTATGATGGCTGTGGAATTTGACAGTTTTGAAACCAATAAAAAAATAATCGACAGACTTATTGAGCAAGGCGTGTTCACTGATTGGTTTTTATTTTGTGCGCATGCATTTAGGATTTGTCCTCCGCTGAATATTAGCGAAGCGGAAATTAGGGACGCTTGTAGCATCATCCAAAAAAATTTATAAACTTTTTGCTTCATGTTGATTTTTGAATCATATTTTCCATTTACTTTGTATTTCAAAGTGCTTTTTATGAACGAACAGCAACAATCTTTAGAAGACCTACAGCACATCAAAAAAATGATGGAACGTAGCAGCAGGTTTATTAGCTTAAGTGGTTTAAGCGGAATCAGTGCAGGTATATGTGCGCTGATAGGTGCTTGGGTGGCGCATCCTTATGTGTTTGGTGAAAAGGATATTATTATTATCAGCCATCAAGCAATTTTGCAAAGAATGAATGATGATTACAAAATTATTTTTAACACTTACTTATTTTGGATTGCTGCTGTTACTTTTATTGCTGCATTTGTAAGTGCTTTCTTTTTTACATGGGTAAAAAGCAAGAAAGAAGGTATACCCATGTGGGGCAGTACTTCTAAGCGACTTATCATAAATGTAAGCATACCAGTATTGATTGGAGGGTTATTTTTATTTAGGATGTTGCATTATGGCACGTTTGGTTTGGTAGCTCCTGGCTGTTTAATATTTTACGGCCTTGGTTTAATCAATGCCAGTAAATATACGTTGGATGAAATTCGGTATTTAGGATATGTACAAATTGTATTAGGTATCATGAATTTATGGTTTGTAGGTTATGGCTTGTATTTTTGGGCTATGGGATTTGGTGTAATGCATATTGTGTATGGCACGTATATGTGGATGAAGTACGAAAGGAATAAGGGTTGAAGATTGTTGAATGTAGTTGAATAGTTGAAGGGAACTTCTTTTCAAATTAATTATTCTTTAAAAATAAAACTGCCCTTCTCAGCTTTGGGCAAGTCCTCCGCCAAATGGCGGAGAGTTAGGGGGCTGTACTGAATTATGTTAAACCCAATAAACAATCTTAATAAACTTTTTGATAGCCGTGTGCGGCTAGGCATTATGAGCGCCCTCATGGTAAACGAATCTGTGAATTTTAACGAACTAAAAGAATTGTTGGAAATTACAGATGGCAACTTAGCTAGTCACTTAAAAGCATTGGAAGAAAACAATATTATAAAAGTAGAGAAAGGTTTTATTGGGCGCAAAACGAATACAACTTATTCTATAACAAAAAATGGAGATAAAGAATTTAAACTGCACATTGCAGCACTCGAAAAAATGATTAAATCAACAAAGTAAATTTTTTTAAACATACGCTTTGTTTTTCAAAGTACTTTTAATTATGAAAACAATAATATCAGTTACATCTATCAGCGCAAGAATATGGCTACTCACTGCAACTATATTTGCATTGGGTTTGTTTACTTATTCTTTAATTTTCCAAAATGGCAATGATGCAATTTTATTTCTATTCCTTGGATTTATTTGCGCCTTGTTGGGTAGTGTGCCTGTACTAATAACATTTTTTATTGCATTACCCTTTTTACAATCCATATCAATTACTTGGCAAAAAAGGTTTTTATGGTTTATAGTTTTAACAGCCATTATTGCCATTTGCTATGCATTGATTCCGGCCGCATTGGATTTCCCGTTATTCTCAGACTATAATTCGAGCACTATTAACTTTTTTAGAACGCTTCTTTTTGCAGCAGCTATTTTATTTGCCAGCTCCACAGTAGCTGTTTGTTGTAGCATAAAACTATTAACAGATTTTTTTTCCAATGGAGATACGGATACAACTTCTTACACAAATATTTTCACTCAACTTTTTTATAAAACAACAAAAACAACAACAATCATGGACTACGAAACAGTGCCACAAGCCCAGCCTCAACCAAGGGCTACATCAAATTCAAATAGTATTTTAATTAAAGGCGTAATTACAGGCGTACTCATACTTGTTATGCTGGTTCCCACTTTTTTTATCAATAGCTTAATTGCCGAAAGAGAAAACAGGCAAAAAGAAGTGGTAAAAGAAGTAAGCAGCAAATGGGCAGAAGCACAAACTTTGTCGGCACCTTTTATAACCGTACCATACAGTACACAGTTTACAGATACAGATGGCAAAATAAAAATCAGTAAAACCAATTTAATCTTACTGGCAGATAAGCTAGAAGTGGCTGGAAAAATAATACCTGAAGTAAGACCTCGTTCAATTTACAAAGTACTGCTCTACAAATCCGATATAAATTTTAAAGGCAATTTTAAAACAGAATGGCCAGCAGATGTAAACATAGCAAATGTAGATTTTGCAAATGCCAAATTGTGTTTTGCCCTTAGTGATTATAAAGGCATAGAAGAAGAAATATTTATAAACTACAACAATGAAAAATACTTACTAAACCCAGGTTTACCCATAACAGATTTAGGTGACGTAGGACTATCTGTTCCATTTGCAATGAACGCAGAGCAATTAAAAACGGGCGTACCATTTAGCATGCAGATAAAATTAAAGGGTAGCGAGCAATTGCATTTTTTGCCACTAAGTACCAATAGCAAATTCAATATTTACTCTACTTGGGCAAGCCCTTCATTTGACGGCAATAGTTTGCCAAACGAACGTGCTTACAACGATAGTGGCTTTACGGCTACTTGGAATTTTAATAGAGCCAATTTGCCGTTTGGAACAGTTGTGAGAGAAGGCGCACTAAAAGCAAGCACAACAGCATTCGGTGTAAGCCTTGTACAACCCGCTGATCAATACAACAAAACTACCCGCAGCGTAAAATATGCCATACTACTTATTGGACTAACTTTTGCATTATTTTTTATTATTGAATTGATGCAGAAAAAACCTTTGCATCCTGTTCAATATGTTTTGGTAGGATTGGCATTGGTCATTTTTTATACATTGCTACTAAGTATCAGCGAGTACATTGTATTTGACTATGCTTACCTCACCGCAGCGGCTGCAACCATTTTGCTCATCACATTTTATGCAAAAAGTCATTTCAATAATTGGAAATCTGCTTCCATTTTTGGCTCATTGCTTACTTGCTTATATGGTTTCATTTTCATTTTAATAAGATTGGAAGACACTGCATTGTTGGTTGGAAGCATTGGGTTATTTATCATATTGGCTTTGGTGATGTATGGTAGCAGAAAAATAAATTGGTATGGGAATAGCGCATCAGTGGTAGCGTAGAAAACTGGTTTAAAAACAATCCCACAAAAAACATAGGAACAAAAAAAAGCCGTTTTTTGTCTTAGTGAGATTAACATAATGAAGGTCTAAAATTTGTCGGAGGCGGTAGAAATGAAAATGATGTTGTTGTTGGAAAACCGTCTTCGGCAATTTTAGTTTTACTTTATAAAACAAAAATAACATGCACAAATACATCATAAAAATACGTTCACAAATATTGGTCTACCTCACACACAATATGGCTTTGCCATTTTTAAAATTTGTAAGGCGCCCAATACTGTTTCCCTACACAACAGCCGCATTAATGAATATGGAAAAAGGAACATTGGGGAAAGATTTATATGAATTTTTACAAGCAAAAAAACTTGTACTGTTGCCCTATTATGCCAAACATGACATAAAACATATTTTACTGGGTTACGATACAACCGACGAAGGCGAGGTATGCCTGCAATGTTTTATGCTAGGAAATAAACACTTTTCCTTTCCTGTAGCGGCCACAGTGTTGTATGGTTTTATAACCATGCCAGAGTATTGGAAGAAATTCATTGTAGCTTACAGACGTGGTGCCATTAGTATATCCTTAGAAGATTGGAATTGGTTTAATATCATACCTGAACAAACAATTTTATTGCAACAAAAAATTAATAGTAAATGAAATCATTTGTAAAATCATTCAAATATGCACTCCATGGGTTACGCTATGCATTTGCACATGAGCGAAATTTTAGATTAGAAATTTATTGTGCTTTTGCAGTTTGTATTGGAGCATTGGCTTTTAATATCAGTAAACTAGAATGGTTTATTGTAATCATTAACATAGCAGCTGTTTTAGCAGTCGAGTTAATAAACACTGCAATAGAAAATGTATGCAACATGATTCATCAAACGACCCACCCAACCATAAAAACAATAAAAGATATATCTGCCGCAGCAGTTGTTATTACGGCATTGTGTGCATTTGTTTGCGGATGTATCATTTTTGTTCCATACATTATAAATATATGAAGATCATGAAAAATACATTCTCCCCTTTTGCACAATGGCTATGTTACTGTTTTGCATTTATAGCCATATTAATAACTGCAAGAATAATATACTCGGGCAATTCATTGTATCTTTTTCTTGTTTGGAATTTATTTCTTGCTTGGATACCCTATGTAATTAGTTTGTATTTCAAGGGAAATGAAAAACAACCTAAGCCAATTCAAGCATTGCTTTTTTTAAGTTGGTTATTGTTTTTTCCAAATGCACTTTATATTGTTACAGATATCATACATGTAAAAGAAACAGAAGCAGCGCCTGTGTGGTTTGATGCCATATTGCTATTTCTCGCATCCTTTGCTGGGCTTGCACTGGCTTTTGCCTCTATCAAAAATGTAGAAAATATTTTATCGCAATATTTTCAAAAAAAGTTTATAAGTGCAATCGTTATACTATTGCTTTTCGTTGGTTCATTTGGTGTTTACTTGGGTAGGTTTCAGCGTTGGAATAGTTGGGATATCGTTCATAATCCAATGATGCTTGCATCAGACATTGCACATAGATTCACTTCGCCTTTTACCCATACAAAAACTTGGGGTGTTACATTCTTACTAACTGGTTTATATGCGCTATGTTGGTTTTTTATAAAGGCATTCCCTATTGCTAATAATGTAAAACAACCATCTACATCAACATGAAATACATCAATATAATAATGGAAGTTTTTATGCTTTTTTTCAAAAAAGATTGAACAACATTTGAATGTCTATTTGATAGAAAATAATGCTGATCTAATTACAAACAACAATGCCAACTCTCACAAGTTGGCATCGCTTTGTATTTATAGAAGTTTTCTTAAAAATCTAATCCCAAAGAAATATAGGTTTGTGGCTTGCCTCTAAAGAATCCATTCATTTGCCAACTTGCATCAAACTTTACAAAATAACCAAGTAGTGTGCTTCTAGCTCCAAAGCCATAGCCGCCTGCAAATGGACCAATGCCGCCAGCCTTTACCCTTACGGTTGTAAGGCCTCCAGAGTTATAGGATATTTCTGGCCTTTTTAAAGCATTGTAAGCACCGTTCCAAGCTGTACCCAAATCTATAAACTGTGTAAGTTGGAAATTACGCACAAATGCATTGTTAATCGTCTTATCCAAAAGGGTAGTAAATACTGGCAACCTAAATTCACTATTTATTACAAGTGTATTGTTTCCATTGGCAATATTTTGTATAAACCCACGCATGTTTACTGCCAAACTTTGAAATGCATAAGCTTGGTCATTTGCAGGGGGGTTAAAAGTATTAAAGAATTTATCGCTTCCATCTTTTTTGGTATTGTCACCAAACATCAACCAACCATCTACGCCTCCCAAATAATAAATTAATTTTTGATCTCCAAAACTAAAGTCACCCGCTACACGACCCGCCCAAATGAAATTACGATAAATCGAATGATAATACCTTCCATCAAACCCTACGTTGAAAGTGTTTGGTCCGTCATTGGATAAATTTTTATTTACTTGTCTATTCCAATCTACATATGCTTTTGCCCTTGCGCCAAAACGAATATTTTGTGCTGCGTTTATACTATTATCATATACAAATTCTAAGTGGCTTACAGAATAAAGTGTACGCTCATTCTCAAAATCGAGCGTAGTTCTAGAAATAGGATCTGCGCTATACACAAAATTATCAGACCTTATGCCGGTTGTAAATCTTATACTCTTTGTTACATCTAAAGGATAAGAAATATTTACTTGGTATAAATTTGTAAAATTCCTAGCGCCATAGGTAAGGCCAGAGCCAATATCAAAATTTACTCCTTCGGTATTTCTATAATAAGTAAGTCCCCAATCCAATCTCCTTTTTAGGTTTTGATAATTTAATAACCACTCATTGTCTTTTAAATTTGTGCCTATTTTATAAGCCCCATTTATTTTTATATCTTCCAATAGGTCTGATGTGCCTAATCTTACAAGGCCCGCAAGTGGACTTCCATTATTCAATCTTATTGGACCAGCTCCTCCTCCATAGGCTTGGTACCTATTTATAAGCACTGCATTTCCAAAATTACCAGAACCATAATCTACAGAAAACTTTACAGGTTTATACTTATACAATTTAGCCCTAGCCAATACATTTTCATCGTCTTTAAATACATTTTTTTCAGGCGTTATTGTTGTATTCTTTTCAGTAGTATCTGCTTTTTCATTTGCAAATTCAGTTTGAAAAAAGTCATCCTGTTTTCTTGCTGTATCCATTGTAGCAGGCGGTGCAATATCACCAGGTTTTACCGAAGCTGGATTTACTTTTGTAAGCCTACTTTCCCTCATCAATTTTTTTGCGTACTCTGTAGGTGTTGCATTTATATTTCTCCTACGCAACGTATTCTCATCTATTTTTAGTTTATACAAAACCTTTTCATCGCTTTGCCTGGTAACTTCACTTACCTGATTGTTATCGCCTGCTACCCTGCTCTCCGCCAAGGAGCTTGGGTAATTACTCAATGGGAAAATATAAGTAGAATCTGATGATACAGCCACTACTGCTATAGAATCCACATCTGTTTTTTTGTAGGCACGCAAAACACTATCCACCAATTTTTCCGATGGATTCCTAAGAATATCGTCTCCTATCAATACCAAGGTATCTAGCCCTTCTGCTTTTGTTGTAAAAAAACCTGCATACCTGTTTCCAATACCATTTTCATCACTTACAAATGTAAAATGGGTATTGTTGTAGGGCGTAGGAAAACGGGCATTGCCATACTTCAAATTGGTAAGTTGTGATATTTGATTGAGCTCTGGCTTATCTCCAAAATTGGTAATTAAAAAAACATTAAACCTATTGTTGCTTGGCAAAATCGTGTCTCCCGATTTCGCATCGGGGCTAGGCCTATTGCTACTATAAATTATGCCCGTCTTTCCTGGAAAAGCAACAAAAGTAGCATCCAAGTTATCATAAACATCATTCGTTATTTGTACCAATTTTTCTTTCTCAATGTTAAAAGTATAAATATCTGCATGGCCATTTTTTACAGCCGATATCAGCAACGTTCTACTATCCAACATATACTTTACATCCTGTACCTGGTCAAATTTATCCGTAAGATCAAATTTGTATTGTTTAAAACTACTAAGCACATCATACACAAATAATTTAAGTTTACCCTCGGTAGTATAAATCACCGAAATTCTTGTGCCCTTAGGATCCCAAGCCACCAATGGATAGCTCGGATTTATTTCTGCCTCATAAGATCTTGTACCATATTTTAGCAAGGTTTTGTTTTCAAAATTGCTATTCAATATTAATCGTACAATACCTTTTTTAAATTGTGTAACCACATAATCATTGTTCTTTTTATTTGGGTTCACATTAAAACGATAATAATTCAATCGCTTGCTTATGTCGTAACCCTCTATATAACTACCCTTTGGATACGCTTTTCTGCGAGCAATGTCTTTGTAATATTTATCATCTTGGTACTCCATAAACTCTGCCTGTAATTCCTTAAACGTAAGTTTGGTTATTTGCTTACAAGCTTTATTTAAATTTTTATAAATTCTAGCCAAGTATAAAAAATAGGTTACATTTTCTTTCTTGTATTTTTCCTCTACATAATACCAAAATGCATGCCCTGCAAGCAACGGTTTTTCATACGAAAATTTAGAGAACTTTCTATAATTGCCACTCAATATTTCGCTCTTCAATTCATCATCTAAATCGGTACTCCAGTTCTCTCCCAAGTAAGCCACATAGCCATCTGTAAGCCATACTGGCAAATCCAACAAAGCTTGGTTACTGGCCACTTCGCCTAAGTCATCTCCAAACAATACATTTTTGGTTATTACATCTGCAATGCCTTGCCTTATTTGTCTTTTTAGGTTGTAGTGGTTAGCATCGTAGTACATAACCATTTTATTGTTCACCAATCTGGTTACACCACCTGTGTTCAGCAAATCGGTTTCTAATCCAATATTGGTTTGTTGCATATCGGCAAACTCATTGTATAAAATAATGTTTGCCCTGCGTTGCAAGCTATACTCTGCAGCAGCTTCTATACTTGGCAATTCTTTTTCTGCTACTTGCGCTACAAATTTTGCAAGCTCCTGCCCGCCCTTATAGAAGTACACATTAAAATTGGAGGTTTGATAAAATTCCCACTTCAACTTTTTATACTGTACCCTGTTCTTACCAAAGGTTACTGCATTTACCTGTGCATAGCTTATAAACGCTATAAAAATAAAAACCGAGGAAATAAAAAATATTCTACTAAACTTTGCCATACTTAAATATTGATATTGAGTCTAAAATTAGTTTATTAACGCTTACAATTAACATCATTTTAAAAATCTTCTTATGCTAAGCATAAAATCATTCGAATTTAGCCCAATTCAAGAAAACACTTACATACTTTACAACGAGTTTAACGACTGCGTTATTATAGACCCGGGTTGTTATTATGATGCCGAAAAAGATGAATTGGTTGCATTTATTACTGAAAATAAGCTAAAGCCACTCATGCTGATAAACACCCATTGCCATTTAGACCATGTTTTTGGCAATAAGATGGTTGCCGAAAAATTTGGGCTCACCCTACAAATACACGAAAAAGAGAAAGCAGTATTGGCTTTTGCGCCTACCAGCGGGCTTATGTACGAAATGCCATTTGATAATTACGAAGGCGATTTTATACTACTAAACGAAGGCGACACGATAAAAATTGGAGCGGATGAACTAAGCATTTTGCTTACTCCTGGCCACAGCCCAGGCAGCTTAAGTTTTTATTGCGCAGCCGATAAATTTGTTATATCGGGCGATGTATTGTTTAAAAACAGTGTAGGCCGCAGCGATTTGCCCGGTGGCAACCACGAGCAACTCATAAAAAGCATAAAGGATAAATTAATGCCATTACCAAACGAAACCGTTGTGTACAGCGGCCATGGGCCAGCCACCACCATTGGCGAAGAAAAAAAGTACAACCCCTATTTGCAATAGTTTTGGGGCTATGGGCGGTATACAAAAAATAAACAGTTGTTCCGGCTATCCCCATGCAAAGGCAGGTCCGTTACAACCTGCCTGCCGGCATAGGCAGGTCTTTTTTGCCCAAAGGCAGCAAAAAAGGATTTCCACTACTATCCGGCAGCCCAATGTCATTAAGTTAAGAAACGAAGTTGTCAGGTTGAGCCTGCCTTTGTCGGCAGACAGGCTTGTCGAAACCGAATTTACAAAACGTTTTTATAACGCCGACTTCGACAAGCTGCTAATGACACCTTACGCACGCTGTTGTATTTCAGTTATTTGCATATCATGTTTTTTAGCCAATTTTTTTAATAATGTTATTTCTTTTTGCTTTTTTTGTTCTGCATATTTTTTAATACCGTACTCTAC
>JANNGD010000057.1:0-45510 GCA_031380515.1 Ferruginibacter sp. | reverse complement strand
ATTACATATATATAGAACCATCAAAACTTTAGATTCCTATGCTTAAATTGCATCAATTATAAAACAGTATGCTAAGCATTTGCAAAAAAGAGTTAAACAGGTTTTTTAGTAACCTCACAGGTTATATTGCCATCGTATTATTTATGCTGGTATGTGGTGTATTCCTTTTTGTTTTACCACAAAGCAGCATTTTAGAAAATAATTACGCCACGCTCGACAAGTTTTTTGAGCTTGCGCCTTGGGTGCTGTTATTTTTGGTGCCTGCCATTACAATGCACGCTATTTCGGAAGAATATAAAACAGGCACATTTGAAATATTACAAACAAAACCATTGACCGCCTGGCAAATAATATGGGGTAAATATGTAGCCATTTTAGTAGTGTTACTTATCGTCATTCTACCTACTTTTATTTATATAGTATGCATAAAAACGTTGAGTACCCAAGGCAATATAGATACTGGTGGCATAACCGGCAGTTATATTGGACTGTATTTATTATCGGCAGTATTTGCTGCGGTGAGTTTATGTTGTAGCAGCTTTACTCAAAATGCAGTTGTTGCATTTTTAATAAGCGGTTTGGTTTGCCTCATTTTATATTTTGGGTTCAATGCCATTAGTAAAATTCCATTTTTTATAAATGGTGCAGATTATTATATAGAAATGCTGGGAATAGATTTTCATTACAAAAGTATAAGCAGGGGCGTTTTAGATACAAGAGATATTGTTTATTTTCTTAGCGTCATCTTGTTTTCATTATTGATAACGATAAAAAATATTGGCAGAAAATAATGATTAAAAAAATAATAAAAAATAAATTTTGGTTGCCCTTGGTGTTGGTGCTGCTGGTAGCACTAAACTGGGCTGCATCAGAGTTTCATGCCCGTATAGACCTTACAAACGAAAACCGATTTACGCTAAGCAGTACTACAAAAATATTATTAAAAAAAATAGACGAGCCCATAACGATTGATGTATTTTTAAAAGGAAACTTCCCTTCAGGTTTTAAGCAACTATCTTCTTCTACCAATGACTTACTAAGGGAATTTAAAGAAATAGCTGGCAATAAAATAATATTTAATTTTATAAGCCCAGAAGAAACAATACCCTCTACCGAAATAAAATATGCAGACACACTAAGTGCCATAGGACTGTATCCTATAAATCTTACTAGCCAAGTAAAAGAAGGACAACAACAACAATTTGTATACCCATACGCATGGGTACATTACAAAGATAAAACCCAGGCAGTAGAAATATATAAGGGCAAAACACCTTTGATAAATTTTTCAGAATTGAACAGTGCCGAGGCCTTGCTTGAATACAGATTTGCAGATGCTATTGCTAAAATAATACAAAATGAAAAGCCAATAATTGGATATGCTATGGGCAATGGCGAACCAGTGGGATACGATACCTATGACTTAACAGAAAATGTATTAAGAAAAGATTACCAACTTTTCACTTTCGATTTAAGTTCTCCAAAATTTATTCCCGCAGCTTTTAAAGCTTTGATAATAGTAAAGCCAACGAAAGGATTTACAGACGAAGAAAAATTAAAGCTAGATCAATACATAATGAATGATGGCAAACTTATCGTTTTTGCAGACCGCTTAAATGCAGAAGAAGATAGCCTACAAAATATTAATACGATAACTGCATTTGATAGACAATTGCAACTAAATGACCTGTTGTTTAATTATGGTGCACGAATAAATGCAGATTTATTAATGGATCTCCAATGTGATTATCTACCATTTGATGTGAGTGGGAATGGACAATTTGAATTGCTGCCTTGGAATTATTTTCCTGTAATGGAATCCAAAGGAAACCATCCAATAAACAAAGGGCTTGGCTTTGTAGCTGGCAAATTTGTAAATACTATTGATACTGTAGAAGCAGAAGGCATAGTTAAAACGGTTTTATTAAGTTCGTCTGCAAATGCAAGAACAATTGGCTCACCAGCAATTATAAGCGGAGCAGAAAATGTAAATGCCCCAGAGGATGCTAAATATAAAAAAAGCAATTTGGCAACAGCCGTTTTATTAGAAGGCAAATTCAAATCATTATTTGCAAATAGGTTATCACAAGCTATGAGCGATAGTTTAGAAATAAACAATCTTGGGTTTCTACCTGCCTGTATAAAAAATAATAAAATTATAGTGGTAAGTGATGGGGATATCGTTTTAAATAGTATTGTAAAAAATGGTCCGCTACCTATGGGTATGAATAAATACACTTACGGATCGCAAAAAGAATTTCCATTTGCAAACAAAGAGTTTTTACAAAACTGTTTAGCGTATTTGGTAAATGATAATGGTTTGAGCGCTGCAAAAGCAAAAGATTACACAGCTAAATTGTTAGACAATCAAAAAATAAATGAGCAAAAATTATTCTGGCAAATTGTAAATATAATGCTGCCTATATTAATTGTAATCATTTTTGCAATTATATTCCAATGGATGCGTAAAAGAAAATATACAAAGTAAAATGGATAAACATCAAGTTATATACCTAGTATTTGGCATTGTAATCATAGTTGCACTTATTTTTGACCTAGGGCTATTGAGCAAAAAAAATCAAAAAATAAGCATTAAAACGGCGCTTACGCAAACTTTTTTTTGGGTAGTCCTCTCTTTTTTATTTTGTGGCTTTATTTGGTGGGAAAATGAAGGGGGCAATGGAAAAATAGATGCCATCTCTTATATATCTGCCTATTTACTGGAGTGGTCACTTTCCATTGACAATATATTTGTATTCATCATCATTTTTTCTTTTTTTAAAGTAGAGGAAAAAAATTATTCTAGGGTGTTGCTTTTAGGAATTTTAATGGCAATTGTTTTCAGGATAATTTTTATAGCCATAGGAAGCGAATTGGTGGCAAGGTTCGATTGGATCATGTACTTCTTCGGTGTATTTCTTGTATTCACAGGTATTAAAATGTTTAGCAGCGATGAGGAGGATGAGTTTAATCCTGAAACAAACTGGGCTTACAAATTATTGAGTAAACTAATGCGCACAACCGACGATGATGCAGATGGTAATTTAACTGTACGGAAAAACGGAAAGTTATTTTTCACGAAGTTGGCCATGGTAGTAGTAATGTTAGGGCTAATAGATATTGTTTTTGCTGTAGATTCCATACCTGCTGTATTTTCGGTTATACCAGACCCTAGCAAAAAAATGTTGATTTACTCATCCAATATTTTTGCAGTACTTGGGCTACGCAGTTTATTTTTTCTGTTGCGTGGTGCAGCAAGTAAGTTCGATTATTTACAAGAAGGAATAGCCATCGTATTGCTTTTCATAGGCGTAAAAATGTTATTGCCCATATTTGCCAAAGTAGGCATTCCGCTTGAATACCTACATTTGCCTGCTTGGGTATCATTGGCAGTTATTGTTTTTTGTATTACTGGTTCAATCATTTATTCTATATACCATAAAAAGGAAGGTACTCCAGATGATTATATAGAAAAAGAAGAAATGTAAAAAATATAAGCTACTTTAAAAATAAACTTTTGAGTTACTACCTATCAAAAATTGCAAACATTATTGGCGCAACATATTTGCAGCAAGGAGAAGATACCCTTATAGAAAATTTGATAACAGATAGTCGCAAATTAATGTTTCCGCAAACAACCGTTTTTTTCTCCATGACGGGCCAGGGTAGAACGGGCAATTTTTTTATACAAACCCTGTACGATAAAGGGCTTCGCAATTTTGTTGTAGAAAATACGTACGACCAAAAAGAAATAGCTGGATGCAAGGGCGCTAATTTTTTGCAAGTAGCAGATTCGTTGGTAGCACTACAACAGTTAACGGCTTTCCATCGCCAGCAATTTAATTATCCAGTAATAGGTATTACAGGTAGCAATGGTAAAACTATTGTAAAAGAATGGCTCAACCTACTGTTGGGCGAAGATGAAAATATTATTCGTAGCCCTAAAAGTTACAATTCTCAAGTTGGTGTGCCCCTAAGTGTGTGGCGGATGAACGAAGGACATACCCTTGGTATTTTCGAGTCTGGCATTTCACAAAGAGCTGAAATGGAAAAGCTGCAAAAAATAATAGACCCTCCCATTGGTATCGTTACTTTTATAGGAAGTGCTCACGCAGAAGGCTTTGCCAATATTGATGAAAAAATAAATGAAAAGCTGTTGTTGTTTAAAAATAGCCAGCAATTGATTTTTTGTACAGACGATGAGAAACTCAATAATGCTGTCCAAACATTTATTAGTACAAAAAATACTGCTTTAAAAATATTTACGTGGAGCAAAAAAAACAAGGCCAATCTTTTTGTAAAAGCAATACATAAAACAGAAAATGCAACTGAAATAAATTGTGTATTTAATCTGTATGAATTTTCTTTTGCTATACCTTTTACTGATGATGCTTCAATACACAATGCCATTACTTGTTGTTGTGTAATGCTTTTACTCAATAAAAATATAGAAACTATTGTTGAGAGAATGAAATACCTACGCCCTGTCGAAATGCGCATGGAGCTAAAGCAAGGTATAAACAATTGCTACATTATAAACGATGGCTATAGTGCCGATTTACAATCGCTCAGCATTTCACTGGATTTTTTAGACCAACAAAAACAGCAACAAAAACATAGCGTAATACTGAGCGATGTGTTACAATCAGGAAAAGATGCTGGTGATTTATACAACAAAATAGCATCTGCTTTAGTGGGAAAAAATATTAACCGATTTATAGGCATTGGGAAAGAAATTTCTGCATATGCCCATTCTTTTTCATCCATAAAAGAAACAAGTTTCTTTCCAACAACGGATGCTTTTTTACAAACCATAAATACGAATCATTTTAAAGATGAAATTATTTTATTGAAAGGAGCACGTATTTTTCGTTTTGAAGAAATAAGCAAAGTGCTCGAGCAAAAAGCACACGAAACAAGATTAGAAATAAACCTTCATGCGCTTCGCCACAATTTAAAAGTATATAAACAATTGCTACAGCCAAAAGTGAAGATTATGGCTATGGTAAAGGCATTTGGCTATGGTAGTGGTAGTGCAGAAGTAGCCAATGTATTGCAACATGCAGGTGTAGATTATTTAGCCGTGGCTTATGTAGATGAAGGGGTAGAGCTTCGCAAAGCAGGAATAACACTGCCTATTATGGTTTTAAATACAGAATCAGCCAGTTTTGAAAATGTTGTAAAATATACGATTGAACCGGAACTTTATTCTTTTGAGATTTTGTATGCTTTCAACAAATTTCTTCAACAAAAAAATATAGAAAATTTTAAGGTGCATATAAAAATAGATACAGGCATGCGCCGCCTTGGATTTGAAGAAAATGATATTACAAAACTTTGTGCCTTTTTATCAACTACAAAAAATATTAAAGTTGTTTCTGTATTTTCTCATTTGGCTGCTAGCGACGTAGCAAACTTCGATGAATTTACAAAACAGCAAGCCAAGCTATTTATTGATGCATCCAATACAATTGAAAAAGCGCTTGGTTATTCTTTTATAAGGCACATTTCAAATTCATCTGCCATTTATCGCCATCCACAAATGCAAATGGATATGATAAGATTGGGTATTGGCCTATATGGTGTAGACGCCTCTCCTGTTATACAACACCGACTACAACATGTTACTACTTTAAAAACAACCATCTCACAAATAAAAAACCTTAAAAAAGGAGAAAGTATTGGCTATAGTAGAAAAGGCATTGCACAAGAAGATACCCGCACTGCTACCGTACGGATAGGCTATGCAGATGGATATCCGAGAATTTTAAGCAACGGAAAAGGCAAAATGTTGGTAAATGGAAATCCTGCCCCTGTTATTGGGAACGTATGTATGGATATGACTATGCTAGACATTACGAATATAGACGCAAAAGAAGGAGATGAAGTAATTGTATTTGGGGAAGAACCTACTGTTACAAACTTGGCCACATGGGCCAATACCATTTCTTACGAGATTCTCACCAATATTTCTCAAAGAGTGAAACGGGTTTATTTTGAAGAGTAATACCTATTTGTAAAATATAGCAACGGTTTGATATTTAATTAATTATTTCTATAAATCGCTTCAGAGAAGATTGGTTCTTGTAATTTATTTACTTGTTATCTATCATTTAATCCTACAAGTACGACTAACTACTCTACGGTGCTCCCAAACCCACTTCTCAAAGAATTTGCACATTTGTAACTAAAGCAGCGTAAATACCAATAAAATTGTCTAAATTTATAGGTAACTAAACCCCAACAATATGACCGAAGAGCAAATGCTTGCCGGAAGTGTAAAAAACAATGCTGCTGCACAAGAAGCGTTTTATGAGCGGTTCAGTCCTCGTATGCTAGGCGTGTGTTATCGTTTTGCAAAAAACAGAGAAGATGCCGAGGATATGCTACAAGAAGGCTTCATAAAAATATTTACTCAACTACATCAATATAGAAATGAAGGTTCTTTAGAAGGTTGGGTACGCAGAATTATTGTGCATACTTGTATAAACGTTCTCAAAAAAAATAAAAAATTTTCGGATACAGTTGATTTGATTTATGCAAATGAATATTATACAAAAGAAGATCTCGTACCAAGCATTATACAAGCTAAACAAATTATTGAATGTATAAGAATGTTGCCTTTGGGATATAGAACCGTTTTAAATTTATATGCGATAGAAGGCTATTCTCACAAAGAAATTGGTGAAATATTGGAGATTGGTGAAAGCTCTAGCCGAAGCCAGTATACAAGAGCCAAGGCAATGCTCGAAGGTATTTTGGTGGGTAGGAATATCATTGATAAAAATCAATACCGGAATAATTATTCGAAATCACTTACCATTTTAAATTAAAAAAAGCGTTTAAGTATAAAAAGCAATGGAAGATAATAATTATAGAAACAATTTTGAAAATTTTCTTAGAGAAAGCATCGATGATTTTAAGATGATTCCTTCAAGAAAAATATGGCATAGCATATACAACAATATGCATCCAGATAGAAAATGGCCTTCTATTACAGTTTGTCTGCTCATATTGGTATCCATCCTTTACCTTGGCGTTTCTAATAACAATTCTCTAAGCAAAGCAGCCCGTATTGCAAATGAACAAAATGCTTCTTTGCTTTCTAATAATAGCTCCAATATAACGAGCTTAAAAGAATTACCTAACAACATTAAAAAAGAAGGAGGAGCACAACAGTTAGCTGCCAATAATAATCCTACATCTATTCCTACAAATACTGGTTCTACAATAACCAACGATTTAATAAATACACCTGCTGTTGAAACCAGTATTGCTACACTTCCTCTGAATAATTTGGAAAAAGGAAACGAAGTATCCATTACTACATTATCACAAAAAAATAAACTTACTAGAATAAACCCTTCTTATACAGATGAAAATATAGCAGGTAGTATTGCTACAATTTCTTCTGATGAAAATAGAAAAAATAGTAAAGTTATTCCTACTACTAATGCTACAGTTACAACAAATACATCCTTAATTAATGAAACTGATGTAAATCAATTGTCGAAAACTAATACAGCTGTAACAAATGAGCCTACACTTATTACTGTACAGTCAATTGATGATAAGAAAAGTATTGGAGCAACAAATACTATTGTTGCTGTAAATGAATCTACAAATAAAGATGCAAACAAATCAACAGAAAATAATACATTAAAAGAGTTAAAAAAAGAAAACAAAACATTGAGTGCTGTTAGTAATGTAGAAAATAAAGTATCTTCTAAACAAGCCTTCATGTCGAAATTTAAAGAAAATGCAAGTATAAGTTACTACATTACTCCTTCCATAGGTTTTAGAAATTTACATACAGTACGTGATATTAAAAATTACAATGCCGCCTATTCCTCTTTTGCTGCAAACAATGCGGTTGTTTCCAATAGCGTTGCTACATCTAGAGACGAAAAAGCCCTTAATTTGGAAGTAGGTGCTTCAATGAATTATAGACTAACAAAAGCCGTTCGTTTAAAAACTGGTTTGCAAGTAAATTACACCAATTATATTTCCAAAGTAAATGATTTGGGTCATCCAATTCAAGCCTCACTCGCAGTCAATAATCAACAAGATATAAATCGTTCTTCCCAATTTACAACTTCGGAAGGCAGTACCCATTTAAATAGGAGCACACTTCAAATTGCCGTACCCATTGGTACAGATATAAAAATTATAGGCAATGATAAATTTAAATGGTACGTAGGTGCTAGTTTTCAACCAACCTATGTTATAAGTGGCAGTGCATATGTAATGTCGATAGATGGCAAAAATTACATAAGCGAAAAGCCTCTTTTGCGTAAGCTAAATTTTAATACAGCCTTGGAAACCTATTTGAGTATTAAAACATCCAATGGCATCATATTTAATGTAGGACCTCAAGTACGTTATCAACTATTATCTACATATAAAAAGAATTACAACTACTCAGAAAAATTGTATAACGTAGGTGTAAAAATTGGCGTTACTACTTCTTTTTAAAATTTTAGTAAAACATTATTTCAAGAAAAAATTTATAACCATTAATTTTGGGAAATGAAATTTTCTCCAACTTTAATTTTTGTGTTTACGTTTTTTGTTGCATGTAATTCAAAAAAAACAGTACCCATTGTCGTAACTGAAACCGCTGCATCAAATGCCCAAACTACAATAGAAGATACTGCATCAAATTTCTTCCCTGTAACTTCCTATTTAAGGGGTGAGATTTACGGAATAAGAAATGGGGGAATAACACCTAGTAGAAAAATTACCATAGGCGATAAAACAGATTCATCCTGGGTAAAAATGGAAGCATTGGAAAAAGTATTGTCCGAATTTCTTTCTCCCATCATTGACACTTCAAATTTGAAAGGCTTATTTGAAGAAAAAAAATTTAAAGATGAAACACTCAATGCATTTACTTTTACGTACGATCCAAAAGATATACAATCAAATACTTTCGCTTTTAAACATTGGGATGTATATGTAGACCCCGAAACCAATAAAGTAAAAAGAATTTATTTATTAAAAAAAGAAACCGAAGGAAAAGTTTTACAACTTACATGGCAAAGTGGTAAATGGTGTAAGATTGTAACTTTAAAAGATACTGGTAATAATAATTTGGTGATAGAAAAAGAAGAAAAAATATCTTGGAGCTTTGATTAAAAATGACACAAAAAGAATTTTCTGAAATAGCCCATACAATACCTACCCTCCCAGGTATATACAAGTATTACAATGCAGACAATACACTCCTGTATGTAGGCAAAGCCAAACATTTACGCAAAAGGGTGAGCAGCTATTTCAATAAAATGAAAACGAGTTATAAAACAGCCGAACTGGTAACACGGATTCATAAAATTGAATTTACGATTGTAGATTCCGAACAAGAAGCATTTTTGCTCGAAAATACACTCATAAAAGAACACCAACCCTTCTTCAATATCAATTTAAAAGACGATAAAACCTATCCCTATATTGTCATAAAAAATGAGCCTTTTCCTCGGGTATTTTTTACTAGAAGAAAATTGAAAGATGGCTCTACTTACCTTGGCCCATTTACATTTGTAGTAAATGTGCGTGATTTACTCAATTTCATTAAACAAAATATACTATTACGTACTTGTAAATTAAATTTGAGCCAAGCCAATATCTCCAATAAAAAATTTAAAGTTTGTTTAGAATACCATTTAGGAAATTGTAAAGGGCCTTGTGAAGGGTTGCAAACATTGGATGATTATAACCAAAATATTGCTCAATTAAAAGATTTATTAAAAGGAAACTTACAACCTGTAATAAGCAACTATAAAAATAAAATAAAAGAACATGTGGCTAATATGGAATTTGAAAAAGCCGCCATATACCAGCATAAAATAGCCCATTTACAAGAGTATGAATCCAAATCTACAGTAGTAAATACAAAAACGGGAACAGTAGATGTTTTTACCATTTTGGAAGAAGATAGTACGGCTTATGTAAATTATTTAGCCGTAAACAATGGCAGCATTATAAAAACAAAAACGATTACCCTACAAAAAAAATTAGATGAAAGCATAGAAGAACTGCTTGCCTTTGCTATAGCACAACTGCGACAAGTTTTTGAAAGCGATGCAAAAGAAATCATCGTTCCATTTGATGTTGATTATATAGAAGCCAATACAATTATTACCATACCCAAAGCAGGTGATAAGAAAAAATTGCTAGACCTTTCTCAAAAAAATGTAAACTATTTTAAAGCAGACTTGTCTAAGAAAAAGCTATTAGGCCTTCAAGATAAAACTACTGAAGAAAAAAATGAGGTGTTAATTGAGCTACAAGCAAATTTGCAATTAAAAGAATTGCCTATACATATTGAATGTTTTGATAACTCAAATTTTCAAGGAAGTTATCCTGTGGCTGCCATGGTTTGTTTTAAAAATGGCGAGCCCAGCAAAAAAGATTACAGAAGGTATAATATAAAAACGGTAGAAGGTATAAACGATTTTGCCTCCATGAGCGAAGTGGTTTACAGAAGGTATAAACGACTAACTGATGAAGGAGTAACACTTCCCCAATTAATAATTATTGATGGTGGCAAAGGCCAATTAAGTGCTGCCATGGAAAGCATAGATAAATTAAACCTCCGAGGCAAAGTAACTTTAGTAGGACTTGCAAAAAACAAAGAAGAGTTATTTTTTGATGGAGATACACAATCTCTGTTATTGCCTTGGGATAGCGAAAGCCTAAAACTCATTAGAAGAATAAGAGATGAAGTGCATCGTTTTGGAATAACCTTTCACCGAAATATACGAAGCAAAGGAACATTTAAAAACGAACTAGAAGAAATAAAAGGAATAGGCAAACAAACGATGGATGCTTTACTAAAACAATTCAGATCTGTAAAAAAAATAAAAGAAGCAAGTGATGCCGACATAGAAAAAGTAATAGGCAAAGCAAAATTGGCTATTTTAAAAAATGGACTATCGACCACAACATAACATTGCTATCATTTTTTTGGGGCTTTGAGCCATATACAAATAACCCGTCAGTAGTCCAGTCGCCTCCGTTGTACGGTATGAAGGCGTAGACAAAAGCTCCGTCGTAGCATGCCTACGCCTACACACATCACTACGTCCACCGCACTGTATCACGCACATTTATGTCGAGGGCCATTCACCAATAGTACATTGATCAACAATTAGGCAAATTTGGTTTAAAATAAAAGCCCTCCGAATTTCGAAGGGCTTATAATCCTATATCTTAAACTTGCCTGTCGTCAGACAGGTCTACTATCTAAAATCTATACCTAGTAGCTCCACAAATCTTGCTCGTAGTTAAATATCTTTTCTTTGATATTTTCACCTTCTAACAATTGAAGAATGGTATTTTCGCTAAGGCCTTTATAATTTTTGATGAAGAGATCATATGGATTATCAATCGTACTTTTTATAATACGGCCATAAAACATACGACTTTCAAACAACTCTTCCCAACTCATGCGAGCCCCATAGTTTTTACCATTGTACACTTCGTACTTAGCAAATGTTTCACGCATATCGGGGTAGTAAACCCAAAAAAGTTCCGTTTCACCTAAATTAACCCCTAATGAAGTAACGATACTTTTTACTGGAGCAATACCCAATATCCTGAAAAATAATCTTGAGCTTTCTTTGTCAAAAACTACTTCTTCTTTAATTCTAAACTTATAGATTGAATCAAGGTTTATTTCATTTTTCATTTTTTTTGTACCAGTAAGTACGCCCAAAGAATCATAAATAGGAACATCCACTTCCTCTCCTCCTAATGCTTTTGAAACTTCGCTGATTTCCATTGGAGTTGTAAAACGATCATCTACACTATTAAAAACAGTTACTACTTTATCCTGAATTGCTTGGAGTAGTATAGAGATGAAACGCTGGTTCCCATTATCTTGATCAGCCGAATATTTAAAAGGTAAATTAATTTTTTCCCTTGTATCTATTTCACGCCAAATCTTATGACGATAAACTGCATCATCTGCTCTAAGGTTTTCATATGGCAGAGGCGTTCTATCTCTGATAGCATCATCATCTACGGCTCCATCTCTTCTTAAAGATTTAGCTACCTTTTTTATAGGCAATGAATCATTTACTACGGCAGGAGCAGCAGCTACAGCCGCAGTGTCTATAGTAGCTGTTGTACCTTTTACATTAGCAGTAGTTTTATTCTTCGTAGTTCTTTTTGTTGAAGCTCTTTTTACGGGGGCTTTCTTTTTTCCTTTTTGAGCCATAGCAATGTTGCCAAGCCCAGCAAAGAAAACACAAAGAAATAAAAACTTAATAATTTGCTTATTCATATCCAACGGTTTTAATATAATGATATTGACCTACCTTCTATGCCTCTTGGTCCATCTGGCCCAGAAACTTTTACGTTATCGAATGTAACCACACTTCCTGGTCCACATCTTGAAAGAAAAGAATTCAATCCAGCCAAACTGCCGCTATTAATTGATGCTGTAACAACATTTGGAAAACCTGCACCAGAAAAATACACAGTTGCACTTGTTACACTATACTTCAAATCAAAATCGAAGTTTTCTAATTCTGCTCTGGCGAACTGTTGGTTTTTAAATTCAACCGCTGGCACACGTGGACGACCAGAACCCACTTTAAAAATAGGATCTGGAATTTTTTTAACCCTGAAAGGAAATGCAAATGATCCTTTGTCAGTAGTAACATTTACAGTAACATTTCCTATTGCATTTACCCTAACAATTCTATCAGTGCCCGACCCACTTACGGAACCAGATGAAATAGTAACATTTGTTTTTTCCATACCTGTTGGCGATCCAACTTTTATAGGATTATCAACACCGATATAAAACACGTTCATTTTAGTCGGCATCACAGCAGCACCACCAGGCGTTCCAACTGTGTATTTCACATCGAAACTTTTAGTTTCAGTTGTTCCGTCAGGCTTTGTATAAGTCACTCTTACAGGAACAGAACGTGGACCACCACCATCTGCTTTAAATTTATATATAGCTCTTCCGTCAGGTCCAACAGAAGATCCACTTCCATTTATAGAAATTACTGGTTTAGCAGCTGCACTATAAGCTCCGACGCCAGCTGTAATTTCTACTTCTTCGCCTGGCATAACATAGTTAGAACTTTGTCCAACTAATGCTGCAAATTGATCATATACAACTTTAACAGCTCCTACTTGATTGTGACAATAAGTAACTATCTGGTTTTCGGCATTCTTTACATTGTTTTGAAACTTACTTAATAAGGTAATACCAGCAACAGTTGGAGTCATGTGGAAATATGCTTCTGTAAACTCTTTTTTCTTTCCATCTTGACCAACTACATCTCCAGATATATCAACAGCTAGTGATTTTTCAAATTCCTTTCTAATTTCGGGGTCAATATTTAATAAAGCGTCTCTAAATGCATTCAACTTATTCTTTAATTCAACACCTTTATTTTGCCCTCCAGGACCATTTCCAAATAATCTTGTTGCAGCTTCTAAATCATCTTCTTTAAATTCTTCTACTTGTTTTCCGTCCACATCCACCATTTTAGAATCTGCTTCTTTTTTTAAGTCGATTTTTAGTTGGTTTATATAAGCATCCATTGCAGCAGAAAGTTTTTGAGCTTGAATAGCTCTCTCATTCCATGGCCCCGCTTTTGCACTTGTGGTAGGATCACTAACTTTAGCTAGCAAAGATGTGTAAAGCGTATTGTTAGCAGTTGTAATATTTGTGTTTGAAGTAACTAAACTTTTATCAACCACTTTAAAAGCGTTTAATATTTCTGACGACACATTCAATGCAAGTAATGCTGTAAGCACTAAATACATTAGGTTTATCATCTTTTGCCTGGGCTCTTTAGGTAAAGCCATAACTTATGAGTATTAATGGTTTTATTAATATTGTTTGTTAGAATTTGCAAATGGCAAATTCAATAAGGTATCGTTCTAGATGTATTCGCCACAGGCGAATACCTACACTATCTACCTTGCATTGCACCTAGCATATTGCCATATACCGAGTTCAATTTGCTTAGGTTTGTAGCCAATGCACCTATCTGCTCTTTTGCTTTGTTTGCATCTTCTACACTTCCCATCATAGCCGAACTTGCTTCTGCCATTTTACCGTAGAAACCATTCAATGCTTTAAGGTGGTTATTGCTTTCTTTCAACTCAAGCTCATAAATTGTATTTAATGAACCAAGGTTTTTTGTTAGTACCTGTACTTGCTCATGGAATCCTTTTGCACTTTCAGATGCATTACCAAATGATGCCATTGTAGCGGCGCTGCTGTTAAAGGCAGTACTCATAGAACCAATAGCAGCAGTAGCTTCTTGTGTTTTCTTGCTAAAGTCAGCAGTAGATTTTACCACATCGCTCACATCAGAAATACCAGCTACACTTGTTCCTAATTTCTGAAACCCTTCTCCTAGTCTTTTTAAATTTGTAGGTGTAATATCCGCTTCTTGCAACATTTTATCCATGCTGTTCAAAGCTGGATTGCCAGTAGAAATAGCTGCCTTCATTGAACCTTCATACTCTTCTTTTACTGGAGGAAAAACCATATAAATAATACCATATGCTAAGAATACAGCCGCCTCGGTGTATAGACCAATTTTTAACCAAAGGTCTGCAATAGGCGTATGCAATATTTTTTGTAGTGCTCCAAAGATAACCGCTGCTGCAGCTACAGAAACTACTACGTCCATCCATTTACTAATGTTTGAAGGAATTTTTACTGACATGTGTTTTGATTTTTAGTTTAATTGAGGAGTTTTATTAGAATTAATATAAAAAGTACTTAATGATAGTACGTACTTTTAAATACGTACTATCAGACAGTTAACAATAAATAATTTTAAAAATTTTCTATCTTTTACCTTTTTTAATGGTAGGAGGAAGATCAATTACACAACGGAAACCTATGTAAGATTTTGCAGTATCTTGGTATTCGTATGCACGTGTACTTGTTTGTAAGAAATAAGCAACGTCTTTCCAACTTCCACCACGAATAACTTTACGTTTCATACGTGGAGGGTCTGAATTTTTCGCATTCCAACGAACATCTGGGTTCATATCGTGTTGAAAATTGTAAGATCCTTCGTAATATAAAGATGAAGTCCACTCAGCTACATTTCCAGCCATATTATATAGTCCGAAATCATTAGGCCAAAAAGCATCGGCACGCATGGTATACAAACCTCCATCTTCTGGGTAGTTACCACGACCGGGCTTAAAGTTTGCTAAAAGACAACCTTTTTTGTTTCTCAAGTAAGGACCACCCCAAGGATAAGAAGACTGTGAGCGACCACCACGAGCAGCGTATTCCCATTGTGCTTCCGTTGGTAATCTAAAATCTGTTTGGCCTGCTCTTTTTTTAGTTTCATTGTAAGACGCTAATAAATGTGTTCTCCACTCTGCAAAAGCAGTAGCTTGTTTCCAACTTACCCCAACCACAGGATAATTACCATAAGCAGGGTGGCTATAGTATTGTTTAGCCATTGGCTCATTGTAAGAATAGGCGTAATCTCTTATCCAACACAAAGTATCTGGGAAAACAGGAATGTCTTGCTTAATGATGAATTCTTTACGCTGTATATTGGTATCTCTATTAATTGCAGAAGCTTTGTAATCAAATATTTCTGAATGATATACTATTTTTTTGGCATCTAATTCTTTTTTACCAAAAATCCTGTTATCTACACTTACAATTATTCCATCAATCTTTTCTATAGTAGCTTTATCACCCCACTTAATGGTAGACGCTTTTTTCCAATCAACATATTCGTTGCCATCTGGACCTTGCTTTACATAATTCATTAGCTTAGCAGCTATAGAATCTCTAACCCAATTGGTAAATTGACGGTATTCATTGTTGGTGATTTCGGTTGCATCCATCCAAAACCCACTTATAGAAGCTTGTTTGTTTCTTGCTGTATAAGCATAATTCACATCTTCATCGCTTGGCCCCATATGAAAGGTACCCGCTGGAACATAAACCATTCCAGGTGGCCTAGTCATATTGTATCTGTTACCTGGTGATACACCGTGCAATTGACCGTCATTTGGTAAACTACTACTCTTTTTACCAATCAACTTACAACTAGCTGCTAAGAGGATTACAGCGATTACCGCAATGGAATTTAATGACCGATTATTCATTTTTTTTACTTTGAGGGTATTGGCAAATGTAATAATTATTTTTCTGTAAAAAACAGGTTAATTATGAGTAGGTGTTAATTTTATTAGAAATTATTCCCCACTCAACAGTATAAACGAGCCTTTTTTGTAATTATTGTGACTCAACAATGTTAAATACCTTAATATTGATATCCCTCAATAAATCTTGGGTATACTCATACGGATTGTTACAAATTGAATTACGGCATAAATATAGCAATGTTTTTTGAAAAACATACTTTTCTATTAATAATGGCATTACTGATGGTAAAATAGAGCTTTGCAAAATTTTATTTGGTATATAAGCATGCAGCACATCTTTAAGTAATGGAATCATATTGTTACCGATTATTGTTATTTCATTTGTACCTGCTGCCATGTTAATAGCTGTAGCAGCCCAAATACCAAATGAATTAGGATGTTTCAATAGTATAGTTTTGAGGGAATCTATCATTGAAACAGCCTTTTCGTACCAATCTTGTTTATCAAAAACAATAGATAGGTACTGTAAATTCTTTGCCATTACCCCATTGGCTGAGGGTGTTGCTCCGTCGTATAATTCAATTTTTCTAATAGTAATATCTTGTTGATCTATTTCTGTAAAAAAGAAATAGGCACTTTCTTCATCAGAAAAATTATCAAAAACATAATTTGTTAAAGTTTTTGCAAAATTTAAATAATCTGTATTAGAAGTTATTTCTTGAAGTTGAATCGCCGCTTCAATTAAATAAGCATAATCATCTAGAAATGCGGGATATTTAGCTTTTCCATCTTTATAGGTATGTAATAAGCCCCCATTATTATCATCAAATGCTTTTTGCAAAAACTGAAATAGATTTTCTGCCGCATCTTTATACTTTTCGTCTTGCAAAACTGCATACGCTTTACAAAAAGCTGTAACTAGCAGGGCATTCCAACTTAAAATTATTTTATCGTCCGTACCCGGGCGTATTCTTTTATTTCTTTCTATTAGCAATTTTTCTTTAGAGGAACTTATTATTTTCTCTGCCGCTTCCATTGAAATATCAAATGATTTGGCTAACTCTTCCAAAGGCCGTAGAATTCTAAGAATATTTTTTTCTTCCCAGTTCCCATTTTCACTTACATCATAGTAGCTGTTAAACAAATCAGCATCTTCACCGAGCAAATCTTCAATATCCGATTTATCCCATATATAAAATTTACCTTCTACCCCTTCACTGTCTGCATCAATTGCGGCATAGTAACCACCCTCCTTGTTTTTCATTTCAGTAATTAAGAAATGGCAAACATCTTTTACAGCATTTTTATACAGCTCCTTTTTTGTAAGTAAATAAGCATTGCTAAGTGAAACAATAAATAGTGCATTGTCGTAGAGCATTTTTTCAAAATGCGGGGCCAACCACTCATTATCGGTACTGTACCGACAAAGGCCCCCTGCAAGTTGGTCATAAATACCCCCATGTAACATTTTTAAAAGAGATAGTTCTGCCTGTAACAATGCCCTTTCATCTTTCAAAAAATGGGCTATTTGTATCAGACAGTTAATAGAAAATGTTTGGGGGAATTTTGGGGCTTTGCCAAAACCACCTAGTGAAGTATCAGCGACTGCTAATAGACTTTCACTTATATGAATACAATCTTGTTTAGTAAAGCTTGCAACACCATTATCAACTTGTATACTGTTTTTTATTTGTCCAAAATTGTTGGCTTTTTTTAAGTGCTCTACCAAAGTATTCGCCTGTTGTTCCATTTCTGCTCTGCGGTTCTTCCAGGCATCTTGTATGCTCATGAGCACATCCGTCCAGGATGCTCGCCCATGTGCTTTTGCAGGAGGAAAATAAGTGCCCCCGTAAAAAGGTTTTGCTTCTGGTGTAAGAAAAACATTTAGTGGCCACCCCCCACTTCCTGAAATGGCTTGCACTGCATCCATATAAATATGATCTATGTCTGGTCGTTCTTCCCTGTCTATTTTTATATTTATAAAATGCTCATTCATGATGGCCGCCGTTTCCTCATTTTCAAAACTTTCTCTTTCCATTACATGACACCAATGACAGGCTGAATAACCAATGCTAACTAGTATGGGTTTATCTAGCTCCTTTGCAAGTTGCAAAGCAGTTGTACCCCATGGCTGCCAATGTACCGGATTGTGTGCATGTTGTAACAAATAGGGGCTTGTCTCGTGTATAAGTTCATTTTTCATTTTGTGAAAGTAGGATATTTATGGAACGCTGGAGACGCTGGTTTTGGTTAATTGTTATATTCTTTAGCTAATTATAGCCTTTTTTTAAATCGAAGACGGTTTAAGGCAAACTGATCTTCACAATAAGTTCAGAAAACACAATATCATATTATTGCCTTTGGTTAGAAGAGTCCTTTTCGGTTAAAAATTAGCACAATCATGCTATAACAATACAGCGATAGCGAAGGATGATAATGGCAATTTTTTTGAAAACTATTTCTTTTTGGAAAAGGTTGTCTGTAAGTATTTATCAAGTGCGCTAACCATACCAGGGGTAAGTGGCATGGGTGCTTTTACTTCCAGTAAAAGACCAGCATCTTCTGCTGCTTTAAAAGTGTTTAAGCCAAAAGCACCTAACCTAGTGCCATTTTGTTTAAAATCGGGGAAGTTTTCTAAAAGACATCGTACGCTGCCAGGGGTGAATAGGCAAATAATATCGTAATTCTTTGCGATTGTTTTTTTGATATCATTGCTTAAAATACTATATAGAACTGGTGTTGCAAAGCCACATTTATTACTCTTTAACCAGTTGGTTATTTCACTATCAAAAGATTCTGAACATGGATAAAGAAATTTTTCGTGCTCCTTGTGTTTATTTATTACATCAAAAAGGCTTTTATTGGTGCCATCTGCACCATAAAATACTTTGCGCTTTCTATATAAAATAAACTTTTGTAAATAAAGGGCTATTGCTTCAGTAATGCAAAAGTACTTTGTATCCTGAGACACAGTAACTTTCATTTCTTCGCAAATACGGAAGAAATGGTCTATTGCGTGACGACTAGTAAAAACTACAGCCGTAAAAGCGGCAATATCAATTTTTTGCTTTCTAAAATCTTTGGCTGGAATGCCCTCAATGATTACAAAAGGGTAATAATCTACAACAAGATCATACTTTTTTGCGATTTCGGAGTACGGAGACTTCGCCCCTTCAGGTTGCGACTGGGCTATCAATATCTTTTTAACCTTTTTGGGTGCTGGAACAACAGCCTGCTCTGCGTTTTTTACCATACTGATTTACCTATGAGTTTGCAAAATTACGATTTTGTATTGAAATAGAGCATAATAAATTTATAAATAATAGCCAATGGTAAAATTTCCAATGAAGTAACATAAATAGCAAAGTGAAAACGGCTCACTTTTAGCCTTGATTGCAACAGCGAATAAGCCCGAAAAAACCTAATGATAAAAACAAGAGAAATGGCAATAAAAGAAAAGAAAACAGCATAAGAAGCGACTCTATTACTACCAAATGCCAATACTGGTAAAATTGCTAAGAAAAAAACACCCATTACTTTATTAAGTAAAAAAATAATAAAAATATATGTATTGGCTTCGGCTTTGCTATTCGTAAGCCACCCTATAAACAAAAGGGAAAAATATTTTACAGTATAACATATACCTACTGATGCTATACATAAAAACAAAAGGTATGTATTAGATTGAGTAGGCATTGTAGAAAATAGCCGAATTAAATAATAGAGGTAAAAGCCCCCGGTAACTATAAAAAAACCATTAAAAATAAGTGAAGGCAGTTTGGCTTGCTCCAGTTGGTCAGTAAGCTGGTTTTGTCTAAGGGAAGTGTTGAAAAACACTTTAAACAATGTATTGAAATATCGACTGTAAAATGTTTTGAAAACACCCAACAATAAAAATAAAAAACATATTGCATAAAAATATGATTCCTTATGATTGTGTTTCTTTATCAATACAGAGAAAGCTTGCGGCTGACCTTTTACATTTAAAAGATAGTTGCTATCCAATAAGTTCTTGTATAAGTCTATGAATTCCTTTGGGCTTTTCGTTGTATCAATCTTTATAGAATCATTGACAGCCGTATGTACAACTTGCGTAAGTACACTTAGAGGCATTATTAAAAAAACAGAAATGAAAATTAAAAAGGATCTCACTTTTAAGAAATATTTTGTATGCAAAAATAAGCGTATGATTTGCTAAAAGGAATTTTAAAAATAGTTGATATAACCAAAGTGAATTTTAGCTGCTTGTTTTAAACTAAATGGAATATCATCTCTTTTTCCCAATGCCAAGCTAAGATTGAGAAATCCTGCTTTTGTTTCGTAAACCATGCCTAAACCAGCACCCACAAAAAAATTGTTTGCGTTCGTATTTTGATAATTCGTTTTAGTAGCCCCAGCATCTATAAAACCAAAAAAATAGGAATTTAGGCTTATTAATGATCGATACTCCGCTGTAAGCACCCCATATTGGGTGGCATAAATACTTTCTTCATCAAACCCACGTAGCAATTTGTAACCCCCAATTTGAAAAACTTCGTTCCTAAAAATGGCTGGGCTGCTATAAATTCCCGAATTAAAGGCTGTTTTAAACGTACTACCCTTGCTAAGTTGAAAGTAGTGAGCTGCGGCTAGTTTTATTCTTAGCTGGTAGCTCCGTAGTTTTACAGAATCGTATAAACTTGCAAAATTAAATCCTGAAGTTTTTAAGCCAAGGATTTCATTGTTTCGTTGAATATTTTTTATACCCAACAGTGAAGTTAGCGATATCTCATTTCCATTTAATGGGTTGAAGCGGTAATTTGTTTTACGGAATTCGTATACAAATCCAACGTTTGTAGACTTTACATCTATAATATTGGGTAGTTTTTTTTGTTGTATGATAGCTATTGTATCTAAACCACCTTGTAATAAGTTATTTGTCTGCAGTTGTATTAATATCTTTCCAGATTGGTAAGCAGATAAGTTTAATTGCAAGCCTGCTTGTGCATTTATCTGTAAAAAACTAGAATCCTTTTTAAACAATTCAAATAAAAAGCTGAGGCCAAACGGAGATTGAAATATATAAGGTTTATCAAACCCTATATTCAACCGAGGAGATTTAGGTTGAAGCGATTGGTATTTAAATAAGAGCCCCTCACCTGCACCAAAAATATTTTTAAGGTCAAAATTCACATCGCCTGTTAGCTGAAACTTACCCGTATTATTTGCATCGGGCAAAAAACCGAGAATAGCGCTTGCTTCACTGCTCTTTTTATTGTTTACATTCAGATTTAATGTTGCTCCAGAGCCTAGCATATTAAGATAAGAGCCTTGTATTGTTTCTGCAAAAGGAAGTTCGAGCATTTTCCTATCTACATCCTGCAATTTTTCTCTACTATACGAGCTGCCGTTTGTAATACCAATATACCGTTGCAAAAATTTTGAGTTTAATTTGAGTTTTCCAACATTCTGAATACTATCAATCCTATATAACAGTATTTTATTAGCCATTAATACAGCCGTTATTTTATCTTCAACAATTGTGATACTGTCCAAATATATAGTAGCAAAAGGGTACCCCTCGTTTTCATAAATGCTCATTAATCGCTCTTTAATTATATCTACTTCGGTTATATTTAGTGGTTTGTTTATAAAATCTTTTTCCAAATAACCACTTTTTGCCAATAATGATTTGTCTATGCCATTTGTACTTAAATGCATCCAGTTATATTTCTTACCCATGTATAGCACAATATTCACCTTGCTTTCCAACTGCCATACACTATCTACTGATGCAAGCACGTAACCCTTTATGCCAAGCAGTTTGGGTAATGAATTTATGTAGTTATATAATTGATCTAAGCTGGTAAAAGAAGTTTTTAAAGAAATGGGTAGTGGTTTAATGATACTATCTTTGTAATGTACAATAAGGGTAAAAGGGCTACCAGCAATAGCCCTTTGTTGTGCGATACTGTTTACGTGGTAACAGGATAGGAACATTACTAAAACGTAAGATAAAAATATGTTGTAGTTCCTTTTGGTCATTCTTGTAATAAACAATGTTCATTTAAAAAAAGTAAATTTACAATTCTTTGGCGGGTATTTATATTCATATTCCTTTTTGCAAGCAAGCTTGTACTTATTGCAATTTTCATTTTTCTGTTTCTTTAGCAAATAAGGAAGCACTAATAGTAGCATTGGTAAAAGAAATACTATTAGAAACTGATTTTATTTCCGATAAAATCATCGAAACAATATACATAGGTGGTGGAACCCCCAGCATTTTAACAGAACTGGATTTGGAACGCATATTTAATGCGCTTCATCAAAAATTCACCCTTGCTACTGGTGCGGAAATAACGTTGGAAGCTAACCCCGATGATATTAATAAAAACATATTGGGCATCTGGAAAAAAATGGGTGTAAATAGGCTATCGGTAGGTTTACAATCTTTTAACGAAGCGGAGTTGAAATGGATGAACCGTGCACACAATGCAACACAATCTTTGGCATGTATAGATGAAATTCAAGCAGCAGGTTTTAACAATTTCTCCGTTGATTTAATTTACGGTTCTCCGTTGCAATCCAATGAAGATTTAAAAAGAAATTTTGAAATAATAGCTAAAAAAAATATACCCCATATTTCTTGCTATGCGCTTACTGTAGAAAAAGGCACGGCCCTAAATAAATTAGTAAAAGAACAGAAAAGCCCCAATGTAAATGCTGCAAAACAGGCCGATCAATTTCAGCTTCTTCTTCATCTCATGAAAGCTGGTGGTTATGCGCAATATGAGATAAGCAACTTTTCAAAAAAAGGGTTTCGCAGCAAGCACAACAGCAGTTATTGGCAAGGCAAGCCTTACTTTGGTTTTGGGCCGGCAGCACACTCATTTAATGGTATCAATAAAAGAAGATGGAATATTGCAAACAACAGTTTATACATCCAATCTGTCAATAAAAACAGCATACCCTTCGAAGAAGAAATTCTTACGGTGTCACATCAGTTAAATGAATACATAATGACTTCGTTGAGAACAATAGAGGGCTTGGATCTTACATTTGTTGAAAATAAATTTGGGAAAGAATCCGTTGCAAGAATATTATCAGAGGCTCAGCAATATTTATTATCTGGCAAAATGGAGGAACAATCGTTGTCATTAATTCTTACCAAAGAAGGTAAGTTTTTTGCAGATGGAATAGCTGCAGATTTGTTTGCGTGAGCATGCTATGGCTAAGAAATTACGACGCCTAAATTAACTCTCCCTCAATTTTTTTAAACCCTTCGGCAGCATCCAATTCATTCCACAATATATCGTACACTGTTTTTGCAATGGGCATTTCTGCCTTTACAGATTGATTAATCATGTACATGCACTTAGCAGCATTGTAACCTTCTGCCACCATACGCATTTCTAACTGTGCATTTTTTACAGAATGTCCTTTACCAATCATGTTGCCAAAAGTTCTATTGCGGCTAAAAAGGGAGTAGCAAGTAACCAATAAATCGCCTAGATATACTGATGCTGCATAATTTACATGTTTTGTATTTGCACGGTTTTTTCCATGTTCCATATAACCTACTTCTGCATTTAAAATTCCTGCTTTGCGAAGAAAACCCGCCATTTCATCTGCACTATTTGCAATGAGTACGCTTAAAAAATTATCTCCATAACCAAGACCATGGGCCATACCAGCAGCTACAGCATAAATATTTTTTAATATTGCAGCATACTGAACTCCATATATATCTTTATTTACAACCGTGTTTATATAAATTGTTTTAAAATGAAGGGCAATAGCAGTTGTTACCCCTTCGTCTACACCGGTAAAAGTGAGATAAGATAATTTTTCGGCTGCTACTTCCTCTGCATGACAAGGGCCAAGCAAGGCAAAATAATTTTCTATTTTTACATCGAAATGTTTTGCAAGAAAATCATTAAGCAATTCATTTTCTCCTGGCAATATTCCTTTTACTGCAGAAACTATTTTTTTTCCTTTAAAAATATTTTTATCAAGCGTCAACAATACTTCGCTCGTATAGGCAGATGGTATTGCAATAATAATTGCATCAGACTTTTCTATTACTTCGTCTAAATTGGTAGTAAGCTGTAATTTATTTATATCAAAAGTTGCAGAGGTAAGGTATTGTGGATTGTGTTTTGTTATCTGAAACTGTTTTATAGCTGCATCATTTCGGTTCCACCAGCAAATTGTATTACCATTATCAGTAAGTATTTTTGCAATGGCCGTACCCCAACTTCCACTTCCTAGTATTCCGAATTTCATAAAAAATGTTTTGTTGTTGGATTGTTTAGTGTTTGGTGTTTGGTGTTTTGCACGCTATGTAATTCCTACTTCATTATAAAGCTTAATCTTAAAGGAACACTAAACAACAAACACCAAACATTGTATTTAAAAACACCAAACATTGTATTTACAAACACCAAACATTGTATTTGTATTATAATCCCAATGTTTCCACTGCTTTAAAAGCTGCTAATTGGCTTGCGTCTTTTTTATTAAATCCTTTTGCTTCCGCTATTACTTCTCCATCTACAGTCGCACCAATTATAAATAATCGCCTTCCACTTTCAAAAGATTCACCAACTGTAGTGAATTCTAATAGCTTACCATTCTTATTTGCCCAACCGTACAATTTGTTTTTTATATTGATTTCTATTGCCTCAAGGTCATCTGTAAACATGTGGGTTTTTATTATGTTCTTTTCTATCCATGCCTGTGTTTTATCATATCCTTTATCTAAAAAAACAGCCCCAATAAGCGCTTCCAATGTATTGCCAAATATTTGAGACTTTTTTAAGGCCCCATCTAATTTATTGAAATGTGTTATTTTTTTTAGGCCCATTTTTATGGCAATATCATTCAGCTTTTGCCTATTTACCATTTTGCTTCTCATCTCAGTAAGAAATCCTTCATCCTTGTAGGGATATTTACGAAAAAGGTAATGGGCAATAATGGAACTGAGTACTGCATCTCCTAAAAATTCCAGCCTTTCATTATTCTCATTTATCCCTTCCCGCATAGATCTATGGCTAAGTGCAGTTTGATAAAGCAATATATTTCCGGGTGTAAATCCAATCACATTATTAAGTTGTATCTTAAAATCTTTTTTTATTGGCTCCCCTATAAATAATCCTTGTAAATATTTGAGTGTTTTCTTGATAATGTAATTTTTTATCGAAATTAAAGGAATTATGGTTAAAAGATACTTTAATAATGCCCCCTTATTAAAAGATATTGTAAGAATAATTAGCAATTTTAGTGAAAAAGCAATTTATGAATAATTAATACCCTGCATTTTACATCCTAATATTACATTTAGCAGGCTTTTTCATATCTTCGTATGAAACCTGTTTTTCAAACGGTTGAATTATTGTGAACAGACAAAATAACTACAATTAAATGGAACCATCTATAATTTACATCATTATTGGCGCTGTAGCCCTGATAGCAGGCACAGTTGCCGGAAAAATACTTTTTGCAAAAAATGTAGGGAAACAGGTACTAGAGGCTGAACTTGAAGCAAGAAAACTAATAGCAGAAGCCCAATTAAAAGCCGACACATATAAAAAAGAAAGAGAAATAGAAGCGAAAGAGCGCTTTGCTCAAATGAAAATTGACAGCGAAAAAGATGTGATGCAACGTACACAGAAAATTGCCGAAAATGAAAATAAAATAAAGCAAAAAGAACAAAGCCTCAACCAAAAAGAAGCAAACGTAGATAAGCAAGTAAAAGACAATGAGGTTATTAAAGACAATCTTAATAAGCAAATAGAAATTGTAAACGTAAAACGAACGGAGCTTGAAAAACACCAAGAAGAGCACATAAGGCGTTTAGAAAAAGTGGCAGGCTTAAGCGCCGAAGATGCAAAAGCACAATTGATAGAAGGCTTGAAAGAAGATGCACATGCTCAAGCTATTGTATTACAACAAGAAATTATAGAGAATGCCAAAACAAACGCCAATAAAGAAGCACGAAAGATTGTAATTCAAACTATACAACGTACCGCAGCAGAGCAAGCTATAGAAAACTCCATTACTGTTTTCAATTTAGAGAGCGATGAAATAAAAGGATCTATTATAGGAAGGGAAGGTAGAAATATTCGTGCCATAGAAGCAGCAACAGGAGTAGATTTAATAGTAGATGATACACCTGAGGCTATCGTGCTTTCTTCTTTTGACCCATTGCGCAGGGAAATAGCTCGATTATCATTGCAACGCTTGGTAGCAGATGGCCGTATACACCCTGCACGTATTGAAGAAGTTGTAGAAAAAACAAAACGCCAATTAGACGACCAAGTTATGGAAATTGGTGAGCGAACTGCTATAGAATTGGGTATTCATGGACTTCACAAAGAATTGGTTAGAATGGTAGGTCGTATGCGTTTTCGTTCATCATACGGACAAAATTTGTTGATGCATAGCAGGGAAACGGCTAATCTTTGTGGTATTATGGCAGCAGAATTGGGTATGAATCCTAAGCTGGCAAAACGTGCTGGTTTACTACATGATATTGGTAAAGTACCAGATGAAGAAACAGAATTGAGCCATGCATTATTGGGTGCAAAATTGGCAGAGAAATATGGTGAAAACCTTGCTGTGGTAAATGCCATTGGAGCCCACCACGATGAAATGGAAATGTTGTTTGTAATTTCTCCCATTATACAAGCTTGTGATGCCATTAGTGGTGCTCGCCCAGGCGCAAGGCGTGAGATTATGCAACAATACATTCAACGTATAAAAGACCTTGAAACCCTTGCTGCATCTTACCAAGGGGTAGAAAAAGCATACGCCATTCAAGCTGGTAGAGAGCTTCGTGTAATTGTAGAAGCAGATAAAGTAACCGACGCACAGAGTGATACATTGAGTTTTGATATTGCCCAAAAAATACAAACTGAAATGACGTTTCCTGGTCAAATAAAAGTAACGGTTATTAGAGAAAAGAGAGCGGTGAATATAGCAAGATAATTGGCCAATTTGATAATGTGATAATTTGCTAATGACAAAATGAAGTATGTAGTTTTACATAAGATATGAACATGGATAGCGGTGATTTTTTCGCCGCTATTTTATTTTTCAGCCATGAGGATAAAATCTTTTTTCAAGTTTTTATTGGACTGTCAGCCGACCGTCAGAGGTAGACTCACTAGCTTTTCCTATATTTTCGTCGAAAAAATAAGCCAATTAAGTAGATTTAGCACTGCCTTGAAAAAATTATTACCTATGCAGCCATTAATTACCAATTATTCCCTACATTTGCACTCCAAAAAAGAATAGACATGGACGCAGTAGCATTTGTACACGAGCAACTAACAACAATACCGAATTTACCTAACTTTAAAGCAGGTGATAACGTAACTGTAAATTATAAGATTGTGGAGGGCGTAAAAGAACGTATCCAAAGTTTTAAAGGTGATGTAATCAAACGTCAAGGCGTAGGATCTACTGCTACTTTTACTGTACGTAAAATAAGTGATGGTGTGGGCGTAGAGCGTTTATTCCCTGTATATTCTCCTAATATTGAGAGTATTGTACTTAACAAAGTAGGTCGTGTAAGAAGAGCTAAATTGTATTTCTTACGTGAAAGAAGTGGTAAGAGTGCACGTATTAAAGAAAAAAGAATGGCAGTTGGCCTTAAAAAAGGTAAGGCTTAACATAATAAGTAATTTAAAAAAGGCGAAACAAATTGTTTCGCCTTTTTTGTGTGGTTAATTTTACATCCATATTCTTCTAATTCAATCTATTGCATAATGAAAGCTCAAAAAAGGTTTTAACCAGATGGGCTCCCGTAAAAATGTATGGAACAGGTACAGTGCAACTGCCTGCAGCCATGTGAAACGATGTAACTTTTGCTTGCATACGCCTTTTGGTAAAAATGCAAGCAATAAGGTACGGCACAGCATAGCAGACCGAATAAATGATGACCAATGCTAATGTTGGATAGGCTCAAATAGGCATTATTAAAATCTCATAGGCATTTTGTTAGATTAGAAATATTAACAACACAATGAATAGCGTATCTTATAAAAGGTTTATCTTTGTTTTCTAAATTAAGTATATGAATTTAAATAATATTTTTCTGCTTTCTATGCCAGGTGGTACAGAATGGATTTTAATTGTACTAGTTGTACTTCTAATGTTTGGAGGTAAAAAAATACCCGAACTTATGAAAGGGGTAGGCAGAGGCATGCGTGAGTTTAACGATGCTAAGAATAATGTGAAAAACGAAATTGAAGAGGGCATGAAAGAAAAAGACATGGCTGCTTCTGAAAAGAAATAATAAGTTAAGCGAAACATCGCCTTTTTAATATAGAGCCAAGAAGTATAATCTCCATTAGTGGAAAACCTTATGCTTCTTGGCTTTTTCAATACTATAATAATTTCTATGTTTTCTTTTAACACAATAAACGAATACCATACTAAATTACAGCTACATGAAACGAGCTGCTCAGAAGCTGTTGAATTTTACCTAGCAAATATTGAAAACAAAAGGCACCTCAATGCTTTTGTACATGTTTTTGTGGAAGAAGCTAAAGCAAAAGCACTGGCATTGGATGCTGCCAGAAAAAATAGTGCACCAATAAAAAAATTGCATGGTGTTGTAATTGCAATTAAAGATGTGATTTGTTACAAAGGGCAAAGAGTTTCTGCTGCATCAAAGATCTTAAAAAATTTTGAATCGCTTTATACAGCTACTGCATTACAATATTTGATAGACGAAGATGCTATTATTATTGGATCTTGCAATTGCGACGAGTTTGCCATGGGCAGCACCAACGAACACTCTGCCTATGGTAAAGTTTTAAATGCGTTGAACGAAAACAAAGTACCTGGTGGTTCATCTGGCGGAAGTGCCGTGGCGGTGCAAGCAGACATGTGCATGCTATCGCTTGGAAGTGATACAGGTGGTTCTGTGCGACAACCAGCAGACTTTTGCGGCATCATTGGTCTTAAGCCAGGTTATGGAACAATTTCTCGCTATGGTCTTATTGCTTATGCATCCTCTTTTGATCAGATTGGCATTTTTGGTAAACAGGTAGAAGATGTAGCATTGCTGCTAGCAGTAATGAGTAAACCAGATATAATGGATAGTACCATGAATGAAAGTTCAAACCTATCCGATTTGTCTTTAAAAAAACAGCCAGAAAAAAAATATAAGATAGCTTTCTTTAAACAAGCATTGGAACATGCTGGTATAGATGCAGAAATAGCTACGCAAATACATACATTGAAAAACGATCTAATAACTAAAGGGCACGAAGTGGAAGAAGTAAATTTTGACTTACTAGACTTTATTGTACCAGCTTATTATGTGCTTACTACTGCCGAAGCAAGCAGCAACCTTAGCAGGTATGATGGTGTGCGCTATGGACATGTGAGTGAGACGAAAACCAATGATTTAAATGAATTTTATCTGAATAACAGAACAGAGGGTTTTGGTACCGAAGTAAAACGAAGAATAATGCTGGGTACTTTTGTATTGAGTACAGGATATTATGATGCATTTTATAGCAAGGCCCAAAAAATAAGACGGTTATTGGTAAATAAAATAACAGAAATATTTGCCAGCTACGATGCAGTTATAATGCCAGTAAGCCCTTGTACCGCATTTGATATAGGCCAAAATGACAAAGACCCTATAGCAATGTATTTAGCAGATATATTTACTGTATTTGCAAACCTTACTGGTATACCCGCAATTGCCTTACCCTTATTTTCACATAGTAATAACATGCCATTTGGTGTGCAAGTTTTATGCAATAAAAAAGAAGAATTACTTTTGCTCCAAATTTCTGATATGCTCATGGAGTTTAAAAAAGCCCCCATAGAGAACGCTTGATGAAAAAACAATTAACTATATTATTTTCGTTTCTACTTTTCTTTTTGGTACAATCCTATGCCCAAGACACTACAAAAGTATTGGCAGATACCACTTTGCAAGAAGAGAAGGTAGAGGATGAAATCATAGATGAAATTGTAGAAACAAGATCAGTTCCAAAAAGAGACAAAGTACAATACTTTAGTAAACTAACTAGGTATGGATTCAAAAATTTATTCCCTACATACTCTTACAATGCTTCACTTCCATACTCATCGCAAGTAAATCCAAATGCAGAAAAATACATGCAAGATTATTTGAAAGGGCATGGAAAATACCTGGTAAGTATGAAGAGTTGGTGTATGCCTTATTTTAATTTGATAGACAATATTTTTACGCAATATGGGTTGCCCAAAGAATTAAAGTATTTAGCCGTAATAGAGAGTAATTTAAAGACAAGTGCAACGAGCTGGGTCGGCGCTGGTGGCCCATGGCAGTTTATGCCATATACAGCAAGGGAAATGGGCTTGGTTGTAAATGGGGTTGTAGATGATAGGAGAGATTATTTTAAAAGTACCCATGCTGCAGCTAGGTATTTGTTACAATTGTATAAACAAACAAAAGATTGGCTGTTGGTAATAGCCGCTTACAATGGTGGCCCTGGCAGGGTTTTTTCGGCAATAAGAAATAGTGGGAGTAGAAACTTTTGGGCACTACAATATAATTTACCCGAAGAAAGTAGAAACCATGTAAAGAAATTTATTGCTACACATTATATTATGGAAGCAGGTGGAGGATTGAATATGGGATCTGGCAGCAATGGTGGCTTTGCAATAAATACTTCTAGAGGAGCCTCTATTAATCCTTACAACAATAAACCTACCATTAGTGTACAAGAAATGGAAATGGCAGAAACGCAAACCATTACTGGTAAATTTAATTCAGTAATTATTGCAAAAAACATTTCAATGGATATTGTTACATTCAATAGATACAATCCGCTTTTCGATAGTCAAATTGCTACAAACAGTAAATACGAACTCATTTTACCAGAAGATAAGATGAATTTATTTCTGTCGATAAAATATCAAATACTTAATGAGTGTGTACAAGTAATGTTGGGCGATAGCGATGTGCCGGACAATATTAGGGCATATCCAACTAGGGGAAAGAAGAAAGGGAAAGGGTAGTAAAAAGTTTAAAACTTAAAAACCCGCTTCATCATTTCTATAAAATGTTCTTTTTTTCTACGGCTAACTTCTATCTCCATACCGTTGCTTAGTATTACACTACCTCCCTCTCCTCTTAGATATTGTTTTACATGATTTACATTTATCAAATTACTTTTATGAACTCTTATAAATGAGTTGTCTTCTAAAAGTTGCTCATAATCTAACAATGGCCTTGAAGCCATAATTTTTTTATTCTCGGTAAGAATAAAATTGGTGTAAGCACCTTCTGCAATACAAACAATAATGTCTCTAATCTCTATAACCTGAAAACCAGTAACGCTCGGCAAACACAACTTCATTTCTTGTGGTTTTGTTGTAGCTTTAATGTTGTGCATAAAGGAATCAAGGCTATTTTTCCACTGGCTATCTTCAATTTTCTTGGTTGCTTTTAAAACCGCTTCAACCAATTCATCATCATCTACAGGTTTTAGTATATAGCCAATGGCGCTGTATTTAAAAGCTTGTAATGCATAACTATTGTGTGCCGTTATAAAAATAATTTCTATATTCTCAGTATCAATTTCATTTAGCAAATCGAAGCCCGTCTTACCTGGCATATTAATGTCTAGAAACAATAATTGTGGCTTTAACAACAATATTTTATTCTTTGCTTCATCTACACTGGTACAAGTTGCCAATACATTTATTTGCGGGCATAATTGCTTAAGCAGAATTTGTAACCCACTTAACAACAACAATTCATCATCAATTAAAATTGCATTTATCATATTGAGCCTTTTATACTATATAAGGAAGTGTTATGGTAGCTACTGTTCCGGTTTGGGATATATTATCGACCATTCTATCCCGTATCGTAAGACTACAATCTATTTTATATTTTTCATTAAGAAGTAACAACCGTTGTCTAATATTATCGATACCAACTGACTTGTGTGTCTTATTTTTTGTTTCAGCTTTCATCAATCCTACACCATTATCTTCTATACTACAAATTAGTTTTTTATTTTGCAATGAATAACGTAGGCTTAACTTTTTATCTCCTTCTTTATTTAACAATCCATGCCAGATTGCATTTTCTACCAATGGCTGTATCATCATGGGCGGTATTTTCACTTCGTTAGAATCAATGCCATTGTCAATGACAATTTCAAAAGAAAATGCGTTATTGAATCGTAAATTTTCAATTTCTATATAATGCTGTATATACTCATTGTTTTGTTGCAAACTTATAAATGATTCGGTAGAATGATTAAGTGTGAGGCGTATCATTTTAGCAAACTTTCCTAAATACTTATTGGCTTGACCTTGCCTATTTTCCAAAATCATACTTTTAATAGTACCCAAACTATTAAAAATAAAATGAGGATTCATTTGTGTATGCAATGCCTTCATTTCATAATCAGCCAATTTATTGTCAATATTTGCTTTGTGCTTAATTATTTTAATTCGATATCTCAATAAAAAAAATATTGACATTGCAAGTACTAAAAAACAAGATATCCTAAACCACCAAGATTGCCAGTAAGGCGTAGCGACAACTATGGTAAGTTTCTTAATTGCTTCTTCCCCATATTTATCTATAGCTTTTAAAAAAACCTCATAAGAGCCAGCTTTAAGATTATTAAGTTGAATAACCCTATTGTATTTTATAGGTAACCAATTATCACTATTTAATTTATAATAAAAGAGTAACTGTTCGGCAGTTTCAAAATCGATTATCGTAAAATTGATAGAGACTTGTTTTACCCCATATTCTAAATTTAATTTGTCATTAATACCAAATTGATATTGGTTGGCATCTACCTCCACATTTGTAAATAAGATATTATGATAAAGATGGCTGTGAAAATCAATAGCTACTGGAATTAATCCAATAAAATTATTATAAATTGCTATTAATTTTTTAGAAACAGAATCGTAATAAATTGTTTTACTAGAAACATCGTCATCAGGTAAGCCATCATAATTTCCTAGTATTTTAATTTGGCTTGTGTTTTCATGTATAGATATAAGCTTGTGGGCTTGCAACATCCAAATATGTTTATCAATAACTTTTGAAAAGCTCTCAATTGCTCCATTGGGAAAATAAACTTGATCATTGTAAACTATGTATTTCCTGTTAGTAATATCATACTTGATTAAATTATTATCTGCCGTTTGCAACCATAAAAATCCATTTCCATCAGCTGTCATTGCGGTTATGTCATCGTTAAATTTATTGTTACCAGCATATACTTTTATTAAAGTATCAAATTTGTTCGTATTATAATTATACCTTGTAAGGCCATGTCCACCTATCCATACGTTGTTAAAAGAATCAAATACGATATGCTTTACTCTTTTAAAAGGCAATGCTGGGTTTGAAGAAGCACTATAATAAGTTGCACTCCTATTCTTTAAATTAAATTTTGTTACAACCCCTTGCATAAAATAAAGAATCCAAGCATTTCCATGTTTATCAGCAGGATATAAAACAGGTAATGTATAGCTATTTGTATCAGCACTGGAAACTGGTAACTTAAGCTTACCATATTTATAATTGATTACATTAAACCAAACAATTCCAGCATTAGTAGCAATCCACAAAGTATCTTTATAGTATTGTTGGATGCTTCTAATTTCATTCCAAGAGTCTGCAGCAGTAAATAATTTTATTTTTTTCTCTACTTTTAAAGTAAGTGCATTTACTATTATTAAGCCGCTATCATATTTTGCATATTTACCTATATAATATTTATCTCGATATCTTAAAATGGTATTGATAGACCCCACATCTTTATTTGCATGTACTTTGTCTAATCGCAATTCTTGAATGGAGGTCTTTGTTTTCCTTTGCATAAACAATCCATTTCTTGTACCTATCCAAAGTCTTTTTTCGTTATCAATAAAGAATTTGGTACAAACCAAGTCTTTTAGTACAATATTTGTATCAGCAAATATTTTACCAGTAAGGGCATTTAACTTCAATTTATAAAATCCTGCTCTAGCATTCAGTAGATAAGAGGTATCATCTATAGCCAATATTTTAGAAAACCATCGTGTATCTTTTATAACATTAAAGGGCAATTTCGATAATACTTGTTTATTGTTTACTTTGTCATAAAAAACAATAGTATCTCTTCTCATATTCGTGAACAAAAACTTTCCGTTTTTGAATTCATTTCTGCTATAAAAACCATAACCTTGTTGTGAAAAAACGGGATACTTAAAATTGTTGTTTCCTACCTCATGCACATATTCATTCGTTTTGCTGTTATAATAGGCAACGTTATTTTCATTTGCAAAAATTATGTACTCATTGTTTCCTAACTCAAAAATTTCTCTTCCGTATAAAATCCTCTTTTTATCTACATCGTTTGCAGTAAATTCATCGTATCTAAAGATCAAATTCGCACCACTATCAAATACATAAAAACCACTGCAAGTACTCAATGCTATTCTTTTATTACTTAGCAAAACAGCGCCCCAATTATTATTGCTAAAAATATCAAAGGCCGTTGTGTCTGGAATCCTAAATACTTTAGAAGTATAATTTTTTGTATCAAATAACACAAATCCTTTTGTGGTGGAAATTCCCAATTGGTTATTCCCAAAGTTTCTTAAAAACCGAACATTGTTACTTGGGAGCTGTATTTGTTTATTGTTTACAAAGTAATTTACAAACTCATAGCCATCAAAACGATTTAGCCCATTCTCAGTTGCTATCCAAATAAATCCGAAATTATCCTGCGCTATACTTGTTACAATATCATTGCTCAATCCGTTTAAATAATTATATTTCGTAAGAGCCTTTGTTGTCAAACTATTTAATACACTGTCATTTTGAGCACAAATAATTGTACCATAAAAGAGGGTGATAAATAGTATAAGAAAATATTTTTTTAACAACTTGATGAGTTTATATCTATTTATTTTTTAAAACACATAATTAATAGTACTCCTATTCTCCTACCGAAAAGTAATTAAAGATTAAAAAATTAATATCCCTAATAAAATTGAAGAAATTTATATTAATGACATTATAAGCTAATAAAAACGTCTAAGGTTTAAAGATTTTCAGCGCAATCAACGAGAAGATTCTTTTTCATTTTTTTTAATGATCAGTTAACAAATAATAGTAAAATACAACTATCTTTTTTGTATTTAAGTACTATATTTTTTTTGCTAATACAAATTTACATTAAGTAACCATGTTAAATTCTATAAATTAGTTGCCAACCACTAATAGCTCCATTGGTTTTGTATGCACCACCGTTCAATAACGATTAGCCGCCGATTAGAAAAACCAACTTACAAAATAAATAAATTGTCTATTCCCGATTAGAAAATATGCACAGCCGATAAATAAAACCCACTTGCTTGCAAGCTTATTTTAGGGTTAGGTTTGTGTAAGAAAAAAATAAAAATGGCACAGCAATTATCACTTTTGGTTCAGCCTAATGGCACTTATAAACTTAGTAAAGTAAGCAAAAAGAAACGGACTTTAGCAAAAACGGCTTATTTAAAAGTAAAAATATTTTTTTGGAATATATCGCCATTTCACTGGTACGACGATTTTAAAACGATTCATATTGATATGAATGAATTTATTTCAAAAAAAAACAAATAAGGATAACCACCCAAAAAATACAGCTATTAATTTTCATCAAAAGAAAATATTTACAAAATAAAAAATGCTATTCAATTGGATAAAAAATACTGCAGGTAGAGAAAGGTATGTATTAACCATTGCAGGTAGTATTATAGTATTGTTGGTTGCATGGGTGTTGGGCATAATTTTTATGCCACAAAATAAAACTGAAAAGCAAAATAAAAAACTAGAAGCTGTTTGGTATAGCACAACCGATAGTGGTTTTAAAAGATTGGAAATAAAAAGAAGTGGCTATTTCTATTTTGATGATGTACAAAAAAATAAAAAATCATTGAATTACAGAGGAGTTATTACAGAAACAATAAAAGATACATTCACTTTAATAGCTTTTTATAATGACACAATACTATATCATAAGATAGTTGCATTAAACAAAAAATACTTTCAATTAAAAAGCATAAAAGATTCAACAATACTAAATTTTGTAAAAGAAAAATAAGTATGAATATATATATATTATTTACATTTTTAATGTTAGTAGCATGTACAAACGTACATGCAAATAGCCACTTTGATACTACATATACTTACTACGATGCTGCAAGAAATAAATATGTATTAAACGGAAACAAGTTAGAATACATACCTGTAAAAGCAAGTGAAAGCTCATCGGGTATGTATAGTGGTGGCACATATGAAAGCAAATTATTGATAGAAAAAGAAAACAAAGAATTGATACAGCTTTTTAATGCCGCATTAGCAAATAAAAATGCACAAACCAATAAAAATATAAAGCCTAATGCGGCAGTAGAAATTAGTGTTGGCAACAAAAATTTAAATTTTTTACTAAAATCAACTTCGGTAATTAATAAATCAATAAACAATTTTTTAAAAAAATTAATTAAAAATTAAACTATGAAACGTACAATTTTGTTAGCCATTACAATATGCTTATTTACTGCTGCAAATGCACAAAAAACAAAAGTAGCACCAGCACAAAAAAACATAAAAACATTTGAATTAAGTGAAACTACAGCAAAAGATTTACCAAAGGGTGTGTCGTATTTAAATGGTATAATAACGCTAAAAAGTGGTTACACATTTGAGCAATTGCCCAATAATAGAGGTGTAAGATTAGTAAATGCAAAAGGGGTAAGTACCGGTTCATTTGTTTGTAGATGTGGTGGAATGGTAGGTGGCATGGTTACCTGCAAGCCCGGCTATGATGGCACTTCTCTTACTTGTGGTGGGGGTGCTTGTTGTAAAATGACTGTTACAATTAACCCATCGGCTATATCGGATATGCAAATGAAACAAAATTAAAATCATATAAATTATATAAAAAAATTATTAATTCCCACACTAACCTTTTTCCTCTTTAGCTGCACAAAAACCTTGGAATAAAGATGTCGCAAAAAAAATGTTGCATGCAAGACAATAAGAAATATGTAGATGATGGTACAGTTACTGTAGAAAAAGCAGAAAAATGTTTGCAAAGTACAAATCCGAAGCAGGGCTAAATGCCGACAAATACAATCAAATGTTTGTAGGCAAGAGTGTGTGGAAAATATACAAGCAGAAAAATAAAACATCAAACGCTAGAAAAAATAAAAAAGTAAATAATGAAAAAAATAATCATTCCTACAATTGCCATTTTACTTGCAAGTTGCTCCAATACTCCTGCTACTAAATGGGATGCTGCCACTGCCTCTAAAACCTGCTTTGATGCAGCCACAAAAGGCAAGTACGATTTAGATGCACCACAGCTAAAACGCATACAAGGAATATGCGATTGCGTAGGTCAAAAAATGGTAACCGCTTTTAAAACAGAAAAAGAAGCTAATGATAAAATGCTGGATGCCGCAGCTATTGCCAATGACTGCAAAGAAGAATACAGCAAAAAAGAAATTGAAAATATTGGGAAATAAAGCGTTTATATTAATACAAACTATTTAAAAATAAATTATGAAAAAGATTTTAATAATGGCAATAGTACTCGCATACAGTACCGCATTGGTAGCACAAAAAACAAAACCAAAAATCATTACAGGGGTCGACGCTGTTTTTTTGCAACAATTAGAGCGAGCATCTACAAAATTAAATATTTCAGCAAAAAATTTGAAAGGAATGCCTCCCAATAAATTAGCTTATTATAACTTAATAAAGTCTGCTAATAATGCAACAGCATGGGGTAAGCAGGAATATAAAACATTTATGCGTAAAGCTGCAATTATTATAAAAGCATTGGGCATACAAGCAGATCCTGATGATGGGGGAGAAATTTTTTCGGACCCGGATGATGGCGGAGAAGTTTTTATATCCAGTAAACTAATTACCATTAAAATACCTAAGTTATGCCCAGAGTGCTTGCTTTGCCCTGTTTGCTTTCCAAAATTACCATAAACAATAAAATATTAAAAACGTGAAAAAAATAGTTCAATTTTTATCAACTACACTAATCCTATTTAGTTGCAATAACACAGCATCAAACAAATCTGGCGGAGCTACTGGTAGCACAGTAAATGACAATCTTTTTGCTGTAGCAAAAGAAATAAATAAAAAATGCCCCATGCCTGTCGATGAAAATACACGTATAGACAGTGCAACTGTTTATAATGAGTATATGATAACCTACCATTATACAGTACACACCATAAGCAACAAAGAGGTGGATGTAGCAAAGTTTAAAACAAACATGCAAACCTCTATGGATGGGAAATACAAAACAGACCCACAATTGGCCGTTTATAGAGATAATAAAATTGCCATTGCGTATGATTATAAGGATAAAAATGGGGGGTTTCTTTGCTATCTTATTTGTGGAGATAAATAAAAATTATAAAATATTTAAAATGAAAAAAATAAAATCGAGTCTAACCTTATTATTTTATGGTTGCACTGTGTACGCACAAAATGTAGGCATAAGTACCACCACACCCACATTGGGTAAGCTAGAAGTGGTTGGCACTTTTGGATTGGGCAAAACAGTTGCAGCATTTGGTAGCGATGGAGCAGGTATATCGCTACAAAGAAACTCACCTGTTATAGGTTTTAACCAATATAGAGATGCAACGGGTAGCAAGCATATGAGCACTGGTTTTGCTTCTACTATTTCTTTAGATGAAGCTTCGGGCATTATGGCTTGGGATATGTATAATAGCGGTTTTAAAGGGAATCCCACTATTGGTTCAACCAGAGCAATTACTATTTTGAATAATGGCAATATTGGAATAAGAAGTTTGGGAGCAACCAATATTGGATTAGTAGTAGCTAAGCAGCCCGAAAATGTAATAGGCACAGCAGTATTTGGTGGGTACAACCATAGTTCTTTTTTTGCAAATGGCGCAAGTGAAAATACTTATTTAAGATCTGAATCAAGTGGCGGCAATTCTGATGTAGTAATTAATGAAATTGCCAATGGTGTCACTACTATGCCCAACAATACACGAATTGGCTTTGGCGGCACCATCAGTCCCGTTATGGCTGTAGATTTATATGGTAGTTTAGGTATTACAAAAAGACAAGTGTTTGACATTTGTGGCAATGCAATAGCTACACCAGGCAATTGTTCCTTTATGCTTATTGAAACCTGCGGCACCACCCCTGCAATTTTAACATTGGGTAATGGTACAGTACAAGGCCAAATACTTTTAATATATGCCAGCCTTGGCGATAACCAAAGTTATACAGTAATCGAAACAGCCAATATAGATTTAGCAAGCAATTGTTTAATGGATAACAGAGGGCAAACACTTTTGTTAATGTGGCGCCTTGTGGGCACTAGTGGGCGCTGGACGGAAATAACTAGAAGAGTATTATAAAATACAAGCATCAAAAAATATGAAATACTTATATTTAATTACGGCACTATTTTGTACCGCTGTGGCTTTAGGGCAAAACAGTATCTCCGCTACCTATGGTACAGATATAGCAACTAATTACAGCACATTTAGTTTTAGCTATAATTGCAATGCAGGCTACTTATACCTAACACTACCTTCAGGCCAAACCTATAACGTAACTAGTGTAAGTGTTACCTATAGTATGACAGCGCTTAATGGAGGGCAACAAGCAGATCAATTTTCGGCCATTACATTTCAAAATACAAATAATCAAGAAGCGACAGAGGCACAAAATAATATTACAACCGCTGGCACTTATGTTTATAACAGAACCATAAATATTGCTAATGGCAATTATAATGGAGGTACAGTTTTAATTTTCGTTTTGGGTGCAAGGCGCAGTTGGAATGGTGGTTTTTTTAATTGTGGTACGGATGTGAACAGGGTTAATGCAAACTCATGGACAATCACCGTAAATTATAGCAATGAAATACCATATTCATTTGTAGGCATTGGAACTACAACTCCCTCAATAGCAAAGTTAGAAGTAGCAGGCGTTGCAACTGGAACAAGTAGTAGTACTTCAGCAGTATTAGGTAGTGATGGTGCAGGCATATCTCTTCAAAGAAATTGGCCTGCACTTGGTTTTAACCAGTATAGAGATAATAATTTTGGCTTCGGAAAATATTTGAATAATGGAGCAGCTTCTGTTTTTGCCATGAACCCTAGCAATGGTAATATAACATTGGATATGTACGGTGCTGGACTAAAAAATGCTGCACTTAGTGCAGGCAGTAGAGCCATTAGTATTGCACCCACTTTTGGTGGTTTTAAAATGGGATTGGGTGGTAACACAGATAATACAATGCTTACAATAAATAAAAATTCATTTAATACAAATGCGACAGCAGTATTTGCAGGTACAAATTATAGTTCCTTTTTTTGTAATGGCCCTAATGAAGATACTTACATACGTGGCGGTTTAAATAATAGCAAAGTATTTATAAATGATTTAACGGGAGGTACTATTTATGAAGAAAAGGTAAAAGTTATTGGAAAATTAGCTATTGGGCTTGGTGCTAACCAAAACCCTAGTGTATCTGCAGAAATACATGGTGGGCTAGGCTTTACAAAACATACTTTAGTAAACGCAATACCTGGTAATGGAATTGGGCAAAACAATAGCTCCTACATGGAAGTAACATGCACCACAGCCCCTAACCCACGTTTTACACTTTTTGGGGGCGAAGGTGTTGGGCAGATTTTAATACTGAAAATAGTAAACCAAATGCAAATAGTTTACAGACCCTTTACTTATGTACAATTACAGGCAGGCGATACCATTATGCTAATTGGTGATAAGATTGTAGAACCTACACCTGGTGGTGGAATTGACCCAGGCTATTATTGGTCTATACTTTCAATAAGCCACAATAATTAAAATTTTAAACTATGAAAAAAATAATTTTTCTTGCCTTTTTATGGTTTGATGTACAAGCTCAAAATGTAGGTATTGGTACAAATAATCCTACCATTGCAAAATTAGAAGTGGTGGGTAGTGCAGCCTTAAGCAATACCACTGCTGCTTTTGGTACAGATGGTGCTGGGATTTCTTTTCAAAAAAACTCCCCCACAATAGGCTTTAACCAATACAATAAGCAAAACACAGGGTATGGAAATTTTATGAGTAATGGCCCTGCTTCTACCCTAAATTTTAATCACAATTTAGGTACTTTAAGTTTTAATTTAGGCTTACCTTCTGCTTATTTGGTATGGCAAAAGGATTCTATCATAAGCTCTATAACTAATATATTCAATATTATATCTAATGGCAATGTTGGAATTGGAGGACCTGCGGCTAATAATATTGGCCTAAATGTGGGTATAGAAAATTATGGAGGAACTATTATAAAAGGTACAACTTATCATTCCAGTTTTGAATACCTGAGCACAAAAATAAATGGTGGAAAAACAGGGAGCAAAGTAATTATAAATGATATCCCCGGTGGAAATATTATTATTGGAGGTCGTACAGAAATAAACGATGTGTATGATGAATATGGGGGAAATAATTCACTCTCTGTATCAGGTGGTTTAGCATTTACAAAGAGAGATGAGCATGAAGTATGTACAGGGGGGATTTATACACCGGGTAATTCATCTTATGTAAATGTAAAGCGTACAGGGTGTAATAATTCACAACCATTTGCTATTGCAAATGGGACTGTAGATGGGCATTTACTAATTATTCAAGCAGAGGGTAATAATGATTTTACGGTGTATGATCAAGGTAATATTAACCTTCCTAGCAATACACAAATGGGTGGTGGAGATATAATGATACTCATTTGGAACGGCTTTTTTACCAAATGGGAGCAAGTTTCATACAGTAATAATTAAGTTTAAAATAATTAATTTCTTTATACAATCAATAAACCAAATTTTTGAAATGAAAAAAATAAAACAACTTTTGTTTGTGGCAATCCTATTTACCGCAGCCACAGCCACCCAAGCCCAACTCGGTGGCCTTTTAAAAAAAGGGAAAGATAATGTAAGCGAAAAAAAACAAACTGAAGTTACCTCAAACTCAAATATAAAACAAATGACAAACGATGAATATGCTGTATCAGAAAACGGAAATAGTTTGTATAGCAACGATGTAAAAATTATTTTTTCAACAATCCCTTTTAATGGAGGTGAAGGGCAACCGACTAATAATTTTACAACCACTAACCATATTTATGCAAAACTAACTACCCTAAAAGGTACACTAAAAGATGTGCTAAAAATTAGTGATAATGATGATGGTATAAAAATATATTTAGTGTTGTATAATGAGTACGGAGAAAAAATTAAAAAATTTGCATCCGTAGCCGAAACTTTTGAAATTAGCCCCGCTCAAGCCAATAACAAAACCATAACTTTAGATATATTGCCTGAACCTACTATTTTTTCCAGTGGCAAGCAAAGCGATCTTTATGTAGGTGCGGCATTTGCTTACGGACATAACCAATATACATTCACACAAAATGGCACTTACAAAGTAGGCCTCTTTGTAAAAAACGAAAAGGCAGATGATTGGGGTAAACCTATTTACGGTGACGACATTATTTTTGCAAATTTTTTCAATTATAATTTTTCTGCTAAAGATGCTGCAGCTATTGTAAAAGAAAGCCAAACCATTAGTGAAGCTAAAAATACTCCAGTAAAAAATGTTATAACCGCATTACCAAATCAATGGGCCGAAAAATCTGCTGCCACAGTAATGGGCTTTACACAAGCGCAATTAATAACCATGTATCAAAATAGCTTTTCCAATAAAATGGATCCACATACCGTTGTAAAATTTCATGCTTCAAATTCTAATGGCGGGTGGACAACACAAAACAATGAATTTGGTATTCCCATATACCGTTACAGCAACCAATGGTATACCATTTTTATTAAATATGCTAACGGAAAATCTTGCTATTATCAAGGCTTTGGGCTTCGGCAACAATACATGGGTGCTGGCACTTATGGCAAAGCGCTTATAGATAAAAACGAGTACCACATGACAGATTGTGGAGGCATGAAATAAAATTTATTACAACGAAACAAGGTTTCATCTATCAGCCTGTTTCGTTGTAATCGTTATTTTACAGCGTCAAACTTTTGCCACAAAAAAACATAAATAGAATTTTAGCAGATATAATTTGTTTCGTTGTTTTCTTTTTTTCGCTGTGTGAAAAAATTCGCTGTTGTGCAATATGAAAACTCACGCTAAAACCTCCATCAACCCTTCAGCCTTTGCCATGCACTCATCATACTCATCCGCTGCCTTGCTATAAAAAGTAATACCACTACCCGCAAAAAAAGAAACTTGCTTTTTTATTTCATTGTAAAAAATGGAACGTATTACCACATTAAAATCAAAATCATTATTAGGTGTTATATATCCAATTGAACCAGAAAATAATCCCCTTTCATTTTCCTCGTATTGCTCTATCAATTCCATTACTCTTTTCTTAGGAGCGCCGGTCATAGAGCCCATGGGAAAACAGGCTTCTATTATTTTGGTAAATAGTACATTATTTTCAACTATTCCTTCTACGGTACTTATCATTTGATGTACCTGAGGAAAACTATAAATCCCAAAAAGCTCTTTTACTTTTACCGAGCCCTTTGTACATACCATACTCATATCATTGCGCACAAGGTCTACCACCATTACGTTTTCACTCTTTTCCTTTTCGCTATCTAACAAATATTTTTTATTTGCCTCATCGGCTACAGCATCTACAGCTCTCCTACTGGTGCCTTTTATTGGCTGAGAAATAAGCTGATTGGCTTTTTTTTGCAAAAACCTTTCGGGGCTAGCACACAAACAATAATTGTTGTTTAATTTATAGAAAGCGCCAAACGGTGCTGGGGAAATTTTTGTGAGTTTGACATATTTTTCAATAGGATTTATAACTGCATCTTCTGCAATAAATTGTTTGCAAAAATTAAGTTCATAGCAATCCCCTCTAAGAATGTGTTGTTGTATTTCAGTAATTTTTTTAAGATAAGTTTCCTTCGAAAAAGTAGGAATTATGGTAAATTCAGTTTGTTCAAAAGGTATAGATGTAGGGCTAATATTTATTTCATCCAATACTATTTTTATATCAATATTACCTTTTAAGATTTCAATTTTATCAGAGGTTAATTTTAAAATAATAGTTGGTTCAAAGAAAAAACCTTTCCCAAAAAAAATATTTTCTTCATTACTACCTACATTCCCATTATTCAAACCATTGTAACCCAAATGCCCAAATAACCAGCTTGGCTTTGTATCGTAAAATGATTGTAAATACTGCAAATCATTTATACCAGAAAAAGTATAAGACCGCTCACAACCCACAGCCAACAGGCATTCAAATGCCGGATGCTCAAAGTTGTAATTGTTATTATCCAATAAACAAAAAATGTTGAACTGGTTAGCCCAATTCAACATTTTCTCTTTAAGACTATTTTCTTCTATTTTCATTCAATTTAATAATCATCATCAAATCCTCTTCCTCCTTTCCCTCCACCTAAATCATCATCATCATCATCATCAAACAAATCAAACTCTTTAAAATCGTCGTCCAATTTCAAATCATCATCATCGTCTTTAACTTTTTTCCCAGCGCTCTTTTTTGCTTTAGACGGGGGTAAGTCAAACTCTTCAAAATCTTTATCCCAATCTTCTTCTTCCTCGCCTTTTTCCCAATCGTCGTCAATATCTACGTCATCATCGTCATCATCATCCGATGCTGCCGCCTTTTTTGATTTTCCTTTTGCTGCCTTTTTGGGCTTCAAAATTTCTTCATCAAAATCATCTTCTACATCATCGTCGTCATCTATATCCTTGGCTTTTGCGGCTTTTGGTTTTGCTGTAGTCTTACCTGTAGTTTTTACAAGTGTCTTTTTGTCGATATCTTTTTTTACTGCCATGTCTTTCTTTGTTGGTAGTGTAAAAATTCAACCGAATTTTTTCTTAGCCAAATATTTTAGGTACTTTTTTTAAATTATTTTTTACACATTTACCAATTGTTCCCTTGCAGGTCCGTTACTAATATATTTTACTGGTACTTTTAAGAAATCATTCAGGTAATTTATGTAGGTAGACATTTGTAAAGGCATGTCTTTAAAAGAATTTATTGCAGTAATATCTGTATTCCATCCTTCAAATGACTTATACATTGGTTCAATGTTCATTTTATTCATTTGAAAAGGCACTTGGCTTGTCTCTACTCCGTTAATACTATAAGCATTACAAACTTTCAGCTCTTCCAATCCGTCTAGAATATCGGCTTTTGTCATCACAATCTGTGTAACCCCGTTTATCATACAAGCAAAATGGAGGGCTACAAGATCTATCCAGCCACATCTTCTTGGTCTGCCGGTAGTGCTGCCAAATTCATTGCCGGTATTGCGTAA
>JANNGD010000049.1:0-7725 GCA_031380515.1 Ferruginibacter sp. | reverse complement strand
GATAAACGTGTTGGACAAGCTTTACGCTTATTGCGTTTGACTACCTTATTCTGCTCTTGTTCTTTCTTAATTATTATTCTTGAAATACACTGTAAACTTAATTAATTGCAAACATAGGAATGCGTTTGGCAATATGGTGGCGGAAGGAAGCCCAATGAGCATTTAGTTCGCTATTGGGCTTTTGTTTCGGCTTGACAAACATCGCTGAACATTGGTGAGTTATATTTATCTTTGGTACAAAACCAAGCAGCGGTTCCGGGCGGAAGAATTTCAAATTCCACCACATCGCCAAGCGCTACCGTAGCAGCACCTCTTAAAAGTCGAAAGGTAAACTATATTTAGAAACAGTTAAATAATTAAGTATGAAGCATTTGTTTTATTTCGTTTTCTTTTTTGCATTTTCTTTTAGTCATGCAGTAGCCCAGAAAACAGATTCAATGGATTGTCCCAAAATCATAATTGAAGGACCAAGAGGCAATAGCATTGGAGAAGGTCAACAAGCTATATTTAGCGTATAACCTTTTAAAAAAGCGTACTTAAAAACTCATTCTCTTACATATCAATGGGCGGCTATCAATGGAACTATTGTAGATGGACAGGATAAAAAAACTGTCTATGTTGATACTAAATATTTACAAGGTCAACAAATAAAAGTAATATTAGTAGTAAGTGGTTTAGATGCCGGTTGCCCAACTACCGAAACCTTGACAATAAATGTTGTGCAACCTCAAATAATAAGAACTGAAACTAAAATAATAGCTAGGCCTTCAAGTCAACCACCACATCGCTAAACATAAAAGGCGCTGCCAACAATGCATTACCGCAATCGGGGTTTGACAATGTAACTTCAGCAATAAGTCTCTATTGTACATTGGTTATCGGCTAGACATTTTCTAATTGTCTTTTTCGGTAACTTTATAAAAAGCGCAACTAAAAGGGCTTGACCGGTTGGCTGAAGTAATACTAAAACCCCGCCTGGCGGTAATGCTCGACGTTTGCAGTTACCTTAATGCGACATCCTCTCATGATATTGACATTTCTTATTTTTTGCTCTTGCAAGGACAGAAAAGTTATGCGATATCATCCAGTACCAATTAATGAATTTGATACTTGCAAATCAAAAGAATGTTTAGAACGAGCAATAAAAGCCGACCCTAAGAATGTAAATGCCTACTGGACGTTGGGATCAGTTTATCAAGCTGAAAGAAATTATGAAAAGGCTTTAGAAATTTTGTCAATTGCTATTCATCTTGATTCTTCATACAATCTTGGCTTCCCATATCGTGACAGAGCAAATTGCAAAAACAACCTGCTTAACGACACAGGAGCAGTTAATGATATGAATGAAGCTATAAAATTAAACTCAAACGAAAGATATTTTTATGTTGACAGAGGTGATTATCTCTTCAATCTCGACAAGTTTGATTTGGCACTAAACGACTATTCAAAAGCAATTGCAATTTTTGACAAACATACATCTGCCAGACTTGGACGAGCCAAAACTTATGTTGAGCTCAAAGAATATAAAAAAGCCTGGGACGACTATAAAACATTGACAGATACCTCAGAATATTCGGCTTATGACATTTACTATCGAGGAATAGCCAAATTTCAAATGAATGACCAAGTGAATGCTTGCAAAGACTGGGCAGAAGTTGCAAATATGTGTCAAGAAGCAAAAGACTCATTGGACAAACATTGCAATCACGTACAAAACAGCCGCTAAGATTAGGTTTGCTGCAAGTCTGACGGGACATTGGAGCAATGGTCATTTTATCGCTGTTGTGCTTTATCTTGACTGAACGTTCATTGCTCAGCTTTTGTTTGTTAACCTGTACTTTTATATCTTTAATCAGTCCCAAAGTTTCGGGATTCCCGGCAGGGCGAGCAATAAATTCAAGCCCTGCAAGTAAGCCCTGCTCATACCAATAATATAAATGAAACACACTACTTACTATAACAAACGTATAATTTGGGAAAGTAAGACAAAACAAATTTGGATTATTTTTGCCCATCTGGCGCAGGTATGTAAGTTGCCTATTATTTGAAAACTATCGCAGCATACTTTCAAAATAAAAATGTATCTCTGGCGCATAAATGAGGCCCAGCCTGTGTGGTAGCTTTCAGTACCACTGTAAAAGAATAAGCTGTAAAAATCCTTTCTGTTCCTTAATAAAAGCAGTTTGCAATAAAAATTTTTACACATTCATCGGATCCAATAAACTTACATCCAACAATCCCTTGTCGCCAGCATAATCTATTGCAGTAATGTACTTCCAATTTGTTTTGCGTAGCACAAAACCAGTTCCGATATTGCCAATTATTAAATGAACATGACTTGTAATTAAACATCAACCGTACAGTTCTAAATCTTTTGTAGCTTGGCAATGTTTTATGCCGTCTGCAAGCACATTTCTAATCACACCTTATACAAATACATCTATTTAGTTAGTCACTGCAAAACTTACAAAGTGTAGTTCGCTATTGTCTGTAAAATTATATTTTTAAGTATGGATAAATTTACAAAAAATAGGCAGCTGATTGGTTTTCTAAAATAAAAAATATTATTGATTTATATAGCACCGCACAACTTGTATCGCACTAAGCAGTAGATACGCCACCCCACTTTTGCTAGGCAGCATATCTGCCGCTAGGGCTCAAGGAATAGGTTACATATAAACCTGCGCCTGACTGCACCAGGCTGGTAATATTTCTTTTTCTATTAAACTTTCCGTAGCGCACAGTGTTCTACGGATTTTTAATATGAAACAAACTAAGTCTGTTTTACTCTAAATTTGTAGAAACACTTTTCAAATTAAAAATCCTTAGGGATGGCTGGGCCTTTACTCTAAGGATAATTGAGACAGCTACCGAAAACGGACGAATAATTGAAAGGAGAAAAATATTGCAAAGACTTACAAGAAAATAAAAATGTAGGAATGCTATATATAAAACAAATTTTACTTGGTCTCTTCTTTTTGCTTACAGTAAATGCATGTGCACAAAATGCGTTATACAAAATTGACTCTATTCTTAAGGTAGCCTATAACAACAAGGCAATAAATGGGAATATCGTCATTGCAAAAGCTGGTAAAATAGTATTTGAAAAAAGCTATGGCTACAGTAATTTACAAAAACAATTACCATTGAATCAAAAATCGCAATTTCAAATAGCTTCTGTTTCAAAACAATTTACAGCTTTTGGTATCATGGTTTTAAAAAAACAAGGCAAATTGAACTATGATGATTTTGTAAGTAAATATCTGCCATTGTTTCCTTACACAAATATCACATTACGGCATATGTTGCAACACACATCTGGATTACCCGATTTTTGGAATAATATCCGGCCTTTTATAGATACCACTAAATCTAATGGCAATAATGAAATGCTTTCTTACCTGTACACAAAAAAGCTACCGCTGCAGTTTGAGCCAGTCGAGAAATGGGAATACGCCGATATTGGATATGATATTTTGGCCACCATTATTGAAAAAGTATCTGAAATGTCGTACCAAAAATTTATGTCCAAAAAAGTCTTTAAATCAGCAGGATTAAAAAAAACCAAGGCTTTAATGGTAACAGATTTTAGACGTATTAAAGCCAGAAATTTGGTAACTGGATATATAGAAGATTCCATAAAAGGAAATTTAAAAGCGCATGAAGTAAAGAACTTTGTTTTTTATCTCGGCGATCTTTATGGTGATGGCTCAGTAATTTCTACTGCCCGAGATTTAAAAAAATGGGATGATGTATTGAAAAAATACTTGCAAGATGATAGTGTGCATTTTGCTGAAGCATATAAACCCATTATTAAAAAAGATGGCAGTATGTACGAAACTCAAAAAGCTGTTAGTTATGGTTTTGGTTGGAGTATAAGAAATGAACCCGCTCTGGGCAAGCAATATTCACATAATGGTGGACATCCTGGATTTATAACCAATTATTACCGTTATTCGGACAAACAAATTGTCTTAATTGTTTGCAGGAATATTGAAACTAAAAATTCTTTCGGCCCATATTTAACAACAATAAGAAATGAAATCACTAATTTGTAAAACAATACTAAAAACTAATAATTTTAATTAACCAAACAACTTTTTTCAGAACGGGTCACAGGTAGGGGGAACTTGGAGAGCTCCTATTTTATGGCAACTAAAAGATAATATAATGCGATATGGTGAATTGCGAAAAGACATACCACATATATCTGACAAAATGCTAACATCGCAATTAAGAGAACTTGAACAAGATGGTTATATTAAAAGAAAGGTTTATGCAGTTGTACCGCCAAAAACAGAATATTCATTGACAGAACAAGGCAAAGATATCTTGAAACTCATAACCACAATTAGAAACTATGGTCTGAAAATGATGGAAAAACAAGGACTGAAAAAATAACTGCAAATAAGTAGGTTTTGTGCAAGTATGGCTTTACAAACAAATATCAACCAACCTGCCTATCGCCAGCAGGTTGCAAGTCTGGCACAAGGGCAAGTACAAATTATAGATGACCGAGTAGAACCATTAAGTATAAGGAAAAGCGGGGCGGCCGAAAGCCTTGTTTAATTTTATATTTATCTATTGGGCAGCACAGCCAGCGGGCGAAAATCTGTTCATTGGTAATAGTTTCCATCTACAAACATCTGCGTAAAATCAGTTTTAATAAATTTTAATCCTCATACCCTTTTCCGCATGCACACACTATTCTCTACATGTTCGTATTGCCCATAATTTGGAATAATGTTGTAGCCAGCTTTTGTATATAGTGCAATTGCTTCTGGCTGTTTCTTACCTGTTTCCAATATACAATTTTGATAGTTGTTTTCTTTGGCCCAGGACTCCAATTCCCCTAAAACTTTTGCTGCAAGCCCGCTTCCTCTATAGGAGAGTTCAGTAAACATTCTCTTTATTTCTACTGTATTTTCATTGTATACTTTGTAAGCACCGCAGCTTACTGCTTCCTTATTTACATACAAAACAACTACATTTTTAATGCTATCTATTTTATTTAACTGGGCATAAAAAGAATGTTCAACACCATCTCTTATTGCCAAATCTTTATCGAGTAGGGATACCAACTTTTGAAAATCTACATCGTCGGATGTTGTTCTTTTTATTGTTATCAATTTTTGAAAAATTAAAATTTATGTAAGAATATCATCATTGTAAATTATACTAAATGCTTCTACAAAAATCGAATTAGGCTATATTATTGCTACTATATTTTTGGAATCCAATAATATCAATTATCGTTTAACATCAATTTTGCTACCATTTCTCTCATGAGCATAGCACCTGGTGTACCATTGTCTCCAACGCCTTTGCTTCTAAGATCGTAGTGATGAAGCAGCAAAAGCATTTTTTCAATACCAGCATATCCATAATTTTTCATGGCGTCTTTTGCTTGTGAAAGCGACACTGGATTAAAATAAAACAATGGCTTTAAAACTGCATCAGATTTATCGTTCATACCATAAACTGCATAAATTTTACTAAAATAAGCATACAATGCTGGGAGCAACATTTGTATAGCCACGGCTTTGGGATTGGCCTCAAAATAATTGATGATTTTTATGGAGCGGCCAAGGTCTTTTTTTGCAATAGCTGCTTGCAATTCAAAAACATTGTATTCTTTGCTTATACCGATGTATTTTTCTATATCATCTTCATCTATCGTTTTTTTATTTTGCAGGTTTACAGACAATTTGTCTATTTCGTTTACAATACGGCTAAGGTCATTGCCTGTGTGCTCCTCTAACAATGCCGCTGATTTGGGTTGTATACTGTAACCTTTGCTTTTTGCAAGTTCAATAATCCACTCTTGCATTTTACCTTCCGCTATTTTTTTTGTTGTAAGTACTTCGGCATTTGTTTGTAATATCTTGTATAGCTTGGTACGTTTGTCCACTCCTTTGGCTTTGTAACCTACCACAAATATGGTGGAGGGCAATGGAGAAGCTATGTATCCTTCCAATTTATCTATGTCTTTCATATGTTGCGCTTCTTTGAGTACAACAACTTGTTTTTCAGCAAACATGGGGTAACGCCTACATGCATTAATTACAGCTGCCCAATCGGCATCTCTACCATAAAAAACGGTCAAATTAAATTCTGCCTCGGCAGCCGGTAATAACAGATGCTCTGCATAATTTATTACTTGGTCTATATAATACTCTTCTTCACCCTCTAACCAATACACTGGTTTGAAGGATTTTTTTTTCCAATTCCCTATAATTTTTTCAACACTCATAAGTTAAAATTATGCACATTCATGCCTTTAACATATTTTTTATGAATACTTGGCATAGTATTCGTAAATAGGCTAAAGTACATGCAAACACAAAAATATTGTATTAATATTTAGTTGTTTCTTAAAATTTAATTTTATCTAATTTAAAAATTATAATTATGGCCTTCGAAAATTATCCAGAAACGGAGCAAAATACCCCAAAAACAGTAATCGCTCCCCCTGCAGAAAAAAAAGTCGTACGTTCTATTCTTACAGGTGCCTTGGTTGTAGCACTTTTGGGTACTTGGGGATATATCATTTACGATAAAAACAAAACCGAAGAAAAAATAGAACAAAAAGAAACCATTATCGCCTCTACATCTACCGAAAGAGAGCAATTGAAAGTAGAATTAGATGCAGCTGCCATGCGATATGATGAACTAAAGACATCCAATGCAAAGAAGGATAGTTCTATAACAGTAAAAGACCGTGAAATAGGCGAAAAGCGTGCTAAAATTCAACAGCTTTTAAGTAAATCCAATGCTACTCAAGCAGAATTGGCAGAAGCAAAAAGGTTGATTCAATCGTTGAATGGAGACATTGATGGATACAAAGAACGAGTATATGTATTACAACAACAAAATACACAACTGATAACTGAAAAAGCTGCAGTTGTACAACAAAGAGATAAGGTTCAACGCAATTATGATTCTTCTACGCTTGTAATAAAACAAAAAGAAGACTTATTAAATGTTGGTTCTACCTTACACGCCTCCAATTTTAATATTGTTGGATTAAACGAAAAAAAGAATGGCAAAGAAAAGGTAACCGAAGTTTCTAAGCGAGTAGATAAGTTTCGCATAAGTTTCGATTTGGATGAGAACATGATTTCTGAAAGTGGTACAAAAGAGATTTACGTATGCATTACAGGCCCCGACGGAAACCCAATAGCCGTGCAAGCATTGGGATCAGGAACTTTTAGTACAAGAACTGGACAAGAAATTCCATATACCCAAAAGTTAGATGTAAACTATACACAAAACAAAAGACAAAATGTAAGTTTTGAGTGGAAACAAAATGCAGACTTCCAAAAAGGCAATTATAAAATAGAAGTGTACAACAATGGATTTAAAGTAGGAGAAGGTTATAAAGGGTTAAAAAAAGGCGGCTTATTTAGTTAATACAATTCCCCCCATATTCAATAAAAAAGGGGCAGTCTCAAACATTTGAGACAGCCCCTTTTTATTAGGTAAGGTGATGGAGAAATATATCGTTTAAGCAATTCTCAAAGCCCTCATTTTAGTTTTGTGACTTCCTCTTTTTAAACGAACAGGGGGTTAATTAAACCACCATTAAATAAATCTACCTTAGTATGTTTAATTTAATCACTTCTGTTTGGTTTCCATTTTCAGAAACCTTTAAAGTGTAAAAGCCTTGAGATAAATTGTCAACTGCCAACTCATTGGTACCATTTTTAAGTACGAATGATTTAA
>JANNGD010000038.1:0-3749 GCA_031380515.1 Ferruginibacter sp. | reverse complement strand
CTTCTTTCTAAATATCAAATCTAGAAAAGTTTAAAATGCCCTTTAAAATACTAACCCCAAAAATAAATCTTCAAACAAGCACTCAATAAAAATATACTCTTACTAAAACAAATACTCCTTCTATTCAATCGTTTTAAATGTGTACGTAAACTCAAATTTTTTCTTTCTATATTATTTGTACCATACTGCTTTGTATTATGCATAGCTTGCGGAATAATAAAACCATACAAGTTTAATTTATCTGTATTTATTTTTGTAGCATCACTCATACACAAGGTACTTACCACTTTTTGTAAAGTTGCTTTTGTTCTGCTGCCTACAGCAAACTCTACCACTTGCTTTGTATCTTTTTGCAAAGCATATACCACCCACAATAGTTTTGTTTTACATTTGCAATAAGTACACAGTTCATCTACTTCGTAACTTTTATTAAAAGAAATTATAGGTTTTTCAATAGCTTTTGCAATACATAAAATTCTTTTTAAAACAGTTGTACAAGATATTTGCAATAGCCTTGCCATGCTTCGTATGCCACAACCTTCTTTTAATAATGATGTTATTGATTTATCTGGTATATTATAAGATTGATTGTTATAATTTTCTATACAACCCTTTCCACAATTCTTACATTTATATCTTTCTTTACCCGAATTGCTTTTACCCCACTTTATACACAAACCCTTGCACAGCTTGCATTCTAGATTTCCACCAACACGTTTGATACACTTATGTTCTTTTTGTAGCATTTGGGCTTATTTTTTGGCATATAATTGAATCGGGCAGCCACTTGGCTGCCCGATTTTTAACTTTTAAAACTAATGATTTTTTTCTAACTCCAGTATGGATAAGGGTTCTAAAAAATACCAACACGATTGGAACATTACCCTTATTTTTTACCATAAAAAAATATCGGGTAGCTTATGAGCTACCCGATTATTAACTTTAAAACTAATTATTCTATTTTGAAAAATGAGTATTGACAATGGTTTCAAAAAATAACCACAACTTTGGAACACTACCCAATTAAAATTAAATTCTTTTATTTAAAAAACTAGTATTTATAAGGGGTTCAAAAAATAACAACACTACTGGAACACTACCGGCATTTATCTAGTGAAAGAAAAAGCTTGCCCTACTATGATAGGATATTTTTTTCTAATCACTCCATTTATATCAAAATAAGATATAAAATTTATACAAATACCTCTTTCTGCTGGTTTAAAGATTAGTAAACTATTCTTACTACATTCAAGCAATTCTTTTTCAGATAATTGAGGCTTAACATCAATTAGGTTGAGGGTATCATTGTTTACATTATTCGTTACCAAATATATATTGCAAACCTCTGAACTATTTCTTCCCTTTTCTATATTCATACTAACAGATATAGTCTTGATAAAAAGAAAGCTGCTAGGATATTCCGCTAAAGCCAATTCACAAGTTGAATATTTGTACTCTTTTTTATGCATACAACTTTCTAGAAAAGTAAAAATAAAAAAAATAAAAAAAATTGATTTCAAGATAAGATAATTTAAAATTACTAATTAACTCTACCATTCGGCTTCAATTGGACGAGTTCCTTCTTTTTTATTCAACTTCCCTTTACTATAAAGCTGATATATTCTATAAACTTGATGCTTAGTCGGCCCTGTGTTTGTAGCTTGCCATACTGGCATCATAAAATTGCTTGGCGGTGCATTCGAGGTGAAGCCGGGCGATTTAAATATACCAAAAAATGAAGTGTAAAAATCTTGGTTGGGATGAAGCAACCCTGCTGTATGCCCAGCCTCATGAGTAGTCGTAAGTTTATCTGACCCATTAATTATGTTAGGAACGTTATCTGCATTCAAAAGAATTTCCTTTCCGTTAATTGCTCTTCCTAAAACTACTTCATTAGGATTATTTGTTTGAATACGATTATCTGAACCATCTACTATATCATATAGAGTTGCATTGCCTGCTAAATCTCCCCTCTTATTAATAACACTAACATTAGCAATTGCATTAATTGTTGTTGGAATACCTTCAGCATCTTTGCCATATTTAACATTAAAAATAGTTTCAAATTGCGTTTTTATTTGAGTTGCTAAAGCTGTTGTATTTATATTCTTGTTATTGCTACTATTAAGAACCTGTGCAGTAAAAGTTATATTAAATACGGCATTACCATTTGCATCTTTCGTAAATGTTATTGTCCAATCTTTCCCATCAAAATCAACTAATAGAACAGGATTATTTGCAGTATAAACGTAAGGAGATAGGCCTTCAAATTTATCTGCTTTGGGGTCTATCGTTGTCCATCTTCCTATTTTTGAGTCATAAAATCTTGCTCCAAAATCATACTCTTCTAGCCCACTACCATCACTGAACTCCTTTGATTGTAATTCCTTTCCTGTAATACCAATTTTATTTTGAAGCACTCCCACAGCCTTACTACATATCCCATCCATCTTCAACCCGAAGGGATAATAATGCGTCTCCTCCAACATCGCCCCCTCGTATGTGTCACCTGTAAATTATCAAAATACACATCTATATTAGGGGTTTCGTTGCTCACATACACATACAAGTAACCACTTTTATTTATCGGTAAATCTGTTAGTATATGTGGCTTTACTTGATTGCTTGGCGCAGTACCAAAATAACTTTCTGCTGGTACTTGTTCCGCTCCACTGCTGCTGCTCACAAAGTTAAATTGTTCGTCAAACAATATCCAATTTAAATATGCTTTTGGTCTCGAAGGGTCGTTTACCTGCGTACTTAAAAAATTATTTATGTTAGGTGTAAGCACTCCACTATTTTGTATTTGTGTGGTCGTTGTTGTTCCATGCGAAGAACTTATTGCGCCACCTACACCGCCTATAAATCCATTTATTAAATCTGCTAAAATTGGAGTAGTAGGATTGTTTATTGGAGCGCCATTTGTTTTATACCAACTGCTTACTTTTACATTAAATTTATCTCCTGCCATTACTTTTAATGTAATGCTGCTACCAACCTTTGTACCGCTTCCACTTAGCTTATGTATAAAATCATTTGGGCCTGTTGTGTTATCTGTTGGGTAAGCAGGTACGGTATTTTTATTTACCCTTGTAGCTGCATCGTCTGGTATGCTGTAAAATGTTTTTTCTGTTGTAAGACTTGCCGTTTCTAAGGTCGCTGCTGGGTATGGGTCTATTTTCTGCTCCTCCGTTATCACTACCCGTACATTTCCTAAATGGTCTTTGAGCATGTAATCATATGCAAAGCTTGCAGCAATGGCTCCTTCTGCAGGTTTAAATCTTATACGCCCTTCTTCTTGTGGTACAAATTGTAGTACATCAGTATAGTCGGTAGTGGGTGTGTTTGGCGGGCTTGTTGTTTTGCTTTCGTAAACCAAGCCGCTTATATAACTGGTAGTTGTTGTAATGGTTTTGTTTCCGTTTGCAGTTGTTGGGTCTTCTAGTGTTACTTTTTTCAATTTATTGCCTCCTGCATCGTAGGTATAGGCTATACTTCCTTTACCCGTAATGCTTATTACAGATGGTAGGTTAAGGTGGTTATACGTTATGCTGCTTATGGCTTTGTTATTATCTAAGTTAAGATTTCCGTTTGCATCATAAAGGTAATCATCATTTGTATTTGTTCTTCTTGCGCCATGCCTGCCTTGCATTTTTTTATTTAAGGCAGCCGCCTAGCTGTACTTGTAGCGCTCTGCCTGTGGCGAGCGACAAAACGCCCAACCTGCGCATGCTGCGGCGCAGCCGCAG
>JANNGD010000009.1:0-14418 GCA_031380515.1 Ferruginibacter sp. | reverse complement strand
GGTTGCGGCACTACCGTTGCCTGCAGCAAAACTGCTCTCCCCTTTTGCTTTTGCATTGTATCCACTTGCAAAGGAATATTCCCCTATACTATCTTTATCCCAATTTGCCCCTACTACCAACCCAGCTCGAAAAGCAGCTTTATCTGGATACCACATCATTCTAATTCCTGCACCGCTAACAGGAGGGTTACCAGCATTAATAGGCAATGTTGTAGCTCCCGAAAACAATACAGAACTATCTTTTACATGCAACATGGCTTTTGGTACATTCGTATTGATACCAACTTTCCCGATTGGATTTGATTGAGACATACTTTCTTGGTAAGCCAATAGCAATATGCATATAAAAACAACTTTCATAAAACATGATTTTATTGTTTAATAAAACTGCCAGTGGCGATTTTTTCACCATCGCTTAATTGAACTACATATTTCCCTTTGGCTACATTTTCTATATTCAACTTTAGCGGTTGTATATTGGCAAGTGTGGTAGTTTTTATTAGCCTACCTTGTGCATCAAACAGATTTACCAACACTGTTTTTTGCTTACCTGCATAATCAAACTGTATATATTCTTTTGCTGGATTGGGGTAAATATTTACCGCATCACCAAAGGTTTCAAACATTACCTTTTTGATATTGCTGTATGTAAACCTACCATCAATATCTATTTGTTTTAATCGATAAAAATTCATGCCTTTCAATGGCTTGATATCTTGGTATGAATAATTATTTGTACCAGAACTGTTAAAAGAATTTACTTTACCAATTTTCTCAAAATCAACCCCATTGCTACTTCTTTCTATTTCAAAGTGCGATGTGTTTATTTCATTTTCTGTTTTCCATTTTAACTGTACCGTTTGTTCTATTTTATAAGCATCAAAACTTAAAAGATTTAAAGGCACTAATCCAGAAACGGTTATGGTATCAAAATCAAATAAACCCCAATCATTTTTAGTTCTAATGGCAATAAAATGCTGCCCCTGCGATGTTCCCAAAGGAATAGGCAATACAAAATTTTGATTAAAGCTTTGCCCGCCTGGAATTGTAAAAGCAGTTCCATTTCCTATGCCTGGATCAGTATCAATAAAATACTCGGCAGCCACCATACCCAGACTATTAGCGGTTTGTGTACTAATGTAAAATCCTCTATTTTCAAACAATCCCCATTTGCCGCTAGCATCTTTTGTACGTATAGCTACAAAATGAAAACCTGATGATAACAATGTAGTAGGAATAGTAGCAACAAAAGTTGGATTAGCGCCAGTAGGCGAAGGGGATATAGCTGTGCCATTACCCACACCAGGATCTGTATCAATAAAAAATTCAGCCGCTGCAATATTGCTTACGTTTGTAGTAGAGCTGCTTATATAAAATCCTCGGTTTTCAAACAATCCCCAATTGCCTGTAGCATCTTTTGTGCGGATAGCTACAAAGTGAAAACCTGCAGATAACAATGTAGTAGGAATAGTAGCAACAAATGTTGGGTTTGCACCAGTAGGCGAAGGGGATATAGCTGTACCGTTACCCACACCAGGATCTGTATCAATAAAAAATTCTGCTGCTGCAATATTGCTTACGTTTGTTGTGGAACTGCTAATGTAAAACCCTCGGTTTTCAAACAAACCCCATTTGCCAGTTGCATCTTTAGTGCGTATGGCTATAAAATGAAAACCTGCAGATAACAATGTAGTAGGGATTGTAGCAACAAATGTTGGGTTTGCACCAGTAGGCGAAGGGGTGATAGCTGTAGCATTACCCACGCCAGGATCTGTATCAATAAAAAATTCAGCCGCTGCAATATTGCTTACATTCGATGTAGAACTGCTAATGTAAAATCCTCTATTTTCAAACAATCCCCATTTGCCAGTATTGTCTTTCGTTCGTATGCCTACAAAATGAAAACCATTTGCCAATAATGTAGTAGGAATGGTAGCAACAAATGTTGGATTGGTACCACTAGGAGATGGTGTAATGGCAGTACCATTACCTACACCTGGGTCAGCATCTACAAAAAACTCAGCTGCGGTTATTGTTTGTGCTTGGGAAGATAGATATCCAAGCACTATGATTAATATTAAAAATATTTTTTTCATGTTAACTCGTTTTAGTTTTTAAAAATGAGAAAACACTAGTTACTTATTCTTGCATCTACATTGATGGTAACATTTGCTCCAGCTGCTACAGTTGGAGTTATTACGTTCATACTGAAAATACGAGGCAAGCGGCTGTTTCGGCTGTTTGCCCAGTTTAAACTGCCAACAGCATCAAACAAAAAGCCCATGTCTTTCCCGTCGCTTCCTGTATTATTTGCAGGGCCAGCAGCAATGGTAAAATCATTTACAGAACTTGCATTACCTGCATTAACGGCAGCTTGATTGGCCATTTGTGGGTCTTGGTTATCTACATTTCCGCCCCCATCAACATTACTGTTCACCGTCCACGGAGCTCCGGGATTGGTAGAGCCAGCTGGATAGAATGTAATGTTATTATTATAAGTGCTGGATGAAATACTATTGGCAGCATTACGCCTTACAAAAATATTATTTGCAAAAGTTAAAAAGCGATTGTTACTACCAGCGGCAATATTTCTGATGCCAGTTCCCGCTCCAAACCAAAGATTATGGTTAAAAAGTACATTAATAGAATTAAAGAAACCCGTAAAATTTGCATCCCTCACTGTTCCATTTTCAAAAAAATTGTTGTTTTGAAAAAGGAAATTTTGATAGGTAGTACTTGCTGTTGCATTTGCTGTGGCATTATCAAATACATTGCCTTCAAAAAGATAACCAATATAAGTTGTGCTACCTTGGTTTATATTAATATCAATACCTGCAAAATTGTTACGTATAAAACGCAAATTATCTGGATGTGCGCTTGATATTTGGAGCGCACTTATAAATGTTAAACCTTGGTATTCTGAATTGGCACAGGTAGCACCAGTTATTGTACAGCCTTGTATTAGTGCTGTAAAAGGTAGATTTTTATCCGGGCCCCAACCTGGGCCGATAATAGTGAGTTGCTTATTTGTTTGTGTAAAAGCAGCATATGGATTTGGGCTTCCATGTACATAAATTGTATCGCCAGTAGACGCTGCAGTTACCGCCGCTTGAATGTTATTAAACTGTGCCAATGTAGCGGGTGAATTGCTTACGGTATGGACTGTTGCAAATGTGCTAGCAGTAATTGCTAAAAGGACTAAAGAGAATAACTGTTTCATAATGTTTAATTTTTAGAATGTAAAAATCCAACATCAAAAACAATCCTCAATACCTAATTGTAGTGAAAATGATAAATACTACTGGTGTAAATTTTTATAATAAAAAGCAATGGCTTCGCCAATAGAAGAAACGTGTAGTTTTTCGTAGATATGCTTTATATGGGTGTTCACGGTATTAAAACTTAAAAATAACCTATCAGCAACCATCTTATAGCTTAAGCCCTCTGCTAATAGGACAAGCACTTCTGTTTCTCTTGAAGTAAGCGGGTTTTCTTTTTTTTGTGGTTGAAAATAATCCAACACTTTTAAAGCAATGCTGGGATTCATTACAGCACCGCCATCAAACACTTCTTGTATAGCTTGTAAAATTCTTTGAGGAGAATCTTTTTTTAAAATATAACCGCTTGCCCCATTGCGAATACATTCAAATACTTTATCTGTATCATCAAATACGGTTTGCATTAATACTTTTATGTGCGGAAATTTTTTCTTGATACTCTTTAAGCCCTCTATGCCATCTACACTGGGCATATTGATGTCCATTAAAACTACATCGGGAAAGTAGGTATCCATATCTTCTAAAACATCCTTACAATTAGACGCTTCTCCTGCAAATAATAATTCAGGACTAAGCTCCATCAATGCTTTTAGGCTATCACGCCTAGCATTGTTATCGTCATATATAAATACTTTTATTGGCACAATGTAAAGTTATAGTTTATGCATGCATTGGTAATACCTAATTATAGTTATACCGACTTTAATGGAATGGTCACATAAATAGATGTTCCATTATTTTCTTTTGTTTTTATTTCAAAAGTTCCTTGTAATTCAAAAGTTCTCTGTTTCATGTTTTCCATCCCATTTCCATTCTTCCTTTTCTCCCAATCAAAACCAAGGCCATTATCAGATATTATTATTTCTAAGGTTTTATCTAATATATTGATTTCTAGTTTTGCATTGGTTGCTTTGCTGTACTTTGCAATATTGTTCATAGCCTCTCTTATGATGAGTAGGATATTTCTTTTGGCTGTTATACTTTTTAACAATGGTTCTATGGTTGCATCAATAACACATTGAAAGTTGATGTCATTGTCACTCAGTAATTCTACACTGTAGTTTTTTACTTTAGCTTCTAATGAAATTGTATTGGCAGTGTTTGTATTCATACTCCAAACAATGTCGTTCATATTCTCCATTACTGTTTTACTTTGTGTAGAAATTTTTTGCAACATTTCTATTGCTTTTTCGGGGTTTGTTATAAATGTTTTTTCAGCTACAGCACCATAAATTTGTAAGCTGCTCAAAGAGGCTCCTATATCATCGTGTAAATCTTGGCTTATGGAGTGTCTAATTTTTGAAATAGCTAATTTTTGATTTTGAGTATAGCGATATACCAAAAAGGCAATACCTAAAAAGCCAAAAGCGATAAGTACAATAATAAAACGGCTATTGGCTAATTTTTGTTTTTGCTGCGCATCTATTACTTCTAAGTTTAATAATTTTTTTTCGTTTGCAACTCCTGAGTTTAGTATAGTCTGTATTTGTGTATTGTTCCCTTTAATATTACTCGTTTCTATTTCAGATTTTAATTCCAAAGCATGTATGAGCGCTTTATTGTCTTCCTGTTTTTTATATATTTTTATTGCAGTAGCTAAAAATTGTAGAGCAAAAAAGCGATTGATCATTGGCTTGTCTTTTAGCAATGCAAAGCCTTCATCCAATTGCTCTTTTGCTTCGGTATAATTATTTTTACTTTCGTAACAGGCAGCAAGTCCACTATGGCACAATAGTTCCACATCTATTTCTAAGTATAATTTGGAAATAACAATGCCATTCTTAAAATAATACAAAGCACTATCAATTTGGTGCATGGCCAAAAAAATATCACCCATACTGGTATTTGCAACCGCTATACCCCGCTGCCATTGTATGGCAGTTGCTTTTTGTAATGAAACTTTATTAAATTGTAGGGCACTATCATACATTTTTAATTTATAAAAAGCTTCGGAGAGGTTGCCGTATAAGTGATGCGGCTTGGTAAGGCTTAAATAATTTGTGGGGTAGGGAGGTTGTTTTGTATATTTTATTCCTTCTTTATAAAACGCCAATGATTTTGAAGCACTATCAATATTCATATAAAATAACCCCAAGAAATTATAGCTATCTGCTAATAACAAGCTATCATCTAAAGCCTTCGCCATTTCTAATCCCCTTAAACTTTCTTGCAGCCCCAATTGCTGCAAATTATTATAGTAGTAAACCTCCGCTTGTCGTGTGGTTAAAAAATAGTTACTTAAAGAATTGGTTTTAGCTGGTAGCTTTTCATGAATTTTATTTAGCCAAACTTGTGCAGAGTCATATTGCTCTATGTCCATATAATTATCGGCTATAAAAAAACAAGTAGCTATATAAGTTGCTTCATTTAACGTAGCAGAAACAATTGCTTTTTTTGCAGAATCTATGATAGTGCTTTGCTGGGCAAATGATATGGAAGTGAATAATATCAAAGCTATTTGTAAAATAAAATATACAATGTTCTTATTTTTCATATACGGAAGTTATAGAAAATATAGTAAAGCAAAAATCATTAATTGTAAATCTAATTTCATTGCTGTGTTCTTTCAGTAATGAGGTTGGTATCAAATAAAAAAAAAGACGCATTTTGAGGGAGGGCACTGAAAAAGTCATTAAAAATTTATAAGGCTTTCTAAAAGGAAATTATAAGCTCTGAGAATCGCCTATATGAAATTGGTGATAGACCCCGACTCGAATACTTTAAAGAAAAGAGGCTGTTTTCAATTTAGAAAACAGCCTCTTTTGATAAACAGCCAGTTTTTCAGTGCCCTCTTTTGAGGTGCGGCATTTTTAAAGAGTGTAATGTGGGAATTAATCTTTCAATTTCATATTCAATTCTACCCTTCTATTTTTTGCTTTATTGGCCACCGAATTATTCTCTACCAAAGGTTTTGTATCTCCATAACCAGATGCAAGCAACCTTTCAGTATCAATGCCTTTGTTTTTAAAATAATTTTTTACAGCAGCGGCTCTTTTTTCAGATAAAATTTGATTTTTATCTGCATTGCCAGTGTTGTCGGTATGGCCTTCAATTATTAATTGGTAATCACCATACTCATTTAATATATTTACCACCTCATCTAATTTTTTGAATGATATAGGTCTGATGATGTCTTTCCCTACTTCAAATTGAATTCCCTGTGCAGCAAAGTTTAATTTTTTTACCACTACTTCACTTACTCTTGGGCAGCCCTCATTGTCAACAGGTCCTGGTCTGTCAATACACTTATCGTTTTTATCTGCTACCCCATCAGCATCTGTATCGGGGCAACCTTTCATGGCAACAGGTCCTTTTTCTGACGGGCATTCGTCTTCGCTATCTTGTATGCCATCCGCATCAGTATCTGGGCAGCCATTAAATGCCGCTAAGCCAAATACGCTAGGACATTTATCTTCACTATCCTGTACGCCATCTGCATCAGTATCTGGGCAACCATTAAATGCCTTTATACCTGCTACAGTTGGGCACTTATCTTCATTATCTATTACACCGTCGCCATCTGTGTCTTTCGGAACTTCTATTTTTGGTTCTTCTATTTTTGGTGTTGTTACTTCTTTAATAGGAGCTGGTATTTCTTCCTCTTTTTGTTTTCTCGATTTTGTTTTTCTGTATGGTATGGCAGCATGCAGGCCTGCATAGATATTGGCACTTGTAAATTTGCCTATACCCGTTGCATTTGTAATAATATCATCGCTGCCTATGTAAAATATACCCAAGCGCAAGCCAATACCTATTTTTACATTTTGTGAAAGGGCACTGTATGAGATAGGTATTCCAGCGTCTAAAAATACACTTTCAAACCTTGGTGTTACTACTGCTTGAAAAGCCGTACGAGTACCTGCCGTGTTATTGCCTACCAAGCCACTCGTAAATAATGCATTTATATAAATATGTTTCGAGAATTTATAATCTCCATAAATAGTAATTACAGTTGGGGCTTTTATTTTGGCGGCGTTGTTATCTTTTGTTGCGGTAGCTCCTATAGATTTAAAATAACTAGTAATATCATCAAAACCTATATTAGCAGTATCAACTTGGTTTACAGTAATAGGAGCATTTGTTTTAATAATATAATTTTCGTTATCGGGAGAGGCTTTGTATGTCATGCTTCCAATATCTTGCAAAGCAAAACCAATTTTATATTTATATTTATTTTCATAGCGTGCAGTAGATATTTCTTCCTCATCATCATTCGGCTCCCGGTGTTCATATACAGCACCAATATCAATCCCAAATCCACTTCCTGGTCCTCCAAATAACAAGTTTTGGGAAGATAAATTGTCAAAACCGTCATTGTTATTAAAACTTTTAGAAGCTTCAATCGTTCCATTAAATTGTACCCTAGATATGGATGTGTCTATCAATTTTACGCTAAAGTTGTTCAGCCTAGCGCTGCTAAATGCCAATCCATTGTATCTTTTTAAAACGATGCCCGCCTTTATATAGTTTTGCCCTTCGTTTAATATTTCTCTACCATAAGCAAGACCTATTTCTGTAAATGCATTGATATTTGTATTTACATTGCCACTGGTAAAAGTGGTTCCATTGGGAAGTTTTACACCCCTAATGCCATCATTTATAAAGGTAAAATAATCTGTGTTTATGCCATTTCCACTTCCTACAACCCTTCCTCTTATGAGTAATCCAATGGCTTGTTTTTTTCCTATCTGCATCATAAACGAGGGTCCTCTTATTTCTCCAAGTGCATTAAATCCAATATTGTCAGTTTTGCTCGATTTTGTAAATTCTATGTCAGTGCCGTCTTTTAAAGAATCCGTAAACGTTTTAAAATTTTTTATGTAACCATAGTTTTGGTTAAGTGCTGCGTTGCCTGAGGCAAACTGCAAATCCATCAACATCCTATTGTCAGCTATGTTTGCGGGATTAATATACAAGCCATTAATGGCGGCATAGTTGCTATTGGAAATTCCATAATAGCGTTGCGCTTCTACAAAAAGGGTACATAAAACAGCAATGGTAATTAGCAAGTACTTTTTCATTTGGTTCAGTTTACTTTTGATGTATTTGTAAATCAACTATATGAATAGCTATAACGTGTTAATATGCAATTAATTGTTATTGGGTTAAATATATCAAAAAAAAGCCACCCTTTTATTGGTGGCTTGGTAAAATTATTGAGATAAAATTTATTTGTATTGTGGTATGATGCCGTTTGCAAGATCTACCATTTTTTTCAATCCATCTTCTGGTAAATTTCCTTTCTTAAATTCAGCCATCACTTCAGGCAATTTGTTTTCCATTTCCATTAAAAAATGCTCTTCAAATTCCTTTACCTTTTTTACGGCTACGTTTCTCATCAATCCTTGCGTACCAAGGTATATGATGGCAACTTGTTTTTCCACTGCATAAGGAGAGTATTGTGGTTGTTTCAAAATTTCCACATTACGAGCACCTTTATCAATTACGTTTTTAGTAGCAGCATCTAAGTCACCTCCAAATTTAGAGAACGCTTCAAGCTCACGATACAAAGCCTGATCCAATTTTAGTGTACCAGCAACTTTTTTCATGGATTTAATTTGCGCATTACCACCCACACGACTTACAGAAATACCTACGTTAATAGCAGGACGTATACCCGCATTAAATAAGTTACCTTCTAAGAAAATTTGTCCGTCCGTAATCGAAATTACGTTGGTAGGTATATAAGCAGATACGTCACCAGCTTGTGTTTCAATAATAGGCAAAGCTGTAAGCGAGCCTCCACCTTTTACCAAATGTTTGATAGATTCTGGCAAGTCATTCATCTGACGAGCTATTTCATCTTTTGCAACAACCTTAGCGGCTCTTTCTAATAAACGACTATGCAAATAAAATACATCACCAGGATAAGCCTCACGGCCTGGTGGGCGACGAAGCAACAATGATACTTCACGATAAGCAACTGCTTGCTTAGAAAGATCATCATAAATAATTAATGCAGGACGACCGGTATCTCTAAAAAACTCTCCAATAGCGGCACCAGCAAATGGAGCATAGAACTGAAGTGGGGCAGGATCAGAGGCAGAGGCAGCAACAATAGTAGTATAAGCCATTGCACCATTTTCTTCCAATGTTTTCATTACACCAGCAATAGTAGATGCTTTTTGCCCAATAGCTACATATATACAATAAACAGGCTTTCCTGCTGCATAAAATTCTTTTTGATTGATGATGGTATCAATTGCTATGGCAGATTTGCCTGTTTGACGATCACCAATAATCAATTCACGCTGGCCACGACCAATTGGAATCATGGCATCAATTGCTTTAATACCAGTTTGCAATGGTTCTTTTACCGGCTCACGAAAAATTACGCCAGGGGCTTTTCTTTCCAGTGGCATTTCATATAATTCACCTTGCAATGGGCCTTTTCCATCTATTGGTGTACCAAGTGTATTGATAACCCTACCACACATTCCTTCACCAACTTTAATAGAGGCGATTTGTCCCGTACGTTTTACTTTGTCTCCTTCACGAATATCTCCACTATCACCCATCAATACCACACCCACATTGTCTTCCTCCAGGTTAAGTGCAATTGCTTTTACGCCATTATCAAACTCCACAAGTTCACCCGAGCGTACATTGTTAAGTCCATAAACACGTGCAATACCATCACCTATTTGTAATACGGTTCCTACTTCCTCCAAGTTTGCACCTGCATTGAAGTTGCTTAATTGTTGACGAAGGATTGCCGAAATTTCGTCTGGTTTAATTTCTACCATAAATTATCTGTTGCGTTGGTTAATTTATACTTAAGCCTAAGTATGCTAGGCTCGTTTTTCGGGCGCAAAGGTAGGAGTAAAGAGGGGTAATTACAAAAAAACAATTCTTATAAAGTTGGAGCGTGTTTGAATTAGTTATAAATCGGTGCGAATATTTTTTACGTTCATGATTACATTATTTAAATAAACATGCTACCATCTAAATATTATGACCACTGAAATCATTAAAAAGATGTACTTTGCCTTGCATTTTATAAAAAAACTCACTTTGCAGTTTTATAATAATTTGATTTGACTTGCTAATAAACAACACTAAAATAAAATTTATGAAGAAAATTTTCCTCTTATTCCTTACTTTTTCCTTAGTTATTACGGGCTTTTCCCAAATAAATGAAGTTGCAGTTGCAACTGAATTGGTACAAAAGCATAGTAAAGAAATTGGTTTTTCGCAAAAAAACCTTGACAATTATTTGGTAAGCAGCAGTTACAAAGCTGCGGGTATACAATATGTATATCTTAATCAAACTTATAAAGGTTTGCAAGTGCGCAATCAAATGAAAGTACTTTCGTTTAAAGACAATACCCTCAGTTCCAATGCAGGTAGTTTTATTGAAAATATGGAGCAAATCGTTACCACTCAATCTACAAGCCCTGTATTGAAAGCCAATGAAGCTGTGAAAGCTGCTTTCTTAGAAGAAAAAATGAGTGCCCCAGTTTTAGGTACAAATAGGCAGACTGATCCTAGGAAATTTGATTTTGGACAACTACAAAATGTAACTGAAAAAGTAACAGGCGATTTGGTTTGGTATCCGGTTTATGAAGGATCGAAAATTAAATCAGTAAACTTGGCTTGGACAGTTTTAGTTGCTCCTAAAGGGTCAGATGATATGTGGCAAATGTTGGTGGATGCAACTAATGGAACAATTTTGGGTAAATTCAATCTAAGTATCTCTGAGCACTTTGGAAAATCGCAATTGGTTGTTCCCCCACTGTTAAAGAGACCTACTGTTGCACTTACAGATAATAAATTACAGAATTCTATTTCATCAACAAGCCCATCTGCTGTAGCAGGAGCAAGTTATTTAGTTATTCCTTATCCTGCAGAAAGTCCTTCACACCCTGGAGGAACGCCAGCAGTAAGGACAAATCCTTGGACAGCAGCACCTGGTAATGCTTCTGCATTGGGGTGGCACAGCAATGGTACAACAGATTATACTATATCTAGAGGGAATAATGTGTGGGCTACAGAAGATCAAGTGGCGGCTAATGTAAATTCCGGCCCACCTGCAACTTCTTCTACATCGCCAGATCCTCTTACTTTCAACTTTCCGCCAAGTTTTACAACAGATCCAAGAAACGCTGCGTTTCAACAATTTGCTGTAACAAATTTGTTTTATTGGAATAATATAGTGCACGATATTTCTTATCAATATGGTTTTGATGAAGTTGCAGGTAATTTCCAAGCTAATAATCAAGGTAGAGGAGGCAATGGAGGAGATGATGTTATAGCCTTAGCGCAAAGTGGTGCGGCAGGAACAATCGGAAATAATGCAAACTTTGCTACTCCTCCAGACGGTGGTAGGCCAAGAATGAGGATGTATTTATTTGATGCAGTCAACACTACAAAAGTGCGTGTAAATTCCCCCGCACCTTCTATAGCAGATTATGTAGCAGTAGAAGGGTCATTTAGTACAGCAAATTTACTTTCAATAACTGGACCAAAAACTGGTCAGGTTGTTTATTATGAAGACAACGCTGGAACAAACAACCATGAGGCTTGTGTTCCCGCCAATAATTCACTTGCAGGTAAAATTGCATACATTAATAGAGGTAATTGTACTTTTGTACTTAAAGTAAAAGCGGCACAAGACGCTGGAGCTATTGCAGTAATAATGGTGAATAATGTAGCGGGAGCTCCTATTATTATGGGCGGTGCAGATAATACGATTACTATACCAGCGGTAATGGTTTCTCAATCGAATGGATTATTACTTGCTGAAGATATTACTGCAGGCCTTAATGTTACCATTAGCAGTACAGCAGGTGTTGTATTAGATGGTGATTTAGATAATGGTATTATCGTTCACGAATTTGGACATGGTATTTCTAATAGATTAACAGGCGGACCTGCGAATACTAGCTGTCTTAGTAATGCAGAGCAGGGAGGAGAAGGTTGGAGTGATTATTTCTGCTTAATGTTAACTACAGACTGGGCAACTACTCCTTTAACTGACGGAACAAGATCTCGTTATATTGGTACATATGTAGTAGGACAAACTCCTACAGCTGGGGGCGGTTTCCGTAATTTTCCTTACACTACAAATATTGCCGCAAATACACTCACATACGCTAATATGGGTACTGGTACTATAGGCACTCAAGTGCATAATATTGGTGAAATATGGTGTGAGTCTATTTGGGAAATGACATGGGCTATTATTGCTCAAGAAGGTGTTATCAATCCAAATTTATATAATTTTTCTCCTGCTACTTTGGGAGGAAACAGTATTGCTTTAAAATTGGTACTAGAAGGTTTGAAACTACAACCTTGTTCCCCTGGTTATGTTGATGCTAGGAATGCGATTCTAGCTGCTGATAGAAATTTATATGCCGGTCGCCATGCATGTGCTATTTGGACAGCTTTTGCAAAACGTGGGTTAGGTTATGGAGCATCACAAGGAAGTGCATTTAGTGCAACAGATCAAACGGCTTCTACAGCATTGCCTCCAGCACCAGCTATTACAACACAACCAACAAATATATCGATTGCTGCTGGTTTAAATGCTACATTTACTGCAGATGCTGGGGCAGATGTAAATCTTATATATAATTGGCAAGTAAGCACAGATAATGGAGCAACTTGGAATAATGTTTCTCCTGCTGTTATTACACCAACTCTTAATTTAACTGCGGTAACTGGTGGAATGAATAACAACAGATACCGTTGTCAAGTTTTTATTGGATGTGCTATTACGACTTCTTCCGTGGCTATACTTACTGTTACGGGAAGTGGACCAACACCGCCAGTAATTTCAGCACAACCTGCCTCTACTACAGTATGTCCAGGAGCTAACGCTACATTTACTGCTGCTGCTTCAGGATCAGGTGTAACATATAGTTGGGAAGTAAGCACCAATGCTGGTGTATCATGGAGTGCCGTTGTACCAGCAGTTACTACAACAACTTTAACGCTTACTGGTGTAACTATTGGAATGAATAACAATAGATACAGAATGGTAGCTACCAATGGATCTGGAAGTGTGACCTCAAACCCCGCAATACTTACTGTAAATGCGGCACCATCGGCACCAACAGTTACAACACCAATAGCCTATTGCCAGGGAGCAACTGCCACAGCATTAACGGCAACTGGCACAGGATTATTATGGTACACAGCGGCCACTGGCGGCACAGGAAGTGCAACAGCACCAACACCTACCACCACTGCGGCCGGAGCTACTATATTTTATGTAAGCCAAACAGTAAGTACATGTGAGAGCCCAAGAGCAGCCATAACAGTAAATGTAACAGCTACCCCAGCGGCACCAACTGTAACAAGCCCAATATCCTATTGCCAAAATGCAACAGCTACTGCATTAACAGCAACAGGAACAAACTTATTATGGTACACTGTAGCCACAGGCGGAACAGGAACTGTAACAGCACCTACCCCATCTACAGCCACAGTGGGAAGTACAACTTTTTATGTAAGTCAAACAACGGGAGTATGCGAAGGACCAAGAGCAGCGATAACAGTAAATATTACTGCAGTTCCAGCGGCTCCAGTAGTTACAACGCCAATTTCATATTGCCAAGGAGTTACTGCAACAGCATTAACTGCCACCGGTACCAATTTATTATGGTACACAGTAGCCACGGGCGGAACGGGAAGTCCAACGGCACCAACACCATCTACAGCTACTGTAGGAAGTACAACATTTTATGTAAGTCAAACAACAGGATGTGAAAGCCCAAGAGCAGCCATTGTGGTAAATGTGGTTGCTGGAACAGCAGCACCAACAGTAGCAACACCAGTTGCCTATTGCCAAGGAGCAACAGCTACACAACTAACAGCAACTGGAACAGGATTATTGTGGTACACAGCAGCAACGGGCGGAACAGGAAGTGCAACTGCACCAACACCATCTACCACTGTAGCAGGAAGTACTACATATTCCACTCGTTTGAGATACATAATATATAGTACTTCCTGCTACAGTGGTAGTTGGTGTAGGTGCTGTTGCACTTCCTGATCCGCCCGTGGCTGCTGTGTACCACAATAATCCTGTGCCAGTTGCTGTAAGTTGGGTTGCTGTTGCGCCTTGACAATAGGCAACTGGTGTTGCTACTGTTGGGGCTGCTGTTCCAGCAACCACATTTACCAATATAGCTGC
>JANNGD010000006.1:0-1648 GCA_031380515.1 Ferruginibacter sp. | reverse complement strand
GTTAATATTTACCAAGTAAATAATACTACACCGCCAACAGTTACTTTGATAGGACAAATAGGTGGTAAAGACTGGCTTGCTAAAGCAACTAAAGGCCTGATAGATGCTGACAAAGCCATTGTAAAGTTTATTACTTACAACGACCCCAAAGTAATATATGCATTTGATGAATGGAACCCGCTGTATAAAAAAAGCGGCACATTTAACAAAGAGTATGAAAAAATAAGCTGCGCAGGTGGAGGCGATTGTATAGATGGGGGGGCATATTATGTAAGTGCCAAAGCAATAGCACCTGGTAAAACAGACTACCTAAAAGCCACAGTAACCCTTATAGACAATAGCATAAACCCCGATAGCATACAATTTGTAAATGGTAAGGGGATAATATATTTGAAGAAAAGGGTGGATAGTGCAGCTGGTGTATATAGGTATGAAATTGCTGTGGTAGGAGGACCGGAAAAAGATGCACAAGAAATATATGCTTTGTATCCCAAGGCAGGGTCAAAGACTTATAATTTAGGAAAGGTTTTGGTTGCTAGTTATCCAAATCAAAAGAAAAAAATCTCTTTAGTGCCTGTTCTAGGGGCTACTGTTAATAAGGATTCAATAATCGCAAAACTTAATAAAGTTTATGGTAAAATAAATGTTGATTGGGAAGTTAAACTAGAACCAAATTTTAGTTACAAAGGCTGGGACTTAAACTCGGACAATAAGCTTAGCGTTGAAGGCAGTGGTTTATTGAGCTCATATACTAGTGAAATGAGAGCCCTTAATGGTGCTTATTCAAGTAGCAGAAATGTTGACCCCGCAGTCATTTATTTATTTATATTAAATCAAGCTGCAGAATCATCTGGTAACGTTCAAATTCTTGGAGATATGCCGAGAAGTAAGCAATTTGGATATTTATTTACGGGTACCGGCAATCAAAGTGTAATAGCTACAACAGCAGCACATGAAATAGGGCATGGTGTTTTTAGTTTGAAACATGTTTTTGACTATTCTGGATTATCTCAAGGACTTCTTATACCTGCAAATTTGATGGATTATCCTTCGGGAGATTATTTGACAAAACTACAATGGGATTTTATTCATGATCCTGCAATTGTATTTGGTCTTTTTGAGAAAGATGTGGATAATCAAAACAAAATAATAATAATTGATAGTACTTTTCTAAATTCTGACAACTCTACAGTTTCATTTTTGAGTGAGTTAGGCTCAGTTCTATCAATTCCTTATGCACAATTAAATACAGTTGAATTCACCTATGGATCTTTAACTGCACCAAATCAAGATCCAAGACTCGGACTCACTTATCATTTCCAAACAGCAGAAGGATTATTATTCGCTTTTACATTGAAGAACGGGAACAATCTTGATAAGTACAAATTTAATAGCTCAACAAAAACCTATCGGATAGAAGCTACCGGAGTTAATTACACTGATAATACTGATTATACTAAAGTTGATGGAGTGATTTTTCCTATGCCTTGCGGTTCAGATTACAACTTATATAAGTTTTCAAAAGGTAATTTACCTAAATATGTAGGAGGCTCTGGTGATGAGATAACATTTTCTACATTATGGCCAATCTTCAAACCTTTTTCAGATAACTTGCCACTACTTAAAGAGGGAAAAACTATAAAACAAT
>JANNGD010000215.1:0-40407 GCA_031380515.1 Ferruginibacter sp. | reverse complement strand
ATAGCACTCCACAAGATTTATTGAAATGGGACAGGGCACTTACGCATCATGTTTTTCTTAATGCAAAAACATTGGAAACTGCTTATTCGCCGTATAGCAACGAAAAACCGGGTATCAAAAATTATGGCCTTGGTTGGCGTATGAATATTTACGGCGAAGAAAAGAAAATTATTTTTCACAATGGATGGTGGCACGGCAACAATGCTACTTTTATAAGATTGTTAAAAGAAGATGCAACCATTATTGTATTGAGCAACCGTTTTGCCAGATCTGTGTACAAATCCAAAATTCTTGTGAATATATTTGCACCATATTTTGATGTTATAGAAGAGGACAGCGAAAACATAGTACCATCTAACATACCAGAGGTTTTCCCAAATGAAACAAAAACCAAGAAAGGTAAAAAAGATACATACGATTTTTCTGATATGAATAGAAAGAAAGAAGAATAATCACAGCATTAATCGTTTAGAATATATTAAAGTTTGTTTGGCTACAACATAAGAGTTTAGAGGGTTTAGAAGTTTAGTTTGCTTACTAAATTGCAAATTATTACTAGGATGAACGTATCAAATTGAAAAGGAAAGCTTTTATTTAATTGGTCTGGCTAAGTACTTATAATTTTTAAAAACGGCAATATTATCTTGTGTTCTTGTGTCCTTGTGGTTTCATTTTTCTGATATGAATAAAAAGAAAGAAGAAGAATCACCTATTAATGAAAGCATCAGCTTTTTTTTTGATAGCTTTTTATTATTATCATTGGAAAAGGTAAATGATTACAACATTCCTATTTGGCAATAATATCTTGTGCTCTTGTGAACTTGTGGTTCCATCATCTTACCCAAAGAAAAAATAACACAACCCAATAGATGTTATAATGCCCACCAAATCTGCCAACAGCATTGCCCCCACTGTATAACGAGTGTTTTTTACTGCAACGGCACCAAAGTACACAGCAATTACATAAAAGGTAGTATCCGAGGAGCCTTGTAAAATACATGCTAGCCTGCCTGCAAATGAATCGGGCCCAAATGTACGCATGGTATCTATCATTAAACCCCTTGCACCGCTACCACTCATTGGTTTTATAAGTGCAGTAGGAATACCGTCTACAAACCTAGTGTCTGCTCCCATGGCAGCAAACATCGTTTTAATACCATTTATAATTACATCGAAAGTACCACTGCTGCGTAGCATACTTATGGCCACAAGCATACCTACTAAATATGGAATAATTTTTACCGCCGTTTCAAAACCACCTTTTGCTCCTTCTACAAAAGCATCAAAAATATTTATTTTTTTATATAAGCCGCCAAATACGATCAATACAAAAATAACTAAAATTAACCCTGTACTTAATTGCTCGCTAAATAAATTAACCCCTACTGTATTTAATGTAGATACAAACCAAACCAACGACGCAATTAATGCAGATAAACACAATATCCACCCCAATACAACCGGCTGAAAAATTTTAATCTTTTGCTTAAACGAAACAATAAATAATGCAGCCATTGTAGCTACAAAAGTGGCAATTAAACAAGGCAGAAAGATATCGGTAGGATTGGCTGCTTTTGAACCATTAATGCCAACTGTAGCAGCTCTTGCAGCAATTACTGTTGTAGGAATAAGCGATAAGCCAGCGGCATGCAAACATAAAAACATAATTTGCGCATTGCTCGCTTTCTCTTTGTCTGGATTAAGCTCTTGTAGGCTTTCCATTGCTTTAATACCAAAGGGTGTAGCTGCATTATCTAGCCCAAGCATATTGGCACTAAAGTTCATTAATATATGTCCATTGGCCGGATGATTTTTAGGGATATCTGGAAAAATTTTTGAGAAAAAAGGGCCTACAATTCTTGATAAAAAACGAATGCCACCTGCTTTTTCTGCAATGCTCAAAAAACCCATAAACAAAGCCATTATGCCAATAAGCCCTATACAAATTTCTACAGCTACTTTGCAGGTTGCTATAATTCCATCAATGGGTTTTTGCATACGCCCACTTATATAATCAAACTTTACAACTCTTACACTCGGATTCGTTTTTGCTAAATTTAATACAGTATCCTGGGTTGTATTATTGGTAACGATATAGCGGGTATCCTTGTCTACAACAGTTTGCAGTACGTACCCATAATCTTTCATTTGTTTCGAAAAAATTTCTTGCTCGGCACGGGTGTATTTCAAACTATCTGCAACAATCACGTATTTAAATTCATCCTTAGAAGTACCAGATACCATTTTACCAAAAATATCATCCCTGCTATTGTTTGATAAAAAATGAAAACAAGCCACAGAAAATGCTATTAAAATAAATGCAGCCCATATACGAGATAATGCCATTAGTTAGATTTTAGATGTAAGATTTTAGATACTAGACTAAACCTTAACAGATTTCATCATTATATTAATTTTGAAAATTAAGTTTTTAAATTGAAAAATGAACTTGTATAGAAATATTTACTAAAATTCATAGTTTATAAATTTATACTTATCGTAATATTGTGCATCATAAAAGCTGAAGGTCCTTGTTGCTGATAATGCTGTCAAACAAAGAAATTTCTCTCTCAAAAAATCGAAATGCAAAAAGTTAGCAGCATTTCTTACCTTCGCAGCCGCTAAAAAAAGGTTACGAGTTAGATGTTGACGAGTTTCGGGTTGGCTAACTCGTAACCCGAAACCTACAAACCCGCAACCATTAAACAATAAAACAATTTATCATGGCCCTAAAAGCAGGCATCGTAGGCTTACCAAACGTTGGAAAATCAACCCTTTTTAATGCAGTAAGCAAGAGTGCAAAAGCGCAAGCAAGTAATTATCGTTTTTGTACCATAGAGCCCAATACAGGCTTGGTAAATGTGCCCGACCCACGGTTGGATAAATTGGCTAGCCTTGTAAACCCCGAGCGAACCGTGCCTACACAAATAGAAATTGTAGACATTGCCGGCCTAGTGCGTGGCGCTAGCAAAGGCGAAGGTTTGGGCAATAAATTTCTGGCCAATATTAGGGAAGTAGATGCCATCATTCAGGTAATTCGTTGTTTTGAAGATGAGAATATTTTGCGTGACGAAGGAGCCATAAACCCTGTAGGCGATAAAGAAATTATAGAAACCGAATTGCAATTGAAAGACCTGGAAAGTGTAGAACGCAAATGGCAAAAATCGGAGAAGCTGGGCAAAACTGACCCCAAGGCAAAAGTAGAAGCAGAGATTTTACACAAATGCAAACTGCACCTTGAGCAAGGAAAAAACATAGCTACATTGGATTTAACCAAAGAAGATAAACTAGCCATTGCCGATTTATTTTTGCTTACAGACAAGCCCGTGCTGTATGTAGCAAACGTAGATGTAGCAAGCATGCATACAGGTAACAAATATTCCGAAGCATTGATAGAAGCTGTGAAGAACGAAGGCAATCAAGTAATTGTAATGACGAATGCGGTGGAAGCGGAGATTGCAGAATTTGAAGACCCCGATGACAAAGCCATGTTTATGGAAGAGTATAAAATGACAGAGCCTGCATTGGATCGTTTGATACATTCTACATACAAGCTTTTAAACTTATCTACTTATTTTACTGCGGGTGTGCAAGAAGTGCGTGCATGGACAATACACCACGGTTGGAAAGCACCACAAGCTGCCAGCGTTATACATACAGACTTTGAAAAAGGATTTATAAAAGCAGAAGTTATTTCTTACGAAGATTTTACAACCCTAGGCTCCGAAGCTGCTTGCAGAGAAGTAGGCAAGCTACGCATAGAAGGAAAAGATTATGTAGTAAATGATGGAGATGTGATGCACTTTAGATTTAATGTGTAAGGTTTCACGCAAAGCAAAAAAGTAAAACAAGGAGCGCAAAGATTTTTATAGACGTGTAGCTAAAAAATTGCACGTTCTTTTTATTGATAATATTTTTGAACCACTAAGGCACAAAGAAAGAAAAGGAACACAAAGATTTTCATAAACGTGTAGCGGAAAAGTTGCACGTTATTTTTATTCTATGAACGTCAGCATTGGTTTACTATTAAGCATTGGTCCCGCTATTCGCTGCAATCTTTTGCTTCCCGAAAAATCGGGACAGGCTGTGCCTCGCATAAGGATTTCCGCTTCTATCGGGCGTAGGTTTTCAGCAGTGGATATCCTAACGAGCATTTAACAAAGCGGATAAAGAAAATAACATTTCCGTTGGTTTACAAAATCGTCGTACATTAATAGAAAATCCCACTTAACCCTGACAGGGTTGAATTTGCATAACCATGGGTAAAACCCATGGCTTGCATAACCATGGGGGAAACCCATGGCTTGCATAACCATGGGTGAAACCCATGGCTTGCATAACCATAGGCGAAACCTATGGTTTGTAAAAACCCCAACGGGGTTTAACCAATCCATCTAACACAAATATCAAAAGGGTATAACCCCATTGGGGGTATGTAAAATGTTTTATTTTTTGCCATGGGTTTCACCGATGTTTGGCAATGGGTTTTACCCATTTTTTGCCATGGGTTTCACCCATGGCTAAGCACATTAAACCACTTCGTGGTTTGGCTACAAATACCTATGCGTTTCTAATGCCTTTAAAATCTTTAAAATTAAAGCAAGGTTTTGAAAAAGCGGCGCATACTTAGCCGATGTGAATTTACAAAGGGGACGAACATTGAGCATGCCAAAAATTCGGTATTACTCCGTCTTCAATTTTGGCATCCTTTGCCTGCTCTTATTAAAGATCATATTCCCTTTGTCTATCCCTTTTCTCAATTCTTTTTGTTGTTCTAGAGGTAAAGCATAAATTTCTTTACACACCTTGCTACAGCAACCATGCATTTTTTCTTTACAGTTTTCACATTGTATAAAAAGCAAATGACAACCATCGTTTAAGCAATTGGTATGTGTATCTGCAGCCTCCCCGCATTGGTGGCATTTGGCAATTATTTCATCTGTAATACGCTCCCCTAGCCTATCGTCAAATACAAAATTCTTTCCATGAAATTTATTTGGTAGGGCTTTTTCTTTTACTTTGTTTGCATAATTAATGATTCCTCCTTCTAAATGATATACATTTTTAAAACCATTGTGCAACATAAATGCACTGGCTTTTTCGCATCGAATACCTCCTGTGCAATACATGATAATGTTTTTGTCTTTTGCATCTTTTAGCATGTCTACAGCCATAGGTAGTTGTTGCCTAAAAGTATCACTCGGTATTTCTATCGCATTTTCAAAACGCCCAACTTCGTATTCGTAATGATTGCGCATATCTACAATAATGGTATTTTCATCATTACTGAGTGCATTAAAAGCGGAGGCATCTACATATTTACCTCTGTTGGCCATATCAAAAGATTCATCGGTAATACCATCTGCTACAATTTTATCCCTTACTTTAATTTTGAGCACCCAAAAACTTTTACCTGCAGCGGGTCGCATGTTTTCTGCTGCTTGCTGTTGCAAAGCAATATTTAATCGCAAGCCTTGCAAACCTTCCGTAGCTTCCAAGGCTTCTTTAAATTTGGTTTCATTGCTTTCTGGAAAACTCAGCTGGGCATTTATACCTTCCTGCGCTACGTAAATACGACCAAAAACTTTTAGGGCGTTAAATTTTTTATACAATTCATCTCTGAATAAAGACGGGTTTTCAATAAAAAAATAACGGTAAAATGAAATGGTAATGCGAGGCTCTGTTTCGGCAACCAACATTTTTTTAAGCTCGGCTTGGCTTAGCCGATTGTGTAATACTGGCATAACTGGTTAATTTGATCCCGATACAATCGGGAAATCATGAAAAATGATTGGATGCTTGCAGGGCAAACCAAATTTTGATATGCAAAGATATAAAACAGAACGCTTACAAAGAAGGTTAAAAATAGGGTTGTCAACCTTTCCGCAGTACATATATTTTAAAACTGCAAATTATGGTTGACAACCCTTGTGATACAGGTTGACAACCCTTGCAACAAATTTACAAGCTAATAGAAATATTATTTCCACCACTCCTACTTACACTTCCCCCCAAAAGGCCGCCACCACCAATTCTAAAGCCTGTGGTTACTTTATTGCTGTTGTCGTACCCCACTACAAAATCGAGCCTAAATATTTTAAAAATATTTTCTAAACCACCAAATACTTCAATGTAATGATTGTCTTTGTTTACAAAAAATGTATTGCTACCTGCCACTAAGTTCCAATTTAGTTTTCTAAACAATGGAATTTTATTGGTAAGCAACCCATTGAAATGATGTTCTACATGGCCAATGGCATAAAATGCTTCCGTATTGCTGTAAGCATAATAGGGAGCAAGCTGAAAACTATTAACATAACTGGCAGCACCTAAAACTTGGTTTCCATTAAAATGTTGATTGTCTTGTATGTAAACTTTCTTATCATTGATAAATCCACCAACACCAAATTTATACTTAAACGTTCCCGCTAGTTTTAAATTGGTTTCATCAAAAACAGTTACACGCCATTTGTCAAAATTTACATCACTGCCAAAAATCTTGTCTATACCCTTTGTATAATTAAACGTAATTGTTGGATATTTAGACCCTACCCCCATTTTAAAATTAGGAAATTGTATGTAACGCTGTCCGGGTTTGAAGCTTAACGAAAGTCCTATTATAGCAGCTTGGTGTGCTGTAAATTGCTGGGTAAGTTTTTCGAATGGATAATTGGGCGTTATATTTTTACTCCATTTATCCTCTTTTCTAAAAGTAAAATCGGTTGTGTTTTCCAATGGAATTCTGTCTTCGTACAAAGCACTAACATTTAATTGCAATCCATTTTCATATCTTTTATTATACGAAATACTGCCATAATAATTTTCATAGGTTTTCATATAATTTTTACCATAAAACAAAGTACTGATGCTGTTGTTAAGCGGAGTAAACGTACTTTCCTTATTAAATTGAGTAACTCTTTTACCCCCGCTAATTGCAATAGCGTATCTTTTTAATTTTGTTGTTACACTGTCTTGCTCCCTCGTATTCATTACAAATGTAACCGACGGATTTAGGTGCCCATTGCCAAAGCCATACCTTAAAACTGGAAAAATGGAAAAACCAGTACGGCTTTTTCTTTTAAACTTACTATAACTACCTTTCAAATTTACAGCTACACCTTCAGCAGGGTTATATTCAATATTAGGATTAAGAAGACTTAACAAGGGCTCTATACGCCAAGAATAGCTATGTGTTTGTGTATTGTGAAATCTAAATACCCCACCGGTAATAAAATCTTGTGGCTTTATTTTCCGCTGGCTCTTGTTTACAGAATCAAGGTATTTTTTGCTAAGCATAGAATCCTTAGTGGCTTTAAAAGTACTGTCCTTCTTTTTATAATCTAACTCTTCTTCTTTTTCCAATGGTACAGCTCTGGCGCTATCCCAATAAGCAATAGATTTTTTATTTACACCCGTATCGTACTTAATAATTATATTATCAAAATATTTTTTTCCAAAAGTTGGATTCACATCATAATCTGAATATACTGTAAGAAAATTACCACCCGAACTTATCCCAAACAATTTAAAATCGAAATGCAACAATTGATTTTTTACCCTGCGAATATCTTTACCCACTGGAACATGCAATTGTGAAATTTTCAAGGTGTCCATAATTTCTAGCTGGGCAGTTTTGGTAAGGAATAAATCAAAACTATGAATACTCCATTCTTCATCTGCAATGTTTATGATGCCTGAAAACAACGGCTCATACAAGCGCCTGGGAGTTACACGTATGCTGCTGTAGGAGCGTCCATCTTCAAAAAAAGTACCTAAGAATTTAAATTTATAGAAGCCTATTGCCCCATCTGCAATAGGTGATACAAAACCCCTTGGGTTAAATTTTTCTGTAAATACTTTTACGTTGCTATTGTATAGACTGATAAATGCCGGGAAATTAAACCCAAAGCCATCACTACCACTTACCCGGCTGCTTATTACTTCTAGCTTAAATTTATCTGGCTGTTGCACACTTACTTTAGAAACAGATTCTGACAAATACACGATACCTTTTCCTAAAGAATCTACCCCCATTTCTTTTTTATCATCTACACCTATTTTTTTCCCAAAAACTTTTTTTGGTAAGGATTTTAATTTTACAATATCTTTTCCATAAATATTACAAGTAAAATTATCTACTTGGTTTTTGTAATAATTTCTTTTTTTGATGGCGTTGCGTATTATTTCATAGGCAGGATCCTCTCCGCCAGTTTTTACTACAACAGTTTCCATACTCAACTTTTGATCGGAAAGTATAAAGCTAACTTCGGTATCGCCACTTACCTTTACGGTTTTCTCTTCACTTGTAAAACCTATATGCTGGCAAACGATGGTATACGTACCCGAAGCAAGACTAATAGCATATTTTGCCTTATCATTTGCACTAGCCCCTTTGGTAGTTCCTTTAATTGTTATGGAAGAATAAGGTATTAAATCGCCCTGTGAATTAAAAACGGTACCATAAATTTTTTGTGCTGAAACAGATTGAGTAAAAATAAAAAGAAGTGAAAATAAAAATATGCGCATAAGTTCGTTTAAGTTTATACGAATTTACTTGCAAATATGTTACAGTAAATATAAAAATATTTTATGCAGCAAATATTTTACGAAGGTACCTACCAGATAAGCTCCCCAAGCCTGCTACCAATCCACCTATTAATCCAGTAACTAGAAATAATGCATTGGGATTATCCACTTTTATAAACAACACAGAAATTTTATGAGCCAATAAATGATCATTGGCATTGCTTATATAAAAACTCAAACCAGCCCATAAAATAAACAGCGCAAGAAACCCACATAGAAAAGCGATGCCTGCTTTTTGTGGAATGGCAAATGCTACTATAAATGCTGCAATAGCAATAAACCACCAAGGCAAAAATATACAACCAGCAAAACTTAATGCAGCTATTAAAATTAGGGAGATAAAAAATTTCATTTTCAGAATGGTTAATTGATTTATACTTAAATTTCTGGGTGCTTTTCTTATTTACTAAAATTCATTGTCCATTTTACTCTACTGTCTTTTGTTTCCGCTGCGGTCATCATCCACAATGAATAATACTTTCCTGCTGCCCAATCATCTATAAAATTATCGTAAAACTTGCTACCCGGGTTTCCATTTTGTCCGCCAGGGAACACGCCGTACGCTTCCGTCTTTGCCGTAAGGTTCACAATCATTCTCCAACTTGGCCCATGATTATTTTTTGTAGCATTTATGATTCCGTTACCGCCACCTATGGGTAAGTTTGGCCTATTAAAAGGAGCCAATTTTAATAAATGGTTTATATGGGTACCTTTATTTTTTGCCCATTCTAATTTACCAGCAGCTTCTATTTTAGACAATTCAATAACGGCTTGCTTAAATGAGTTGGTAGCTATATCTGCTATTGTTTCTTTAGCTGGAGTGGTTATGTCATCAAAAAATTTATAAGCGCTATCTTTTAAAGCAGCTTCTATCAAAGTACTTTCAAAAGGAATCTGTATTGGTTTGGGAGCTTTGGCAAATTCATCATTAAAAACAATTTCTATGAATTTTTTAAACAACTCATCATAAACTGTTGCACCTTTAGAATCTGCATCGTTTCTCAAATTCCAAGCAGATAATATCGAAAAATATTTTTGCTCATCTGCATTAAAAGATGTTGCACTTATTCTTTTTAAAAACACCGGCATCATCTCTTGTGCATATAAATTAAAATTCTCTGTTTGCAGGGCCATCATATCTTGTGGCGTTATTTGTTCCATTGCATTCAACCTTTTGTTGATGAGCAATCCACGCACTATTGGATATTCTCTCCCTATATAATATGGATAAGTTTCATCTACCGGTTTTTGATTTGCACTACTCACAAAACCTCTTTCAGGATTGTATTGAAAAGGTACTTCGCTCTGCGGTATCATACCTTGCCACATGTAAGAACTATCAAAGCCAGGCATAACAAAATCTCCTTGTCCTTTCCATTTTGCCGGCCAATCTCCCTGAGTACGCAAGGCTATATCTCCGTTCTTACAAGCAAACACACAGTTTTGCCCAGGCGTAGAAAGGTTGGTAGCAGCAGCCGTATAATCGGCATAATTTTTTGCATGATTCAATAAATTAAAAACCATAAAATCGTTGCTCGCATCATGTGCTTTCCAACGCACTGCATAGCTTTTATTGTTAGTCTCTCTACCACCATTAAAGTTTTCATCGTACATTACTGGGCCAAAAATGGTATATGCCACCGTATCCAGGAATGTTGGTTTGCCGGCAATTTTTATCACTTCTTCTTTTAGTTCTGTTGCTTTCCATGCATTGTTAAACCAATATTCTTTTCTTGTTTTGTCTTTAAATTTTATTTCATAATAATCCCTCACGTCTCTACCACCATTGGTAAAACCAAATGCACAACTGTCATTAAAGCCTATAATTACACTTGGAGAACCTGGAAAAGTAGCACCATATGCATTAAAGCTAGGCGTGCTCAATTGCATTTCGTACCAAATAGAAGGTAAGTTTAAACCCAAGTGAGGATCGTTGCAAAGAATAGGAGCGCCCGCTTTGGTTTTTTTACCAGCCACCGCCCAGTTGTTGCTTCCATTGTCCTTGTCGGCTTTTTCGCTTTCTTCTGCTGTAACTACATCGGAATTAAAATAAACCGAGTCTACATTGCTGGGTGCAACAGGTTTAATAGAGGCCTCTGCAAATTTTGTACCCCGTGGTATGATGGGATCCAAAGAATCTTGCACGGCGGGATACAGCAAATTAAAATCTTCTATCGTAAAAAAATGCTTGGCATTGGTCATTTCAAAATCTGTTTCATGCGATGACAAATCGTATGCCATGTATTTTAAAAATAAAGCCGATTTTAAGTTACTCCACAGCTCGGGCTTAGTACCCAGCAATTTATATTCTACAGGCAATGTACTCTCAGTAAGTGTATTTACATAAGCATTTACACCAGCAGTGTACGAATCGCAACTGGCTTTGGATATTGGATTTGCCTCTAATTCCTTCAATGCAATCTCTGCCGCATATACCATTCCCAGCCTTCTAAATTCCCTGTCGTGCTTAAGCGCAATTTCTCCTACAATTTCGCTGGCCCGCCCTGCAGCAGAGTATGTTTGTAATTCCATTTGAAACAGCCTAAACTTTGCATGTAAATAACCTTGTACAAAATAGGCATCGTTTTCTTGCTCGGCAAATACATGTGGCACCAATCGCTCATCAAAATACACAGATGTTTTGCCTGCCAACGTAGGGAAATGCAAATCTTCAGAAAAGTTTTTGTCAGTGGGTTCTGCATTTTGCCATAACCCGTGTTGGGGCGATAATAGCTTACCCAGTGGCGCTGGCACAACCAATTTTGTATTAAGAACAACAATAAGCACAACCGTTAGTATAACCGAAAGGGCAAAAGATATAATTTTCATAATAGCTGTTATGACCGTAATGTAAAGATTTTATTAAAAACAGCACAAGAAAGTATTTAAGACCCTGTGGAGAAAATTTTTGGAACGTGAGCAGAAAGGCATTTTTCATCATTTGTCCCAGTTTACCCCACAGAATTGCAGAGCTTTCGCTGCTATCTTTTTACTTCAAAGGCAAGCAAAAAGGATATCCGTTACAACTTGCCGGCAAGCAGGTCGGGCGGTAATATTCAGCATTAAATCATTGTTCAACATCCTTTATTCAAAGTCTGCAAACTTGTTCAATATCTTTGAAATACGTATCTTTAACTAAAATTAATACGTAAGATGACAACCAAGTTGACCCTCTCAATAGATGATGCTGTAGTTGATTCTGCAAAAAAATACGCTCAAACCAAAGGGCGTAGCCTGTCGGATGTTGTAGAAAATTATTTAAAAACTTTATCAGCCCATCCAAAAAAAGAACAGGCACTTTCACCCAAGGTTTTGAAAATGATGGGAGTAATTAAATTGCCAAAAGATTTTGATTACAAAACAACATTAGGAAAAGAGCTTGCGAAAAAGTATTTGAAATGAATCTTTTTTTTATTGATACGAATGTGATAATAGATTTTTTAGCTGATAGAAAGCCCTTTTCGCTAAATGCAGCCAAGCTTTTTGAATTATCAATTTCAAAAAAAGTAAAACTATATATTTCTGCTGTTTCCTATAACAATATTTATTACATACTTAAACAATCCTTGTCACACAAGGATACAATAACGCTTTTATCCAGCCTATCAGAAATGACAGAAGTGGTAGATATCACCAAAACGGTTATTCAACAAGCGGTAAAATCAGAATTTAAAGATTTTGAAGACGCCATACAATATTACTGCGCCCTTAGTATAAATAAATTAGAGATTATCATCACCAGGGATATAAAAGATTTTAAAAAAAGTACGATTCCTGTAATGACAACTGACGAAATAATTAGTTTATTGGAAAACAGTAATTGATCAATATATCTTTGCCACAATGGAAAATATAAATGTAAAAAATATTCTTGGCCTTAAACTTCCTACAGACCCACGTTGGGCAAACCTTGCCGAAATACAATTGGAAGAAATTCTGACAGACCATGCCTATTGTGAACAAAAAGCTGCTACGACTTGCATTACACTTATTCAAAAAAATTCAGAAAAAGAATTATTGGTAGAAGAACTAAGCCCAATAGTAACAGAAGAATGGGGGCATTTTAGGCAAGTACTTGCCGAGCTCAAAAAAAGAGGACTCACCCTTGGGCGCCAACGCAAAGATGCCTATGTAAATGCACTTTTGAAATTTCAAATAAAGGGCGGTAGCAGGGATCAACATTTTTTAGATCAAATGCTCATTATGGCACTTATAGAAGCAAGAAGCTGTGAACGATTTAAAAGATTAAGCGAAGGTTTAGATGATGATTATATGCGAAACTTTTACAGAAAATTTATGGAAAGCGAAGCCGGGCACTACACCATGTTTATTAATTTGGCAGAGCATTATTTACCAAAAGATATGGTACGCAAACGCTGGCAAGAATGGCTTGTATTTGAAAAAGAATTAATGAACAGTGTAGAAGTAAGGGGTGATAGGATACATTAAAATAAAAAAATGACAGAAACAGATTGGATTGGGATTATAGGTGTAACTATTTTATTATTGGCGTTCTTTTTAAACCTCTTAAATAAAATTAAAACAGAAAGTTTTTTATATTTATTCATGAATTTTATTGGAGCGGCTATCGCATGTTTAGCATCAGTTCTGTTAAAATACGCTCCATTTATTATCTTAGAAGGCTCGTGGACGTTGGTTTCCGCATTTGGATTGTATAAATATTTTTCAAAGAAATAATATGACAGGAGAAACAAATATAGACGTATTATTAAAAACAATGAAACCTTTTCTGAACGAAGGTGAGCATGTTTTTTGTACAACAACCAATAAGATAAATATTGATGATGCAATAATGTTTTTTACAGAAAAGGAAGGAACAACTATTATTCTTTCAAAAGAAAAAGCAGATGCTTTACACTTGCCCTACTCTTTTGTAGCCGCATGGATTACACTCACTGTACATTCTGCTTTAGAAGCTGTAGGATTAACAGCGGCTTTTTCAACTGCCTTAGCCAAAGAAAATATTAGCTGTAATGTAATAGCAGCATTTTATCATGATCATATTTTTGTAGATAAAAAAGATGCAAAAAGGGCTATGGCAGTTTTAGAGAAAATGAAAAACTAAAAAGAGTTGACTAATCCTAATATAAACAGAAAACTGTTTTTTTACAATTACCAATAAACAATTATTTGACCATTTCCGCCAACAGCAATTGGCGCCCCTCCACCACCACCAGGTTCACTTCCGCTAAAACCTGAGAAAGCACTAATATTTGTACCATCCCAATTCGTCCTATAGCTACCTGGTCTTCCTCCAGTACCCGGTCTGAACGGCGCATCGCCACCTTTCTCCAATCTTGAAACAACTAAATAACCTATTGGGCTATTTTCGTAAGAGTTAGTTGATCGAATTGCAGACTCTCCTTCAACTCCGAAATAACTAATACTTGGTAAATAACTGCCACTAGCACTAAAAATACCTTGAGATGGATTTGGGAAACCAATATTATTACCACCCCCACTAGATAAAGTTAAAATTCCTGTAATGACTACAGATGAAGAAATACCTTGGGAACTAGGGCATGCGGCACAACCACCTCCCGCACCTACATTTAAAGTCATAGATGAATTTGTTCCTACAGGTATAATAGCATAAATATATGCACCAGAAGCACCGCTAGTTGTAGTACCTGATTCAGCACCAGCTCCCCATATTTCTACAGCGACTTCTGTTACACCCAGAGGAAATGTAAATACATGTGTAGTAGAGCTGCTAGCTCCATTATTTCTATATACTCTAAAATTTTTAAATCTTTCACTCCCCACCCAGCTCATTGTCCCATTACCATTACTCCTTAAAACTTGCCCTTCTGCACCTGCAACACCATTTGTACGCAATTCCCCTGTTACATTTATATTGCCCTTTACATCTAAAGGATACTGTGGTGTAGCGGTTCTTACCCCAACATTTCCCTCAGGTGTAATTTGTAAAATGGTATCTTTATTTTTTTGAAGTAAATCAGACTTGCTAGAAAATCTTATTCCAGTTTCTGTAATGTTGGTCATGCGCATTTCCGTACCCAAGTTGGATGGGTTTATATTGCTAAAAATTAATTGAGAAGTATCTGCATAATCGTTGCTGCTTATTTTAATGGTAGATTTTATAGGTTTTTTAACTTCAAAATTTGAAGAGGGCGTAGTAGTTCCAATTCCCACATTTTGAGCACTAACGCCTATCCAAAAAAAACAAATGATAAGGGGTAAAAATAACTTTTGCATGATATAATTTTCTTGTAAAATTACTCTTAATGCAAATAAGAAACAATACCATAAATGGGGTAAAGTGTAGGTGATTCAGTTTGGTTTACTTTTCGCTAAAGTATTCCAACTCATCATTAAGTAATAAATAAGGGTTCATTTCCTTAATTTTTAAAACTTTGGTTAAATTTACAGCTAAGAATTTTTTATGTGCTTCCGAAGTTGGATTAAAAGCTTTGTGACTCATAGCTGCATTTATTTCATTAATATCTTTCATTAAAATTTGAGAAGCTTCATCAATTACTGCTGGTACAAACTTTTCCCATACATAATTGGTAGCGGCATAATTAGGGTGAACCAAATCTTCAGCAAAAAAACGATAATCACGCAAATCATCTATTATCAATTCGTATGCGGGAAAATAAAATATATCACTATCATTTGTAAGTGTATGCACAGCCTGTATGAGCGAAGCCTTGCTCCTATTATTTTCTATAAATCCTTCTCTTAAATGTCGCACGGGGCTTATGGTATAAATAAATTTAACTGTAGGGTTTATTAAGCGAACAGCGACTTGCATTTTTTCTAGCATCTTTTGTATTTCATCAGGCGCTGTTAGTCTCCTATTAAATTTATCGGTAGGTATTTTATGGCAATTGGCAGCTACGTTTTCATAATTATCTTTCGCTATAATATCCTTCCATTCATAAACAAATGCAGAGCCAAGTGTAAGCAGTATCCAATCAGCATTTTTTATAAAATCAACTGCTTCTTGCTGCGATTCGTTTATATGCTTTAATGCAAATAATTTTTCTGGATTGGAAAATTTTGTATGGTGTTCTCTACTTGCCCATAACTCATTAAAATAAAACAATTCTTCTTCGGTAAATATTTTTTGATTGGCATAACCCACCACTGCTTTTGCAATGCTTATTGGGTTAAACAAAATGCCATTTGGATTTTCCAATACATTAAACTTGTGTGCAGCCAGCTTCTTCCCAATTTGCTCTGTAAAACAAGACCCCACCAATAATAATTTATCGGTATGTTTTATTTTTATTGAAAATGCTTTTGGGGTAAATTCAGAGCGGAACTGCATGGATGGAGAGTTGAAATTTGTTGAATATTGTTTGAAGAGTTGATTTTAGATTATCTTAAAATGCAAAGCATTTTCGTTACCGCCTTACATTTAATAAAAATCTACGAATTTATATTAATTAAACGCCTCTCCGACCCTGCCTTAGCCGGCAGGCAGGTTCTCGGCAAAAAATATTAATTCGTGCATTCGGGGCTACACAAAAATTTCATTCGCCATCAAACTACATTTTTGCAATGCATCTTTATTAATATTTAATTCATATCCTTTGCTTTCAAGATAATTCAACATCACTTCTGTATCCATATTTCCTACCAAATCATTCCCAGCCATTGGGCAGCCTCCAATTCCTTTTATAGCAGCATCAAATCGCTTACAACCTGCCTCCAAAGCGGCTCCTATCTTTAGTTCCCTATCTGCAGGTGCAGAATGAAGATGCACACCAAGTTCTATATTTGAAAATTGTGGAATCATATTTTTCATTAATGCACTTACTTCATTGGCTGTAGCAAGACCCACAGTATCTGCAATCGAAATTATTTTCACCCCAAGTTCAGTAATCTGTTTTGTCCTTTTTATCACGATTTCTTCATTGTATATATCGCCATAAGGGTTTCCAAAACCCATAGAAATATACACAACCAATTCCTTTTTATTTTTGATGCACAATTCTTGAATGTCTTCTACCCGCTTCAACGAAGCATCTACCGAAGAATTCGTATTGCGCTGTTGAAAGGTTTCCGAAATGGAAAAGGGAAATCCGAGATATGAAATTTCGTCGAAGCAAACAGCTTCGGCTGCACCTCGTGCATTGGCAATTATGGCAAGTAGTTTTGTTTTTGAATTTCCAAAAACCAATTTTCGAACCACATCTGCAGTATCAGCCATTTGCGGTATAGCTTTGGGGGAAACAAAACTCCCAAAGTCTATGGTGTCAAAACCACATTGCAGCATTTCATTTATGTACTGTATTTTCTTTTCTGTAGGTATCAAATGAGGCCATCCTTGCATGGCATCTCTTGGGCATTCTATGAGAGATAAAGCCTCCCTAAATCCCTCCACAAGAGGGACTTTTAAACCCTGTGAATTCTTGAAATCCTCTAGCATATTTGAAGTAAAGATTTTAAAAAATATACAAACGCTAAACAATTATAAACTTCTAAGCCCCTCCTGTGGAGGGGTTTGGGGAGGCTCTTTGCTTTGCTGATTCATACAATATTATACCAGTCGCCACACTTACATTCAACGAATCAAAATCGCCCGTCATTGGTATCGCAAATTTTTCGTCACACACTTTCATAAGAGCTGGGTAAATCCCTTTTTCCTCTGCACCCATTACAATAGCCGATGGTTCAGCAAAATTACATTCAAATGATTTTGTGGTAGCTCCCATTACACTCGCAAATACCTTGATACCGTTCATATGCAAATCATCTACTGCTTTCATCAAACTATTTACACGGCAAACGGCTATTTGTTCAAGCGCACCCGCACTCGTAAGAATAGCATCTTCATTTAAAGAACCCACGCCTTTATCAGGTATGATAATTGCGTGTACCCCAAAACAAAAAGCACTTCTTGCTATGGCACCAATATTTCTAATATCTGTTATCCCATCTAATATAATAAACAAAGGCACTTCCCCATTTTCTACAACAAAGGAAATTACGTCTTGCAAATCCTGGTATTGAATCTTGCTTATTTGTGCGATACAACCTTCGTGATTGCTTACATTAAAATTATTCAATTTTTCTACCGGCACTTTGTTTATCGGTATCATATACTTTTCTGCCAATAGCCTTATCTCATCTATCGTTTCGCCATGCACTGCAGTTTGCATGTAAATCCTATCCAATTGTTTACCTTCTTTCATAGCAGCTATTATGGCTGTTCTGCCTACTACTAGGGTGTTTTTCTTTGGTCGCTTATGTTGGTGTCTAAAATCTTTCACGTTGCAAAAATAGGTTTTATAAATGGTTTAGCATTGTATCATAAATTAGAAACTTAATCTTTTAAAATACAAAAGACCATAAGTAGTTTAATACTTATGGTCTTCAAATTCCCTCCCATGAAAGGATGCAGGGAAACTTCTATTTCAATCCAAATACTTTTTTTACCTCTTTTACGGAATCTAATTTTTCCCAAGTAAACAATTCTACTTTTTTCTTAATAGATTTTCCATCAGGTGAGAAAAATGTTTTTTCTACTGTTTCTGGAGTACGACCCATATGTCCGTATGCAGCAGTTTCGCTGTATATAGGATTACGTAATTTTAAACGCTGTTCAATAAAATAAGGACGCATATCAAAGCAAGACATTTTCATGATTTTATCTGCAATTTGCCCGTCGGTCAAGTTTACTTTAGCCGTACCGTAGGTAACTACATTTATACTGGTGGGTTGTGCTACACCAATTGCATAACTTACTTGCACCAACACTTCTGTACACAAGCCAGCTGCTACTAAGTTTTTTGCAATATGCCTTGTTGCATACGCTGCACTTCTATCTACTTTACTAGGATCTTTTCCGCTAAATGCGCCTCCACCATGTGCTCCTTTACCGCCGTATGTATCGACAATAATTTTACGTCCCGTAAGGCCAGTATCACCATGAGGACCACCAATTACAAACTTACCGGTTGGGTTAATGTGGTATTTAATTTTATTATTAAAAAGGTGATCGTATTTTTTATATTTTGCTTTAACACGAGGTATTACAATATTTACAATGTCTTTTTTAATTTTAGCCAACATTACTTCGTCTTTTCCAAAATCATCGTGCTGTGTAGATACCACAATGGCTTCAATTCTCACAGGTACATTGTTGTCATCATACTCCAATGTTACTTGGCTTTTTGCATCTGGACGCAAGTATTTAATCGCTTTATTTTCTCTACGTACTTCTGCTAATTCTTTCAAGATATCGTGAGAAAGTGCCAAAGCCAACGGCATGTAGTTTTCTGTTTCATTGGTAGCATAGCCAAACATCATACCTTGGTCACCTGCGCCTTGCTCTTCTTTCTTTTTTCTATCCACACCTTGGTTAATATCACCAGATTGTTCGTGTATTGCACTTAAAATACCACAAGAATTTGCCTCAAACATATACTCACTCTTTGTGTATCCAATTTTACGAATAACACCACGTGCTATTTCTTGTACATCTAAATAAGCTTTACTTTTTACTTCGCCTGCTAGTACAACTTGTCCTGTTGTAACAAGGGTTTCGCATGCTACTTTACTGCTTGGGTCAAAAGCTAAAAAATTGTCGATAAGTGCATCACTAATTTGGTCAGCAACTTTGTCTGGATGTCCTTCACTTACGGACTCGGATGTAAATAAATATGGCATATTTTTTTTTAAGATTGCAAAGATAAGGAGCTATAATTAAATTTAAGAATAGTAATAAAATTTAGCATACTATTATGGTAATCCAGCAGATTAAACCAAACTAGGCGTTTGCAGAATCCAACAATAAATTTTGTAAAAAAGCTTCCATACTCAAGGCATTGTCTACTTTGTATTCGCCAATTTTTGTCCTTCGTAGTTCGCTTAGATACCCACCACAACCAAGTGCAGCACCAAAATCATGGGCTAGGCTGCGTATATAAGTACCCGTACCACAAAGCACCCTAAAGGAAACAACTGGTAATGTTATATTCGTAATTTCAAATTCATTAATGGTTATTGTTCTTGCTTTTAATTCTACCTCTTCCCCTCTTCTAGCAAGTTCGTATAATGCAACGCCATCCTTCTTTATGGCTGAATAGATGGGGGGAAATTGCTGTATTTCGCCTATGAACTGTTTAGTAGCTTCTTTTATTTGTTCTTCGGTGATATGCAAAAAGTCTTTAAAATCTTGTGGAGTGCTCTCCTTATCGTAAGTTGCAGTGGTAGCTCCCAACGTAAATGTACCTGAGTATTCTTTTTCTTGAGCCATGTACTCATTTATCTTTTTGGTAAATTTTCCAGTACATATTATCAAAAGGCCAGTAGCAAGTGGATCCAATGTTCCTGCGTGTCCTACTTTTTTTATTTTAATACTGTTTCGTATTTTTCTTACAGCATCAAAAGATGTCCAGTGCAACGGTTTGTCTATTAAAATCACTTTTCCCGCTTCAAAAGAATTTCTTACCTCCTCACTCACTTGTACATGAGGAAGCTTTACAGGAAGATTCTCTTGTTCAGTACCTGCTATATTTTCTTTGTGTTTTGCTAAATAAGAACCTTTTGCCAATGTAACTATTTTATTACCGAAGAAAGTTATTAAATTAATTTATACTGCAGAAAAATTTATACGGTTTGTTTTTTGTGCTATCAATAGTAGATCTACCAAAACCATAGCCGTTACTGCCTCCAATACAACAGGTACCCTTAATGCAATACATAAGTCATGCCTCCCTTTTACCGAAAAGGTTTCTATCTCATCTGTTGAATTATTATAAGTCTGTTGAGGCTTTGGAGTAGATGAAGTAGGTTTCACAGCTATACGAAAGACTATATCATTTCCATTTGTTATACCTCCGGCAATACCACCAGCATTATTGGTAAGCGTTAAACCTTCTTTGTTTTGAATGGCATCGTTGTGCTCGCTGCCAAACATTTTTGCAGCAGCAAACCCAGCACCAAACTCAATACCTTTTATAGCTGGTATGGCAAACACTGCGTGGCTTATGAGTGATTCTGCTGAGTTAAAAAATGGTTCACCAAGTCCTATGGGTAAATTTTTAACCACACATTCTACAATACCACCAACACTGTCACCGGCTTCCATTGCTTTTGCTATACCAGTTTCCACATTGGATTCTCCACCTACTTCTGTTATGGTAGCTTCGCATGAAATATTATTTGCATTAAATGACAATACTTTTTTTGCAACAACGCCTGCTGCTACCAAACAAACCGTAAGTCTTCCGCTAAAATGTCCACCACCACGATAATCTTCATAACCACCAAACTTTTGCGATGCAGTAAAGTCCGCATGACCGGGCCTAGGTACCGCACGTTGTTTTTCATAATCTCCACTACGGGTATTGTTGTTTTCAAAAATAATGGTTAGCGGAGCGCCGGTCGTTTTGTTATTAAAAACACCAGATAAAAAAATAGGAATATCGGCTTCTTTGCGAGGTGTAGTACCAGGTTGTGTTCCTCCTTGTCTTCTTGTGATATCTACTAAAAAATCTTCCTGTGTTATGTCTATTCCCGCAGGACATCCGTCAATATTAATTCCTACAGATGGGCCATGTGATTCTCCAAAAATGTTTACACTAAATAATGTTCCAAAACTGTTCATATGGTAAAGTTACGAAATTGAATATTGAAAGTTTACTGTTGGGAATTTAAGCAACACAAATTGGAATTATATTTTGCATTTCAATAAGCTTTGCAAACTGTCAACTGCCAACTGCCACCTGCTAACTACTAACCGCCAACTGCTTTAAGTCTTCAAAAAATGCTGGATAGGATTTATTAATGGCATCTGCTTCGCTAATGGCAATAGCTCCTTGTGCCCCCAAAGCAGCTATAGCCGCAGCCATAGCAATACGATGGTCGTGGTGCGATGAAACTTCTGCACTATGTACTATACCTCCTTCTATAATCATTTCATCGTTTTGCAACAAAAATTTAATACCCATTTTTCCAAAAATGTCTTTCAATGTAAGGGCACGATCGCTCTCTTTTGCGGCTAGCCTATGTATTCCTTTTATGATGGTAGTTCCTTTGCAATATGCCGCCAAAGCTGCCATTGGTGGAAACAAATCTGGGCAATCAGTTGCATCAAAATGAAAAGCTTTTAATGCAGCATTTCCAATTTCAATAAATGTATTGTTAACATGTATCCTTGCCCCGCTTAATTTCAACACTTCCAATATGGCTTTATCCGCTTGTGTAGAATTTACATTCAAACCCGTAAGTTTTACATTGCCGGCTATAGCACCTGCAACCAATAGAAAGGATGCCCCGCTCCAGTCTCCTTCCACTGTGTATTCAATTGTATTGTTTACATTGCTATTTTTGGGAGAAATGATGAATTGTTTGTAACCTACATTTTCTACATTATAACCAAACTGTTTCATAACATCCAATGTAAGATCTATATAAGGGCTGCTTTTTAAATCTATAACAGTTATAGTAACTTTTTCTGAAACTGCATCTGCAAAAGCAAATAGCAATCCAGTTAAAAATTGAGAACTCAATGAACCATCAATCGTAATATCTTTTGGTTGCAATGGGCCATTAATTTGTAAAGGTAATTTACCACTTGTAGATTTGATTTGAATACCCAATTGTGGAAATATTTCATCGAAAAAATCCATCGGTCTTCTTTGTAAACTACCTTCCCCTTCAATACGAATGCTGGCTGCACACAATGCCGCTATTGGCGAAAACATTCTGATGGACAACCCACTTTCACCACAATTAATAGCCCTGTCGCCATTTATAGAATTGGCATTAAAACCAGTAGATGTTATTTGCAGGATACCGTTTACATAAACAATATTAGCCCCCAATTGTTTTATAATGCTCAAAGCGGCTTTATCATCATTGCTTGTACCAGCATTGTGTATATGCGTAATGCCATTGTGTAAGAGCGCTGCCGCACAAGCTCGCTGCATACTACTTTTAGATGCTGGTGCAGCAATTGTTCCATTAATGTAGGAAGGAGAAATTTTTATTATCATTTCAAAGTTTGATCTACCAATGAATCTATCATACTAAAAGGCAACTTTTGTATTACGCCATCACCAATACTATTTAATAAAACAAAATTAATATCATTGCCAGCTCTCTTTTTATCCTTTTTCAATAAAGCTACCACCTGCTCATAATCTACATCCAACAAAACGGGTAAGCCATATTGTTGTAATAATTTTGTAAGCTTTTCTTTTGAAGCAGAATCAAAATTATTAATTTCTTCAGAAATTTTAGCAGCAATTATCATCCCCAAACTCACTGCATGCCCATGTGGTAATTGGTATAAATTTTCTATAGCATGTCCAAAAGTATGCCCAAAATTTAGAAGAAAACGTTCGCCCGTTTCATGCTCATCGCTTACAACAACTGCAGTTTTTAAAGCCACATTCTTTTCAATAAGTAAAGCGGTTGCTAATCTATTATCAAAATAATATTCAATGTCATGTTTGGCTAGTTCATCAAACATTGCCGCATCTTTTATGCATGCATGTTTAATAATTTCTGCAAAACCATTTACCCATTCTGCCTTTGGCAGGCTATCTAAAAAGGAGAAATCAAATAAAATAAAGTGAGGCCTGTATGTTGTACCTACCATATTTTTATAAATACCAACGTTCACTCCATTTTTTCCACCTATAGCGGCATCTGTCATTCCCAGAATAGTAGTGGGTGCCAAACCTAGTTTTATTCCTCGCTTGTATATGCTTGCTACATAACCAGCCATATCTGTAACCACACCACCTCCTACTCCTACCAGCATAAAGGATTTATCAACATCCATGTCTAGCAACTGGTCTATTATTTGGTCAATGTTGGATTGGGTTTTATTTTTCTCCGTACCATTTATTTTTATAACTGCATACCCTGCAAACTTAGATGCATGCAATGAAAAAACTGTTTCATCTGTAAGTACCACAATTTTTCCTTTGGGATAAAAATCACTCATATTTTCAAGCGAACCATCCATTAAATAATTAACTATTTCGCCATCATAATTTGTTTCAACTACTTTCATTTGTTCCTTTTACAATTTTATAAAGAAAACATTTTCTGCTTGGTCATTTTATACATCCAAGCGTTTTTTACCTGTATCGTACAACACTTTATTTTGATGATTTATGCTTTCTAAATGTACCGCATCAAAATATTTTATTAAAAATTCTTTGCTTAGCATCAATTTGTCGGCTTTTTCAAATCCTCTTTTCAAAATATCATTCCACCTTTCTGTTTGCAAAATAGTAAGGTTATTGTCTTTTTTATATGAACCTACCAAGTCTGCAATTTTCATTCTTCTAGCTAAAAGGCTCAGTAATTCATCATCTACCTGGTCTATGCGTTCTCTTAAAAGTGCTAATTCTGTAGCTTCATCTGCTTCTTTTTTTACTCTCCAAACAAGTTCTTCCAGCATTTTTCCCAGTACAGCAGGCGTTATTTGTTGTTTTGCATCGCTCCAAGCATTATCTGGGTCTATATGAGATTCAATCATTATACCTCCAAAATCAAGGTCAATGCTTTTTTGAGAAACATCATGCAACAAAACCCTATTGCCACAAATATGAGATGGATCGCATATTAACAACATTTCTGGATAACGCCTTTTCATTTCAATAGGTAGGTGCCACATGGGTGCATTGCGGTATTCTGTATTTCCGTAAGATGAAAACCCTCTGTGAATCATTCCTATATCTTGCAAACCAACTTTCTGCAGCCTTTCAAGTGCCCCACTCCACAATTCGAGATCTGGATTTATGGGATTCTTAACCAACACAGGAATATCCACCCCCTTTAAAGCATCCGCAATTTCTTGTACGCTAAATGGGTTTACAGTTGTACGGGCACCTATCCAAAGCATATCTACTTTGTGATGGAGCGCTTCTTCCACATGTTGTGCAGTAGCCACTTCTACAGTTGTAGGCAGGCCAGTTTCCTTTTTTGCTGCTGCAAGCCAAGCCAATGCAGGCTCACCAATACCTTCAAATAAGCCAGGTTTTGTACGAGGTTTCCAAATACCGGCTCTCAAAACATCTATTTTACCCGTTGCGGCAAGGTCTTTTGCCGTTTGCATTAGCTGCATTTCTGTTTCTGCACTGCATGGCCCACTTATTACTAGAGGTCGTTTGTTCCAAACCTGCTTAATTAAATTGTTCATTTATATAAATATCATAATAATTTAATTTTCAATAAAGTAAAAAATATTGAACAAAAAATAATTAAAAGTAAAAAAGTTTAGAAAAAGAAATTAAACTAAAAAGAAATTGTAATGCTGCGAAGTTAATTCCAAATAATGACTAAATAAAGAAAGCCACTCCGGAAAACCGGAATGGCTATGATTTCTTTAAAAGAATCTATTGAGTTGTTAGAATTACTTCTTAACTTCTTCAGCAGCTTTTTTAACATCAGATGCAGCATCTTTTACAGCTTCCATTTTAGAAGCAACAGTATCAGTTGCAGCGTTCATTTTAGCAGCAGCAGTGTCCATAGCTTTAACAGCAGTATCTACAGCAGCAGCTGCATTAGTTGCTGGAGTTTCAGCTGGAGTTTCTGCTTTTTTCTCTTCACATGATGCGAAAGCGATTGCGATTGCTGCGATTGCGATAAATTTTTTCATTTTGTTTTTTTGTTAAGTTTTAAATTATATAATTCGGTTATTAATACAGAAACGAAAAAAAGGTAACCCTATTGTAAAAAAAATATTTAAAAAAAGGTTTTTGGGTTACTAATGCCTTTATTTTGTATTAATAAACAAGGATAATAGGTGAGTACACAAGAACAAGACAAGCTTTTATTGGATGGAATTGTTGCTGAGGACAAAGATTCTATAGAAGAACTGTACAAACAACACTACATTATGGTGCAATCTTTGGTACTTGCCAATGCAGGAAGTAAAGATGACGCAGCAGATTTGTTTCAAGAAACAATAATTGTCTTGTTTGAAAAAGTAAAGAAAGGCAACTTTGAGTTGACTTGTTTATTAAAAACCTTTATTTATTCTGTTGCTAGAAGGTTGTGGCTAAAGAAATTACAACAACAACAACGTTATACTTCGCAGCCAGATGAATTAGAAGAAACAATACCAGTGGAGGATGAAATAGAACAACATTTGAAATTGCAAAACGATTTTACCATCATGGAAACTGCAATGGGTAAAGTAGGAGAACCTTGTAAAAGCTTATTAGAAGCATACTACTTACAAAGAAAGCACATGAACGTTATTGCACAGGAATTTGGATATACAAACGCTGATAATGCAAAAACGCAAAAATATAAATGCTTGGTGCGTTTAAAAAAATTGTTTTTTGCTCAGTATAAAAACACAGACTAATGGAAGATACTTTACTCATAGACGCAGCGGAAAGATTCGCAAGAGGTGAAATGTCTATCGAAGAAAAAATTTATTTTGAAGATTTAAGGAAAAACAATCCAGAACTTGATCAAGCAGTGGTGGAGCAACTTTTCTTTTTGAATCAATTAGAAAGTTACAGCAATGCCAAGAATTTTAAATCATTATTGGGTGATGTTGAAAGCAAACTTATTACCGAAAAATTTATTTCTCGTACTACCCCACAAAAGCAAGGAAAACTAGTACAACTCTGGCATAGGTATAAAAAAGACATTGCTGTAGCTGCTTCTATTGCTGGCTTGGTTTCTATTTTTATTACTACTGCAGTTTCTACTTTTAGTAAAACGGATAAGAATTTAGACCAACTCGTTAAAAAAATTGATGCCCAAGAAGATGAAACCCGCAAATTAAAAACTGCCTTAAAACAGTTACCAGTAGGAACAACAGCTCCTGTAAAGCAAAAAATTGATGCCCGTTTTAGAGCTACTGGTTTTATGATTGATGTGAATTACAACTATATTGTAACCAATGCTCACGTAATAAAAGAAGCTACACATAATCTTATTGTTGCAGATAGAAATGGGGATGAATATACTGCTATACCTGTTTTTATAAATGCTGAACAAGATCTTGCTATTATTAGAATAACAGATTCCAGTTTCAAAAATTTGCCTTATTTGCCTTATAGTATCAGAAAAAATGCTGCAAACCTAGGAGAATCTATTTTTATGTTGGGATATCCTAAAGCAGAAATTGTATATGGCGAAGGATATGTAAGTGCTAAAAATGGTTTTGAAATGGATACTACCTATTGCCAAATAAGTACATCTGCAAATGAAGGAAATAGCGGCTCACCAGTGATAAGTAAAAATGGAGATCTTATAGGGATTATTACCAGCAAAGAAACAAATGCTTCTGGAGTGGTTTTTGCCATAAAATCATCCAATATTTACGCAGCCATTAAAGAAATAAAGAAACAAAAAGCAGATGAAAAGATAAAAATAACTTCTGCACCTTCACTTAAAGGACTTGATAGGGAAACACAAATTAAGAAGATGGAAGATTATGTTTTTATGATAAAAGGAAATTAAGAAAATACCTTACAAAAAAAAGCGGCTACAAATTTGTAAGCCGCTTTTTTTATATTCAAATCCTATCATATCCATAATTTTTCTGGATATGCTCCTTCTTCAATTAAATTGTACAAACTCTTACGAACACTATCAGCATCCTCTTTGTATGTAACGCCAAACCATTGTGAACTCGTGCTTACCAAATGTATCTTTCCCTCAAATACATCAATAAAATGTTGCGCAACTTTTGGAATATAAAATTCTGCCTTTAAGTTATCCAAATTATCCTTCGGGAAATCTTTGAACAAAATAGCTGAAAGGTTAAAAATAGAGGGATGAAAACACCAAAAATTCATCGATACATTTTTATCTTCCGCTAATGAAGTAATTTGATTGTTTTCTTCAAAAACGATTTCTCCGTCTTTTCTATAAATTTTTACTCTTTCATTAATAGCTGTCAGCAGATTGTTTTCATCTACCTCACACACCCCACGAGAAACTATGCCATGTTCGCTGAGTGTATTAGCAAGTATATAACCTATTATAGCAGCTTCTTTTTGATTGCATTGATTTAACAGGAAATCCGCTGCCTTTTTAAAAGCATCAAAACCATAAAAATCATCAGCATTTATTACTGCAAAAGGCTCTTTTACAACATCCTTTGCACACAACATGGCATGCCCTGTTCCCCAAGGCTTTGTCCTATCAGCAGGTAAATATGCTTTATCTACAAATGAATCCAACTCTTGGTAAACATAATCTATAGCTATTTTACTCAATAATTTGGGTTCTATTGCCTGCTTAAAATTTTCTGCAAAATCTTTTCTAATGATAAAAACAACTTTGCCAAACCCTGCTCTTATTGCGTCAAAGATGGAATAATCCATAATGGTTTCTCCACCCGGTCCAAAACCTTCCGTTTGTTTCATACTTCCATAACGACTTGCCATTCCCGCCGCTAATATCAAAAGTGTTGGTTTCATATTATTATTATAAATGTAAAAGGAATGTGTATCGTTTATCAACTTTTGTTCAATATAAATACTATGTTGTATTTCTTAATAAAAATTGAATTTAATTTGCAAACAAAAATAGCCGAAATCATCCAATAAAATTCATTCAAATAATTAGGCAATATTACTTTACATGTACCTACCCTTCTCAAATATTAGCTTTGATGAACTGAAAAGTGATTTACTATCAGAGAAGGGTATATGTTTGTCAGTAATGAGGCTAGATAAAATACACCCAACAGTTTCTGGAAACAAATTGTTTAAGCTTCATTTCTATGTAGAAGCCTGTTTGGCTTCAAAGCATAAAACAATGCTAACATTTGGGGGAGCCTATTCAAATCATCTAGCAGCTACTGCATTTCTTTGCAAAGAAAAAGGGATAAAAAGTATCGGAATTGTGCGTGGAGAAAAACCCGCCATACTTTCGCATACACTTACACGATGTAAAAACGATGGCATGATCTTGCATTTTGTAAGCAGGAATGATTATCAAAATATTGAAACAAATGATTTAAAGGAGCAGCTAAAAACAACCTACGGAGCGTTCACTTATGTTCCAGAGGGAGGTTTTGGAAATATGGGCGCTAAGGGTGCAGCACTTATCATGAATCTTCTAAACGATGAATCTACAACGCATATTTGTACCTGTGTAGGCACTGCAACTACGCTCGCTGGATTGATATTAAACTGCAGAGAAGAACTAAACCTTATAGCTGTACCCGTCATTAAAAATATGACTGATATTGAAAACAGAATAATGCAGTTGACCAACAATGAAAACAGAAAAAAAGTTACCGTTTTTAATGAATACCATTTTGGTGGATATGCAAAATACAACAATGACCTTATTGCATTTATGAATAATTTTTATAATCAATACAATGTACCTCTTGATTTTGTTTATACCGCTAAAATGATGTATGCCATTTTTGATAAAATTAAACATGATGAATTTGTGCATGGTAGTAATATTGTTTGCATACACACGGGTGGCTTACAAGGAAATGATTCTTTAGCCAAGGGAACTTTAATTTTTTAAATAGATTAACAGGGGAAATTTTTAAGAATTTATTGATAAATAATTTTTGCATTTATATTTGTAAGATATCCAATTAGATTATGGTAAAACGAATTGTAATTTTCCTACTTTGTTTTGTGGCAACTAATTATACAATTGCCCAACAAAAACCACTACCTGATATAGGAGCAAAAAATATTGGTAATAAAATTATTATTAGCTGGGTCAATGAATTTACCAAACCAATTACAACATTAAATATTCAAAGGTCTTTCGATAGTCTTAAAAATTATAAAACAATAGGTAGTGTACTTAGTCCTCAAAGTACAGAAAACGGTTATGCAGATGTAAACCCGCCTTATAACAGAATGTACTATAGGGTTTTTATAGCATTTGAAGGTGGCAGTTATATGTACTCCGATATACGAAGACCTTTGAAAGATACTAGCAAAAATGTGATAGCAATAGAAGAAAAATTTCCATGGCTGGTAGTGGATACTGCAATAATAATACCCAGTAAAAATAATATAACTTACCCTAGTTCAACCATTTTTACAGCAAAAGACAATAATGTAATTATCCATTTAGAAGATGCAGCTACCAAGCATTACAGTGTGAAGTTTTATGATGAAGCAGAAAAGTTTCTATTCGAATTAAAAAAAATAAAAGAAGATTATCTTATCATAGAAAAAGTAAATTTTATACGTTTTGGTTGGTTTCGCTTCGAACTATTTGAAAATGGGGAGTTAATAGAGGATAATAAATTTCAAATTATCAAGGACCCCAAAAAGCTATAACCCTGCAATGGTTTCAGTAGCAAATTCGAGTTCGAATACTTTTTTAAAATTTTCCTTTATTCGTTCTTTCACTTCTTCATAATTTACTCTAAAACCAAGCTCTTTTTCAATAGAAGTTACCTGCTTGTTTACTATACCACAAGGAATAATATTGTTGAAATAACTTAAATCTGTGTGTACGTTTAAAGCAAAACCATGCATGGTAATCCATCTACTGCAACGAACACCTATGGCGCATATTTTCCTTTCTTTCCCTATAATTCCAGGCGCTATCCATACGCCCGTTTCACCAGCACTCCGCTCTCCTATTATGCCATATTGTGCAATGGTCAAAATAATAACTTCTTCTAGGTTACGAAGGTATTTACCAATATCTGTATAAATTTTTTCTAAATCTAAAATGGGGTACCCAACAATTTGCTGCAGTCCATGAAAAGTAATATCGCCGCCTCTATTGGTTTTAAAAAAAGCAATATTATTCATCACCAATTCCTCTTCAGACATTAAAACATTTTTTATATCACCACTTTTACCGAGCGTATAAACAGGTGTATGTTCGCAAAGCAAAAAATAATGCTTGGTAGTCAATTTTTCTATTAATAGCGGTTCATTGCGAATAGCCGTTTTTACAGCAACATTTTCTTGCAGCAATTTTTCCTGAAAATCCCAAGCAGATTTATAATCGATAAGGCCTAGGTCTTTAAAAATGACTAACTGCATGGTACTTTTTCAATTTAATTTGTACAAAGATACTTACGATTAGATGTGTAATTACAAACTCAATAATGAGCCAAAGTTTTAATTAAAAAGAAAATATTGCAATAAAATTCATTTTTTCTAAGCTAAGTTTATTTTATTTACATATTTTTAATTTATGAAAGCCAATGCTGTATTAGGTTGTAGACAATTGTAATTTATTATAAAAAAAACTTTTCAAAATAATTTGACACTATAGCTTTTTGCCCTATTTTTGCACTCCCAACGAAAGAAAGGAATGGAAGAATTGGTAGCTCAGTTGGTAGAGCAATACACTTTTAATGTATGGGCCCTGGGTTCGAGTCCCAGCCAGTTCACTAGAGGAGTTCAGACGATGAACTCCTTTTTTTATGCTTAAAATTTTTTGTATGAACGAATTTTTTAAAGGTAAAACGATAGCCGTTACAGGAGGAAGTGATGGCATTGGAAAAGCATTGGTAGAAATCCTTTTAGCTGCAGGTGCCAATGTTTCTACTTGTGGAAGAAGTGAAGCTAAATTGGCCGAACTAAAAAAAGAAAATACCCACAAGCCACTTTTGTGCATTCCTGTAGATGTAAGCGCATACGAAGATTGCAAGAAATTTGTAGAAAATACCATTTCGCAATTTGGTGGAATAGATGTTTTAATAAACAATGCAGGTATTTCCATGCACGCAGAATTGAAAGATGCGGAAATAGATGTTTTTAAGAAAGTAATGGACATTAATTATTTTGGAACGGTATATTGTACAAAACTAGCCCTCGAAAGCATCATAGCCAGAAAAGGCACGATTGTAGGTGTTTCTTCCATAGCAGGTTATAGAGGTTTGCCTGGCCGAAGCGGTTACAGCGCCAGTAAATTTGCAGTAAACGGTTGGCTTGAAGCCATACGAACAGAATTATTAGATGACGATGTAAATGTAATGTGGGTATGCCCAGGCTTTACAAAGAGTAATATAAGAAATGCTGCATTGGATGAAAAAGGCAATGCACAAGGAGAAAGCCCTTTAGATGAAAGCAAATTGATGACCAGCGAAGCTTGTGCACAGCATATATTGAACGCTATCATAAAAAGAAAGCGTACATTGGTACTTACATTTAAAGGCAAACAAACTGTATTTTTTAATAAATTTTTCCCTTCGCTTACTGATAAACTCACCCGCAATTTTTTTTATATAAAAGGGAAGCTTGTAAAATAGAATAATACCTACGACTGAATTATATTGCATAAAATTATAAATGCCCACATGCCATTACTTACCCTCACAAGCGATATAGGTGTACAGGATTTTATGCCTGCAGCCATCAAAGGGCAAATAATGCAGATAGATGCTTCTTTTAATATTATAGATGTAACACATTTACTCTCTCCGTTTAATTATCCACAAGCAGCATATGTAGTAAGAAATGCCATAAAGAATTTTCCTGCAGGCACTTTTCATTTGATTATGATCAATTTATTTGATGAAAAATCGGAACACCTCTTATTAATAGAACACAACGGCCATTATATTGGCTGTGCAGACAATGGCCTTATCACCATGATATTGGAAGAAATTCCGCAAAAAATAACAGCCATACCGCTCGAAAAAAATGTTTCAATAAGTGCCCTGTATTGTGCAAATGTGTTTGCAAAAGCTTTCAGCAAAATAGCCAATGGCACCCCATTTACCGACATTGGGAATAATGACATTTCAATAAAAGTAAAAAATCCATTAAAACCCATGTTAGGTAATAATTGGATAGAAGGACAAATCATTTTTATTGATAATTTTGAAAATGTAGTGGTTAATATTAGTAAAGATGAATTTGAAGAACAACGCAAGGGTAGAAAATTCTCTATTGTATTTAAAAGGGATGAAAGCATAGAAAAAATAAGCGAAACCTATGCCGATGTACCAGAGGGCGAAAAAGTTGCCATATTTAATTCGGCAGGATATTTAGAAATAGCCATTAATAAAGGAAATGCAGCCGGGCTTTTTGGGTTACAAAGTTTTGCAGAAAAACAACAACAAGTGCTACAAGTGCAGTTTTCCAACAACCATATTTTTTACCAAACGGTGAAAGTTTTTTTTCAATAGTTTATTTATACTTACTAAGCTAAACAGTGCTTTTACGTAAGAGAGAAATTTTTAAATTATCAACCATTCGCAAATAAATACGCATAATTTTGCAAAAAACAACCACACAACCATGAAAAAATTATTATTCGCAGGTGCAATGCTATTGGCCGCAACTATTACAAATGCGCAGATAAAAATGCCTGCGCCTTCATCTACCCAAACGATAAAACAAGATTTTGGCTTGGGTGTTATAGAACTTACCTACAGCCGCCCATCGGTAAAAGGTAGAAAAATATTTGGCGGGCACGAACCTTTCGATTCTTTGTGGCGCACGGGTGCCAATGCTGCTACTCGTATAAAGTTTACAGACCAAGTAGAAATAGGAGGAAAACAACTTGATTCTGGCAGTTATGTTATTTATACCATTCCCGGTAAAGAAATGTGGGAAGTTATTTTAAACAAAGGCCTTACAAATTGGGGAACAGATGGCTACAAAGCAAGCGAAGATGTTGTAAGATTTAAAGTAGCTCCAATGAAAATGAAAACATTGGTAGAAACCATGGCAATGCAATTTGCAAATGTAAAACCAGAGACTTGTGAGTTGCACATCATGTGGGAAAAAACAGCTATTGCCATTCCTATTACAACCAACATAAAAGACCGTATGCGTGCTTCTATTGAAAAAGCAATGATGGGAGAAAAGAAACCATACTGGAATGCTGCACAATTTTACTACGAATACGATAAAGACAACGTAAAAGCATTGGAAGCTGCCAAAGGCGCTGTAGACGCTAACCCCAAAGCATTTTGGATTTGGATATACAAAGCAAAAATTGAAAAAGCAATGGGTGATAAAACAGCCGCTATTGCCAGTTCTCAAAAATCGTTGGAACTTGCTCGTGAAGCAAACAACCCTACTTACATTAAAGACAATGAAGACTTATTAAAATCGTTGAAGTAATGAGGTTAAACAATATTAAAAAAGCCGCTTTTAAGAAGCGGCTTTTTTATTGCCTAAAATAAATTGAATTAAAATACTAAGTCCTACTACCAAGATGGCTCCTATTACATTCAACCATAAAAAAGATATAATATCTAATTTGTAAATGATGATAATGGCAATCTGCGAAATGATTGCTGCAGAAAAGACAGCATTGGCCAATACCCTTTTTATCCAAAACGCTACCAAGAAAACACCCAATATCACACCATAAAATATAGAGCCCAGTATATTTACCGCCTCTATTAAACTATTGCCAATATTTTGCGCAAACATAGCAATGACGATACAAAATACCCCCCACCCAAATGTATACCACTGCGATGTTTTAAAATCTTGCAAATCCGTTTCGTTCTTTTGAATAAACTTTTTATGAAAATCTATCATGGAGCATGCAGCCAAGGCATTCAACGCTCCAGCAATGCTCCCCCATGCACTCAAAAATATTACGGCAAACAACAATCCTATTAGCCCAATAGGCAAATTATCTTTTACAAAACGAAGAAATATAAAATTGGTATCATTGGCATCATCGCCAGGCAGCGCTTTTTTTAATACTGCTTTATATTCGTTTCTATATTTTGTAGCATCCAATACATTTTTAGTAGAAGTAGCTGCATTAAAGTTTTTCTCTATGGCCAAAAGCGAATCTGCATACTTTGTTTTGGAAGCGGCGGCTACTTTAGTGTCATCAAAATACACAGGCGCTTTGTTGTACAAATAAAAAGTAAAAATTAAGATACCTAGTAGCAATATAAAAAATTGCATAGGTACCTTTACCAAACCGTTCATGAGCAAACCTTTTCTGCTCTCCTGTATATTTTTTCCGGTAAGGTATTTTCCTACCTGGCTATGGTCTGTTCCAAAATAACTAAGTGCTAGAAAAAAGCCACCAATCAATCCGCTCCAGATATTATATTTATCTTTCCAATCAAATCCATTTGCTGTATAGCCTGTAGTTATTACATTCATTTTACCATACGATGCCGCTTCTTTTACCGCTTCTTTAAAACCCATGTGCATGGGCAACATACTTACTGCTATATAACCAATAATAAAAAGCGACACAAATACGATGATCATTTGTAACTTTTGTGTATGTGCTACTGCCCTAGAGCCACCACTCATCGTATACACAATAAGCAAGCCACCCATGAGTATATTGGTGTAATAAATATTCCAACCCATAATGGAGCAAAGAATAAGGGAAGGCGCATATATGCTCACACCCGTACTTAGCCCACGAGAAAGTAAAAATAAAAAGGAAGTAAACGTTCTTGTTTTTACATCAAACCTTTGTTCTAAAAATTCGTATGCGGTAAAAACTTTTAATTTGCTGTACACCGGTACAAAAAAAACGGCAATTACAATCATAGCAAAGGGAAGCCCAAAATAATATTGCACAAAGCGCATCCCATCTGTATATGCTTGCCCAGGGCCAGTAAGGTACGTAATGGCGCTGGCCTGGGTGCCCATAATGCTAAGCAATACCAAGTACCAAGGCATGCTTCTATTGCTCAAAAAATAACCTTCCAAGTTTTTGCTGGAGCGGCTCTTATACATGCCATACAGCACAATAGAAAGCAACACAACTATTAATATTATCCAATCGATACTACTCATTATTTCTTAAATCTTTTTTAACTCCCTTTTAATAAAATTTTCTAATTGCCTTTTAGTAGGCAATTCAACAGCATATTTAGATACAAACATCTTTTCACTTAATCCATCCAAAGTAAATTCTACCAACGCTTTGTTTTTATCTGTTACCAATAAAATTCCAATAGCAGGGTTATCTCCTTTTTGTTTTACTTCCTTGTTAAAATATTTTATATAATTTTTTAATTGTGTAGCATGAACTGCATTAAATTTATCTACTTTCAATTCTACCAACACATGGCATTTTAATATGCGATGATAAAACACCATATCAATAAAAAAATATTCATCACCAATTAATATTCTTTTTTGCCTTGCTTCAAAACAAAAACCATTGCCTAATTCCAGTATAAATTTTTCTAAATGATTAAGCAAAGCAGTTTCTAATTTCGATTCGTCTACCACTTCTGTATTGGGCAATTCCAAAAAATTAAAGAAATAAAAATCTTTTACAGCATCGGCTGGTTTTGTAGGTTTTATTTTATTAGTTATTGCTTGCAGTGATAATTTTTTATTCTTAGACAACCCCGTTCTTTCATAAGATAATGTGTTTATACTATCTCTTAATTCTCTTACTGACAATGCTGTTTTACAAACCAACAATTCGTAGTACGTTCTCTTATAAATATCACCAATTTTTATAAGTTCAGAAAAATGAGAATACGATGTTGTAGAAAATAATTGATTGTAGTGCTTTGTAAAAAGTGTGATATCAAAATCATTTGATTCCTCCAAAACCCTTGCTGGCATTGACTCGAATTCTTGGGACACTGTCCCAAGAATTGATGCATCTAACTGCGGAATTACAGATTCTTGGGACACTGTCCCAAGAATTGAAGGATACGTAATATAGAATTGCCTGCACCTCGAAAGCTCCGGAGTCGTTAAACCTTTAAGACTTGTTTTACTAAACTTTATTGCTAATTTTTCTAATAGTTTATTTCCATATTTTGCTCTATCCTCCCCTTTTTGTTGGTACTTTACTATATACAATCCTATTACCCAATTACGAAAAGTAATATGCCTGTTTACAGCATTTACAGCATTTGTTTGTAATGCTTCATGAATAGATTCTATTTGTATAGCAAGCGTTTTAAAATTCATACAGCATAATTTACATTGTATAAAAATATGGACATTAGATTATTTTTGGGGTTTATTGGCAATCAAATTTGCAAAAAACCTATACGCACCTGGCACACCCGCAGGCAACTCTCTAAAGAAAACCAACCCGCTGTAAATAAATCTGCCCTTGCCATAATCTGTAATAATTAAACTACCATCTTGTTCTGCTTCGCCGGGGTCTTTCATGGTCAGTATTTTTTTATAAGCCGTATCTACTTTTTCTGCATTGTAAATAGACCTTTCTTGTATCCAACCTTCAAAATCTTTTTGGGTTATTTTGTTTGGATAATTTAATGCGGCATGGTCTGGTAATAAAAAATTTACGGCAGCCGTTTCATCTGTAATTCTATTTCTACTTATCGTAAAAGGATAGGGTGCAATATTGGCTTTTACAGGCCCTATGGAATTATTGGTATTGTATTGTGTAAAGAGCACGCCACCTTCATTTACATACTGCATTAAAATAGGATACACATTGCTGAGCCACTCGTGTATATTGTATGCACGCACCCCCGTAAGTACTACATCAAACTGTTTCAAATTGGCAATGGAAATATCTTTTTCGGTAAGCATGGTCACTTTATAACCCATTTGCTGCAATGCTTGTGGCACTTTATCGCCAGCCCCAGCAATATAACCTGCATTGCTGCCTTCGGTTTTCAAATCCATTTTTAAAACCTTTACCCTATCTTGATAATTGTAAAAGATATCTGGTATGTGATCATAACTTATTTTTTTGAGCGAGCCATATTGGTGTTCGTACATAGATGCTGCGGCCAATTCTCCTCCCACACTCGTTACCGAATTATTGGCATAATCGTTGCCATTTAAGGTAGCTACAATATTTCCTTTTATCGTTTTCTTAATGTTTAAAATAGAATCATAAATTACCTTCCGCTTTTTATCTATGGTAGAATAGAATTGTACCTTTTCATTGAGTGGCAAATTTGATTGTACCTCAAATTGTACCGTTTTTTTCTCTGTTTTTTTATCGTTGGAAAATATCAATAAGTTGGGAGAAACATTTATAAACACAGGCGACACAAATTGCACAGGCTCATACAACTCACCTTTTACCGGGTCGGTATATTTGTACACAATAGGAATATTAAAACTGTATAAAACGGCATCTATTGTTACCATAAACCTTGCTACATAAGGATCATTTTGTGGTTTACCAATATTCTCTGCATCTGCATTGTAAGAACCCGTATTCATTTGGGTTACCAAAAAATAAGGTTGTGTAACGGCCATTTTTTCGTCAATCTTTATGCTTACAGGCAGTTCTTCGTTTTCGTTGGTAAATAAATTTTTAAAAGAATACGTTTGCCCAAAAGTTTCTACTTCTACTTTTGTAATTTTTGCTCCTGCCCTGTTGTTTACAATCAATTTCATTTTCAAGCTATCTCCTACAACGTTTAATTGATTATTGGCCACTGCTTCCATAAACAGACCAGCGCAAGCTGCAATTATTTTATTTATTTGTTGTTGTTTGTCTGTATTTACAAATGAGTTTACTATATTAAAATTTCTCGATAAAGATTGCAAGGTCGGGATTGAATTTTTTGGATTCGAAAAATCAAATTGCTTCACGATATCTTTTATTGCACTAAAATATTGTTCCGCTTTTTCCGTTTTATAAATAGTAGAATCCACGCCATCCATCAAATCATACACGGGCTTCTCTCCTTTTATGGTGCTAAAATATTCTATATTTTTTCCTCTTTGTGCGGGCACGCCAAAACCCTGGCTCTTGTGCCTGCTGCGACTTTCGGCAGCTATTTCTCCATAACTTTTTCCGAGTATCGGATTGTACACACCACAGTCTATTTTAAACTGGTTTTCCCTTTGTGTATTGTTTCCACTAAAGTTAAACGTGTTCCATAGCAATCTTTTGGCTTGCCATACATCTACATATTGCAGTTGGTCCTTAAATTTTGTACTATCCGCAGCAGCATCAAATGCCTCGCCAGCCAATATTGCAGAAGCGGTGTGGTGCCCATGCCCGCCCTCGCCTGTTGTAGGAAAACGGGTTATGATCACATCGGGCTTAAATTTTCTGATTACCCATACCACATCTGCCAATGTTTTGTCGTGGTTCCATATTTTCATGGCTTCTTCGGGGCTTTTGCTGTACCCAAAATCGAAAGCCCTTGTAAAAAATTGTTCTGCACCATCTATACGCCTAGCACTTAAAAGTTCTTGCGTGCGTATGAGGCCAAGGTCTATCCCTTGCTCGTCGCCAATTAAGTTTTGCCCACCATCGCCACGGGTAAGGCTTAAGTAGCCTGTACGAAATTTTCTTTCATTTGCCAGATAACCCAGCAATCGGGTGTTCTCATCATCCGGATGTGCAGCTATATACAATACACTGCCAAATACTTCCAGCTTTTTTATTTGCTGCAAAATATCTGCTGCAGAATATACAGGTGGCGTTTGTGCCCTTAATCCTGTAAAAAAAAGGCTACCCAAAAACACTAAAAAACAATACTTTTTCATGAAAATAATTTGAAGCCGTAAATTAAATTGTAAAAAGCAGAAAGCTGGATTTATTTTTTGTGTGGCAATGCAAATCTGTCAAATCCGTAAAATCCGTCAATCCTGCCAGCCGGCAGCCAATTCCGTTTTATCTGAGAGAAAAAAATTGCTCTCAGATTTACTCAGATTTTCGCAGAATAAATGATCTGTGTAAATCCGCCAAATCAGTTTAATCCGTGTTTGATTTTTTTTAACGCAAAGAGCGCAAAGCAAAGGCACGCAAAGAGCGCAAAGGAATCCGTGTGTATCCGTCAAATCCGTTCAATCCGTGTTTAATATTCTTTGAAAGCTTTCGCATATTTAATTCAAGACAAGTTTACTATTACATTATCGAAACTTATATATGCAAATCCATCAAATCCGCTTCATTTGAGAGAAAAAATCGCTCTCAGATTTACTCAGATTTTCGCAGAAAGATGATCAGTATAAAACCTTCAAACCGAACTACCCAGCAAAACCATAAACTCCCCCATTCCCAATTCCTAATCCCAAATTCCTAATTTCTCATTCATAACTCCTAATTCCCTCTCTCCTCAAAATAATCTACATTTGAAAAAAATACCCATGCGCAAAATCTTCCTTACCATACCGCTTCTTATTGTTGCATTTTTTAGCATTGCACAACTCAATCCATATAAATATAACAACACAAAAAATATAACTGTACAAAACGCAGCTGTTGTAAGCGCTCACGCACTAGCCAGCGATGCAGGCATGCAAGCCATGCGCCAAGGAGGCAATGCATTTGATGCAGCCATAGCCACACAACTAGCCCTCGCCGTAGTGTACCCCGGTGCCGGCAACTTAGGCGGTGGTGGCTTTTTGGTAGCACATACTGCCAAAGGTAAAAACATAGCCATCGATTTTAGAGAAACCGCACCGGCAAAAGCCAGCAAGGATATGTATTTAGATGCCGAGGGAAACCCCATTACTGTCTTGAGCATGGAAGGCAATTTGGCAAGCGGCATACCAGGCTCGGTGGCAGGTGTATTTGCCATTTACAAATATGCCAAACTCCCATTTGTAAAATTAATAACCCCCGCTATAACCCTTGCCGAAAAAGGCTTTGCACTCACCGCCGCACAAGCTGCCGATTTTAACCGTAGCCGAGATGTATTTTTAAGAAACAACAAAAGCAACATTGCATTTCTAAAAAATACGCCATGGAAAACCGGCGATATAATGGTACAAAAAGACCTTGCCAATACCCTCAAACGCATAAGAGACAAAGGTGCAGCAGGTTTTTACCAAGGCATTACGGCTAAGCTAATTGCCACACAAATGAGCAAGGGCAGCGGTATCATAACCCTGGCAGATTTAAAAAATTACAGAGTAAGCATGCGAGAAGCCATGCAATTTCCATATAAAAATTACGAAGTAGTAACCATGCCACTACCCAGCAGTGGCGGTATTATTTTACAACAAATGCTAAAAATGACGGAGCTGCAAG
>JANNGD010000176.1:0-17419 GCA_031380515.1 Ferruginibacter sp. | reverse complement strand
CCAATTAGCAGCTTTGTTTAAAAAATCAAATCCATTCATATTGGGCATTTCAATATCCAGCATTACCAAGCCTGGTTTAAATTCATCGAGCATTGCCAATGCTTTTTCAGGACTATTACAATACAAAATTTCTTTGGGTATATGCACATATTTTTCTATGAGAACTTTTAATACATTGCCAGCAGGTTCTTCATCATCTACAATTAAAATTTTAAGCATCGTTATTTATTTTGTTGAATAATAGGAAGTGTTATGATGACCTTGGTGCCTGTCGCTATTCCTTCACTATCTTTTAGGTCAATTGTTTTTGTAGTGGCCATGCCAGGATATTGTTGGTTTAGTATTGATATACGCTGTGTGGCCAGTAAAGTACCTTTCGATTCAAATTTTTCTGCCCCCAATTTTTGACTTTTAATGGCTTCAGAACGTTCTCTTCCCACACCATTGTCTTCAATAATAATTTCTAATTGCTCTCCATTTTCTGTTATGAAAATAGCCAATGCTTTTTCTCCTTCTTTGTGCCTAAGCCCATGCCATACTGCATTTTCTACATATGGTTGTAATAATAATGACGGTAGTTGTACAATATCTGTTTCTATATTTTCATCTACGCTAATATTATAATTAAAAGATTGCCTAAAGCGCAATGCTTCTAAGGATAAGTATAATTTGAGTACTTCTATTTCGTTGCTTAGCGATATAAAATTTTTCTCAGAATAATTTAATACCATGCGTAGTAGTTTAGAAAAACTAGATAAATAGCGATAACCATCTTCTATATTTTCTGTAATAATTAATTCTTGTATGGCATTAAGGCTATTAAAAATAAAATGAGGGTTCATTTGCGCACGGAGCGCTTTTGCTTCTAGCTCAGTAATTTGTTGTTGTATAGCGGCATGTTTTTTTATACTTTTTATTCTTCTTTTATAAACCAAAAAAGTTGTTAAGCACAATAAAAAAGCTGCCAATATTATGAACCACACTTTTTGCCAAAAAGGAAATTTTACGATTACTTCAACAGAATTACTAAACACTACCCAATCTTTTCCATTATAAGTAGCTCTTGCTTCAAAAATATATTTCCCAGAACGTAGGTTATAAATAATATTTCTATTTAGTGTGGGCGTACTCCAGCTTGTATCGAACCCTTTCATTTTATAGCTGTATAAAATTTTTTGATTGCTCAATAAGTCTGATGTACTAATTGAAAAATTAATTTTTCCTTCGTTATATTCAAAAGTAATTTTATTATTACCTTCTGTAGGAAAAAAATCTTTTCCATCTTTGGTGTAGTGTATAAATAATTTGAGAGGCGCTACATAGTCCTTCATTTCTGTCGGATTAAAAAATACTATCCCTTGCTTGTTTCCAAAAATTAAATCGCCCGAGGAAGATTTATGCGCACTCCCAATTGTGTAACTTAGCACATTTAATCCATTGTGTTCATCAAAATACGAAAATGTATTGTTGTAAGGATTATACTTTGTAATATTTGTATTATTTGTAAACCAAATATAGCCGCTATCGTCTGCCAATAAATTTTCAATTCTCGTGCTTATCAAGCCATTACTTTTATCAAAGTTTTTAATTTTTCCATCACTAGATAAAATGCTCAATCCTCCATATCCGGCAATATATATATTATTCAGTTTGTCTTTTTGTATTGAATATATTCTGTCACTTGGTAATCCGTTTTTTGTAGTAATTTCTTTTATTTTCTTTGTAATAAAATTATAACAATAGGCACCTCCATTAGGAGATACAGCTATCCAAACTTCATTTCCATTTGGTAATATATCTATGATGCGCTTGTGTGCTATTTTTTGTAATGGAATATCATTTGCAAATGTATCTATTGTGTAATTTGTGTGGTTTATTTTAAATAAGCGCCTTTCTCCACCAACAAGCATGCTGCCGTCTTCCAATTTCTTTATGATACGCAAAGCATTTATGGGTAAGCCATTGGTACTATCTAGTTTTTTTATGAGTACACCTGTATTTTTATAAATACTTATTCCTTCGCCTGAATAAGCAACCCATATATTTCCATTGCTACTTTTTTCGAGTGATAAGGGTATTGGGTAATTGGTGGCTTTTGGAAACTCTTTTCGTATATCACGTATTATGCTGGTTTGTTTTGTAATTATATCTGTACTTAGAAGATGTTCAGTAGTAGAAACCCAAATTCTTTTATTATCTAGTTCTACAATATCGGTTACATCTTCGTCTATAAGTTTTGAATCTTTGCTGGTAAAATATGGAATCACCTTCATCATTGAATAATTGATATTCGTAATGTTTAGGCCTCTGTTGGATGATATGGATAAATTACCATTTTTATCAGCAGCCATCCATCTAGGGGAATTATTGCTAATGGTATTTTCATCCATCGGATAATGAACATAACTTTCAAAACTATTTGTTGCAGGTTTAAATTTGAGGAGTCCGTTTCGTACAGTAGAAATATACACATTTTTATCTATTGCAAGCTGCATGTGAAAAATGCCCGTTTGTATTATTTCGTTTTGCTGGTTTATTATATTTGTATATGATTGTAGTAATTTGCCAGTAGCAATATCTATTCTTTGCAAATTCCAATATCGGTTGGTACCCGCAAGTATTTCTTTATTATTTATAAAAGAAGCTGCAAACACATTATCAAGTTTATACTCTAATAGTATTTTTTGATGCTTGAAATCTACAACTACAATTTTTTCTCCCCCTGCCACTATCAATGCTGTGTCTTTATTTAAAAAGCTTATAGCCCTGGTATTTCTTTTTGTTATTATTGTATTGAACCATGCATAAGGTTTCCATACAGTTTCTCCTTCTTTTAAAAGAAAGGAGCCCTTATTTGTACTAGCAATAATTCCAAGGCCTTGCGCTTCAAAACAAATAAGCACATTTATTTTTTTTAGACTGTCGTGTATTACAATCGTTTTCATTATGCGTTTATCGTCTAGCATTACAAGTCCTATATTGGTACACACCCATATTCTATTTTTGCTATCACAAAACAAATAACCTATTTCGTTTGCAATTAACTGCGGGTGCGTCTCTTTAAAGTACTGTGTTACATCGTACCCATCAAATTTATTTAAACCATCGTTGCTAGCCACCCATAAGAAACCATTTTTATCGAACGTATTACAAGCAAGTGTAAATGAACTTAAACCCTCTTTTACAGATAAATGCTGAAATGAAAGATGCTGTGCTTTTGCCGAAAAAGAAAGTAGTAGGCTTAGTATTACAGCGTGATACAGTTTAAATATAAAAGCAGTAAGTTTCATTATAAGCAAAAGTATATAACCTTTTAATCATTCTACCACCATTTTCTCTATCAGATATACCATTACATAAATAAGGAATGTTTAATAAACCGTTGTATAAGTAACATTAACCATTGTCTTTTTGGCTAGTATTCATATAGCTATTGCAAAATACTTTTACTAAATATTAAAACAAAGGTTATGACGAGCACAATAACCGATAAAATAATCGAGCTAAAAGCAGAGATGAAGCAAATAGGATTGTGGAAAAAGCAAGTGCCTTTTTGGGTAAATGAATTTACCCAAACTGCAATACAAACGGAACAAGATTTTGCGGAGTGGTTACAATTTGTGTACATACCCAATATGATGCAGCTCGAAAACAGAAGCAGCATGGGCACAGAAAAATACATAGTGCCACAGGCTATACAATTTTTTGGTGAAGATGTGCAGAAAGGAAAGTTGTTGCAATTATTAATTGAATTGGATTCAATACTATAAAGTAAACATGATCAAAGTATAATTCATAACAAAAAAAATAAAAAAACAACAATATGAAACAGATTCTAACAATTTTATTTCTAACAATTAGTTCCAATTTTTTGTATGCACAACAAAGCGTAGGTATTGGAACCACATCACCAAACAACAGTGCAGTATTAGATGTAAGCAGTACCAGCAAAGGTTTGTTAATTCCAAGAATGAATACTTCGCAACGCACATTAATAGGTAGCCCTGTAGCAGGTTTAATAGTGTATGATACTGATTTTAAAGAGTACTATCACCATGATGGGTCTACATGGAAAAAAGTATTAAACAACAATGTTTGGAATACATCTTCCACAAGAAATTATGTTTATAATAGTACAGATAGTGTAGGAATAGGAGCAACCACTCCTGATCAAAAACTGCATGTATTAAACGGGAAAATTTATGTGCAAGATAATAGAACGGGGCAAGACCCACATGTAATATTCGATATACCAAATGTAGATGGCAATGAAGGAGGATTACAATTTAATCGTACCGGTGATACACTTGCTTCTCTAAATTATGTAGAAGACGTAGGTATTGCAAATTATATCCGCATTGGAGTTGGCAACTCTGGTAAAAAGAATGATTTTACCGTTAATAGCAATGGCGAAGTAGGCATTGGGTCAAATAATCCAAATGGTCAATTAACCTTGAATAATTATGAAGGAGATAACATTGCTATAAATGATTTGGATCCAATAATCCAGTTTAATGTTCCTTCTTTAGTAGGTGGAAACCCTCCTGTAAAAAGAGCTTTTATGCAACTTGCAGATTTTGTTGATTTAAGACTAGGTACAAACTCAGGCAATAATACTGGCAAGGTAATATTCCGAACAAATGCGACCGATCAAGTAGCTATAGATCAAGATGGCGAGGTGGGTATTGGTACGATGGCGCCTCTGGCAAAACTGCACATACCTACGGGCCAAGATGCTGATTTATCATCTAGCACTAATGGATTCATCATGTTAGGCCCCGGCAACACAACAAGTTTACTGCTAGATAACAATGAAATAATGGTAAGAAGTAATAATACCACTGCCGGAACACTAGCTATACAGAACGATGGAGGGGAAGTAACTGTTGGTGCAAGAACTACCATAAACAAAGGCGGGGAGGCACTTGCATTAAATGGTAATAATCCTGGCATGTCGTTTTACCAAAATGGAGCTTTCCGCTCATTTATAAATCAATCTGCAAGCGAATTGTATATAGGAGTAAATGCTGGCAATCTTCACTTAGATGCGACAGGCCAAGTGGCTATAGGCGCCGTAATACCTGCTGCATCGGCATACAAACTTACCGTAACAGGTAAAATTATTTGCGAGGAATTAAAGGTAAAACTAGTTAGCAGCGTATGGCCCGATTATGTTTTTGATAAAAAATACAAGTTGAAATCATTATCAGAAGTAGAACAGTTTATTTTAAAAAACAAACACCTTCCAAATATACCTTCTGCTGTAGAAGTAGAAAAAAATGGTATTGAAGTAGGCGATATGCAAAAGAAGATGATGGAGAAAATTGAAGAGCTTACACTTTATGTTATTGATTTGCAAAAACAAATGGATGCATTAAAACAAAATAAATAGTCATGAAATTACAATTAAATTTTAAAGGAATTTTGGCAATTATTTTATTTACAGGTATTCATGTTTATTGCTTTGCGCAACCAAAAAAATGCAAGAGCCCCACCATAAATATACAAAGCCAGCAAATAGCTGAAACATGGGCTGCGCAAAGAAGCCCTGAGGCGGTAAACAAACTGGTGAGGGTTTATTTTCATATATTAAGAAGTGATGCTGGCGGTAGTGATGCAGCAACTATAACCCAAATTAACGAGGAATTTAATGACTTGATAGAAGACTTCGCCCCTTACAATATTTGCTTTGCAAATGTTGGTTTTGATTATATTAACAGTACGGATATTAATTTTAATTTAGATCCAGATGTACAAGCAGATGTTGATATGCTATTGCCTTTTTTAGTACCCAATTGTATTAATATTTTTTACCATAGAAACTTGGCCAGTTATGGTGGTAATGCTTACGATATACCAAACACATTTTGTTCTATTGACGATAACAATATTGGACTATGGCGCACCATATCGCATGAAGTTGGACATTGCTTAGGGTTATCTCACACCTTTACTACCTCTGGAGGAGAAGAATATATAGACGGTACCGGTTGCTCTACCCGTGGCGATAGGGTTTGCGATACACAGGCAGACCCTTACACTGAATCCAGTTGTTTTTCTGCAACCAGTTGTAATTATACTGGTACTTGCCAAGATCCGTCCAGTGCTACAAATTACTCACCACCTTACCAAAATATAATGAGCTATTGGGGTTCCGAAGGTTGTACTGTTACTCATTTTACAACGGGGCAATTTGCAAGAGCAACTTCTTTTTTAGAAACAGATGCAGGATTACTAACTACTGTTTCACCTGCTACCACTGCAGCAGGGCCAGGTACAGTTAATAGTGGTTTTTATTTTAGAACGGCCCGCAACAGCATTACTATTAGCCCTACATTAAATATTACGGGTACAACTATATCATCAATACAAAGCCAATCTGTAACCGTACCACCAGGGTTTCAAGCGTTGCCTACAAGTGGTTCTACTACAATAAAAGCTACTTGTGTTTATTAAATTAAAGCCTTTTAAAATGAATTTTAAAAATATAGTTTTAAGAAAAATATTTTTATTAACTATCGCTAGTTCTACTTTTTATAATACCATTTTTGGGCAGGTTATAAAAGAATGCGGTAATATACCAATTGATACCGCTGCTTATTTAGTAGCAGAAAATTATGCTCTGCAAAGAGCACCTTCAGCAGTTTCAAGATTGGTGAGGGTATATTTTCATATCTGCAGAAATGATGATGGATCAGGTACGGCAGCTACTAATGCAGAAGTAGAAACAGAATTTAATATGATGGTATCAAAGTATTCGCCCACTGGTTTATGCTTTGCTAATATGGGTACAAACTTTATTAACAGTACCTATATAAATTATAATCTTGATCCGGATGTATCTTCAAACGAAGCTTGGTTATTACCTTTTCTTGTGCCAAATTGTGTAAACATTTTTATTCATCAAGAACTTGCAGGCTACAGAGGAAATGCTTACGGCATTCCCAACGACTATTGTTCCGTTTCCAGAGATGGATTAGGTGCTGCAAAAAGCATGACACACGAAATAGGACATGATTTTGGTTTAATGCATACCCATACTGGTTGTGGAAGTACCTATATTTCTGGTGCATTTTGCAGTAGTACAGGTGATAGGGTTTGCGATACACCTGCAGACCCTTATTGTTTTGAAGAAGCCGCCTGCTTTTCAAACAATGGATGTAGCTATACGGGCAGTTGTGATGATGCAACAGGTGCAACTAACTGGACTCCTCCATACAATAATATAATGAGTTATTGGTACAATTTTGGGTGTACTAGAATAAATTTTTCAAGTGGGCAGTTTGCCCGTGTAAATAGTTTTATAGATACTTATTTGCCACTTACACAAACAACTTCTCCTAATACTTTAACCTACAGTAATATAACTGCAAGTAATGGTTTTCAGTTTAAATCAGCCATTACAAGTCTATCAACAGGCAATAATGTAACGCTCAATGGTAGTGTGTTAGCAGGTTTTGTAAGCCCATCTATTTTTGTTGCTCCTGGTTTAATTGCTGCGCCAAGCACCGGTGAAATAATTTTTAGGGCATCGGGGTGTGATTAAAAAATTATTTTTTGTATGATTCTAGCAAACTAAAATTTCTTTTGCAGCACTTAAATTATTACTTTGCAGATATTGAAACATTTCTGCAAAATATTACTCATTTTATTGTTATTTTTTTCTTATATAAGCCACGCACAGCTAAAGGCAAATGGCAATATTGTAGGTACTGTTTTTCAATCAGAAAATAAACCCTTGGCATTTGCAACAGTTTCTTTATGTGTATCGGGTAGTACCAAAGATTGTATAACTATTTTGACTGATAAGGTTGGTTCTTTTGAGATTGATTCGTTGAAGGAAAATTATTATACTATTAAAATAACGAGTATTGGTTTTACTACCAAAAGGATAGATAGTATTCATTTGAGAGCAGATAGAATGGACTTTAATTTGAATGAGATCATACTAGCCCACAAAGTAACATTAGAGGAAGAAGTTATTGTGTACACAGAAAAACCCTTAATAGAAAATAAAGACGGGAAAATTATTTTTAATGTAGGCGAAACAGCTGCAGCCAACTCGAGCAATGTAAATGAGTTATTACAAAAAACACCATTGGTAACCATAGATGCGGAAGGGAAAATTTTATTGAAAGGCAAAGAAGTAAAAATACTGATAGACGATAAACCTGTAGAATTAAATGCAAAGCAATTGCAAGAAATGCTGGAGAGTATGCCAGGTAGTTTTATAGATAAGATTGAAGTAATGACAAACCCACCACCACAGTATGCCAATGAGCGTGGTGGCGTAATAAATATTGTAAGTAAAAAAGGTAAAGTAGGATTTACACTTAGGGCAAATATGTATTACGGAACCAGGGGAGAAGAAGGCGGTTCATTTTCCACTTCTTACCGTAAGAAAAAAATTACTACGCAACTTAATGTTTCACTGTCCAATAATAGGTTTGAAGGGAATTCTAATTATACTCGTCAAAATAATTATGTAGACTCTTCCAATTTTTTGCAATCTGAAAGTGATTTTATCAATAAAAGTTTTAAGAAAACAATCCGTTTGAATACAGATTTTGATTTCAACAAAAGCAACAGCGTAAACCTATCGGTAAATTACAATACAAATAAGGGAAACAATAATTCTTTGAGTGAGTTTACCAATATCAACAAAAACTTATTGGCATATAAAATAAATGATAGGTCTATCGTTTCTGATATAGACAACCATACCGTAAATGTTACAGCCAGTTATTTGTGGAAAGATAAAAAGAAGACGGGCGTATTTAAAATTATCAATGGATTTGTTTATGTAAATAATACAAATCAAAGAAACTTTTTTCAAGAGTTTTTTGGTTTGGGTAAAGTACCGCTCGGTATAGATTCTACACAGTTCCAATCTAATTTTGTGAACGGGAAAAATTATTCTTTGCGTATTAATTACGATAAATCTTTTGACAGTGGTAAATATTTTTTTAGTACGGGTTTAAATTATTTACACAACAATAGTTACAATGATTTAGATGCTCAATTTTTAAAAAAGCCTGAAAATATCATGCTCCCCCAAAGAGGGTTTGATAATGAGTTTTATTTTATTCAAAAGATACTACAAGCAAGGGTAGCGTTAAAGTATAGAATTAAAACAGATTTATATGCAACAGCGGGTGTACAGATAGAAAATACCGGACAAGGTTTTGATCATTTATCGCTTAATAATACATATAATAAGAAATATTTTAGTTATTTACCTTTTGCTTTGATTACAAAAAAATGGGCAAATGATTTTACCTTCTCTTTGAGTTATAAGAAGAGTATACAACGGCCAGGTATAAACGAAACAAACCCTGCAGTGGATATTGGCGATCCTTACAATACTCGCTTTGGAAATCCTTATTTGTTGCCTTTTTATGCGCATAATTTTGATGCATCTGTGGGCAAAAACTATAAAAAATTTAATTACAATGCAAGTATTGGGTACAACGCCTTACTCAATTTATACGTGCCTATTCGTACCCTGCAAACCGATGGTAAAACTTTCATTACGTACGAAAATATAAGCAACCGCAAAGAATATGAGGCAAGTTTTTGGGGAGCTTATACTATAGCAAAAAATTCGAAAATTAGTGCAAGTTTGGGTTATAATTATAACGTGTACAGCAATTTTGATAAAGCTGTATTGCGTTACAGAGATGGTGGCAGTTTTACCTCCAATATCAATGGAAGCTACAGCCCCAAAGATATAATGCAATGGGGTTTGGGTGTAACGTATAACCGATTTGCAAATCCGCAAGGTTCAGTTAGAAGTAACGTGAGCATGAATTTTAATGTGCAAAGAAAGTTATTTAAGAAAATGATTATCGTTACGTTAAGCGCAGTAGATCCCTTTACATCCCAGCGTAATAGTACAGAAACTATTGGAAGTAATTTTATTTTACAAAATTATAGTTTCACTAAAACCAGAAACATAAAATTGAATGTGGCATATAATTTTATGAAGAAGAAGAAATTGAAGAAAAAGGGAAAGTGATTTGTTAAAAATGATTGTAGATATTAATCACCACAAGGACACAAGATTTAATAGTCTTTAGTCTATGTGTTTTAAACTGTTAATTATCTCTACGAGTTATAATCACCACAAGGACACAAGGTCAAAAGAATAAGAATACAGTAGCATAATATCTTGTGGCCATTTGTTATAATCATTCTAATCAATCTGCTTACAATGTAGCAAAAAAAATATCTACAAAAGTTAAGACAGCTTGGACCAGGATTACTGCATCTAGTTAGCTAGCGTTTTATATTAATTATTAATGTTCTTAAGTTTAAATTAGTATTTTTGAATGGATTAAAAACAAAATACATGAAGAAAATAATTTTGCCATTATTGCTTTTTTGTTACTATGCTGCAAACGCACAAATGAAAGCGAGCGATGTAAAAACTTTTACCCTTACCAATGGAATGAAGTTTTTAGTTATTGAAGACAATTCTATACCCAATGCAAATATGTATTTGTTTTATAGGGTGGGCGCTCGTAATGAACACCAAGGTATTACTGGTTTATCGCATTTTTTTGAACACATGATGTTTAATGGTGCCAAAAAATATGGCCCAAAATTGTTTGACAGAACCATGGAGTTTAATGGTGGTGCAAACAATGCTTACACTACAGAAAATGTGACGGTATACACCAATTGGTTTCCATCTTCTGCTACAGAAGTAATATTCGATTTGGAAGGGGATAGGATTGCAAGTTTAAGCATTGATCCAAAAATGGTGGAGAGTGAGAGGGGAGTAGTTTTGAGTGAGCGAAGTACAAGTCTCGAAAATTCTCCTTGGGAAATTCTTACCCAAACGGTTACTGCTACGGCATTTTTAGAACACCCATACCATTGGCCAGTTATAGGTTACGAAGATGATATGAAAAACTGGAAACAAACAGATTTGGAACAATATTTTAAGACCTATTATGCACCTAATAATTGTGTAACGGTTATATCTGGTAATGTGAAATTTGATGAAATAAAAAAGCTAGCGGAAAAATATATTGAACCTATACCTGCACAACCTGCTCCACCAAAAGTAAATATAATAGAGCCTATGCAAATGGGCGAAAGACGGGTAACGGTAAAAAGGGATGTAACTACACCCTATTTAAATATTGCCTATAAAGCTCCAGAGGTAAAAAATGATGACTATTATCCCTTAGTTATATTAAGTGAAGTTTTGAGCAACGGAAATTCATCTAGATTATACAGTGCGTTAGTAGATAAGAAGCAATTGGCATCAGAGGTATCTACAGGTTATGGGCAAAGTTTTGATCCTACTACATTCAATATTTATGCTGTAGCTAGCGAGAATGTAAATGAATTAGTTTTAGAGAAAGCTATTTATGAAGAAATAGAAAAAATAAAAACAACTGGTATCTCCGAAACGGAATTACAAAAGATAAAAAACCAGAAATTGATGGAGTTTTACGGACAAGTTGAAACCATCAACGGGAAGTCAAATAATATTGGTACGTACGAAGTTTTCTTTGGAGATTATAAGAAAATGTTTGATGCACCCGAGGCGTATAATAAAGTAACTGTTGCAGATGTAAAAAGAGTAGCCATCAAATATTTTATTAAAAGTGCTAGAACGGTAGGTGTGTTAAAAGCATCCGTAGAAGATTGAATGATGTAACCTCTTTGGAACATTTAAGAGATAAAATTAAAGCTTTAGCTACACAATTAAACAAATAATAAATTAAGACAGTCAATATGAAATATTTAAAACAACTTTTTATACTTGCTATAATCTTTTCTTGTGGCATGCCTAGATTGTACGCACAAAGTTATACTATGCCTAAACATGAAAAATTCATTTTGCAAAATGGATTAACCATTTATTTGGCAGAACAAAAAGATGTGCCAATCATCAGCTTATCTGCTATTTTTCCAGCGGGAGCTATTTATGATGGAGAAAAATCTGGCTTGGCATCGTTAACTGCAACTGCCCTTAAACATGGTACCAAATCTTTTACTAAAACCAAGCTTGATGAGACTTTGGACTTTAATGCTGCTAGTATAAATACATTTGCTTCCAAAGAATCGGCTGGTATATCTTCTAAATTTGCTACAAAAGATCTATCAAAGATTTTAGGTATGATTAAAGAAGTAATTCTTGATCCTGTTTTTGATGCAACAGAATTTGAGAAAGAAAAAAAGAAATTATTACAACAGCTGGACCAGCAAAAAGAAAGCCCCCGTTCCATAATGCCTGCATATTTCGATAAATTCATGTACGGTAATCATGTGTACGGTAATGTTATACAAGGCAAAAAATCTACTGTTAGTAAACTAACTGTAGCTGATATAAAAATCTTTTACAAAGAAAATTATTTGCCCGAAGGGTCTGCTATTGCTTTAGTAGGAGATTTTAATACCAATGAAATGAAAGTATTGCTTACCAAATTGTTTTCTGGTTGGAAAAAAGGAATAAAGGCACAAATTAATTTAGTATCAAAACCTATTACAATCCAAAATGCTAATAGGGTTTTATTAATAAACAAGGAGGATGCAAAAGAAACCACTTTTTACATTGGAGCGCCTGGCATTAGTCGCAACAATCCGGATTATATTGCGATTGATGTTGTAAACACATTATTTGGTGGGCGCTTCACATCCATGCTCAATGATGAACTAAGGGTGAATTCTGGATTAACTTATGGAGCTGGTAGCAGATTTGGTGCATTGAAAAATGCAGGTACATTTGTAATTTCTACCTTTACTGCTAAGAAAACTACCGAAGCTGCTATTGATAAGGCTTTGGAAGTATTAAGCAACTTACATAAAATTGGCTTTGATGAAGCCGCTTTGGCATCTGCAAAAAATTATGTAAAAGGTCAGTTCCCTCCTAGATTTGAAACGGCTTCGCAATTAGCAGGACTAATGACCCAGATGTTTTGGTATGGTTTTGATGAGTCATTCATAAATAATTTCGAAAAAAATGTAGATGGACTCACATTGGAGAAAGCAAAACAAATAGTAGCAAAATACTTCCCTAAAGATAAATTACAATTTGTAATGGTTGGTAAGGCATCAGATATAAAAACAATTGCAAGTAAATATGGTACTCTTACCGAAGCACAGATAAAGGAAGATATTAAAAACTAAGTTTTATAAATACCAAAGTGATTTAATATTTCACACAGCGAAACAACGATAACAAAAAACACAACGAATTTTGTGGACTTATTTTATTTTCAAATTGGTATAAAACAAACAAGCGGGTAAAAAAAATTACCCGCTTGCTTAATCAAATATCAAATATCTAACATCTAGTATCTAATAGCTATTTAATCTACTTGTGTAATTTTGATTATATTGGTAGGCAAATGTAATTCTACTGGTGTACTTCCTGTATTTATAACTATATCACCTTTTTGTAGAAAGCCACGTTTTTTCAAAATATTAATTTGGTCAAAAATAATATCATCTAAACTTTCTTCTTCGCCATAATAAAAAGCTCGCACCCCCCAACTCAAACTAAGTTGGCTTATTAAACTTTTTTCTTTGCTAAAAATATAAAGGGGAGATTTTGGTCTATAGCTGCTAAGCATGAATGCAGTGTAGCCACTCTGTGTCATTCCAATTAAAGCCTTTGCATTGCTATCCTTTGCTAAATTACAAGCACTATAACAAATTGCATCGCTCACAAAAGAGGGTGAGTGCGGTTGTGGGGTAAGTATATCATCCCTGTCATAATCATAAAGGGTTCTCTCTGCCTCTAAAATTATTTTACTCATAGTTTCCACAACGAGGGTGGGGTAGAGCCCTGTGGCAGTTTCTCCACTAAGCATTACGGCATCGGCACCTTCTAAAACTGCATTGGCTACATCACTTACTTCACTTCTGTTTGGCTTGGTGCGGTCTAGCATACTTTCCATCATTTGTGTTGCCACAATTACTGGCTTTGCTCTGTGCATGCATTTTCTTATAATGTCTTTTTGAATGATAGGAACTTGTTCAATGGGAACTTCTACACCTAAGTCGCCACGGGCCACCATTATTCCATCGCTTTCTACAATAATATCCCTTAAATTTTTAAGTGCTTCTGGCATTTCAATTTTAGCAATAACTTTAATTTTGCTGCTTCTATCTTTCAAAATCTTTTTTAAGTTGATGATATCATCTACTTTTCTTACAAATGAAAGTGCAACCCAATCAAGTTTTTGTTCAATAATGAATTCAAGATCTTCAAAATCTTTTTCCGTCATAGATGGCATGGTGAGTACACTATCAGGAAGATTTACACCTTTTTTTGGCGTAAGTACGCCGCCAAGTGTAACACGCATTAGAACTTCTTTGTCGTTCAATATTTTTACAACACTTAACTCCATCTTTCCATCATCTAAAAATATTCTTTCTCCTATTTTTACATCTGTTGTTAGATTAGGATAGGATACATAAATCTTTTCATTGGTTCCTACCATTTTTTCGATGGTAAAAATAAATTCATCTGCTTCTTTTAAAATTAATTTCCCATTTTCCAATTCTCCAACCCTCAATTTTGGTCCTTGTAAATCTCCAAGAATGGCAATATTATAGGGTTCTTCTTTAATTATTTTTCTAATATTGTTAATTACCTTCAGCTTGTCTTCGTATGCACCGTGCGAGAAATTTAATCTAAATACATTTACACCAGCCTTTACAAGTGATAAAAGTTTGTCGTATGTATCGCAAGCTGGGCCCACCGTTGCTACTATTTTTGTCCGTTTTTGAGAATGCAATATTCCCGCTTCCCTATCCATATCCTCGTGTAAATATTTACTGAAATTTTTTGCCATTATTGTTGTATATTATTTGTAAATCAAAAATAGGTTTGCTCTTTTCAAAGTTTAAGTAGCTAATATTTTTACTATTGTCATCCATTCCTCACTTATTCGTTGTTTTCTTTTTACAGCTTCATCTAAAGGAATATAATGCATCTTGTTATTTACGATTCCTATAAATACATTAAATCTTTCTTCTAAAAAACATTCCACGGCGTGATAGCCCATCCTACTTGCTATTACTCTGTCAAAACAACTTGGTGAACCTCCACGCTGAATATGTCCTAGAATACAAACCCTCAAATCTATATTTGGAATTTCCTTACTTAATAATTTTGCGAGTTCGTTGGCCCCGCCAAAATCATCACCTTCGGCAATTACAATAATATTTACCAATTTTTGCCTTTTTTCTTTTTCTTGAAATGATGCAATAAGGTCGGCTACTTTTGTCTTTTTTTCTGGTATAAGAATATGTTCTGCACCAGTAGATATGCCACTATGCAAAGCAATATAACCAGCGTCTCTGCCCATTACTTCAATGATAAATAGCCTATCATGTGCATCTGCAGTATCTCTAATTTTATCTATTGCTTCTACCGCAGTATTTACAGCAGTATCAAAACCAATGGTAAAATCTGTACCAGCAATATCCTTATCTATCGTTCCAGGCAATCCAATACAGGGTATATCATATTCGTTGCTAAAAATTTGTGCTCCTCTAAAGCTTCCATCACCTCCTATAATTACAAGACCATCTATACCAAGCTTTTTTAAGTTGTTGTAACCTTTCTTTCTACCTTCTGGGGTAAAAAATTCAGGACATCTAGAGGTTTTTAATATAGTGCCACCTCTTTGAATAATATTTGCTACACTTCTACTTTCCAATTTTTGTATATCGTTTTCTACCATGCCACTGTAGCCACGCATAATTCCATATACTTCCATGCCATGGTATAAGCCAGTACGAACAACAGCACGCACTGCTGCATTCATTCCGGGGCTATCGCCACCGCTCGTAAGTACGCCAATTTTTTTTATTTTCTTTTTCATTTATTTCCTATTCTAGTTTAAATATTTTTTATTTACTTATTTTCCTATTTGCATATTGGCACATTTGCCCATTTGCATATTTGCCTACATCCGTTCTGGTACAGCAGCTCCCAACAATTGCATTCCGCTTTTTAAAATATTACTTGTTATCATAGCCAATTGTATACGCAATTGCTTTTTCTCTTCACTCTCTGCATTTGCTATTGATAATTCTGCATAAAAGGAATTAAATGTTTTGGCAAGGTTAAAAATATAAACTGCCACTTTTGATGGATCTAGTTCTTTTGCAGCTTCCATTAATACCGCAGGAAATTGCTCTGCAGCGACTAATATTTCCTTTTCATTTTTTAACAATGATGTAGAGATTGCTGCCTTATTATCTGCTGTTATTTTTCTTAATATACTTTTTATTCTAGCATAAGTATATTGTACAAATGGTCCTGTAAAGCCATGAAAGTCTATAGATTCTTCCGGATTAAAAATCATTCTTTTCTTTGGGTCTACACGTAGTAGATAAAATTTGAGTGCTCCTAGTCCGATTGTTTTATAAAGTTCCACCAATTCTTCTTCTGTAAAATCTTTTACTTTACCCAATTCCTCTGTATGCTTTCTCGAAGTATTTATCATTTCTTCCACCAAATCGTCTGCGTCTACCACAGTTCCTTCACGGCTTTTCATTTTGCCAGTGGTCAATTCTACCATGCCATAAGATAAATGATGAATTGCATCGGCTGAAGATACGCCCAATTTTTGTGCAATTAACTTCAGCACTTTCATGTGATAGTTTTGCTCATCGCCAATTACATATATACTCTCATCGATTTGATACTCATCGTATTTTTGTTGTGCAAGCCCTATATCTTGTGTTATATAAACGCTGGTTCCATCTTTACGTAAAACCAATTTTTCATCTAAACCATCCGACGTAAGATCTATCCAAACACTGCCGTCTTCTTTTTTATAGAAAACATTTTTATCTAAACCAAGTTGTACTATTTCTTTTCCTAATAAATAAGTATTGCTTTCGTAATATGTTTTATCAAAATCACTCCCAATATTTTTATAGGTTACTTCAAAACCTTCGTAAACCCAGCCATTCATTTCTTTCCAAAGTTTCATTACAGCAGGTTTACCCGATTCCCAATCTTGCAGCATTTGTTGGGTAGCTTTCATGATAGGCGCTTCTTTTTCTGCTTCTTTTTCTGTAATACCAATTGCTACAAGCGCTGCTATTTGGCGTTTGTGTTCATCATTAAATTTCACATAATATTCCCCTACAAAATGATCACCCTTTGTGTTATTGGTTTTTGGTGTGGCGCCATTTGCAAATAGCTGCCATGCAATCATACTCTTGCAAATATGCACTCCTCTATCATTTACAATACAGCTTTTATAAACTTCGTAGCCACAAGCTTTCAGAATTTCGGCTACCGACCAGCCCAAAAAATTATTTCTTAAATGGCCAAGATGAAGGGGTTTATTAGTATTGGGCGATGAATACTCTACCATTACTTTTTTACCATTTAGCGGATGTTTTCCATAGCAGATATCAGCATAATTTTTTT
>JANNGD010000148.1:0-10759 GCA_031380515.1 Ferruginibacter sp. | reverse complement strand
CTAGCCCAGACTACAAGAATTTAAAAATTAGAATTAATTTGCTAACTATTAAAAACTGTACTTGACAGAGCCTAGCTACTCAATGGTACTTTAAAGTCCTTCCCGGATTATATGCTGAGTCGTATAAAAAGCAGACTTTCTCCTGCTTAATTGAAGAATTAAATTGGTGGTGCCTTTGCAACCCCGTATGGAATAATTCGTGTTATAAAGATATGACTCCTAGTTCAGTTTTTATTTTAATAACATTAAAAATGAATTTATGAAAAAGGCAAACTTAGTCTCCCAAAAACCAATTGCTAATTATGATTCCTTAAAATTGATTCACCCAAATGCTGCGGGAATTGATGTTGGAAGCAGAACACATTGGGTCGCAGTAGGGCAAAATTTAGATCGTGATGTAAAAACTTTCGGTGTGTTTACTAAAGATCACAAAACTATGATAGATTTTTTAAAAGAACGAAAGGTCATTCATATAGCAATGGAATGCACCGGAAGTTATTGGCAAACACTTTATGCTTCACTTGATGAAGCCGGATTTAAAGTGCAACTCACAACTTCAAAGACTATTAAAAACCCTGAGGGTAAAACAGACCACAAAGATTGTAGGTGGTCGCAAAAATTGCACAGTTTTGGATTACTTAAAAATGCTTTTTTGCCAGAAAGCGAAATTGGAAAGCTTCGTCAATATTGTCGCTTAAGGGCTAATATGACAAAAGATGCTAACAGAACAACAAATAGAATGCATAAGGTAATGCAGCTTATGAATATTCGCCTTGAAGTTGTTTTAAGCGATATCACAGGCATAAGTGGGATGAACATCATTAAAGCAATAGTCGATGGAGAAAGAAATGCTTTAAATTTATCTTTACTAGTAGCATGTAATGTTAAAAGAAGCCGTGAAGAAATAGCCTCTGCATTATTGGGTAACTGGAAAGAAGAACTATTATATGAACTTACTTATTTGTTTAAAAAATACAATAGTTTTCAAGAAGATATTATTGAGGTTGATAAAGAGATTGAAAAACAATTACAAAAAATGGCAGGTCCAAAAGAAAATACAATAAAAATAACTGGCAAAAAAAAGCAAAAGGGCAACCCAAAGTTTGATGTTACTTCATTAAGCTTTCAATATTATGGCGTAAACTTAACAGAAATAGATAGCATAGGAGATACAACAATAATGACACTGATCTCTGAGGTGGGTAAGGATATTACAAAATTTCCGACAGCAAAAGCATTTACAAATTGGCTACGATTAGCACCACAACATAAAATTACAGGAGGGAAAATAATAGGCAGTAGATCGCCCAAAGGCAAAAACACACTTGCAGTAGCATTTAGAAATGCAGCGAATACAATTGGGCAAAGAAAAGAAGGAAGCTTCAAAGCATTTTTTAATAGACTAGCATACAAAGGTGGTAGAGGAGCTGCAATTACAGGAACAGCCCGTAAACTAGCTGCTGTAGTATGGACAATGATTCATAAACAAGAAGAGTTTATACCAATGAATGAAGTCGTCTATAATGAAAAAGTTAAACAAAATGTAATAAACAACATGAAAAAGAAAATGAAAAAACTTGGAATCTCATTAAATGAATTAGCAATTATTAGCATTAATGCAAACCTTAATTTTGCAACATAATATAAAACAAAAATGAACTTCTTTTAGGTAGTTAGATGGAATAGAAGCGAATGCCGACTGCTAAGTCGGCAGCAGCGTATAGCCGGATACATCAGTTCAAAAAAGATTGGTTGCTCATGCTCCAAGGCCTCCCTAAACCTGCCTGCGGTAGGCAGGTCTTTCCAAAGGAGGGACTTGAAATGCATTTTGTATTTTAATGGACTAAGATTATTAATTGAAATCTTTAATAACTATTTTTACAAAAAAGAAACTTATGGCTTTAATACTTCCGGTAAAAGGTATATCACCAAAAATGGGAAATGATTGTTTTATAGCGCCAAACGCAACAATAGTGGGTGATGTAGAAATGGGCAATGATTGCAGTGTATGGTTTAATGCGGTAATACGTGGCGATGTAAATAGCATTCGCATGGGCAATAAAGTGAATGTGCAAGATGGTGCGGTGATACATTGTACCTACGAAAAAACCAAAGTGTTTATTGGCAATAATGTGAGCATAGGACACAACGCTATTGTGCATGGTTGTACGCTTGCAGATAATGTGCTCGTGGGTATGGGTGCTATTGTAATGGATAATGTGCAGGTGGGTAGCAACTCCATCATTGCTGCTGGAGCTGTTGTGTTGGAAAATACAATTGTAGAGCCAGGTAGCATATACGCAGGTGTGCCTGCTAAAAAAGTAAAAACCATTAGCCAGGAATTGATAAGCGGAGAGATAGATAGAATTGCGAATAATTATTTGATGTATAGTGGGTGGTTTAAAACGGCCTCCCCAAACCCCTCCGAAGGAGGGGCTTAGAAGCCTATGGAATTTTGATATTATTATAAATTGGTAAAGTTTTTTTCTTTCGGAAGTGGCGTGTGCTTCACCAATTTATGATGCAATTTTATTTGTTATTGTTCGTTTTTACAAGAGTTAAAACAAAATATTACATTTGTACTATGAAGAAAATAATACTACCGTTAACATTTATTATTTTATTAAGTAGTTGTGCTATTTTTCAGAAGAAAGAAAAACTAGGCTGTCCCAATGATGCTAGAGGAAAAAGCCAAGAGGAAATATTGAGTAATAGCAATAAGAAAAAATACAAAGGGGGAAAGAAATATTAAAATTGTACTACGTAAAGCCTATTGATTACTTTTTATAATAATTTATAAAATTGAATACGCTGTTTTACTTTATTATCATTGATTTTATTATTTTAACCATTATTATTAAACTTATTTTCGGCACATTTCGTATTTTTTCAAAAGCATTATTGGCACATCTTTTCAGTGACTTTGATCATTTAGATATTTTTAATAAATGGGATAAAGTGCATGATATCTTACATAAAATAAATATACTGTACGCCGGTATTCTTATTGTAGTTGGAATTTCTTTTCTGTTGTACACTTCTATATAGCCAAGGCGAAACGTAATAGATAAAATTCCCTAACAGCTAACAACTAACATCTATTAACTAACAACGAACACCAACAACTAATAACTAATATCCTCAATCGTATCTTTTATTGCCAAATAACTCAAGTACCTTTCTTCAGAAATAATACGATCATTTACTGCTGCCTTTACTGCACAACCTGGTTCGTTTAAGTGTACACAATTGTTAAACTTGCAATCGTTCATTACGGCCCGCATTTCGGGAAAATATTGTGCTAGCTCATTTTTCGGTACATCTACAATACCCATTTCCCTAATGCCTGGCGTATCTATAATAATACCACCAAAAGGTAAATCAAACATTTGTGCAAAAGTGGTGGTGTGCATTCCCTTTCCACTCCAATCGCTCACTTCCAAGGTTTTTAAGGCAAGCTCGGGCAATACATAATTGATAAAAGTAGATTTTCCTACGCCAGAGTGGCCGCTAAGTAAAGTGGTTTTATCTTGCAATAAATCTTTTACGGCTTGCGTGCCTTCATTTTTTTCTATGCTCATGAGCATAATCTTATACCCAATGGTTTCGTAATTTTTTTTTGCTAATTCAAATTTTGTTTTTTCTTTTTCAGTAAATAAATCAGACTTATTAAAAACAATAATGGCGGGCACACGGTATGCCTCGGAGGTTACTAGAAAGCGATCTATAAAACCAAAAGATGTTTTGGGGTCTTTTAAAGTAGCAAAAAGCAATGACTGATCTAAATTGGCAGCAACAATATGGTGTAAGTTTTTATTGTGGGGCGATACTCGGTTTATATAATTCCTTCTATCATAAATTTTAGAAATAACCAAACTATCGGCTTCTGCATCGGCATCCAGTTCTACAATATCGCCTACAGCTATTGGGTTTGTAGAAGTAATCCCTTTAATTTTTAATTTGCCCTTTAGGCGAGCATTCACAAATTCGCCCTCACTATTTTTTAAAATATACCAACTTCCTGTAGATCTGTAAACTGTTGCCTGCATGGGTGCAAGATAAGTTTTTTGCTACAAAGCTAAAAACGTAGCATTTGATAAATAAAAAAATGTTTGCTAAATTATGACTTTTTGTTTCGTTGTAATCTCTGTCTCGCTGTGTGAAATTAATGCGCTTTGTTTCTTTGTAGTCTTGGTTTCGCTGTGTGAAATTCCTAGGGAAATTTCCTAAAAACCAAATACCTCAACAAAATTTCTAGCAGCAAGAAAAAAGACGCCATGATGGCAAATGGTAAAAATTTATCAGTAAACCTTGTAGTGGTAGAGATTTCTACTTTCGATTTTTCTAATTCGTCTATGGTAGCATAAATATTTTTCAACCCTTCGTTGTCTTTTGCCCTAAAATATTTTCCACCAGTTTGATCAGCAATTTCTTTCAATAATTTTTCATCTATAGAAACTTTAAAATTTCTCATTTCTACCCCCAAAGCTGTTTGTACTGGTTGCGTAGTAGTGCCATCTGTACCAACTCCAATAGTGTACACTTTTACATCAAAATTTTTGGCAATCTCTTTTGCATATTTTGGGTCTATAATGCCACCATTATTTTCTCCGTCTGTCAATAACACTACAATTTTAGATTTCGATTTGCTGCCCCTCAATCTATCTATGCTCGTGCCAAGGCCATCGCCAATGGCAGTTCCATCGGTAAGCAATCCACTATGAATATTTTCTATGGCTGAGATTAATACTCCATGATCTGTAGTAAGCGGGCATTGCGTAAAACTTTCGCCGGCAAAAATTACAACGCCAATCCTATCTGCTATTCTTCTGTTTACAAAATCGATGGCCACATTTTTTGCAGCTTCCAGCCTATTTGGTTTAAGGTCTTGTGCAGTCATACTTCCACTTACATCTATGCAAAGTACAATGTCTATTCCTTCTCCTTCGGCATGTTGCTCATCGTTTTTTGTTTGTGGGTTGGCTAACGCAATAATGATAAATATAATTGCCAACATTCTACAAATAAATGGTAAGTGCCGCATAGATGCTTTAAATGTAGAAAGCCCTTTTGCAGCTACCGTAGAAATTTGGATGGATGCACTGCGCTTATTATTGGTTTTTATATACCAAAAAATTAATGCTGGTATTAAAAGCAATAAAGCAAAAAAATAAGGTTGTGTAAAGCTGATATTTTGAAAATAATCGAAAAGCAAATTCTAATTTTTTTTGTGACGTAAATTTTCTATTTCTTCAATAGTGTTTTTTAAATATTGTAATGCAGTTTCATTTTCTGTAAATGTAGGATTATACTTTGCAAATTTGGTAGCATCGCCCGTTTGTAATGCCTCGTTGGCTTGCGATGCAGTTATGGCATTTACTTCATGAAATTTTAATTTCGCCAAAATTTCTTCCGAAGTATTGTTTAATATATTCTTACGCACCGCTTTGCTGTAATATGTTTTTAATACTTCTGCCAATTTGCTGTGGTATTCTTTTACAGGTATGGATCTGTCATCATTAGCCTTTTTAAGAACTGCTAAAGCTTGCATCGCTTCTTTGTAAGCTGTCAAACCAAGAGATGAGGGTATAGCTGTTTTATTTTTTCTTATATACCTAAACAAAAAGAAAAGGAAAATTACAAAAACCAATACCCCTCCTGCAATGATAATCCATAGCCAGTTAAAATACGCAACTTCCATTACTGTTCTAATATCTCTTGGCTTTCCATCTTTGTCCAATGGCATATAGCCCACATTTACGCTAAAAGAATCTGTATATAAATCTTGAGATGCTTTGTTTAAATGATTGATACGATAATTGAGCGGTGGGAAGCTAAATCTTCCAGAATCGAAGCTGGTAAAAATAATTTTCTGTTGCCAGATAAATTTCCCATCAATGGTTGTATCTCCAATCCTATTATCTACTACTTCAAAATGTGGGATGGAATCTGGTAAAATAAGTGCTATCTTGAAATCTGAAGAAGGCAAATCTGCTCGAAGCGTATAGGAAATCTGCTCTCCAATGAGAATGTCTTTTTTATCTACAGATGTACGTATGTTTTGTGCGGCTGCAATATTACTTGCAAGCAAAAAAAGCGAAGCGGTAAAATATATTTTTATGTATGATGTAAAATTGCTTCTCATGGTTATTTTCTTTTTAAAAAGAATTGCTGTAAAATTTTTACATAATCCTCATCTGTGCGCACGTGTAGCAATTCTGCCCCTGCCTGCTTAAAATATTTTTTGCAAATATCTGTTTGCTCAAAAAAGTATTGTTGGTAATTGTGACGTACCAATGCATCATCGCTATCTATCCACTTTACTTTTCCTGTTTCTGCATCTTTTAATTGTAGCAAGCCTGCTTTTGGCAATTGCATATCCATTTTATCGTACACTTTTAAGCCAATCACATCATGTTTTTTGCCTATCACTTTTAAGTCGTTGTCGTATCCGGTTGCCAAGAAATCGCTTAAAATAAATGCAATACTTTTTTGCCTAGTGGTGTTATTAAAATATTTGATGGCTTCGTCTATATCCGTTCCTGCAGCAGTGGCCTCTAAACTTAACAATTCCCGCACTATAAATAATGCATGTGGTCTACCTTTTTTGGGTGGAATATATTTCTCTACCTTATTACTAAAAAAAATAACGCCTACTTTATCATTATTGCTTACTGCACTAAAAGCGAGTACGGCAGCCATCTCAATTATAAGGTCTTTTTTTCGCTTGCCTATTGTGCCAAATAAATTGCTGGTGCTTGTATCTACCATCAGCATTACGGTAAGTTCTCTTTCTTCTTCAAATATTTTTGAAAACGGAGTAGAAAAACGAGCACTTACATTCCAATCTATAAACCGAACATCATCTCCTGCACTGTATTCCCGCACTTCTCTAAAACTCATTCCTTTTCCTTTAAAAGCAGAATGGTACTCGCCGGTAAAAAGATGTGTTGTTATCTTTTTGCTTTTGATTTCGAGTTCACGAACTTTTTTTAATATATCAGCAGCCCCCTCCACCTCCCCCGAAGGGGGAGAGCTTGTAGGCTTTGCTATTTTAAAAAACTTCATAATATTTAAGGGTTTAAAAGTCCCCCTTCGGGGGATTTAGGGGGCTTTTATCGCTCCAATAATTTCATCTATTATATTTTCCACATTCACATTTTCGGCCTCTGCTTCGTATGTAAGTCCTATACGATGGCGCAATATATCTTTACAAACATTTCTAACATCATCTGGTACAACATAGCCTCGTTTGTTTAAGAATGCGTGTGCTTTTGCAGCCAGCGCTAAGTTAATACTCGCCCTTGGCGAACCACCAAAACCAATCAATGGTTTCAACTTTGCCAGATTGTATTTATCTGGAAAACGTGTTGCAAAAACAATGTCAAGAATATAATTTTCTATTTTTTCATCGACATACACTTCTCTTACCAATTCTTTGGCGGTGAGTATTTCTGTGGTAGAAGCTACTGCATTGATGGTTTCAAATTGTAATGCCTGTGTATTTTGTCTGATGATTAATTGTTCTTCTGCTTTTGTTGGGTATCCAACTACTACTTTCATCATAAAACGATCTACCTGCGCTTCGGGTAAGGGGTATGTTCCTTCTTGCTCTATTGGATTTTGTGTAGCCAATACCAAAAATGGCTCTTGTAATTTATAACTGGTATCGCCAATGGTTACCTGCCTTTCTTGCATGGCTTCTAGTAAGGCACTTTGCACTTTTGCGGGTGCACGGTTTATTTCATCTGCTAAAATAAAATTTGCAAAAATGGGACCTTTGCGTACATAAAATTCATTTTTGCCTTGGTTGTAAATCATCGTACCTACCACATCTGCTGGCAAAAGGTCAGGCGTAAATTGTATTCTACTAAAATTAGCATGTATTGTTTGCGATAGCGATTTTATGGCCAGCGTTTTTGCAAGACCAGGTACACCTTCCAATAAAATGTGTCCATTACTCAATAGTCCTATAAGCAATCTTTCTATCATGGTTTGTTGGCCTATAATCACTTTGCCAAGCTCATCATTTATTCTAGAAACAAAGCCTGCGGCATGATTTATTTTTTCATTTAGCAAGCGAATATCTTCTGCGGTTTGTAACATATAAGTTTTATTTTTTCGGAAGTTGCAAATTACAGTCAATAAGTATAATAACTGTGCCTTAATATTTTATTGTATGAAAATGTTTGTTAAAAAAATGTTTGTTGTTGTTTAGCTATGAGAAGACTTAACTTTTACAAATATTGCATATGTCATGTAGGTTGATTAAAATAGACGCTTAACAACAAACACCAAACAACAAGCAATTCTCCTTAGCTTAAATATTTCCCCACTATCGGCATCCTTCTACCAACGCCAAATGCTTTAGGCGAAATACGGATGATCGGACAAAATTGATTTCGCTTGTATTCATTTATGTTTACCATTTTTAAAACCCTATCTACCAATGTTGCGTCAAAGCCTTGTGCTTTTATTTGATGTGGGTCTTTTTGCCATTCTATATATTGGTATAAAATTTTATCTAGTATATCATATTCGGGCAAACTATCACTATCTTTTTGATCTGGCCTCAGTTCTGCACTTGGAGCTTTTGTGATAATGTTTTCCGGAATAATTTCGCCATTTCTATTTATGTATTTTGCCAATTCATAAATCTGTACTTTGTAGCAATCTCCCAAAACGCCTATGCCGCCTGCCATATCGCCATAGAGTGTGCCATAGCCGGTAGCCAATTCACTTTTGTTGGATGTGTTTAGTAAGATGTATCCAAATTTATTAGCAATGGCCATTAATAGATTGCCCCTAGTGCGGCTTTGAATATTTTCTTCTGCTACATTAAAAGGTAAGTCAGCAAAAAGCGGTTTTAGTTCAATTAAAAAACTTTCATAAATATTTTTTATAGGAATAATATTGTATTCGTTTTTTAAATTAATACTCAATTGTTCTGCATCAGCAATAGAATGCCCAGTAGAATATTGCGAAGGCATCAAAATAGCTTTTACATTTTCTGCACCCAATGCTTCACATGCAAGTGCAAGGGTAACTGCACTATCTATACCACCGCTACTGCCTAATATTGCTTTTTTAAATCCCATTTTGGAGAAGTAATCTCGTATACCCATAATGAGGGCATCATAAATTTGTGGAATATGTAAAGTGGCTTGTAGCGTTGCGGGGCTCAATTCCCTATCTGGAATATAATTGGCAGCTTGCATGATGTCTCCTTCAATTGTACCATCATCTTTTAAAATAAATGATTGCATGTCTTCTTTAAACGAAGCCAATTTGCCACATAGGTTTGCATGTTTATCAAATACCAATGAGCTTCCATCAAACACTATTTCTGTTTGACTGCCCACACTGCCACAATAGAACATGGGTATTTTATATTTTTGCACATTGGCTTTTATAATGGCATGGCGGTCTTCATCGTGGGTATAGTCAAATGGCGATGCCGACATGTTTAGCATTAGATCTGGTGATTGTTTGGTGAGCATATCCATAGGACAATTGATGTAAAGCGGATTGTCGCCAAGGTTCCAAATATCCTCGCAAATGGTGATGGCCAATTTTTTGCCTTTATATGTTACAACATTCCACTCACTAGCAGGTTCAAAATACCGGTCTTCGTCAAATACATCATAGGTAGGCAAACAGGTTTTGTGTATAACATGTTTTATTTCTTTGTCTGCTAAAAAGTAGGCTGCATTGTATAAGTCTTTTCCTTCAATTTTATCATTGCGTTGTGGTGCACCTACTATAACCGCTATACCATCTGCATGTAATTTTATTTGCTCAATGGCCGCATAGCATTTTTCTATAAAATCATTAAAGTATAAAAAATCTTTTGGAGCATAACCACATACAGATAATTCGCTAAATAAAATAATATCGCCCTTTTGTGCTTTTGCTATTTCAATGGCCTCAATAATTTTTGCAGTATTTGCCTCTATATTGCCAATATGATAATTTTGTTGTGCTAAAAATATTTTCATTATTGTGATTACTATTTTCTAATATGGATGCTATCAAGGAAATTTTTTATATCTTTTTTATTGCAGCTTTTTCATCATTGGGTTGCCACGAATTACACGAATTTACACGAATAAATACAGATATAATAGTATTTTTAATTTTTAAACAACTATAAATAGGACAAAGATTATGCATGATTTAATTTATAAAGATGAAGCATATTTAATAACTGGAATTTGTATGGAAGTACACAACGAGCTTGGGCCAGGGTTGTTAGAAATTATTTATAAGGAAGCATTGGAATGGGAATTTGATAATCAATTTTTGCAATACCAAAGAGAAAAAGAATACCCGGTATATTATAAAAAGCATTTGTTAACTAAAAAGTTCAATGCTGATTTTGTTGTTTATGATAAAATAATTTTAGAAATAAAAGCAAAAGACTGTATCTCAAATGAAGATATGGCTCAAACCATCAATTATTGTAAATTGTCTGGCTGTAAACTAGGGCTTATTGTAAATTTTGGAAGAAGCAGGTTAGAAATAAGAAGAATGGCAAATTAGCATTTCTTATTCGTGTAAATTCGAGTCATTAGTGGCTAAAATAAAAGGTATGAAGTACATTTTCTCTGTATTGATTCTTTTAGAAATAAGAAGAATGGCAAATTAGCATTTCTTATTCGTGTAAATTCGAGTCATTAGTGGCTAAAATAAAAGGTATGAAGTACATTTTTTCTATGTTGATTCTTTTAGAAATAAGAAGAATGGCAAATTAGCATTT
>JANNGD010000141.1:0-23833 GCA_031380515.1 Ferruginibacter sp. | reverse complement strand
CCAACCTTGCATAAAATCCTTGTGCCTAAGTGTTGTGCGTACAAAAGTATCTACTGCGTGTAGGTTGTATAAATCAATATATGCCAAACTATTTCTATTGGGATAATAGCATAGTGACCCTATTGTTTTATCTGCTAATTGAATTGTTCTTTCGGTATTAAAAAGATTTTCATACTTTTCAATAATCGTTTTTCCATCTTGCTTATATTCTGCACCTGCTTTGCCAGCAAGTACTACGTTTCGTGGGTTCCAACTTATTTTGTAATGCCATGGGTTATCATCACTTTCGGGGGCTACCAAGCCTCCACAATGACTTTTAAAAGAAGTTATATTACCACCCTTTGCTTTTATCGTATCTATAATTTGCATAGCACTCATGTGGTCTATGCCAGGGTCTAAACCCATTTCGCAAAGAAAAATAACGCCCTTTGCTTTGACTTCATTTTCCAAGGCTTTTATCTGGTCATCTGCATACGAAGCAGTAAGCAAATGTTTACCATAATGCGCACAATCTTTAGCAATGTGGATATGCAAAAATGGCGGCATCATAGAAATAACCAAATCAGATTTTTCAATGAGCTCGGTTCTAACAATATCATTGGTTATGTTTGCTTCCACAATTACCGCAGCTACATGTCCTTTTGTTTTTTGCTCTATGATCTTTTTATCGGAATCTACAATGGTAATTTGCCATTTATTTTGCAAGGCATTGTCCAATAAATATTCTATAAGTACAGATGCAGATTTGCCAGCACCAAAAAGTAGTATATTTTTCAAAATAGTATGTTTATTTAACGCAAAGTAACAAAGATTGCAAAGTACACCAAGTAATGTTCTTTGTATGATTTGATTCAATTATATGAAAACAAAGAGGGTAATACTTTATAAAAGTTGAAAAGATATATACCGATGAAGAGCGACGGATGTGCATCCCTACATTTTATGTATGGAAGACAGCCCGAACAAATGCTTGTAAAAGTTTAGATACTATGCGCCAAAGAAAATAAATGTGATTGCATTTCTCATATATGACAACCTTGTTTTTTTGGTTAAATTCTTTATCCACACCTATAAAAAATATGTGTAAAACATTAACTAAAAACACCCATTTTTAAGCGGAAAAACAGCTAAAAATCGTTACTTTCGCAGACATTAGAAATATATGGAAAACAACGAAGAATTAAACGAACAGAATAACTCTGGAAACGCCAATAATAGGGGTAAAATTATACCTGTAGTTATTGAAGAACAAATGAAAACTTTCTACATAGATTACTCCATGAGTGTGATTGTAGGGAGGGCATTGCCTGATGTACGAGATGGATTGAAACCAGTGCACAGGCGTGTGTTGTACGGCATGAATGAATTGAGCAATGCAAGCAACAAACCTTACAAAAAATCGGCTCGTATCGTGGGTGAAGTTATGGGTAAGTATCACCCACACGGTGATGCATCTATATACGATACAATGGTGCGTATGGCGCAGGATTGGAGTATGCGTTATACCATGGTAGACGGACAAGGAAATTTTGGTAGTCAAGATGGAGATGAGCCGGCAGCTATGCGTTACACAGAGGTACGTATGCAGAAGTTTACCGAAGCCATGATGGATGATATAGACAAAGAAACGGTAGATTTTCAATTGAATTTTGATGACTCTTTGAAAGAACCTACGGTACTACCGTCTAAAATTCCACAATTATTGGTAAATGGTGCCAGTGGTATAGCAGTAGGTATGGCAACCAATATGATGCCGCACAACCTTACAGAAGTGGTAGATGGATGTATAGCATATATTGAAAACAACGATATAGATATTGAAGAGTTGATAAAAATTGTGAAGGCACCAGATTTTCCTACAGGTGGTATTATTTATGGCTATGAAGGTGTAAAAGCTGGTTTGCTTACTGGGCGTGGCAGGGTAGTATTGCGTGGCCGTACAACTATAGAAACCGATGCAAGAGGCAGAGAAAAAATTATAATAACGGAAGTTCCTTACCAAGTAAACCGTGACTCGCTTACTGCAAAAATAGGAGAGTTGGTGAGCGATAAGATAGTGGAAGGTATATCTGATGTAAACAATGAAAGTAACAGCAAAGAAGGCACCAGGATTGTGGTAGAATTGAAAAAAGATGCTGTCGCCCAAGTAGTGGTAAACCATTTGTTCAAACACTCAGAGTTACAAACTTCTTATGGTATCAATAATGTGGCATTGGTGAATGGTAGGCCACAAATTTTAAATGTAAAAGATCTAATTGTAGAGTTTGTAAAATTTAGGCACGAAGTTGTAACCAGAAGAACAGAATTTGAATTGCGCAAAGCAAAAGAGCGTGCACATATTTTAGAAGGATTTATTATTGCGTTGGACAATTTGGATGCTGTAATAAAACTGATAAGAGAAAGTGCTACACCAAATATTGCACAAGAAGGTTTGATAAGCAATTTTGGCATGAGTGAGATACAGGCAAAAGCGGTATTGGAATTGCGTTTGCAACGTCTTACTGGCATGGAGATTGATAAAATACGTGAAGAATATGCAGAGATAATGGCGTTGATAGGAAGATTAGAAGAAATATTGGCAAGCAAAGAACTTAGGTTTGGCATTATAAAAACAGAATTGCTAGATGTAAGGGCAAAGTTTGGTGATGAAAGAAAAAGCGAAATTGAATATGCCGATGACGAAGTAAACATGCTCGACTTTATTGTGGAAGAAGATGTGGTGGTTACAATATCACACATGGGATACATTAAACGTACATCTGTAAACGAATACAGGCAACAACGCCGTGGAGGCCGAGGTGCAAAAGGTAGCAGTACCAGACAAGAAGATTTTATTGAAAAATTATTTATAGCAAGCACCCATCATACCTTGATGTTCTTTACAGAAAAGGGAAGATGCTTTTGGTTGAAAGTGTATCAAATACCAGAGGGCGATAAAACCAGCAAAGGACGTGCATTGCAGAATATGATACAAATACCTGCAGATGATAAAGTACGTGCTATTATAGATGTAGCCAATTTTGATGATGAGGAATATGTAAAAAATCATTATATCGTTCTTTGTACAAAGCATGGTATTATTAAAAAGACAGACCTTAAAGATTTTAGCAGACCAAGACAAAGTGGAATAAATGCCATCAATATCAGAGAAGGAGATGAATTGATACAAGCAAGTATGACCGATGGCAACTGCGAAATAATGATGGCTGTAAAATCTGGCCGTGCCATTCGTTTCCCCGAAACCAAAGTGCGCAGTACAGGACGTGGTGGTATTGGTGTATCGGGCATAGAAGTAGATGAAAAAACCGATGAAGTAATAGGAATGGTTTGTGTAAATAAAGAAGATAAAACCAGAACAGTTTTGGTAGTGAGCGAAAAAGGATATGGCAAACGAACTTTCTTGGATGACCCAGAAACAGGAGATGCAAATTATAGAATTACAAACCGTGGAGGCAAAGGAGTGCGTACAATAAAAATTACTGAAAAAACGGGTGGACTTGCTGGATTATTGGATGTAGCAGAAACGCAGGATTTGATGATAACTTGTGAAAGTGGAATCACTATTCGTATGGCAGTAAAAAATATAAGTGAGCAAAGCCGTGCTACACAAGGGGTGAAGTTGATTCGTATAGATGAGAACGATAAGATAGCAGCTATTACGCAAATAGATGAGCAAGAGGAAGAAGAAAACTTGATTTTAGATGAAGTAGTAACAGATGAAAATGCAGTAACAACTATTGAGGATGAAGTAGAAAGTTTGGAAGCAGATGAAGCAGATGAAATAGAAGAAGAGGGGGAAGATGATGTTACTGATGAGGATGATGAAAAAGATGCATAATTGTTGATAGATATTTTTTAAAATGGCTGCCGAATGGTGGCCATTTTTAGTTTAAAGAATTAAATAGTTGTGTTTTTTTTAGGGTTTAAACATTCCCCTCAAGGAGGGGTGGCCGCCGCAGGCGGACGGGGTGGGCCTTATATGCAAGGCCGACGCATGCGGACGTCGGAATTCTTACACGCAAGCCCCCCGCAAGCGGCCGAGGTAAGCTAATTCTCCAAGCCATTTTACACAACCATGGTGGTTTCTTTTTCCTCCCAAATAGTTTTTTTTCTGCGTCTTCAATGTACAGTCCTTTTAGCAAAATTTCATCAACTTGAGCTAAGATTGGTAATTTTTGGAATTCATATAAAAAGAATAACAAAAGAAGGGAAGCATATAAATTTTACTACATTAGCAAAAAAATATTAAAATGTTTCCAATGGAAAATAGCGCTAAAATTTTCAAAGGCAATATAGAAATAAAGAAATTTCCAATAATCATTCTGCCTTTAAACCCTAATCTAAAAATCAGGGCCAAAGCTTTGCGTCAAGCAAGAAATTTATCTGAAGTTTTGTTCTGGATGCAAGTTACAAAAGGCGGTTTTCATAAAATTGATTTTGACAGACAAAAAGTTATTGGAAATTATATTGTAGATTTTTATGTAAAGCGTTTGCGGTTGATTATTGAAATAGACGGATCAAGCCACATAGGGAAAGAACTGTATGATGCAGAAAGGGAAATGTTTTTGGTTTCTTTGGGTTTAACGATGTATCGGATTCCTGTATTTGATATCATGCAGTATATGCATGTAGTAATAGATAGATTAGAGCATTTTATTGTAGAAAATTATGGGATGAAATAGGCGTGTGTTAGACCTTTAAAAGCTTTTTATGTGCCATATTTTTAGCCTGCGATAGCCACGGTAAAACCCACCCCGTCTGCCTGCGGCAGCCACCCCTCCAAGGAGATAAAGCCCACCCCGTCTGCCTGCGGCAGCCACCCCTCCAAGGAGGGGAATATTCGAAGCGTAAATGTTAAATCAAAATACTTTTGATGCAAAGTCTGTAATTTTAAAAACCATTATGAGAAAAATTACTTTACTAATTTTTATTGCTGGCTGTGCGTTTCATTCATACGGGCAAAATATATTGAACCAACAATTTGAAGCTTCTAAAGCGAAGTGGGAGGTGCCTATAAAAAAATACACAAGTGTATTTGACAATAAAAGAAACGAAAGATATTCTGGAGATCCATCTGCTTCTCCGCTTACAATAATAACCGATAGCACCTATGAAGTAAAAGCGCTTCACGCTGGTGAAGTTGTTTTAGCAGCTGAAATAGAAACTTTAATTTTTGTAGTGGTAGTAAAATATGGAGATTATTACATTGCATACAACCCTTTGAAAAAGCTAACAGTAAAAAAAGGAGACCAAATATATGCAGGTGATACTATTGGATTACTTTCGCCAGGTATTGATAGTAATTTCAATTTAGACATTTACTTATCGTTTAAATTAAAAGATTTGTGCGCCAAAAATTGGATAAATTGGAAACCAAAAACTAAAACGATTGAAGCATGTGCAACTACATCGGAATACGTGTATCTAAAAAGCAATTGATTCAATTAAAAAAAATTGAAAAACAATGGGGTATACTTGCAGCATTGAAAGAATTGCAAAGCGGTTTTGAATATGGTAATTGGGGCATCATAAAAGCAAATGCCGATAAAACTGATATAGACATTTCATTGGCCCATTGGGAATTTATTCCACCATGGATAAAGGATACTATTGCATTGAAAGTGGCAAGAAAGCAGGGGATACCTTGGTTAAATGCAACTGCAGAAAAATTATTAGACAGTAAAATGTTTAGAGATGCAGCATTAAATAGAAGATGTTTGGTGCCTATTTCATTTTTTTACGAATGGAGACATTACAAGCATGTAGGAGCTAAAAAGCCCATTACCTATCCTTATTGCATTTCTATAAAGGACAAGGAATATTTTTATGTTGCAGGCATATATCAACCATGGTTAGACAAAGAAACAGGTGAGCTTAAAGATACATTTGCTATTGTAACAACAAAGGCAAATGAAACAATGGCTAAAATACACAATTCAAAAATGCGGATGCCTACTATGCTTACAGAGGACTTGGCTTACGAATGGATTATGGCCGATTTAACAGAAGAAAGAATTACTGAAATAGCTGCTTTTCAACTTCCATCGGATGAAATAATGGCTCACACTATAGATAGGGATTTTAGAATAGCAGAAAACCCTACAGATAAATTTATGTATGAAGAACTTCCTCCTTTACAATAAAAAGTTTAGTTCATCATCAACACATTTACACTTCTTTGCAAAATATTAAAAGCAATTTCTGCCATTAGATTTTCTTTATCCAATGTTGGGTTTACTTCGGTTATTTCAAAACAACATATTTTTCTATTTTGCATGAATTTACTGATTAAATCTTCGGCCTCTCTTTCTTTAAGCCCATTGCTTACCGGCGTTCCCGTACCACGAGATATTACTGAGTCTAAACTGTCTACATCAAAACTTACATAAATATCTGTACAATCACTGAGGTGGCGCAATGCTTTTCTACTTACATTTTCTGCACCTGTTCTACGTACTTCGGCAGTTGTTATTACTTTCATGCCGTATTTTTCTATCAAATGCTTTTCTTCTTTTTCATAATCACGCAGTGCAATAAAAACGATATCTTCTGGTAATACTTTTTGTGGAATTTTACCCAAGGTTTTTAATTGATCCCAAAGCACTGCTGTTTTCTCATCTAAATCATGCACACTGCTTTCTTTGTTGTCTTCTGCAATGGCGGTAGAGAGTGGCATACCATGCATATTACCAGATGGCGTTGTGTAAGGTGTATGTAAATCGGCATGCGCATCTATCCAAATTACACCCAATTTGCTTTTTGGTTTGGCCATTTTTATACCAGCAATTGTACCACCAGCATTACTGTGATCTCCACTAAGGACTACAGGAAAAAAATTTGTTTTTATACTTTCACATACAGCCTTGCTTATACGCTCATACATTGTGTGCACACCTTGTATGCGTTTTGCGTAGGGCGATTTTATAGGTTCAAAAAGCAAATTGTTTTCTACTTCAATTTTTTCTGATGGAAAATGAACAAAGAAATTACTCATAAAATCCAATGCAGCAATTTTTATGGCATCTACTCCTAAACTAGCGCCTCTTGTTCCTGCTCCAATTTCTGAAGGTACTTCTATCAATTTAATATTTTTCATAAAAACTTTTTAAACCTTTTGAACCTTTTAAACCTTTTAAACTTTTTAACAACCTTCCACTTCTTCCACCACCCTAAACCTCGTAAACATTTCCTCACTATACCATTTTTGTTGCCTTGTTTTTTTAATAACTTCAGCATGCTCTTTCATTCCGTATGCAAAGTTTTTCATGTCCTCTTTGCTTTCCCAAATACTAAAAGTAGCTTGTTTTATCCATGGTATTTCTCCCACACCATAAGATGTAATAAAACCTTTTGCAACAACCATTTTTGCTGCAACAGGCGCAACATTTTGCCAAAAGTATTTTAATTTATTCAATTTTATAGTAGCTCTCGTAAGCACGGCTATTTTACCTTCGTAAATTGATTTCAACGGTAAATCGCCGAAAGGCTTCTTTTTATCCCAAATGCCATGGCTTTCTATTGGTTCGAGTATGTAAATGCTCGTTTTACAACCAAAAAAATTCATCCAACCAGCTATAAATTTACCGTAAAGATTTAGTAAGGTATAATCTTTATTTGATTTTTCTGAAAGGTTGCTGTGTGCCGCCAGGATAGCCCATTGGTTAAGATCGGGCACTTTATCAAAAGTTCCGTTTTTGCCTGTTCCCATTAACTTATAAAACGAAATATTCTTGTTTCGAAATAATGGGAACCGAAAAATTGCCATTGCAATAAAAGCAAACGGAATAAAACGACTACGGTATTGTATGATTGTAAGTGATACTAGCATGTAAAGCTGCAAGTTAGTGTAATGAACTTATAAGAAAAATATAGTTAAGATTAAATTACTAAAATGATTTCTATGCTTTAATCACTAATTTTGGAATAATTAAATTGAATACATGCCACATATATTGATTATTGACGACGAAAAATCTATACGCAAAACCCTTGCAGAAATACTAAGTTTTGAAGGGTATAAAATTGATGAAGCTTCTGATGGAGAAGAAGGACTAAAGAAATTTGCCCAAACAAATTATTGTGTGGTTTTATGCGATATTAAAATGCCGAAGTTAGATGGTATTGAATTTTTAGAAAAGGCAAAAGAAATAAATGGCGATGTACCCATCATAATGATTAGTGGACATGGTAATATAGATACAGCGGTAGAAGCAGTAAAAAAAGGTGCTTACGACTATATAAGTAAACCGCCAGATTTAAACCGTTTGCTTATTACCATTCGCAATGCCATAGACAGAACCAACCTTACTACCGAAACCAAAGTATTAAAACGTAAAGTAAATAAAACAATAGAAATGGTAGGGGAAAGTGCTCCTATCATAAAAATAAAAAATACAATTGAAAAAGTAGCCCCCACAGATGCTCGGGTTCTTATTACTGGAGAAAATGGGGTGGGAAAGGAGCTGGTAGCTCGTTGGATACATGAAAAAAGCAATAGAAATACTGGTCCAATGGTAGAAGTAAATTGTGCAGCCATACCCAGCGAACTTATAGAGAGCGAATTGTTTGGTCATGAAAAAGGCTCTTTTACATCTGCTATTAAACAACGCATTGGAAAATTTGAACAAGCCAATGGTGGCACTTTATTTTTAGATGAAATAGGTGATATGAGTCTAGGCGCTCAAGCAAAAGTACTACGAGCATTGCAAGAAGGAAAAATCACAAGAGTTGGAGCCGAAAAAGATATAAGTGTAGATGTAAGGGTAGTAGCAGCAACCAACAAAGATTTACTGAAAGAAGTTACAGATAAGAATTTCAGGCTTGATTTGTACCACAGATTAGGTGTAATCATTATTCATGTGCCTTCGCTTAATGAAAGAAAAGAAGATGTACCACAATTAGCAGCTCACTTTATAAAACTTATTGCCGCCGAATATGGCCAACCTGCAAAGGAAATTGAAAAAGCTGCCATGGAAGCGTTAAAAAACAACAATTGGGGTGGCAATATACGGGAGCTTAGAAATGTAGTGGAAAGGTTAATCATTATGAGTGGAAAAAGCATCACGCTCGAAGATGTACAGAATTATGTGTAGGGTTGTATTTTATATTTTGTTAAAACTGTTCATATCTAACAAGCAAATATTACTTTTGGCAATATTAAAAATTAACTTATGAGTATTGGATGGATTGTTTTTATACTTGGAACCATTGGTTGGCATATTGGAATGTACGGAATGTTTAAAAAAGCCGGCATAGAACCATGGAAAGCGTTGATACCTTTTTTTAATACCTGGTGTATGGTAGAAAAAATGGAATTAAAAAAATGGTGGTTTTTTGTTCAATTTATTCCTATTGTGGGTGCATTTATAAGCATTTGGATTTGCATAAAATTTGTAGAGCATTTTGGTAGATTTGGTACGCTGCAACACGCTGCTGCTGTTTTTCTCCCGTTCATTTATTTCCCTTATTTAGCCTATAGCAAAGGAGAAAGATTTGCCGGTAAAAAAGTAGTTGACAATTATAAAAAATCGGCTGCAAGAGAATGGATAGATGCTGCGGCTTTTGCGGTAGTGGCAGCAACAATAATACGCACATTTGTTTTTGAAGCATACACCATTCCCACACCTTCTATGGAGAAAACCTTATTGGTGAATGACTTTTTGTTTGTAAGCAAATTCAGTTATGGACCTAGAATTCCCAATACGCCTATAGCAATGCCATTCGTACATCATACCATGCCATTTGTACCTGTAAAATCTTATTCGGAAGCAATACACATTCCTTACACCAGGTGGTTTGCAAGCCCTTTAAAACGGAACGATGTGGTGGTTTTTAATTTTCCGGTGAATGATACTTTGATAAATGACAAAGAGCAGCAGTTCGGCAGCCAAATTACCTATTATCAGGCGCTAAAAGAATTGGGGAGAGATGAGGTATGGAATAGGTATGGTTCGGATATTATTACAAGACCTGTAGATAAGAGAGAGAATTTTATAAAAAGATGTGTTGCTATTGGTGGAGATGTTTTGCAAATAGAAAATGGCAAAGTCGTTGTAAACGGACAAGCTTCACCTTTATTTCCTGAATCGCAGCGATATTATATCATTTCTACACCAGCAAACACTTTTTTAGATAAAGAAAAATTGAAGGAGTTCGACATTAATGTAAGAGAAGACCAAGGAGATGTTAAACAAATTGATCAACAAAATTGGAAAGTTAACATCACAAATAAAGAAAAATCTACTTTAAAGTTTCCTCAAGGTTATGCCGTATCTGATTATATCATGCAACCAGATAATGGTCTTTTTCCTTATTACGGTTCAGATACTACACACCGTTGGTCGGCAGACAATTTTGGCCCAATTACCATTCCACAAAAAGGAAGTACTATACAACTTACGCCCGATAATTTGACACGTTACCAACGTTGCATAGAAGTTTATGAAGGCAATAAAGTGGAAAATGTGGCAGGTAAAGTATCAATCAATGGCGTTGCTGCAACTTCCTATACCTTTAAAATGAATTATTATTGGATGATGGGAGATAACCGTCACAATTCATTAGATAGCCGCTATTGGGGCTTTGTGCCAGAAGATCATGTGGTGGGTAAAGCATCCCTTATTTGGTTTAGTTGGGAAGGTGGCCCAAGGTGGAAAAGATTATTTAATGGAATAAAATAATTGGATATGAAAAATATTGGGGGACTTATTTTTTGTCTGATTATTTTGTTTGTTTCGTGCAAAAAATCAAATGATTCCAGGGATATTAATTTTTTAGAAGGTACTTACATTACAGAAAACAACTTCATTGCGGAGCCCTCAATAATGTATACTCATAATTCAATCATTACTAACCAACAAATAATTCAAAATTATTTTACGAATCATTCAATTGTGTCTATTTCGGCAGCATCTGTTAATGTAGCATTTAATGATACAGTTAAAGTAGTATTCTTAAATACTACAAATGCTAAAGTTAGCTTTCATTACTTACCGCAAGTTTCATTTTTAAATGGTTCATACAATACTAATGTTATAGAATCGACGAGTTCAAATATCTTATTAAAATCTACCGATACTACTTATAAAATTTTTACAAATGACTATTGCATTTATAATTCGAATCCATTCATTAAGAATGCTGGAATTATAAATTGTTTACCATTTAACGGAGGTAATAATTTTAGTTGCACTTATTTAAGTGAATTTCCTATAGAAATAGTCAACAATAAGCTAAGAATGCCTTTTTTTACGATTTTAAAAAGTAGGAAAATAGTTGGTCCAGTTGGGAATTCTGAATGTTTTAGTATTCGTAGTAATATTTATTCATATTTTAATGAAATGCCAATTAATCAGTTAATTAATAATGACACAGTAGTAGTAAAAAAGATGTATGTTAATTTGCGACATATATAGGTCTGATTTATATAGGATTCCAAATTCGATTTTATTTATTGGAGTCGCCGAATTGGAAAATATTATTTAATGGAATAAAATAATGATATAGTAAAATAAAAACTTAACTTCACTGTCCAAAAAATCCTCTCAATCTAAAAGTTGAGAGGATTTTTTATCTCTATTATAAAAATTAAAGAAGACTATTTTCAAGGAATGGAGATGACGATCTAGAAATTGAAAAAATCTGAAAGACTAAATAAACACAAAGTATGAAACAAGAACATAGTTTTAATTTTGAAATGTTTGATGATATAAATGAACTAAATAAGGAAGATGCCGGTTTATTGGAAGAAGCAAGAAAAACTACGCAAAAAGCGTACGCACCTTATAGTAATTTTCTAGTAGGGGCCGTTGCTATTTTTAACAATGGACAAAAGGTATATGGTACCAATCAAGAAAATGCCTCTTACCCCGTGGGTATATGTGCAGAACGGGTATTATTGGCATCTGCCAGTATGATTCAAACCGATGAACCCATAAAGACGATGGCTATTAGTTACAATAACCTTTCTGGCAATGGCGAGAGCAATAGACCCATTTCTCCTTGTGGTATGTGTAGGCAAAGCCTTACGGAATACGAAGAACGAACAAAACAACCTATGCGGCTTATTATGTCCGGCATGGAAGGAAAAATAATGGTAATTGAAAGTGCATCACAACTGCTGCCTTTTTCTTTTGGTAGCGAAAGTATGAAGTGATCGTTTGTTGCAAGGGTTGGCAAGGGTTGTCAACCTTACGCAAGGGTTGTTAACCTTGGTCAAGTACCTTGGAAATATAACTTATTACGTAAAGGTTGACAACCCTGGTGCAACATTCATATTTCTTTTAACCTATCTTACAGCCATTCGTTGTTACTCTTTCTGCCTGCAAAAGCACCACATTATTGTCTTCATTGTAAACGCCCAATACAAGGCATTCGCTCATAAAATCGGCTATTTGTTTTGGAGGAAAATTTACTACTGCTATTATTTGTTTCCCCATTAATGCTTCTTTTGAATATAAAGCAGTTATTTGTGCAGATGAATTTTTTATTCCTTCTGACCCAAAATCAATCTTCAGTTTGTAAGCGGGTTTTCTAGCTTTTGCAAAATCGGTCACTTCTAGTATTGTTCCAATGCGAATTTCCACTTTCTCAAAATCTTCCCATGTTATCATATACTTTCTATTTTTGTTACTGCATCTAAATTAATTGCGCCAAAAATATGTGGAAACATTTCATTTACAGACGGTGCAAGTTCATATTTTAGCGCTGCAGTAAGTTTACTTTCTTCTATATGCAATAAGAGCAGATTGTCTTGCCCTTTGTAATACCTATCCAAAACCCCTTGCACTTGAGCGGCTGTGCTATTGTGTATAAATCCTTCAATTTGCAAGGAGGGCGTTTCGTAAAAACCATTTGAAATGGCTTTTTCCCAATCGGACTTGGTTGTTACGTGGTATATCATTTTACTATCATTGTTATAAGTGAGCGTATCTCATCTATTTTATATTGTTGTGTTTCTGTATCAAAACATTTTACCAATTCCGATAAAAGCACCACAATAATAGATTTGTTATCCAATGGTTTAAAGAATGCAGCAGCAGGGGGTAATCCTATTTTTTTGAAATAATTTTCTACATCCTTGTGCGAGTACATTTGCCCATTGATGGGGTCTATATAAAATTTTATTTTTTCTGATGCATGACCAGCTGGATTTAATGTAGAATAATAATCGTCAAAATAGCCCAACATAAACTGGTTGGGAATATTTACTGCATACACAGGCACATCCAACAAGCCACAAAGAATTAAAAACATGGTACCATTGCCAAATGCATTTCCTTTATGTGTTTCCAGCGTTTTGTTTAATAAAAAGCCATCTATGTTTTCATAAGAAAGTTCTATGCCCTGTTGCTTATAGTAATTGTAAATAATGCTACCCAATACATTCACTTGCTCCATTGGCGTTAGATAACTATTCAATTCCAGCCATATATTTCTACGAAGTTTTTCTATCTCTTTAAAAATAATGGTCGTATCCATTGTAGGATATATGTATTTAGAAACAAGCATAGCTCCAGCAAATAAATCAGGATATTCACTGTTCCACTTTTCAAATTCATCTTTTAAATCTTTAAATTGAAGTTGATGAATGAGTATTTCAATTTTTTCCTGTAGCTCAGTGTTGTGGGTATTTTCCCAAAAATGCTCTAGGTTGGGTATAATGTCTTTTCCGAACGAAATGATTTTATTGGTTACCGTTTCATGTACCACTTCATCTGGATCGTCTATCAATTTTAACAGTGCTTGTATTTCCTTATTTTCCTGCATGTAATATATCTTCTTTTAGCTCGGCTTCAAAAGACAAATTTCTCGAAAGTATTTTATCAAAAGCCATTATTTCTTCATTATTTTTAAAAGCTCTTTTTGGGATAATGATGGCTTGCATGGCATTTACAAATAGAAAATAATAGTCTGGTGATTCATTTTTTTTAATGATGGCTATCCATTCATACTTAATATCTATTGTGGTGGTTTTTATGTTTAATCCAGTATCAGATGCCGATAAGAAAGTTTCTTCAAATAAGGAGTTGTTATCTGTATCTTCTGTTATTTCTTCAATTTGCTTATCAATATTTGCTTTAGAACCAAATAGTGGTATAAACGAAGTGGCAAACATTAGAAGTATGATAATGATGGTGGAGTTGGTTATATATTTAAAGCCGCCAGCAAAGAAATAAACCAACAAAAAGACTAAAACAAAACCTGTTTGCTTTAATATATTTTTTATACGTTGCTTTTTTCTATCAGCAGCACCCCACATTACAAAAGTGTAAAAACTTCCATAGTCTTCTTTTGTAACGGTATAATGCAATGATATCATTTACTTTTTCTTAGCAGCCGCTTTTTTAGGAGCAGCCTTCTTTACCGCTGTTTTTTTTGCTGCAGTTTTCCTTGCAGTCGTTTTCTTATCAAATGCTTTTGGATCTTGGCTTAATATCATTTTCTTTATGGTATCCAAATCCAAAACTGCCAATTCTTCTGCTGAATATTTTCCGTTTGCACCGCCACCAATTACTTTAAGTTTCTTTTTATTAAATTTTATGATAGGTCCCCATTGGCCATTCTCTAAAGTAATTTTATCTTCTGGCCAATTTTGAATAATTCGATTGGATTCTTTCTCTAACTTTTTTTCTATTAGTTCATTACAATCCTGCTGTGTAAGTATATCAAAGTCATAAGCACGTGGTATGTTTATATACATATCGTTCCACTTTATAAACGGCCCAAAACGACCTTTGCCTTTTGTAACGGGTTTTTCTTCATAAACTGCAATAGGTGCATCTTCCACTCTTTTTGCATTTATAATTTCTATTGCTCTATTTATATCAACACTAGCAGGTTGTTCGCCTCTGGGCATTGAAATAAATACATCGCCAAATTTTACATAGGGGCCAAATCTACCAATTCCCACTGTAACGTCCTGCCCTTCATATTCGCCCAAGGGAGCGCCTAGTTTAAACAAATCCAAGGCTTCTTCTAGTGTTATTGTTTCTATACTTTGCGAAGCAGTAAGTTTTGCGAACCTTGGTTTTTCCTCATCTGTTTGAGCACCTATTTGTACCATGGGGCCAAAACGCCCCATACGTGCACTTATTGGCTTACCCGTAGCTTCTTCTATACCTAAAATCCTTTCTCCTTTTGCCCTTTCTGCTGTTTCCAATGTATGCGAAACGCCCTCATGAAAAGGGGTATACCAATCGCCTACCATTTTGGACCATTGCGTTTTTCCCTCAGCTATGTTATCAAATTCTTGTTCTATATTGGCAGTGAAAGAATAATCCATCACTCTTTTAAAATGCTCACTCAAAAAGTCGGTAACAACAAGACCCAAGTCCGTTGGAAATAATTTTCCTTTTTCAGCTCCCGTATTTTCTTCGCTTTGTGTTTTTGTAATGGTATCATTTTTTAAAGTAACCAATCGTACCGTTCTTTTTATTGGGTCTTTATCTTTCTTTACAACATAGTTTCTTTTTACAATGGTAGAGATAGTAGGGGCGTAGGTACTTGGTCTACCAATACCTAGCTCTTCCAATTTTTTTACCAGGGATGCTTCTGTGTAACGAGCGCCAGGTCTGGTAAATCTTTCAGATGCTGTCATTTCCCTAAAGCCCAATACTTGCCCAACAGTAAGATTGGGTAACCTGCTTTCTCCTTCGTTTTCATTTTCTTCTTCTTCATCGGTACTTTCCATATACACTTTTAGAAAGCCGTCAAACTTAAGTACTTCGCCACTTGCCGTTAATTCTTGTTTGTTGGTGCTTATTTCAATTTTGGCAGTGGTTTTTTCAAAAATGGCATCGCTCATTTGAGATGCAATGGTGCGTTTCCAAATAAGCTCGTACAACCTATTTAAATCAGGATCTGCTACAACACGTGCATCCATATAGGTAGGGCGAATAGCTTCATGTGCTTCCTGCGCACTTTCGTTTTTATTCTTGTATTTTCTTACTTGTAAATAGTTATCACCAAAACTGCTATTTATTTCTTTTTTGATTGCATCCATAGCGGTTTCTCCAAGGTTCACACTATCGGTACGCATATAAGTTATCTTTCCACTTTCATACAACTTTTGAGCAAGCAACATCGTTTTGCTTACACCATAACCCAATTTTCTACTAGCTTCTTGTTGTAAGGTAGATGTAGTAAAAGGTGCTGCAGGAGTGCGCTTGCCAGGTTTTACTTGAATATCTTTTACGGTATAATTGGCACCAATGCAGCCTTGCAAAAATTGTTCGGCATTTTGCTGCGCATCAAATTTTGCACCTTCTGCTTTAAAATAAACCGTTCTGTTGTTTAAGTCTGTTGCACCTAGTAAGGCTTCAATTTTAAAACTGCCAATTGCTGTAAAGTTGTTTATTTCCCTTTCTTTTTCTGCAATCAATTTCACGGCTACACTTTGCACTCGCCCGGCACTTAGGCCGCCTTGCATGCCTATTTTTTTCCATAAAACAGGACTCAGTTCAAAACCAACAATTCTATCAACCACACGACGAGCTTGTTGTGCGTTTACCAGATCCATATTTATAAAACGAGGATTCGCTACTGCTTTTTGGATAGCAGGTTTGGTAATTTCATGAAAAACAATTCGCTTCGTTGTTTTAGGATCTAGTTTTAAAACTTCTGCCAAATGCCAGCTAATGGCTTCTCCCTCGCGGTCCTCATCCGATGCTAACCAAACCTCATCCGATTTTTTAGCAGCACTAATTAAATCTTTTACCACTTTATCTTTTTCTGCGGGGATGATATATTTGGGGGTAAAATTATTGTTCACATCAATACCCATATCATTCTTCTCTAAATCACGAATATGTCCAAAACAACTTCTCACTTCAAAGTCTTTTCCCAATATCCCTTCTATCGTTTTTGCTTTTGCCGGTGACTCTACAATCAATAAATTCTTTGCCATAATTTGCTTTAAACGAGCCGTTTTCCTCGTATGATAAATATTCAATTTCTCCAAAATAACGTAAACCAGTTACCAAAAGATTTCTGCAATATTAATTTAAAAATGAATTAATGCGTTTTTCCTTCGCAAATCTTATTAAAAAAATTGTTTTAAACATGTTGATAAAGTTTTATTTATTAAAAAATATTAATACTATTTTTGAAAATCGTACGCTATAAACTAAGACTTTATGAAGATTTCTATTATCGGAAGTGGTAATATTGCTACTGTACTAGCAAAATTAATTTCGCAAAATAATCACCATATTGTTCAAATAATTGCAAGAAATCAAACTGAAGGTAAAGTATTGGCAGATACAGTAAATGCTTCTTTTATAACCTTTTCCGGAAAAATAGATCTCGATATCGATTTAATAATTGTCTGCTTATCCGATAACGCATTGCCAGAAGCTATCAATTTTCTTTCTGTTGAAAATATACCAATCGTTCATACCGCCGGTTCTATTTCCATGAATGTGCTTCAAAATAGTTCAACGAATTATGGGGTGTTGTATCCGCTGCAAAGTTTAAGAAGAGAAATGAAAATTTTTCCAGATATTCCTTTTTTGGTAGAAGCCAATAACGAAAAAACATATAATTTTTTAGAACAATTTGCAAAAACCCTTAGCGGTACAGTATTATATGTAGAAGAAGACAAGCGTTTTAAGATGCATGTTGCAGCGGTTATTGTAAATAATTTTACCAATTATATGTACAGTGTTGCAGAAGCTTTTTGCAAAACCGAAAATGCTGACTTTAACTTACTGAAACCATTAATTTTAGAAACTGCCCTACGTATACAAGATACTTCACCACAGGATGTACAAACCGGCCCCGGAAAACGCAACGATATTAGCACCATTGAAAAACATTTACGCATACTTAACAATCACCCAAAGCTTAAGACGCTGTATACTAGGATGACTAGTGGAATTATGAATAGTGATGGGATGTAGTTTAATTTTTTCCAATCATTTTTTACCCACCACTGATACATAAAAATTCCCAACTTTTTTACAAAGTTTAAATTGCCAACCTGTTTTTGACGACATTCTCAGATATCGAAATCTTTTTTAACCAAAATCTATCTATTAAGTATCTATAAAAATTATATTAAGTATTTAATATATTTGTTTATCTTGTACTGCCAATTTAACTGTAACATTATTATTCGGTTTTAGAAAAAAGCTGGATTAATTTTTTGCAGCAAAAATGTGTTATCAAATTAAGTGACCAGAGTTTTATATGATAAGTAAATACAAACTTGTTATTTTTTTTGTGTTGCAATTTGCTTAAGAAATATCGATTTATTGCTATAAAACGCTTTGCTATTTGATTTATTAAAATAAAAATAAAATTATGATGCCGCAATTTTCAAAGTTTAGAACAATGTCCCTTGTTGGACTTTTAGCTGTTGCTGTTTTATTTAGTAGTTGTTATTCATATAGGGTAGCCACACATGCGCAAGCGGGCACAGAGCTGTCCAAACCAGTAACAGCACATGCTTTTTTTTGGGGATTGATACAAAAGCCTGCACAAATTCATACACCTATATGCGATTCACTAAATGTAAATGGTATGTCGGAAGTAAATGTTAAATCAAATTTTGGCTATTCGTTGATAACGGTAATCTCATTGGGCATATGGAGCCCAGTAAAGCTGCAATGGAGATGCAGCAAGCCTTGCAAAAAGACAGGATCATTATAAAATAAAAAGTATGAAAATAGTAAAAACAGGGGGCAAACAGTGGCAAAACATGCTCCAAACTTTTAAGATCAATATAAAGGATTTGTATATAGTAGCCAATGACCAGAGCCTTGATGCACTAGAAGGGTATAATGATACTACTGCTGGTATCAAAAAAATAATAGGAGAGGCCATCGCTACCAACACGCCGCTTCGTTTTTTGGGTGCAGGCTGGTCGTGGACAAAAATTGCTACGGCAGAAAATGGGATTATGGTAGATACAAAACAGTTGAATACTACCCTTACGCTTACACCTAGGAGCGTTTTACCAAGTTATACTGGTGATATAAAAAAATTATATTTTGCCCAATGTGGAAATGGCATTTGGGAATTAAATGATGAGCTGCGCAATGCTGTACCAAAACTATCATTAAAAACCTGTGGTGCCAGTAATGGGCAAACCATTGTTGGAGCCATGTCTACAGGCGCACATGGAGCTACAATTGATGTAGGTGGTGTACAGGACTATGTGGTGGGAATGCACATTATTGTGGGACCAGATCGCAGCATATGGCTCGAAAGAAAATCTGCGCCTATTGTAACCGCTTCATTCATCGAATTACTTGAAACAGAATTGGTGCAGGACGATGATATGTTTAACGCAGCTCTTGTAAGCTTTGGTTGTTTTGGTTTTATACATGGAGTTTTATTAGAAACGGAACCGTTGTTTTTGCTAGAAACAAATATGCATCGGGTTCCATATGGTAGCAATCTTAAGAAGGCCATGGAAACGCTTGATTTTAGCAGCTTGGTTTTGCCAGGTGGTGCTGATAGACCATTTCATTTTTCCGTTTCCATTAATCCCTATGATTTAGAGAATGGGGCATTTTTATATACCCACTATAAACGACCCTACAAAAAGGATTATGTAAAACCAGTGAAAAACGATGCTGGTATTGGACCTGGTGATGATGCGCCTGCATTTATTGGGAAACTTACCAAAGTGATTCCAAAACTAGTACCTACAATCGTAAACAAGTTAATAGGTGGTGCTTTAAAGCCATACAGCAAGCAGTTTGGTACTTTGGGAGAAATATTTGATAATACCAGCCTACAAGGAAAGTTGTCTAGCACCGCTTTGGGATTACCGCTTAACAAAGTAAATCGAGTTGCAGAACTTTTGTTGGAAATCAATAAAACCGATGGGCCATTTACAGGCATATTTGCATTTCGATACGTAAAAAAAACAAATGCCACACTAGGGTTTACGCATTTTGGCGATTTCAGTTGCGTGCTAGAATTGGATGGTATTTTTTCCTTTGAAACCGATAAATTTTACCAAGCAGTTTGGAAAAGACTTGATGACGAAAAAATACCTTATACATTTCATTGGGGGAAATTGAGCGATATAAACCCAGAAAAAATGAATAAAATGTATGGTAAAGATGCATCAGCATGGATAGCGGCTAGAAACAAACTGCTTAAGCCAGATGCTATGAAAATTTTTACCAACCCGCTGATAACGCAGTGGGGGTTAGATAAAGTGGTTTAAATATTCTTGATAGCAATCCTTTTGCATTTTGTTCACTGCTTGCATAAATTACATTATTATTCTCGCTACAACATCAGAGGTTTAACTTATTTAATGCTTGCTATCATTTTCACTCTTCAATTTTAGGGTAAAAAATTAAGTTAAAAAAAAGACCATTTCAATAAAAGAAATAGTCATTGTTTCGTCGGGTGGACAAGATTCGAACTTGCGACCCCTAGACCCCCAGCCTAGTGCGCTACCGGGCTACGCCACCACCCGTTTATTTGCGAAAATATGTGAAAAATTAAATAGAAAAAAAATAAATACTAGCCCTTTTTCTTATGTACAAATCGTATCGTTCCACTTTTTTTAAGGTCAGAAGTTATACGTACTTCATACCTTTTATTACCATCGGTTACAACAAGCAAAGCCGTATTGGGAGGTATAATACCAAGATTGTCGGCATACATCACCAATTCATTTACTTCATCATTGTTCACAGATAAGTCTAGCGTGATGGGTTGTTCGGTTAGTTTTTTATGAGCAAGCAGCACTTTGCCGTTGTAAAATAAACTTACACTATCTCCATCTACATCACCATTGTCATATAATTCCAATTTTACAATAGCATTTTCTACATTTACCGTTTGCAAAACGTTGTTGTTCCTTTTTTCAAATCCAACAGGAACAGCTGTTTCTACTGGTTTTGTAGCTTTAGTAAAAACAGGATTTACGACAGTATCTTTTTTTACTACAATAGGAGGCAACTTTGTCAAAGGCTTTGCAACTGTTTTTTTCTCTACCGGTTTTATTTTATTTATCGGTGTTTTTGTAGTTGCTGTAATTGGTTTGGTAGGAATTGCTTTATTGTTTACTGTTGGTTTTGTTGAAGCTGCAAAAGGTCTTTCTGGCGAAATTGTTTTGTCCTTATTTGTGTTCAGCTTTTTAGCCAAAGGAGCTATTTCTGAAAGTTGCCTTTTGGATAGTATGGTTGTTCCGTACCCTGTGTTGGTTCTTTCCTGACCAGGCGCTGGAACCCATTTACCTTCTAATATTTCTTTTTCACCCTCTTTACGCCAAGTAAGTTTGTGTGTTTGAAAACTATTGGAAACATTTCTTGGCACATTGGTTTTGGTTCTTGCCGTTTCGCTTACTTCAATATATTTATTTTTTTTATCAATAAAACCTTCTAGTCTGCAAATGGTGTAATATTTTGTACCAGCATCTGTAAAATAAGTATAGGAATAGCCAGTTACATTATCTCCATTTACATCTAAATCCAATACATAATCGCATCTATCTCCACCCCAAGAATACATGGAAGTACTTTTATCGATAAAACCGCCTTTCCATTGTCCATTAAAATTTTGCGCTTTTCCTAAAATTGTTGATAAAGTTAGTACCGCAATAATTAAAGTTCTATTCATAATTATAAAAATGTTGCAACAAAATTATATTTTTAATTCATAGAACAATCTATTTGAAGTTAGGTATTAGCAAAGAGTTCGTTAAATTTGCATTTCATAAAAGTTTTGGAGAAAGAAAATGATAAAGATAACCTTGCCAGATGGTTCTATTAGAGAATACGAAAAAGGCACAAATGCAATAGAAATTGCAAAATCCATAAGCGAAGGGCTAGCTAGAAAAGTGTTAGCAGCTAGTATAAACGGCGAAGTATGGGATGCATCTCGAGCTATAAACGATGATGCTTCTTTAAAATTACTAACCTGGGATGATGCAGAAGCTAAATCTACTTTTAGGCACTCTACTGCCCATTTAATGGCAGAAGCAGTACAATCAATTTACCCTGAAGTTAAATTTTGGGTAGGTCCGGCAGTGGAAGCTGGTTTTTATTATGATATGGATTTAGGTGATAATGTCCTTACAGAAGAAGGCTTGCTAGTGGTAGAAAAGAAAATGGGCGAATTGGCTAAAAAGAACAGCGCTTTCGAAAGAAAAGAAATAAGTAAAACTGATGCAATAAGTTATTTTGCCGAAAAAGGGGATGAGTATAAGCTGGATTTATTATCCAATTTAGAAGATGGGGGTATCACTTTATACACCCAAGGCGATTTTACCGATTTATGCAGAGGGCCGCATATACCAAATACTTCTTTCATAAAAGCTATAAAACTAACCAGTGTATCGGGTGCTTTTTGGAAGGGCGATGAAAAAAACAAGCAACTTACCCGTGTATATGGTATTTCTTTTCCCAATCAAAAAGAATTGGATGAGCACTTATTAATGTTGGAAGAGGCCAAGAAGAGAGACCATCGTAAACTAGGAAAAGAGTTGAGCATTTATACCATGGATGATGATATAGGGCAAGGGCTGGTTTTGTGGATGCCCAATGGTACAATTATTATAGAAGAGCTGGAAAGATTAGCAAAAGAAACCGAAGAAGCGGCTGGTTACAAACGTGTAGTTACGCCACATATAGCTAAAGAAAATCTGTATTTAACGAGTGGTCATTTGCCTTACTATGCAGATAGTATGTATCCGCCAATGGAATTAGACGGTACAAAATATTATCTAAGAGCCATGAACTGTCCGCATCATCATAAAATATATGATGCAGAGCCAAAGAGTTACAAAGACCTACCATACAGGCTTGCAGAGTACGGCACTTGTTACAGGTATGAGCAAAGTGGCGAATTATTTGGGTTGATGCGTGTACGTTGCTTGCACATGAACGATGCACATATTTATTGCAGCAAAGAACAATTTGCACAAGAATTTAAAGCAGTAAACGACATGTATCTTAAATATTTTAAAATATTTGGGATAGAAAAATATGTGATGCGTTTGAGTTTGCACGACCCAGCAAAATTGGGCGAAAAATATGTAAACGAACCAGAACTTTGGTTGGAAACAGAAGAATTGGTAAGAAGTGTATTGATAGAAAATAATATTCCTTTTGTAGAAGTAAAAGGCGAAGGGGCATTTTATGGCCCCAAAATTGATGTACAAATTTGGAGTGTAATTGGTAGAGAATTTACATTGGCCACAAACCAAGTAGATTTTGCACAAAGCAGAAGTTTTAAATTATCATTTACAAATAAAAATAACGAACCCGAAATTCCATTAATCATACATCGTGCACCATTGGGTACACATGAGCGATTCATCGGTTTCTTATTGGAGCATTATGCAGGCAAATTGCCAACATGGTTAGCGCCTTTGCAGGTAAAAATATTGCCCATAAGCGATAAATTTATGGATTACGGGGAGGTGGTTTTGAAAAAATTGAAAGCCGCTGGTATTCGTGCAGAAATAGACGATAGAAACGAAAAAATAGGCAAGAAAATTAGAGACACTGAATTGGCGAAAGTGCCGTACATGCTGGTTTTCGGCGAAAAAGAAATAGAAAATAATGCAGTCGCTGTACGCAAGCAAGGTAAAGGCGATCAAGGGGTAAAAAACCTGGATGAATTTATTCTTGAAATTTCTTTAGAAATAAAAGAGCGAAAAGGAGAATAATTTTGTATTTTTATCATATTAGGCAGATTAATCATTAAACAAACAAACATTTACAAGAAGCTTTTTTCCTGCCAGAAGCCGATTGTAAAATAAATAAAATGGCATTTCCTCCAAGACCGCCCCGGGGAGCGTTTAATCCTCGCTTTAAAAAAGAGCAACAACAAGAACACCGCACCAACCACATGATTAAAG
>JANNGD010000130.1:0-25372 GCA_031380515.1 Ferruginibacter sp. | reverse complement strand
TTTACTCACTTTTGTAGTTGTGTTTACCCTAATTTTACAGGGCATCAACAACTCTTCGACCCAATAAACAAAGTCATGGTTCGTTGTGTTTACCCTAATTTTACAGGGCATCAACAACAGCAATTAGATCAACGATGTATTCTTGACAGTTGTGTTTACCCTAATTTTACAGGGCATCAACAACTTGTGCAAATACTAATAGTTTGGTATTTGAGTTGTGTTTACCCTAATTTTACAGGGCATCAACAACTTTAATGAAATCAGCCATAGTTTCATTCATGTTGTGTTTACCCTAATTTTACAGGGCATCAACAACAGTAGGCGTTATACTTTTTATTGCATCGTTGTTGTGTTTACCCTAATTTTACAGGGCATCAACAACAGCTTTCTACGAAAGCCATTAGCAGTAAGAGTTTGCAAAAAAAATGGCATAAAAAAAGCGGATACTATATTCGTTTTTTTTATTAATAAATTTCATTATTCAATTCCTATTAATTAAATTCAACATTTACAACTAAATATAAGTGCATGCCAAACCTAACAGATATAGTAACTAAAGGCGCTAAAGGAATTTTTTATGATATAAATAATGCTGACGATAAATTCTTTTTTGGGCATTATTTAAACACAGCAAGGCACAATGTATTTAAAATATTTAACCATATACTTAATAAGCACGGCAAGGCAGATGTAAAAGAAGATAACCTGCACAATTGTGAATTACTCAATAGAAACAAATTTTCTAAATATATAAATGCAAACGATTTGTACGAATCGTTAAAGCTACATTTACCAGTATTGGAATACCTAAAAGAAAACAACAAAGAAGAAGCTGTTTTTGAAACCTTAGCTATTTTGCTTACAGAGCTCAATAGTTTTAGAAATTATTTTTCGCACTATTATTACAATGAGATATTACAATTTCAAAAATTTAATGAAACAAGTAAGTTTAAAAAATCTATGCCATACTTGTTTGATAATGCAGTTAGCATTGCCTATAAAAAATTAAACTTACAAAGAGAAGATTTTATAGACTTATACGAATGGAAGGCAGACCCCAAGGAACCTAATATTGTGCAACCCTATGCATGGGAAGAAATGATAGCGCATAATAGTAGCAAGCCTACAAATTTTGGGCTAGTATTTTTTACCTGTCTTTTTTTAGAGCCTAAAGATGTTGCACTGATCATAAGCAATATAAAAGGTTTAAAAAATACCAGTACAGAAAAGTTCAAAGCCAATAGGGCTGCTTTTACTTCTTTTGCTGTTATGCTACCCAAAGTGCCAAAGCTAGAAAGTAGCGATATAAAATTGGATATGGTAAATGAACTTTTTAGAGTGCCAAGTAAAATTTATAAAACTTTAGATATTGATACGCAGGCAAAATACATATTAACTAATGAAGATACAGGGCAAGAAGCTATAATGAAACGCTATAGCAATAGGTTCGATTATTTTGCACTACGATATTTTGAAGATAATAAAGCGTTAGATAATATTGGCTTTCAACTAAAAATAGGCGAAGCCTACTTAGCGCAATACGACAAAATAGAACCAGGTAGCGGCAATACCATTAATAGATTTATAACAAAACAACTAAACGCCTTTGGCGATTTACAATTTTTTCAGCAAAATGATAAGTTAGAAAAAAGAGGTTTTGACCTAAAAGATCTGGTAGAAAAGCAAATCATTTATCTATCTGGTATGCCCATAAAATATATGCCGCAGTATAATATGGTAGATAATAAAATAGGATTAAAATTGGATTATAAAAAAGAACTACCTACCATACCAAGCATAGCCAAAAAAGACAAGCAAATACATAATGTTACGCCATTTCATTTTCAAAATTTGGCACCAGATGTTATTTTGAGTACGTATGAATTGCCCAATTTGTATTTATACAATTATCTCTATAAAAAGAGTTATATCACTATTTCCCCAATTGATTTTTTTAAACAATTTATACTTGCTCACAATAGTTTTATTGAAAAAACTAAAGCCTATGGAAAGCCAGTAGCAGCGGAGTATGGGTTAAGAGAAAATAACTTACCAAAAAAACTACAGCAATTTATAGATGGCAAAATAGACGATAAAGCTACTGTAATAAAAAAATTAAAAGCTTTATTGAACAATACAAATAAAACACTGGAAGATTTAGCAGAACAAGGAAAATTAGAAAAAGGAAAAGGTAAACATGGCTTTACCACCGGCTCAGTAGCTACTTACATAGCAAAGGATATTATCTTTTTTATGAAGCCAGATGGTAAGCAGCAAAAATTGAGTGATTTTGAATACAATACTTTGCAAAACTATATTGCTTTTTTCGGTAGCAATAGGCAACATATTGATGCACTGCTAAAGCAATTTAAGATTTGTGGTATTCAAAATGAGAATAGGCATCCCTTTGTAAAATTAACTGCTGAATATTTTTCAGACTTCAAAAAAAGGATTGTTGAAAATCAAAAGAATGGTAGGGGTAAAAAATTTAATCCCAATAATGCTATATACAGTTTGCTACGTTTTTTTTCAGATTATTTATATTATAAAAGAAGGTATTTAAATAATCTGCTAGACAATTTAAACGACAATGCTATCAATGAAATAAGTTACTACACAAAAATAAATGTAAATGCTGTAGCAAGTATGGAGTATAAAGAACCTATTTTATTGCCTCGTGGTATTTTTAACGATAGCATTGTGCATGGTTTTCAAAAGCAAGTAATCGAAAAAGGTATTGATACAGATTTTACTACATTAAAACGCTGCACTGTATCTTATTTGCTAAAAAAAATGATGCCCGATGTGCAAAGTTTTTATACACATGCACGTGGCTATGCAAAGTATGCTGTCGTGGGAGAAAATGAATTTGAATTTGTAGAAAATATTATTATTGATGAAGTAAATGACCTAAAAGCTTGCCAGCAAAAGCTAAAGGCTGAAGGTAGTAAATATGCTGATCTACTAAATCGGATTGATAATAACGAACTAGATATAAGGCTAGAGCAGTTTAGAGACCGTACTCTATTTATGATGCTACAAGAGTATTTTAATAACCAAACCAAAACAGAAATAGACCTGCACAATAAAAGCTTACAAGATTTTAGTAAGGATTTTAATAACGATGAAATAAAAACTATTTTAGATATAGAGATAGACATGTGTCTTACTTTAAATAATGTAGCTATTAAAACTAGACAACCGATAAAAAAATATGGTGAGTTTAGAAAAGTATTAAAAGATAGAAGAATAAATAACCTGCTTAGCTATTTTGATAAAACGGTAGATTGGAAAATTGTGCAAGATGAATTGGAATATTACAACCAACATAGAGCAAAAGCATTGCTCGCATGTATAGATTTTGAAAAAGCATTGATGGCGAAATATAGTGTAGAAATTGCACAAGAAAATGGCACAAATAAATTTTATAAACATTCCGTTCTATTACAATTTTACCATAGCATTTATCCGATGCCATTAAACGTAATTGGAACAACCGAAAAATATGTGCCTTTATCGGATTTTCGCAACAAGTTTTTGCACAATGAAATCATAGATAAGCTCAGTTTTACAAATATTTTTCCAAATTACACATTTACAACTGAAAGCATTTCCAAGCAGATAGTAGATAAACTCATTAATGAATATGAACTTTTAAAAACAAAACTGTTATGATTTTTTTACAAACAACTATACCTCAGACTACATCTATAATTAAAGAAATAATAAGCTATACTACACCAATTAATAACCTTGGCCCGGTGTTAATTGCAATATTTGGTGGGCTTTTGTGGAGATACTATAAACGAAAAGAAGTAGAATATAAAATTGTAGAACTAAGGGCGCAAACTTTTTTGAACTCAAATAAAGCTATTTGGGGATTATTGAAATATTTATCTAACAAGGACAAACCGGATTCTATTTTCATATGGAATTCAGTTGCCAAAGAATGGACATTTAATCCAATAAATGCAACACGTTTTACGGCGGAGTTAAACAAGGTATATTATACCGATGGCAATGGTATAATGATAGAGAAAAAATTAAGGGATAAGATATTTGAAATAGAAAATAAAATATTAAAGTGTACTAGAGATGCAGAAGTAAAAGATAAGATGGTAAAAATGAAACATACGGAAATTTGTGATGAAATAATGAAACTCAAAGAGGAATTAATAAATGAACTACGTAAAATTGTTTCAAAAAATAATTTATTAGAGCATGGGAAAATTTAAATTCCTTCTCGGCGGAGTTTCCGCAAAAGTAAATTATAAAAAATAGCGAAATTTTGCTGCAAAACCCCGGCGTATAAAGAACCCCCTCTATCCTTTGATTTATGGCGAAGCCGTCTCTAAGGATAGTTAAATAGGAATGAGCGTTTGCTCATTCCTATTCGTTTTAATAAACGCATAAAACTTGTTTAACCCTACTAGGCTTATTTTAAAAACTTTTAGCGGATGCATTTTAGAAAATAGCTGACCGTCCTATAAGCAAAGTAGAAATAGGCATGTGAAGTTGCTTTATTGTTGATAAAAGATTTTATGCCCTAGGGCTGCGGGATAGGAGCGGAAATCCTTTTATGTGAGGCACGAACTAAAAAGATTGTAGCGGATAGCCCGATCAATTGCTCATTATTGTATTTGGCTGACAGCCCCAAAAAAAGGCCCCCAATCTGGAAGCCTTTTAAAATATATTTCTACAATAAAACTTAGCTAATCAACCCCGCAAAATGCTTTACCGTACGAACCAATTGTGATACATAACTCATTTCATTGTCGTACCAGCTTACTGTTTTTACCAATTGTTTATCTCCTACAGTTTGTACTTTGGTTTGTGTAGCATCAAACAACGAACCGAATGAAATGCCTATCACATCGCTGCTCACAATTTCATCTTCGTTGTAGCCAAAACTTTCGTTGCTAGCGGCTTTCATAGCAGCGTTTACTTCATCAACAGTTACTGTTTTTTCCAATACTGAATACAACTCTGTAACAGAACCAGTGATAACCGGTACCCTTTGTGCACCACCATCTAATTTTCCTTTTAGTTCGGGTAATACCAATCCTATTGCTTTTGCAGCTCCTGTACTATTAGGTACAATATTAGCAGCAGCAGCTCTTGATCTTCTCAAATCATTTTTAGGATGCGGTGCATCCAATGTATTTTGATCGTTTGTGTATGCATGTATCGTACTCATGATACCGGTAACGATTGTAAAATTATCATTCAATGTTTTTGCCATAGGTGCCAAGCAGTTGGTAGTACAACTTGCACAACTGATGATGGTTTCGGTACCGTCCAATATGGCATGGTTTACATTAAATACAACTGTTTTCAAATCGCCGGTCGCAGGTGCAGATATTACTACCCTTTTAGCACCAGCAGTAATATGCGCTTTTGCTTTTTCTGCATCGGTAAAAAAGCCGGTGCTTTCTATTACTACATCTACATCGTGTGATCCCCAAGGAATTTGTGATGGGTCTTTTTGTGCATATACTTTTACTTCGTGCCCGTTTATTACTATGGCATTTTCGGTAGAAGTTACTTTTTCATCGAAACGACCTTGTGCACTATCATATTTTAATAAATGAGCCAACGTAGCTGGACTGGTAAGGTCATTTATAGCTACTACATCTATACCTTCCATATTGTGTATCTGACGATATACCAAACGACCAATACGACCAAAACCATTAATGGCAACTTTTACTGAACTCATAACGCTAAATTTATACTGTTATTAATTTTTGAAGTGCAAAATTACATTTTGTTGTGGATTTATGGCTTATTTTTTTGATGATACCAATTGTAAGTCGTTTTTGCCGTTCTCATAAAAAGAAAAAGGTAGAAATCTATTAATTTCATACATTTATATCCTTAATCTAAAAAAAACAATTATGAAACGTTCAGGTTTATTGATTTTATTGGCAGTATTAGTTGTAGTTGGCTTTTTGGGCTGCAACGGTTACAATGGTCTTGTAAAGCAAGATGAGAGCTTGAAAAAAGCATGGAACAATGTGCAAACTGAATACCAAAACAGATCGGACCTTGTTGGCAATTTGGTAAATACCGTTAAAGGCGCTGCTAATTTTGAGCAAAATACATTGACTGCTGTGGTAGAAGCTCGTGCAAAAGCCACCAGCGTAAATATCAATGCGGATAACCTTACACCAGAAAAAATTGCTGAATTTCAAGCTGCACAGGGGCAATTGTCTGGTTCTTTGAGCAGATTGCTTGTTTCTGTAGAAGCTTACCCGACATTGACCGCTACAGAAGGATTTAAGCAATTACAAGGCCAATTGGAAGGCATTGAAAATAATATCAAAAATTCTAGAAAAATTTTCAACGAAGAAGTGAATCTGTACAATACAAAAGTACGCTCGTTTCCTATGAATATTTTGGGCGGTTTATTCGGCTTTAAACAAAAAGAAGGATTTAAAGCAGATGCGGGTGCAGAGAAAAAAGTGGATGTGAATTTTGATGATATGAATAAAAAATAGTTTTAATCTTTCTTATTTTATTTGATGAATAAAAAACGTTATTCCGGTTATATTGCTGGCGCATTGTTGGTACTCTTAGGAATATTCTTAATAGTTACTTTCAATGGCTTGGTAAAGAAGGAAGAAAAAGTAAAGCTACAATGGAATGAGGTTCAAAATGTGTACCAACGCCGTTTGGACCTCATACCCAGCTTGGTAGAAACAGTAAAAGGCAATGCCAATTTTGAGCAGAATGTATTGCGAGAAGTTACAGAAGCTAGATCTAAAGCCAATTTTGTGAATGTAAGTGCAAACGAAGTGTCGGCCAAGGGCTACGAAGCGCAAAGCCAAGCACAAGATGAATTGGCTAATGCCACTAATAGGCTTTTGATAGCAGTAGAAAAATATCCTGACCTTCAGGGCACCAAAGCATTTGTAACTTTACAGACGCAGCTAGAACGTACGGAACTTCGAATAAAAACAGCACGCAAAGATTTCAACGAATCTATTCAACAATACAACAGTAGCACAAGGAGTTTTCCTACAAGTTTGGTTGCAAAAATTTTTGGCTTTAAACCCAAAGATGGTTTTCAATCGGATGCGGGCGCAGAAAAAGCAACAGAAATAAAATTCAAATGAGCATTTTTCCATTATTTAAAAAAGTTCCATTTTTTAACGACGAAGAAAAACAGCGTATGGTGGCTGCTATACGTGAGGCCGAGTTACATACGAGCGGCGAAGTGCGTGTATACATAGAAAGTAAAAATGCGTATGTAGACCCGATGGATAGGGCCGCTGAAGTTTTTTACAATCTAAAAATGGATAAAACAGATGATAGAAATGCCGTATTACTATACATAGCTATGAAAGACAAACAGCTTGTTCTTTTTGGCGATGAAGGTATTTACAAAGCTACTGGTCCCGATTTTTGGAATAATGAAGTAAATGCCATGCTTGCTAAATTTTCTAAAGAAGATATTGTAGGCGGAATTGTGCAATGTATCCTTGATGTTGGGCAAACATTACATGAGAAATTTCCTTACAATAAAGACGACGATAAAAATGAGTTGCCAGACGAAATTATTTTTGGCAAATAATATTTACACTACAGTTTCATGAATCTATTTAAAAAAATATTTCTTTCTTTATTGTTTTTGAGCAATACGTTTTTGTATGCACAAAAAATGCCTGATAGGCCAAACCCACCAAGACTGGTAAATGATTTTACCAATACACTTACTCCTGACCAGATTCAAACTTTAGAAAAAAAGTTGGTCGATTTAGACAATGCTACATCTACACAAATAGCGGTTGTACTGGTTCCTAATACCGATGGTGTAACCATTTCAGATTATAATGTAGAATTGCTGCGTAAGTGGGGCGTAGGCACAAAGAAAGATAACAATGGTGTCGTTTTACTAATAGCAAAAGATGATCGTAAACTAGATATTGCTGTTGGTTATGGATTGGAAGGAGCCCTACCAGATGCTACTGCAAAAAGTATTATTGATGATGTAATTGTACCTAGCTTTAAAGGCAATGATTATTATAGGGGAATAGACCAAGGTACCGATGCTATTGTGCAGGCAGTGAAGGGACAATACAATGCACCTCGCCCTAAAAGTTCTGGAAAAGGAGGAAGCTCCATCATATTTTTTATAATTGTAGTAATTGTAATTATTATCATTTCGAGCGGTGGAGGTAGAAAAGGCGGTGGAACATTTATGAGCCGTAGGGGACAAACTGGAATAGCAGATGCTGTTATTTGGAGTCTATTGCTTGGAGGTGGTGGAAGAGGCGGTGGTGGTGGCGGTGGCTGGGGCGGTGGAGGAGGAGAAGGTGGCTTCGGTGGCTTCGGCGGCGGCGGCGGCGGCGGTGGCGGTGCTAGTGGAAGTTGGTAGTGGGGTTCGGGTTTCAGTAATCAGCTTTCAGCTATCGGCTTTCGGTGGTTTGGGGGTTGGTTTTAGATTTATTTGTAATTTTATAAAAAATATATATCATGAAAAAAATACTTCTTTTAGTAACGGTAATGGTTTCTGTTTTTTTAATGTCGTTCATATATGGCGATCCATTAAATATTGGTGATGATTTGCCCAAAGCGGATGTAAAAATGAAAGACATAAGCGGTAAAGAAATTAGCATGCAAATGGCCAAAAAAGAAAATGGTTTGCTGGTAATGTTTAGTTGTAATACCTGCCCGTTTGTTGTAAAATACCAAGCAAGAACACAGGAAATATGTGCCTATGCTCAAAAAATGAATTATGGTGTGGTAGTAATAAACAGCAACGAAGCAAAAAGAACAGATGATGATAGCTTTGACGCAATGAAAAAATATTACAAGGAACAAAAATACAATTGGTACTATGCAATAGATGAAAATAGTAGCATTGCCGATGCATTTGGTGCTATGCGTACGCCAGAGTGTTTTTTGTTTGATAAAAATCTGAAATTGGCATACCATGGTGCTATAGACAATAATGCTACAGGTGACAACATAGACTTAAGAAATCATTTACGCATTGCCATAGATGAATTGAGCGCAGGCAAGGAGGTGAATGTAAAAACCAGCAGGAGCGTGGGTTGCACAATAAAAAGAAAAGGATAATATTATTTTATAGCTTCTTTTATAGCATTTTCTATTTCTGGCGCAGATAATTTTTTCTCATAAAATTTTCTGTAGCCAGATTTTTTATTTACGATTAGTGTGGCTGGAATAGAACCACTCCAGCTTTCTGCAATTATGGGGCAAAAATAATCTGCATCTGATTCGTCAAGCCATGCTATGCTGGCAACGTATTTTTTTCTTGCTACAAATTTTTTAATCTTAATAGGATAATAGTCTTTAAAATCTAAACTTACTAAGTATAATTTCACCTTATCATTTTTATACTTTTTACTATACTTTATTAAATCTGGAATTTCCTCGATACAGGGCACACAAAAGGTAGCCCAAAAATTTATTACCGATACTTCATCCGATTTTTCTATCAAACTGCTGATGTCTGTAATTTTCCATTTTTCTATATTTTGTGCAATCGAAGTTGCCGAAAAAAAACAAAACAGTATAAGTAGGTAAATAATTTTCATTGATTTATTGAATGAGGTGGTTGTATAATAAAGTTATACCAAATTTATTTATTATTTAGTCCAACTATTTTCACGCAAGGCTCGCAAAGGAGCAATGGCGCAAAAAATGGCATTGGACTATTTTATAAGTCCAAAAGGTATTATTAGATTTTGGGGATTCGTTCAATTGTTGCAAGGATTGTAAATCTTTATTGGCAATTTAAAAATAAATGTATCGTAAAAAGGTTTACAACCCTATTTGCAATCTGCGACATTCTTAAATGCACCATCTTTATTGATACAATTAAATTTTAATGATTATCCATTATTGGGTGCAAAAGAATTTTATATATGAAATACACAATTTATGATTTTTAAAGGGGTAGATTAAAATGATATTTCTGTTTTTTTCTGTGAATCTGTGGCAAAAATATTGCCACAGATTCACAGAAAAGCTGTTTTGAATATGATCTTTTAACTATTACACAAATAGATTTCAGATAATATGGGTAAATTTGAAGAGGTAAATTCTCAAATGAAGAATGAATTTTTATACAGTTTATATTTAATTTTCTACAATTTTATATTCCTTGCACCTAATAGCGGATAGCTATTTAGATTATATCATTCTAAACGTATATTTGTTGCTTAAAATATTTCAAATGAAAAGTCAACTATTAATTCTATTTTCAATTGTAACCCTATTGGCTGCATGTAAAAAAAACAGTGACGAAGTTGTTCCACCTGTTACAACTTTTCAGTGGCCTGCTGGTACAGGGGAATATGCTCCCTATACGCTTGGATCTACTTTTGTATACGAAATTGCAAGCGGTACGCCAACGGTAATTGATAGCTTTACTTATACTGTTACAAAAGATACAACCATCAATACCTTGCCATACAAAAAATTGGAATCCAATAAACCGGCATTGGGTGTTACCTATTATTCCAATTATACAAATGGAGTGGTTACCAATATTTCGTATAACTTAAATTTTCAAGGTTTGGTAACTGTACCTGTAGTTACACAAATTGTATTAAAAGACAACGTACCTGTAACAACAACTTGGAACGAAACGCTAATTGTAACTGTGCCAGGCTTTCCGCTCCCCGTAGGTGTAATGTTTGTGTATACCATCATGCAAAAAGATTTTACTAAGAATATTTTGGGAAAAGATTATTTTAATTCAATTGCTGTGAAACAAGTTATTAACCTGCCTCCAGGATTGCCTTTGCCACCAGGTATACCTGCTTCTACCCAAATAGATAATTATTATGCGAAGGGTGTGGGTATTGTACAAAGAGATGCTACAGGAAATGTGTTGAAAATAAAGCGGTATAATATTATTAAATAGAACTCCTGTCCTACATATGCATCTAGCAATATGATAAGCTTAAATAGGTTTATTATAGTTGTAAATTAGTTTTAAAGAAGCGTCGGCACTCTGAAAATTTATTCTTACCGTAAATTTTTGTCATTTAAAAAAAATTGAAACATGTAATGTGAAACCATTGCAACAAATAAAAAATAATTTCGTTTACGTTCATATTGCTAATGTTTTGAAAAATATAGCTTAATATTTAGAACTATACGTAACATAACTTAATTTGCAAATCTTAAATACATAAAAAGCAAAACATGAAAAAAGGATTTTTACAAACAACCATCGCATTTATATTTATTACAATTGCTAGCACATCTTTTGCACAAAAAGTGGCGTTGAAGCTAAATACTGGCCAAAAATTGAAAGTTATAACAAATACTGAAACTAAATCTACCATGAGTGCTATGGGGCAAGAAATGGAAACCAATCTTGTTAGCAACTCTACCACGCAGGTAGTTGTTTTAAGCAATGAAAATAATTCCTATCAAATAGGGCAAACACTTATTGGTTTGCAGACCAATATGCAAGCAATGGGCCAAGATATGAGTTATGATAGTGAAAAAAAAGACAACGATGAAAAAATTGCTGAATCATTAGATAAGGTTATGAACAAAGAAAAAAAAGTTACAATAAATACTACAGGGAAAATTATTAAACAAGAAAGCATTGGGGAACAAGAAGAAGCCTCTATGAGTATGATGACAGGTTTAGCGTCCAATGGGGATGCTGTAGTAATATTAATGAAGTCTTTGCTTGGCCAAGATATGAAAGTTGGCAATTCATGGATTGATGATTCGGAGAACACAGCTGGCCAATCAAAAACAAAAAATAATTTAACTTTCAAAGTTACCAATATAGAATCGGATATTGCTACCATAGATTACAGTGGGACTTCTACTTCAGAGAGTACAACGGAACAAATGGGTCAAGAAATGGTAATGACTTCTTCTAATAAAGTTACAGGAAATGTTAGCGTAAATATTAAAAACGGTATTCTTGTTGAGCATTTAATTAATATTTCCTCTACTGGCAATATGGAAGTAGCTGGTATGACAATTCCGAATAATACAATTACAAAAATTACATCTAAAGTAATTGCTGAATAATTTACAAAGATTCATTTTTTTCGTATGGGTTGTCAACCTTCATAGTTTCGTTTAAAATAAAAAGAACTATAAAAAGGTTGACAACCCCTTTTTTAACTGCAACGGCTTTATCGCAAGGGTTGTCAACCTTCATCGGTTTTTTCAAAAATAATAAGTACCATCAAAAAGGTTGACAACCCTGTTTACAAACTGCAATCGCTTTGGTACATGGGTTGTCGACCTTCATAGTTTTGTTTACAATGAAAGAACTATAAAAAAGGTTGCCAACACTATTTGCATTTTTTTACAACAAGCAGCGCTATAGATTTATGCAATGAAATTGCAATTTAAACTATTGGTAGGTAGAACAAAATTGAGTTGAATTAAAACTTTTGCAGTTTAATATAAGCGTTACCATCTTTAAGCGAGTAGCTATTCGATAAAAGTAGAAACAAGGCAACATCTCTAGAACAGCTTAAGTGCATATAATCTGAATAGGAGTTATCGTTTTTTTTTTGATAGCTAAAAGAAAAAAAGGCCATCGGAATTTTCGATGACCTTTGTATCAACTAAAAACTAAAACATCAACGTATCGTATCTCTGGCCATTGTAAAACTGCTAAAAATGCCGTACCCATTCTTTACATTGCTATAAACCAATACAGGTTCAGCAAAAGGATTGTCTTCATTATCTCGGTAAGTCTCTATACTTTTTCGGTATTTATAATGATCGGCGGTTACGCTATTCATTTCTATGATTGCTTTGTATTTTTTTTGATCGAAAGGATTTGTAAATATTTCTAATTCGTAATTATCAATGTAAAACACTATTTCTTTCGTGCGCCCATTAAAATTTTTATCTGTCATAATAAACTCTTTGCTAAAGCAAGCATTTAAGTCACTTGGATCGGTGTTGCTTCCTCTATCAATATCAACGTCGACGCTGCGAATGCAATTAATGGCATCATAAATTATAGTAGCACCATTATTAAAAACCGGCTTTTTAATTTTGAATATATAATTATTATTTTCCGTAGGATTATCTAAAAATTTGATTTTTAATTCATCTTGCTTGTTTCCGTTGGCATCAGTTCTTGCATTTACTCTTCTTGTAATACTTTGTATAGTAACGGATGAAGGTGTAGTTGTTTCTGCTTCTATTTTTGTATAACCATTGAGTGATGCAGTTAGCAGATATTTTTTTCCGGTAGCAACTGTGGTGCCTGCTCTTGCTACATAGCTATTCTTGCTTGCATTAAATAAAAAGCTATCCTTGTATATGCCATTTTCATACAATAGAACGGTAGCATTGCTTATCTTAAATGGATTGCTGTTAGTGGATAAGACCGTTTCTGATTTGCTTATTTTCACTTCAAAAATGCTGTTAGCATTTACGAGTCCATTCATTACAAGCTTTGGGGTGGCCGCAGGTACCTCAACGGTTATTGTTTTTTCGCAACTGCTGAGCAATATTAATGTTGCAATTACAATTGTTATTTTTTTCATGATATTTTTTTTAAAATTTTATTTGATATGTTACGGATGGAAGAATTGGAAATAAGGATACTTGCTTGTAAGCTGGTTTGTTATTGCTATCCGTTCCAAGGTATATATAGAAAGGGTTTCTGCGGTCGTACACATTGTACACACTCACTATCCAGCTTCTGCTAAAGTTCTTTTTTTGTTTGTTGAAACTTATTCCAAAGTCAAGTCTGTGAAAGGGAGCCATGCGATAATTATTTCTTTTTTCAAAAGCTTGTATCTCTTCTCCCGTATCATCTTGGTATCTGGCTACTGGTAATGTTATGGCTTGTCCAGTTCCAAAAACAAAGTCTGCACTAAGTTCTATTTTTTTGCTAAGTTTATGTACCAAGGCCATTTTAAAATCATGTCTCCTGTCATACCTGTATGGAAACTTATTTCCAAAATTGATATTAGCAAATTGCCTATTTGCCCAACTTAATGTGTAACCGATTAGTCCAGTAGTTTTGCCTGTTTTCTTTTGCAAAAATAATTCTGCACCGTAGCTCCATCCTTTTCCAACCACCACTTTGTCTTCCCAGTTGCTTGTAGGATCCAGATAGCTTGCACCTTCTGAATACTCAATGATATTGTTCATTTTTTTATAATAACCTTCAACGCTTATTTCATATTTATTTTGATGATTGTAGGCCAAACCTGTAGCTACTTGATAGGAGCTTTGAGCAGGTATACGCTCGGTTACGGGTACCCACAAATCTGTAGGCAAGCCGATGCCCGCATTGGTAAGCAAGTGTATATATTGGTTCATTTGCGCATAAGATGCTTTTACACTTAGGTCTTTTGTAAGTAAGTATCTGGCTGCAACCCTTGGCTGTAAAGAAGTGTATGTTTTAGTACCAATAGTAAATGTAGTAAAGTGAAGGCCAATATTTGTTTTAAGCTTATCGGATAGTTTAATATCATCTTCAATGTACGTATCCGTTTCTTTTGCATTTAAAAATTTATATTTTAGCAAAGTATCTGTGGGCGTACTCCCTATCCTGTTTTCTTTAGATTGTATGGCTCCTGGCCTGTAGCTATGAAAAGTGATGCCAGTACCCATCTTTACAAAATGATTTGGGCTTGGTAAAAAATCAATATCGTATTTTGCATTTACATCTTCTATACCCGAAAAATAATTTAATTTAAAAAATTCATTGTTGTTTGTTCGGGATGTTTCTTCGGTACCTACATCAAACTTATATTTGCTGTAATGCGTGCTAAGGTTGCCAAATAATTTATTGCTGAATTCATGGTTCCAGCGAACTACAGCGGTTGTATTGCCCCATTTTATTTTGGAGTTATTGGCAAAATCAGTTGATTTTTCTTTTGAATAGAATTTATCGTCGCCCGTATATCCACTGATATAAATATGATCTTTAGCTGTTAGTTTAATATTGGCTTTGGCATTTAAATCATAAAAATAATATCCTACATCACTTCCTGTTTGCTTTTTGGTTATTGGCTTAGCTAAAATATCAATATAAGTTCTTCGGCCACTTATCATAAAAGATGATTCTTTCCCTTTTTTAAAAGGCCCTTCTAATGTAAGTCTGGATGCTATTAAACCAATACCGGCTTCCCCATGTAATCCATTTTTATTGCCTTCTTTCATCTGTATATCCAATACAGATGATAAACGCCCTCCATACCTTGCAGGAAAACCTCCCTTTACCAACTCAACATTCTTAACTGCATCGGCATTAAAAACACTGAAAAATCCAAATAGGTGTGATACATTGTAAACGGGCACACCATCCAATAAGATTAAGTTTTGGTCGGGCCCGCCTCCACGTACATATATGCCCGACTGCCCCTCGCCGCCCGCCTGCACACCTGGCAACAACTGTATGGCCTTTATAATATCTACTTCACCCAAAAACCTAGGAAGGCTTTTGATGGTTTCTATCGGTAAGTCAATACTGCTCATTTGTGTTTTATTTTGAATAGATGGTTTTTTAGAGGATTTTACGATTACTGCATCTAAATTTTTCTGCACATCCAATTCAATATCTATTTTATAATCCATGTTCAGTAAAATGGATTTTTCGTAGGTAGCATAACCAGCATAGCTTATATAAATGTCTATACTGTCAGCAGGTAGGGTTATAGAGAAAAATCCATAATTGTTACTGGTGGTGCCTGCATTTTTGTTGATAATAATGATAGAAGCATTGCGCAATTTCTCGCCTGTTTTTTTATCGGAAATGTAACCACTAATGGTATGTTTTTGGCATACAGCGGTGAGGCATAGTAGCCATGCTACTGATGCAGTAATTAATTTTTTCATGTTTTTTATTTTGAATTTACCAGATAATGTATAATGAATCTGCTTGTTTTTTGTCTGTTTTTATGGGCTCTTTTGTTGTATTTGTTGTGGATGCTTTTTGTAGTGAGCTTATATTTTTTTCATTGATTGGGTTGCCTGTTTTTAGATCAGGTATGTCCATGGAATCTAAAAGTTTGCCAGCATTTTTATAATTGTTTTTTTTGGTTTGTGCTAAGAAATTATCGGAGTTTTTACTTGCTAAGTTTTCATTGCTTACATTTTCTGTTTTTGGCGTATTTTTTTTCAACAAAACTGCGTCAGTAAGTTTTTTTGTTTTTTGTTGAACGGTGTTTACTTCCTTGTTTTTTGTTGGGTTGCTGTTGGTTTGTATTGCTTCATTGTTTGAATTGCCTGTGGTAGATTTTTTCTTAATGCTGATATCGGTTGTGTTTGAATTGGTTTTGTATAAAAAAGTGATGGTTGCTATGCTTGTACAAAATAGTAAGGCTAATAACCACAATTTATTTTTATGCTGCGCAAAAAATGATATTTCTGTTACAGGTACAACGGGTACAGGAAGATTCATTTCTGCAAAATATTTATCAGCAGCATCATTATCTACCTCCACTTCGTTCAGCCTTTGTTTTAGAAAATCATCAAAGGCTTCTTTATTGCCTTTATGCATTTTTACGATTTTCATATTGTTGCGTATTTTGAATATTGTTTTTTAAAATTGTTCTAGCATTATTTAAATGCCATTTGCTCGTTCCTATAGATATACCCAATGTATCTGCTATTTGTTCGTGGGTAAAGCCCTCCATTACATACATGTTAAAAACCATTGCAGTACTTGTAGGCAAGCCGTGAACCATTTTTAGCAAAGCCTTGCTTTCTATATTTGAATAAGCGTCAGGCGATATCAAAAAGTTATTATAGTCTTTATCTGTTATTTCTTTTGTTTCAAATGTTGTGTTTGCTTTTAAGCTATTTAAACAAGTGTTTACCATAATTTTTTGCACCCAGCCCATAAAAGCCCCTTTATTTTGGTATTGGTTTATTTTGGTAAGCACATTGTGCATGGCAGTATTGTAGCTGGCTGCAGCATCGTCCATGTTTTTATGGTAGCGCAAGCATACTTTCATCATAGGCTGAAAACAATAGCGGTACATTTGCTGTTGGTGTGCAGCATTGCCCAGTTTACAACCATCAATAAAATTTTCTAAAAGCTGTTCCATAATATTAAAAATGATAACCTAGCCCAATTCCGAAAAACGTTTGAAAACTATCGTCTAGCAACAAAGGTGTATAAGCAATTCTGTACATAAAACCACTTCTATAAGGTACATGCCTATAGCCAATATTTAAATTACCAATTATACTGCCAAAAGTCCCTTTGAGCGTTTCCTCTTTATATGTTTCTATACTGCTAATGCTGGTAGCATTACCTTTAAATTTAAAATAGGTTGCACCTACTCCAAGCTCTAAAAAACTTTTTCGGTTACCAAACAAATAGTTTAGCACAATGGGAATGGCCGTAAAACTTACATCGGTTCTGGTATTTATACCTGCAACAGTATCCTTTACAATTGCATTTATATATTCTATACCTACCCTAAACCCCCAGCCATTTCTTTTGCCTTTTGCCGTGCGCATATCGTAATTAATAGAGTATAAAACGCCTGCGCCAAGAAGTTCCACAAACGCCAGCTTGGTATATGTAGTTGCAAGCTTTTTTGCAGAAACTTTTTTGATAGCTGCTACCGTGTCTATTACATATTCTTTTGTAAGCTTAAGCACTTCCGATAATGCAACAGTAACCGTATCTCTTTCTTTAAGCCTATATATTTTTACATACTTTGCCGGAGCTTGTTCTATAACATAGCCTTCGTAAAATGTCATACTGTCTTTTAAATATACTCGCTCTTTAAATTGCTGAGCTCTAGCATTTAAAGTGCAAAAAGACATAAGGAACAACAATAAATGTAGTTTTACTAATTGCATATAATCTGTTTCGTAATTAATGACAATGTATTTTGTACAAAGGTTGGGTGATTATTAATAATTTTTATAATTTTTTAGAAATAATAGCTATTTAACTTCAGTTGCTTAAAAAACTCCGTTCATTTTATACTTTGGTCGGAGATAAAAAACATTTACCTATCTTAGTTTACCAAATTTTTATTAAAGTATCGGGTAGTGAATAAATAAAACCTATTTTGTGTAATTCAATAATCAAAACTGCACAGTATGAAAAAAAACATCATCCTCATTTTACTGGGTATTTCTTTTGTAGTAGAGTTGGCACTTTCCCTGCTGTGTTTTTTTAATCCAGCATTCGTAATAGAATTATTTGGTATGGAATATAACCCTGTAAGCGCTTTTTTGGGTCATATCATCGGCTGGTTTTGTTTGCTGGTAACTATGCTTATTGCTTACATTATTTATTTGCTTAAGAATGATAAAGCCGGTTACGAAACCTTACTGTATTTGCTGGGGTTTTGGTGGCTGGCGCTCGGCATAGGCGTGTACTTTGTTTTTGGTAAAACAGATAATTTGCTATTGGATTCTTCTAAGGGTTTGTTATTGGTTGTGCTTAATTATTTGTATGGGAAGGAAAAAGTTTAGAAATATTTTTTAGGTATTTATGAAGTTTGCAAATCAACTTGTACGATTATCAGTAGAAGATTGTAATAAGCGATGGTTTTTTAGAATAATAAGCTACAAAATGCACTCAATATGAAACAAAGCATCTTGATTTTTTTGGCATTCTTAAGATTTTATTCTTATGGTCAGCAACAAACCATACTTAGACAAGAAATAAATATTGACTCTTTATATAAAGCTATACAAATTAAGGCTATAGGAAAACCATTTTCGCCTTTTTATGCTAATTATGAAAACAAAGTTTTTACTAATGAAAATTTAAAAGGGAAAACTGTTTTTATAAATTTTTGGTTCGCTACTTGTGCTCCATGCCTTGCCGAATTTGACGACCTTAACAAATTATACGATTCATTGAAAAGTAATAAAAAATTTGAATTTATTTCTTTCACCTTTGAAACACCAAAAGTTATAAAGGAGATTTGCAAAAAGTATAAAATTCATTATAAGGTCATTTCGCTAAATGTTGATGTTTGTGAAAGACTTAATCGAAATGCATCTTACCCTACTAGTCTTATTATTGATGCAAATGGAATAATTAAATTTTTTAGAATGGGAGGGTCAACAAAAAAAGAAGAGGTGAAGAAAGTGATATTTACTGAGTATTACCCTAAAATAGTGGCAGAACTGTAGCTGCTGCAAATATCTTTGCAATAGCTAGTCTTACGGATGTCTATTTTTCAGCCCTTACAATTACCTAGCATAGGATAAAAGCTTAATTGACACAATTCTTCTACTATATTGAGTGTAAGCGCCCATTTCTCCTATAGGTAAATGTCTGAAACTGTGGTATCGACTGCCAGACAAAATTATGAAAATCGATTTTAGACAATTGTTACAAAATAGGTACAAGTATGAAAGAACTTACACGCATCTGCTGTGTCATGGTAGGGGAAAGGATAATATTAGCTACAGTAATTAATAAATTAATGTACAATAAACCTACAGCACAATCACATCCTCCGGCCTTTCCACCACAATTTGCGCTTTTCCCTTATACTCCTCTATCGTGCCCTTTACACAAATGTTTTTATTTTTATAAAGCTCTTCTGCAGGTATGGGAAAATTTTTATAACTCTTTGCAAAAATCACAATCGTAAGTGGTGTATTGGGATATTTACCCCCTAAATTTATTTGTGTAATACTGCTAGAAGATCGGATGCCAAATACTGCAGCACATACCGTAACTTTTTTGCCAATATTACTGATTGCTTCTGTTACATCTATACCGTTTTTGTATTGCGCCGTTGCAGTTTTAAAATCTACCGTTGGTGCAGCAGAGGCAAACAACCTGTTGAGCACTTCTGCAAGTCTAAGGCCAGCCAATAATAATTGTTTTTGAACAACAACCTTGTTTTTTTGTAGATAAGCATCACTCAATCTAAATTCTGGAAAATCATACACGCCATCAAGCAAACTTCTACTTTCTTGCATCCATTTTAAAAAATCTACTTCATTTTTAAAACTTACAGCATTGTTTTTGTAAAGTTCTAAACAATCCTTATCCGTAATTTTTGTAAGGGCAATAATATCTTCGTCCCAAAAGCGGTGTAGGTTATGTGTTTTTATTGTATCGTATTGCACTATTACTTTATTGCCGCCAAGGTCGTCGTCGTAGCCTGTATGTAAGGGCATGTGCAAGTCACCCATTAGGTGTAAGAGTATGTATAAGTCTGTACGTATTTGGTCGGAGCAGAGTGTATTTTTATGAATCAATTCATTGTAAGTAATAATAAGCCTGTTTACAATATTGTCATTGTTGTTGGGCTCGTATATTTTTCCTTTAGGATAATCCAGGTAATGCCAGCTGCGCATAAAATCATAATCGCCGTTCGATTTCATGATGTCCATCCAATTGGCAGCAGTATCTATACTCATATTGCCAAGAATAGACAATACATTTTTGCGTACATCTTCTTTTACAAATTGCATGGCCAGCCTTCCTACAAGCGCATGACCTTCGGGTCCCCAGGCAAATGTTTTTTTGTTTGGAAATAGTAAAAATGCAATGGCTAATGGAATTATGTTTCTCAATATTTTTTTATACATAGATAGGCTTTATCAGTAAACGAAGCTATTGATTTTTTTCATAATTACTTTCAATACGCATGGCTTGCATGCAAAGTAATTATTAACAATAGTAAAAACCAACATTCAAATATGGAAGAAGATTAACGGGTGAAACCACAACAGTACTCCTCCATTGGGTGTGCCTCCTTAGGAGTGAACGAAGTGCATGTAATTGGTTAAAAATGGCTATTTTTTAACAGCCAAGAAGTAATGACATAAACGTACAATAAATAGTGGGTGTTCACCGTAATTTTATTTGTCTGAGCATTTATCAATATTTACTAATAATGTCTTATTTTCGGACGAATAAGATATTTTTAAAACTAATACATCATAATTATGAAAAAATCAATTACTTACTTATTATTTTCTTTTTGCCTTTTTTGCGTACAGTCTTTACATGCTCAAATTAGGATTGGATATATCAACACAGAGGATTTATTGGCTGTAATGCCAGAAACAGACAAGGTAGGTAAAGATTTGACAGCTTACCAGGCACAACTAGAGCAGCAAAACAATACCTTGATATTAGAGTTAAATAAAAAGGATAGTTTATTTATTATTGATTCCCTTACGCTCACAAAAGAACAAAAAAATGAAAGAAGGAAGGAACTCTTTGGGTTATACCAAGAAGTACAGGGCTTTAGCCAGACAGCACAAGCTGCATTGCAAAAAAAGCAAGAAGAATTGATGCAACCTGTTCGTAAAAAGGCTTATGATGCCATTAGCGCTGTATCCAAAGAAAATAAAATAACCTATGTGTTAGATATAAATTCGATTATTATAGCTCCACCAGGGGATAATATTTTTTCGCTGGTAAAAAAGAAATTGGGTATTGTAACTGCGCCTCCTAAAACCGCTGTAAAACCAAAGTAATTTTATATAGGCTTGTTATCTTTTACGGTTGCTTCTATGAATAAAAAAGACTTTATTTATGCTGTACAATTGAAAAGTGTATAGATAAGTTAGGCTTTGCATTATGCTTTTTGTAATACTTCTTTTTAAAGGAAATTGTTTTTTAATAATTGCAAAGCTTTATGTAATTTATAAAGTACGTTGTAACATTACCTCAACAAAATACTGGTTCCTTTTTTTGTGTAAATTTTCCCATCTGCACCCATGGCTTCAAGCATCCATATTACGGTTTGTGCATTTTGTTTTACATTTTTAAAGCTGCCATCCCAGCCATTTTTTGTGGTTTGGGTTTCGTAATATAATTCGCCCCAGCGGTTATAAACCCTGAAATATCGAATTTGTTTTACGCCATAAGAAATGGGTCTTAATACGTCATTTACGCCATCTCCATTTGGTGTAAATGCAGTGGGAACATAGATGGCTATATCGTTTACCAATTTTACCTGTTGGGTATCTATAGTTACACAGCCTGTTTTGGTCGTTATTCTTATATTGTATTCCTGTTCAATAGCACTTTTAAAAACCGGGTTAAAACTGCTTGCATTATCTAAATAGGTAGATGGATTCCATAAAATACTTTCTCCAAAATTTCTTGCATGTAAATCAAGCGGTAAATTTATTACACCTATTTCCTCTGGATATCGCAAGGCGGTTTTGGGCTTTTCTATCGAAACCGCTTTGGTGAATGTATGTAACGGGGTAGGACATTGTAAGGTACTTACAGATAGGCTAATAAAATAGTTTCCTGCAGAGGAGAATGTTGGCCCAATTGGGTTTGCCAATGTGGATGTTTGTCCATTGGGAAAACGCCATAAATAGTTTATAGTTGAACCTACTGTATCTGCTGTATAATTAATGATGTCTACGGGTAGATTGATACATTTTGGCGGTACATTAAAAGAGGCAACTGCATTTGGATAAACAGTAATTGTATCCGTAATGGTATCAGCGCACCTACTAATGCTACTCACTACCAGTTCTACAATATAGGTTCCTGGTTTAGTGTATGTATGATTGAAGTCCCTGGTTGTTGCAGTGGTTCCATCTCCAAACGACCAATTGTATTGCATGGTTCCTACAACATTGGTACTATTATTGGTAAAAATAAATTGGTTTCCCAAAAGGCATTGTTTTGTTGTATTTATTGTAAATGAAGCTTCGGGTACGCTTGCAATAAGTACGCTTTGTGTTCGTGTAGTGAGTATGCATTCAGAACCACCAAAAAGTTTGGCATAGTAAGTGCCTGTTTCAGTTACTCTATATATTGTTTGGTTAGCTCCTATTATTGCTACACCATCTTTATACCACTGGATACTATCTGCTGGGTTTACCTTTAGCACGGCACTATCGCCGCTTCCAATACAAAAATCGGATCTTCCTAATAGCTGCATAGTATTGTTTACCGCAGATACTTTTACTTCTACTTGGTCTGTTTTTATACATCCTCCTCCCAAACTTCGTGCAGTAAGTTTATAAATAGTTGTGGTATCTGGTCGTGCCAATGGATTTGCAACATTTGCATTGGACAATCCTAAAGCTGGAGTCCATTCGTATCTTACGCCTAGCTGAGGAGGGGCACCTATTTGAACAGGCTCATTGTTACAAGAAGTTTTATCAACTCCAGCATCAGCTACTACAATTAAATTACTTATTACATCTGCATACAACGTATCTAAGCAACCATAACCATTGTAGGGTACCAACTGTACAGCTACTTGCGTACTAGCAATGGGCACAGGTACAATAGACAAGATTTGTCCTGTACCCAGTACCTGAGAAAAGTTGCTGTTAAACCAAGTATAACTTTGATAACCGTAAGGAGCAACCACATTCACGGTAGTATCTTCTGGGCAAAAAGATGCTCCTTCAAATCTACCACTACATTCTGTATTTACATCTATATAGGCATACCCAAAATGCCTTCTAAAAGTACAATCAGATGTTTTAAAAAACAAACGTATGGTTTTACCTGCATTGCCATTTAAATTAATGGTAACGGCCGACCAATTTTTATAATAAATAGGTGTATTGCTTTCTATGATAGGAGATAATTCGAAACCAGGTAAAGGGGTGCCAAAAGGAAAAAAAGCAAAAGAAGAACATTGGATGGTTGTATTGTCCGTAACATTTGTAATTTCTATTTCCATTCGTGGCTGTTGGTATACTTGGTGATTGGGATCTTGAAATACCACCGCATAATTATAAATAAGATTATACTCATTTGCATTGGATGGTATGGTAAAAGTATACGATACACCTTCTGCCTGCGCTCCCCCTTCTGTATTTCCTAGTTTTATTGAATGACCACTGCCGTTGGGGCAGTTTACAGGAAAGTTTCCATAAGGGTCAAGGATATTGCCAGGAAAACTAGAAAACATAGTATGTCTACCATAAATCGGATCTGATTGGCTGAGTGATATCACATTCTCAGAGCCTATAGCTGCTACTGAGCCAGTATAGCAAATCCATCCAGTAAAATCACCTTGCTCGAAATCAATATTGGGTGGGCAATTTTGAGCAGTAATTGTGTATGTTGTACAAACCAATATTGCGAGAGGCATAAACTGTTTTGCCAGTGTAAGCCGGATTATAAAGTATGGTTTAATATAATTTAAAAGAGCAAATATCATTAAACTAAAGTTAAGCATATTTATAAAATATTACTAAAATAATTTGTAAAGCAGGGTATTTATAATAGTCGCTACGGAAGCTTACCTTTTAGAGGAGAATCTTAAAAAGAGGTAATAACTTTCAAGGTTGACATTCCTTCAAGCAATCCACACTTTTATATATGTATCTACTTATCGAAATAAATGTGCATAAGGTTGCTGCCTACGCAAATGTTGGTGCTAATTTAAAAAAGGTCTAATTTATTTCTTTTACCATTGCAACCAATAAATAGAATAATCATTTGGTAAAAAATAGTGTAGTTTTTAATTATCAACTTTTGTATTATGCTATGTTTTATTCTATAAAATGAATTGGTCTAGGTTTTTATTATTTTCTAGTTTATTATAAAAAATTGACAACGAATTACTATATTTGAAAAACAACCGTTTTCTTCGATTGCTTGTAATTTTTTTCTTAAAACGAATAGTTATGCAAGCAAATGAGCTATTGCAATCTTATTTAGTAGATAAAAATACTTGGGACGAAATGTACCAAGACTCAACTGTGCGTGAGCAATACAAAAAAGCGCTTGAGTTTCTTCAGCAACTATCCATAGAAGAGTTAAATAAAAAGGAAGAGCTGGCCAAGCGGTTGTTTATGAGCCAAGGCATTACTTTTACGGTTTATAATAGTGGGGAGGGCATAGAGAAAATATTCCCTTTCGATATTATTCCCCGCATCATTACCGCTGCAGAATGGGATTTTATAGAAAAGGGAATTAAGCAACGCTTAAAAGCGCTCAACCTCTTTTTAAAGGATATTTACAGCAACCAATTTATTATTAAAGATGGGGTAATGCCTGCGGCTATGATATACAGTTGCCCGCATTATTTAAGAGAAATGCACAATTTTAATGTGCCTTATGATATTTATGTATATATTTCTGGTATAGATTTAATAAGAGATAACGATGGATCTTTTTATATTTTGGAAGATAATTTACGTACACCTAGCGGGGTAAGTTACATGTTGGAAAATAGGGAAATTACCAAACGGATTTTTCCAGATTTATTGCCAAAAAACAATGTACGCAGTGTAACAGAATACCCTAATATTTTGCATAAAAACTTGGTGTCATTATCCCCGAGGCAAACACAAAACCCTACAATAGTTTTACTCACGCCGGGCATTTTTAACTCGGCTTATTTTGAGCACAGCACCCTTGCAAGGTTAATGGGAGTAGAGTTGGTAGAAGGCAAAGATTTGGTGGTAGATAATCACAAAGTGTATATGAAAACGACTGCTGGGTTGC
>JANNGD010000118.1:0-35625 GCA_031380515.1 Ferruginibacter sp. | reverse complement strand
AGTCGTCCACTTCCTGCTTGCGAGGGCGCCGTCCGCCCCGTAGATGCTAAGCACGGCACACAGGCGCTAACGATCAGCCACGAGGATTTGGCTATAGCACCTAACCTAGAGATTCTACCGGTGATAAACAAGGTAGACATGGATGGCGCCATGATACCCGAAGTAACCGATGAAATTATAGAACTGATAGGATGCAAGGCTGAAGATATTGTGCTGGCTAGTGGTAAAACAGGCATTGGAATTGACGAGGTTTTTGCCGCCATTGTTGAACGTATACCAGCCCCAAAGGGTGACCCAAATGCACCATTGCAAGCATTGATTTTTGATAGCGTTTTCAATAGTTTTAGAGGGATCATTGTTTATTATAGAATTTTTGCAGGCAGTATAAAAAAAGGAGAGAAGGTGAAATTTTTTAGCACCGACCAAACTTATCATGCAGACGAAGTGGGCATTCTTAAACTGGGAATGGAGAAAAAGGACGAAGTTTTTTGTGGCGATGTGGGCTACATCATTACTGGTATTAAAAATGCAAAAGAAGTAAAAGTGGGCGATACGCTTACAAGTGTTGCTAACCCTACGCAAAATAGGATTGATGGTTTTGAAGATGTAAAGTCGATGGTATTTGCAGGTATTTTTCCGGTAGATACCGATAAGTTTGAAGAGTTGCGTGATTGTATGGAGAAATTGCAACTCAACGATGCATCCCTAACATTTGAGCTAGAAACCTCCCAGGCATTGGGCTTCGGCTTTAGGTGCGGATTTTTGGGATTGTTACACATGGAAATTATACAAGAACGCTTGGAGCGGGAGTTTAACCAAACAGTGATAACCACCGTGCCCAACGTAAGTTTTATAGCGCATACCAACAAAGGCGAAGTGATACATGTACACAACCCGGCTACTTTGCCTGATCCTACTCGAACTGCCAAAATTGAAGAGCCTTATATAAAAGCACAAATCATAACCAAGCCAGATTATATTGGTAATATTATGACGCTTTGCATAAGCAAGCGTGGTATGCTTATACACCAAGGTTACCTTAGTCCAACCCGTGTGGAGCTTACATTTGAAATGCCACTTACAGAAATCGTATTTGATTTTTATGACAAATTAAAATCGCAAACCCGTGGGTATGCATCTTTCGATTATCATCCAATAGGTTTTAGGGATGCCGATATTGTACGCATGGATATTTTATTGAATGGTGAAAAAGTAGATGCCTTGAGTGCATTGATACATAGAAGTCGCTCGGCAGAATTTGGTCGCAAACTTTGTGAGAAATTGAAAACCTTATTGGACAAACAGCAGTTTCAGGTGGCTATACAAGCTGCTATTGGAGCCAAAGTTATTGCCCGTGAGAATATAAGTGCGATGCGTAAAGACGTAACTGCAAAATGTTATGGTGGTGATATTAGCCGTAAGCGTAAGCTATTGGAAAAACAAAAAGAGGGTAAAAAGCGTATGCGACAAATAGGAAATGTAGAAGTGCCACAAGAAGCGTTTTTGGCGGTATTGAAGTTGGATGATTAAACAGCCTCCCTAAATCCCTCCACGGGAGGGACTTTAGTCTTCGATACTTCAACGAACAATATAGTATTGGAGTCTGGCTCCTCTACTTTAGAGAGGCTGGTGTGAGGTTTTTATTATTGGGCAAAAAAGCTTTGCTTTATTGCCCAAGCATTGGAAGCTATGGTCAACATTGTTGTGTCACTCACTTGTACGGAATACCATTATTCATCTTTTACCAAAGCGAAGATTGTGCAATAGATTTTTAGTAGATTATTTTTATAGCTGCATTGCATAATAAATATTAATGACTTCATTAATTTATATAAACTTAAAAAAATCAAATACTCCAAAAGTCCCCCTGTGGGGGATTGAGGGGGCCTTATGAAATTCTTTCCATCATCTGCCTTACAACAACTAGAGTTCGATAAAATAAAAGAACTTTTGGCATTGCATTGCCGTACAGAATATGCCAAGCTTAAAGCAATGGAGCTGCGTATACATACCCGCAAGGAATATATCGAGCTAGAATTGCAGCAAGCAAATGAATTTAAAATGATATTGGATAGTGGCGGCCATTTTCCAAATGATTTTACAACCAATATTTCGAGAGATTTAAAATTACTAGGCATACCAGGAGCTTCCCTGTCTGGCGAACAATTTATACTCATACGCAGGCTTGTAATGAGCATGGAAAGTATTTTTAGGTGGTTTACTGTAGAAGTAAGAATTACTTTTCCTGGGCTTACAAAAGTGATAGACCAAAACTATTACGAAAAAAATATAAAAGTTCTAATAGACGATGTATTGGATGAAACCGGTGTAGTAAAAGACAATGCCAGTGAGGCCTTGGCTGATATTCGATTAAAGCTTTATCGTAAGCGCAATGAGCTTCGTAGGTTGTTCGATAAGATTGTAGCAAAGCTAAACAAACAAGGTTTTTTAGCAGACATAGAAGAAAGTTTTATGAATGGTAGGCGAGTGCTGGCTGTAGTAGCCGAGCAAAAACGTGTGGTAAAAGGTGTGCTACACAGCGAAAGCGAAAGTCGCAAAACAAGTTTTATAGAGCCCGAAGAAACAACAGAACTGAACAACGAAATTTTTTCTTTGGAATACGAAGAAACAAAAGAAGTTTATAGAATACTTCGTGCGCTCACACAACAAGTGAGCTTGTATGCCCCACTCTTACAAAGCTATCATGAAATTGTAGGCGAATATGATTTTATAAGGGCAAAAGGAAAGCTTGCGCAAGATATGAATGCAGCTTACCCAATGTTGGTAGACAAAGCGCATTTACATCTAATAAAAGCGTATCATCCACTGTTGTATTTGTTTAACAAGCGGAATGGTAAAACAACTTTTCCTACAGATATATTATTGAACAACGAAGCAAGTATATTGGTAATAAGCGGCCCCAATGCCGGAGGTAAAACGGTGACCATGAAAACCGTGGGCCTGTTACAAATAATGCTACAGAGTGGATTACTTGTGCCTGCAAGCGCAGATAGTACCATGGGCATATTCAAGCAAGTACTTATACATATAGGCGATACACAAAGCATAGAATTTGAGCTAAGCACTTATTCGTCGCACCTAAAAAACATGAAGCATTTTATAGAAAATGCCAATGGAAAAACGTTGTTTTTTATAGATGAGCTGGGTAGTGGAAGTGACCCCAATTTGGGCGGTGCATTTGCAGAAGTAATTATGGAAGAGTTGGCTTTTAAACATGCATTTGGTATTGTTACAACCCATTACTTAAACCTAAAAGTAATGGCAAATAAAGTGCGTGGTATTATAAACGGCGCCATGCAGTTTGACGAAGAGAAATTATTACCGCTGTATAAATTACAAATAGGTAAGCCTGGTAGCTCTTATACATTTTCTATAGCAGAAAGAATAGGGTTAGATAAAAAATTGATTAACCGTGCTCGTAAAATAGTAGATGAAGATCAGTTTAGGCTAGACAAGTTACTGAATAAAACAGAGCAAGATCTACAAAAGCTAGATACAGAAAAAATAACACTCGAAAACTTATTGAAAGAAAACGAAGTGCTAAAAAAAGAAATGCAGCGTGTAGTAAAAAAGGAAATGCACCAACAAGAAATGGAACGCATGCAGGAGCAAAATAAAATAAGTGCCGACAAAATAAATTACCTTAAAGACATGGAGCGGCGCTTAAAAGTAATGGTAATTGAATGGCGTAAGGCTGAGGATAAAGATGCGGTGGTGAAAATGATACAGGCTTTACTTTTTAACCAAAAGGAAAAACTGCAAGCTCAAACCCACAAGAAAAAGCTAAACGAGAAATTTATTGAAGTAGTAGGAGAAGTAAAAGTGGGCGACAAAGTAAAAATGAAGCAGAATAGACAAGTAGGCATTGTAAAAGAAATAAAAGGAAAAAAAGCAATTTTGCAAGTAGGTATAATGCCAATGACGGTGGCTTTAGACGATTTGACGATAGTGAAGGATAGGGAGGTGAAGGAATAGAATTGGAACGAAATTTCTTCCAATGTAGGTTTTTTAGCTACAAATAAACTTTTAGCTTTTTAGTCGAGACCTGCAATTAAAAGGGGGACTTAAAAAATCTTATTTTGTTAAAAAAAAGTCAATTGCCTAAAAACTATTTGCACTAAACCATTGTAAATTACAAAAAACTAAAAATATAATTATGAAAAAGTACATTTTTTTAGCAATATTTGCCTTATCAATAAGTGGTATTGCAATAGCACAAAAAAAAGATAACCCAAAATCTCAACAATTAGCAGATCTTAGCTTTGGCTTTGGAGATAAGCAAGGTAGTATAGTTGCCGGTTATTTTTACAATTGGAATCTTGGAAAAAGTAAAAAGTTTTTTATAGGTACTGGAGCTCGTTTTAATACATTTTATGGTACAAAAGTTAACTTTACTTCTGCACCATCTAGCTTAGCCGGAGATAAATTAAAAGAGGATACATTACTTGCGCCAAAGCCAAGTGCTTTTTCTATGAACTTATTAATTAACTTAGGTTATAATATTACCCCAAAATTACAAGCTGGTTTTAATATAGATGTAATTGGGGCTTCATTTGGTCCTGAGGGTTCTCCAACGTTTATTTCTAACGGAGTTTCTACTGCTACTAAAGCTAAACCTGCAGGTTTCAATGTATTGCTTGTTGGCAATAACGATAGGGGGTCATTAAACTCAGAGTTTTACGCTCGTTATAAAATCACGGATAAATTTGGTGTAAAACTTGCGTATCAATATTTTTTTACAGAATTAGTAACTACTACAAAGGTTCAAACACTGCCCGAAGCAAATGATCGTTTTAGAAATAAAGCAGGTCTAGTAAATGTTGGTTTTTGTTATCACTTTTAATTGTATGGCACAGCAATAATTTAGTTTATTTAAATTGCTTGCCTAAAAAATTGGTCCATTTTTTTTATTAGTTTTCTTTTAAATTGAATTAAATAAAATAGGCTGCCTATTAGAGGCAGCCTACAATGAAAGAATAGACTATTTTAAGTAAAATTATTTATTAGTTAAACCATTTTCTCATAGAAACCATTGTACGTTGATTTTTTCTTGAGTTCCATAAATCTACCGAGCCAAAACTGCGCTGATTTGTTAATTTTCCAACCAAGTTTGTAGCCAAAGTTTCTTTTGTTTCTTTTGTTAATTCTTTCATCTGTTCTTTGTTTAGGGGTATAACAATACCCTGCGTGTCATTTTTCATATGTCTGTGTTTTTTTCTCTATGTATTCTCTATCGAAGTCTGACCATGTAAAACGTAGTAGAACTGGGACAAAATGCAATTTGGAGTAGTAATTGTAATTTTATATTTTTATAGTTCTCAATTGCGGCGCAAATATACGATGGTATTGGTTGCTGGGCAACTTTATTAATGTTAAAAGGTTGTTATCGTGTACCAGCGGCATTTTTGTTATATTTGAAATACAACTAGATACTTTTTTGTATTATTTTTTTTACCCCTAAAGAAAATGAAGAGATTGTTACGCTATACTTTTTTTGTTTTTTTTACACTCATAGTAATTAACTATTCACATGCTCAAATTAAAGAGCCCGAGGATACTTTCTTTTTGTTAAAGAAAAAGGGATTACTGAAGAAACTTGGCAAAAGTATTTATGTGTCTTCAGAAGACTTTGAGCCAATAAAAGCAGCAGACCCTTTTCTTGAAACAAAAGGTAAAATTATTCGGAGCATTAGTATTGCCCCTACAGGATTTTATACAATTGTACACGATACGGTAGATGGACTAAAAAGTAATTTTGGAACGGATATCATAGATTATTTCCATAAAAATACTTTGCTAAGTGTGATAAGAAAAAATCTTTTTTTTAAAGAAGGTGATAAAATATTACCTCGATTGTTATCCGATAACGAACGTTTTTTAAGAGAGCAAACTTTTATGCAGGATGCTGTTATATTATCTATAAATGATTCTTGCTCTATTTATGCAGATTTGATTGTTTTAACAAGGGATGTTTTTACAATTGGAGGTTCGGTAGATGTTGGAAATATAAAAAAAGCAGAAGTGAATATAAGGGATGAAAGTCTTTTTGGTACGGGCGATCGGCTAGAGCTTTCACTCTTATATGATGATGCTAGAACTTCTTACTATGGTTATGGTGGATCTTTTACTAAAAGAAATGTAGGCGGATCATTTATAAATTGGACCACTGGTTTTAAAACATTTAACCCAGCTTTTAATAGTGGCAGACAAGATGAGAATGTTTATTATGCTGCATTTGATAAGCCACTAGTAAGTCGTTACAGCCCTTGGACAGGTGCTGCTTCTTTTTCTTTTAATACTACAAAAAATAATTATGTGACCGATTCGGTGTATATAAATGAGTTTAAATATACTTCACTCAATGCAGATATGTGGGCTGGTTTAAATATTGGGCATAAAAATAAACGAGAAGAAGATTCTGATAAAAGGCTACGTCATTTTGTTGCTTTACGCACATTTTATAATAAATTTTACAATTTGCCTAACAATATCAAGAACGTGTACAACCCAAGCTACGCAGATTTAAATGGAGCACTCGTATCTTACAGTTTGTACAAGCAAAACTTTTATAAAACGAATTTTATTTATGGGTTTGGTAGAAATGAAGACGTGCCACAGGGGATAAATGCCACAGTAATTGGCGGCTATACAAACAAAGAAGGAGTGAGGCGTTCTTATTTTGGTTTGGAATTTGAAGGTACACAGTTTTCGAAAAAGGGGCATTTTACTGATTATATTTTACGAAGTGGTAGTTATATAAATACTAAAAAACTACAAGATGCTTCTATTTTAATAGCAATAAATAGATTTACAAAATTGTATAAATTAAATCATCATTGGCGAAATAGAAGTTTTGTTGGCATAAGTTTTACTAAGCAGTTTAATAATTTATTGAGTGCTCCGTTATTATTAGAAAGCGCCTACGGGTTACCTTATTTGAATAACAATGGTATTAATGCAGAAACTAGGTCTACTATAAAATTTGAATCTGTTTTTTTTAATCTAAAAAAAGTGCTTGGATTTAGATTTGCACCATTTATCTTTTCTGATCTAAGTTTGGTAAAGCCTTTATTGGAGCATACCGCAAAAACACAAGGTTTTACTGCTATAGGCGGCGGAATAAGAACAAGAAATGAAAATTTGACTTTTGGAACAATTGAGCTAAAAGGCTATTTTTTCCCTAGGGTAAATGAAGGTATTAAAAATTGGAAAATAGAATTCAGTACAAAACTTAGGTTTAGATACAACAGTAGTTTTATTAGAAGACCGGAATTTGTAACGTCAAATTAAATTGTATAAATATTTTTAATTTTTAAGAATGTACACAAAAGCAGAAGCATCTGCAGTTAAACAAAAATTTTGGACAAGCTTTGGCAAGTATATGTCTCCTGTACCATCGGCTAGTGGAGAAAAAGTAAACTGGATAAATTATAAGACAGGCATAAAGGGTATTTTTTTTAAAATGGATGCCAACAAAGAAGTTGCTTCTATTTGTGTAGAAATATTTTTGCCAGATAAAATATTAGAACATCTCTATTATCAAACCTTTCGTAGTTTTGTAAAGCAATTTGAAGAAGCAGTAGGAACGGAATGGGAAATGAAAGAAAATTTTATTTCAAAAGACAATAAATCTGTTTCCATTATTTACATCGAATTAAAAAGTATAAATATTTTTGAAGAATCTGATTGGCCAAGTATTATTGCATTTTTAAAGAAAAATATGATAGCGCTTGATGCATTTTGGAATTTATACAAACCAGCTTTTGAATTAATATCTTAATTTTAATAAATCAATATAAACTTTAATACGATGTACAACAAAATATTTAAGACAGCAATAATTGCATTGCTAATTTCGTCTTGCAACAATAGCGAAGAGAAGAATACGGATAAAACTGCCACCACAGAAGCGAGTAATACACAAAAAGTAATGATGCAAACTGAAAATGTAGATTATATAGGAGATGGCATAACCATGAAAGGTTTTATAGCGTATAACGACGATACAACTGTTTCTAAGCCCATCGTTCTCATTTTGCCAGAATGGTGGGGTATCGGTGATTATACTCGTGGGCGTGCTAAGCAATTGGCTGCGTTAGGATATGTAGCTTTTGCAGTAGACATGTATGGTGAGGGGAAAACAGCTGAAACACCAGATGAAGCAGGAAAATTGGCTACCCCTTTTTATACGAGTGCTACACTTGCCAAAGCTAGATTTGATGCAGCTTTTGCCAAAATTAGAACATACAAATTTGCAGATACAAATAGAGTGGCAGCTATCGGCTATTGTTTTGGTGGCGCTATGGTTCTCAATATGGCTAGGGCAGGGGAACCACTAAAGGGAGTGGTGAGTTTTCATGGTAACCTTATTGGTAATAAGCTCGATAAAAATTTGCTCAAAGCAGATGTTTTGGTATGTCACGGTAACGATGATAAATTTGTTTTGCCGGCAGAGGTTGCCACATTTAAAAAGCAAATGGATTCTGTTGGTGCCAGTTACACTTTTAAAAGTTATGACGGAGCAACACACGCTTTCTCTAACCCAGCTGCTACAGAAAAAGGGAAAAAATATAGTATACCAGTAGCTTATAATGCCGCTGCAGATATAGCATCTTTTAATGAAATGAAGGTTTTCTTTGATAAGATTTTCAAATAAATAAAATACATAGCAAAAAAAGCAGGATTTATTCCTGCTTTTTTTCATAAGCTCTTTTTTTGAATGGTTGCTCTTCCTAATGATGTCTTATCTATTTCAACATTTTCTTCTACATTGGTATAACCTTGTTCTTTCATAGTTGTTGCAAGTGTTGTTACTTCTTTCACAAACATAGCTACTTGTTTTTTCTTCAATTCCTTTAGCGTAAAAGCCATATTGTACTCACCTTCTTTGCCCATGGGGCCAATACTATCATAAGTTATTTTCTTTATTTTATTTTTCTTTTTAAAGGCTACAATATAATCAAGCAATGGCTTATTGTCTGGTACGCCACAACACATGCTACCAAATTTTACAACAATTCTGTATTTATTGGTTTGGGCAATGCAGCTCATAACCATAAAGAAGCATAAACTAAGTACAAGTATTTTTTTCATATATACTTTTTAATAGTGAAGTTATTTTATTTTTTTGAAAACAACTTTCTGAACGTTATTTACTGAATAATTTATCACTTCTTTAGCATCTGCTACTATCTTTTTGCTAGAAGTGACTTCGAAAATTAATTGTTTGCCTATTAATTGATAATAGGAAGTGAGTAAAATACCTTCTGTTTCAAAAACACTGTACAATTTATCATCAAACAAATAATCTATTAATTCTATGCCATCACCTTCGTCTGTTATATAAATACCATTTGCTTTATCTTTTATACGAAGGGTATAATTTTTGGTAACAGGCATTTTTGTAGAAATATATATTGTCTTCCAGTTCCAAGAAGTATCCGATTGCTTTTGTATAGAAAGTAATGCAGTTACGGTATCTTTTAAAACGCCTTTGGCATATATTTTCATAACACCCTTCCAATTCCCTATACACTTATTTGGGAAATATTTTTGTGCATTAGCTAGGGTTGATGTGAGTATCATTGCAAAAATTAAAATTACTTTCATTTTACTCTTTCTTTTAAAATTTGTTCAACTTCTTCCAATTTTACATTTTTAGCTTTCAATAAAATCAGAAAATGATACAACAAGTCAGCAGCTTCATTTTTGAATAGATTGTCGTTGTTATCTTTTGCTTCTATAACCAATTCAACAGCTTCTTCACCTACTTTTTGTGCTACTTTGTTTATGCCAGCTTTGTATAGCTTATTTGTATATGAATTTTCATCGTTTTCATTTATCCTTTTGTGTATAGTTTCTTCAAGCTTATACAAAAAACCTTTTGAGTCTGTTTCTCCAAAACATGTTTGCGTACCTGTGTGGCATACAGCGCCAGTCGGTATAACTTTTATAAGTAAAGTATCATTATCACAATCTAGTTTAATTTCTTTTACCATTAAAAAATGGCCGCTTGTTTCTCCTTTTGTCCACAATCTATTCTTACTGCGGCTGAAGAAAGTCACTTTGCCTTCTGTTTGTGTTTTAGTAAATGCTTCTTCATTCATATAACCAAGCATGAGCGCTTGCAAGCTTGTGTAATCTTGAATAATTACAGGTACCAAACCATTTCCTTTGTTAAAGTCTATATTCATTATTTGTTTTTTAAAATAGGTGAGACTATATTTCTACATTACTATCTGCCATTGTATAGCAAGCGGTATTTAATTATTATCGTATGGCTATACCATTTTCTTTCAAATATTTTTTTAAAATTGGTATTGGTATTTCACCAAAATGAAAAACACTTGCAGCCAATGCCCCAGTGGCTTTAGTTTGTTCAAATACTTCTTTAAAATGTAATGCTGTTCCTGCACCACCAGAGGCTATAATTGGCACATTTACTGCTTTACTTATTTCATTTGTAATATCAATTGCAAAACCATTCTTTGTGCCATCATTGTTCATTGAAGTAAGCAAAATTTCTCCTGCCCCTAGCGATACAGCTTTTTTAGCCCAGTCAATAGTGCTTAATCCTGTAGCTATTTTTCCCCCATTTACATAAACCCACCAAGCCTCCTTTTCAAATTTTGTATCTATGGCTACTACTACAGCTTGGCTACCAAATTGGTTGGCAATCTCAGTAATCAATGCTGGGTTTTTTACAGCACTTGAGTTAAGGCTTATTTTATCTGCACCGGCTTTTATGATCGCAATGGCATCTTCAACAGAATTTATTCCACCGCCTACTGTAAAAGGAATGTTTATTTCTTTAGCAATTTTTTCAACCAATACTGCCAAAGTCTTTCTTTTTTCTTGCGTAGCAGTTATGTCTAAAAATACCAATTCGTCAGCACCTTCTGCTACATACCTTTTGGCAAGTTCAATGGGGTCTCCTGCATCTCTTATGTCTACAAAGTTTATACCTTTTACGGTACGCCCTTCTTTTATATCCAAGCAAGGAATTATTCTTTTTTTTAACATAGCGTACTTAATTCTTTTAAACTGATCCTGTTTTCATAAATAGCCTTACCAATAATTACACCCTCACAACCAATTTTTTTTACTTCTTCAATATCTGCCATACATGATATGCCGCCACTGGCTATTAAATTTACTTTGCTTTTTTGCAAAATCTCGCTGTACAAATCATTAGATGCTCCTTGTAACATGCCGTCTTTACTGATGTCTGTACATATAACATGTTTTATTCCTTTTTTTTCAAAGTTGTTTATGAAATCTATGATATCTAATTCCGAACTTTCTTGCCAACCTTGCGTAGCTATTTTTCTGTTTAAGCAATCGGCTCCCAAAATTATTTTTTCAGAGCCATATCTTTCTAACCATTCTAAAAATAATGTTGCATTTTTTGCTGCTATACTACCACCTGTAATTTGTGATGCACCACAATCAAAAGCCACTTCTACATCTTCATTGGTTTTTAAACCGCCACCAAAATCTACTTTCAAATTTGTTTTTGTGGCAATATCGTACAATACTTTGCTGTTAATTATATGCTGAGATTTTGCTCCATCTAAATCTACCAAGTGTAAATATTGTATCCCACATCCTTCAAAAGCTTTTGCCACTTCCAATGGATTTTCATTGTAAATTTTTTCAGTGCTATAATCTCCTTTAGTAAGCCTTACTGCTTTTCCGTTTATTATGTCTATTGCTGGTATTATTCTCATTTTTTTTTTTGAACCACAAAGAAGTTAAGAACGAAAAGGAACACTAAGGATTTGTTGCAGCATCATTAGGTTGTATAGTTTCTTTGTGTTACTTTTTAACTTTCTGTCTTTGTGGTTCGGTTTTAAAGGGTTTCACTAAGTACACAAAGTTTTTTTGTTTAAATTGTTTTATTATTTATTTCATTAAAGGTTTAATAATTCTTTGTGAAACTTTTTTACTTAGCGCCTTTGTGGTTCACTCTTCCAAAAAATTCCTCAATACCCTTTCACCTACATCCGCCGATTTCTCCGGATGAAATTGTGTTGCATAAAAATTATCTTTTTGCATGGCAGCGCTAAATGGCAAAATGTATTGGCATGTGGCAATGGTACTTTCACAAATTTCGGCGTAGTAGCTGTGTACAAAATAGAAATTATCGTTTTTGCCTATTCCTTCAAAAAGGGGGCCGTTTTTGGTCTCTATATTATTCCAGCCCATGTGGGGTACCAATGCTGTATGTGGAAAAAGCTTTACCGAAGTATCAAAAATACCCAAGCAAGGGGTATTATTTTCTTCTGAAAAAGTACACATTAGTTGCTGGCCAAGGCAAATACCCATTACAGGTTGTGTAAGCGTTTTTATCAATACATCTAGTTTCCTTTCTTGCAAATATTGCATTGCGGTGCTTGCCTCACCCACACCTGGAAAAATAACTTTATCTGCGTACCGTATTTTTGATTCATCATCAGTTATTATAGATTCATAACCCAACCTATTCAAAGCATTTTTTACAGAAGTAATATTGCCTGCATTGTATTTAATTATTGCAATCATATGGTGCCTTTTGTACTTGGTATGCTAAAATTAGTTGTTTTACTTACCGCCATTTTTACAGCTTTTGCAAAGGCCTTAAAAATAGCCTCTATCTTGTGGTGTTCATTTTCGCCTGCTGCTTTAATATTGAGGTTGCATTTTGCATTATCGCTAAATGATTTAAAAAAATGCATGAACATTTCTGTAGGCATTTCTCCAATTTTTTCTCTGGAGAAATTTACATCCCAAACCAACCATGGCCTACCACCAAAATCAATGCCCACTTGGGCTAAGCAATCATCCATTGGTAAAAGAAATCCATATCGTTCTATTGCTTTTTTACTACCCAATGCTTTCAAAAAAGTTTCCCCCAATGTAATGGCTACATCTTCAATTGTGTGGTGTTCATCTATATGCAAATCGCCTTTTACATGTACGTATAAATCCATATTGCCGTGCTTCGCTATTTGCTCTAGCATATGATCAAAAAAGCCCAGGCCGGTATTTAACTCACTTTTTCCACTACCATCTAAGTTTACGGTTACTTCAATATTGGTTTCATTTGTCTTTCTTACTATTGTTGCTTTTCTTGGTTCACTTTTTAGGTAATTGTATATGTCTACCCAATTTGGTGTGCACAAATCTGCCTCCGCTGTTTTTTCTTTGGATAAATAAATTGCTTTGCATCCTAGGTTTTTGGCCAGTTGTATATCTGTCATTCTATCTCCAACAACGTACGAATGTTGGAGATCGTAATTGCCTTTCATGTAATGGGCAAGCATTGCAGTGCCTGGCTTGCGTGTGGGCGCATTCTCTGCAGGTAGTGTTTTATCTATCAGTATTTCCGAAAAAACAATCCCTTCATTTTTAAATGCCGCCACAATTTTATTTTGTGCAGGCCAAAATGTATCCTCTGGAAAAGAAGCTGTTCCAAGTCCATCCTGGTTGGTAACCATCACCAATTCATAATCCATTTCTTTAGCAATGCGAGAAAGATATTGGAATACGGCAGGGTAGTATTCCAATTTTTCTAAGCTGTCTAATTGAAAATCTATGGGTGGTTCTATTACCAACGTTCCATCTCTGTCTATAAATAATACTTTTTTCATTTGTTTAAATGCCCCGTAATCTCCGCTGCCAGGTGGAAGTTTTGGAAGGCTGTAATTTTTAGCGTTATTAATTTTTTACCTTTTTCAATCTTCTTTTTTTAATATTGCTTTTTCCTTTTTTGGGAAAAATAGTGGCATCTTTTGCTGCAACATATTCTTTGTATAACTGAGAATACTTTACATCAGTTCTTGTATTACTTTTATTAATTCTTCGTTCTCCTTCTTACTACCAACCGTTATCCTCAAACAATTTTTAACCACGCTGTTCCTATTTCTTGTTATTAGTTTTGACGCAACCAATTTTTCGTACAATGTGTTTGCATCATCAACTTCTACTAATATAAAATTTGCATCGCTTGGGTAAATCTTCTTTACAATGGGCAATGCTGATAAATTATTGATGAGCTTTTCTCTCTCTTTCAAAATAATAGCTTTGTTTTTATCAAAATTATCAACTGCTAAAAGCGTTTTCAACGCCTCTTCTTGATTAAGTTTGCTCACATTGTATGGTGGTTTAACTTTATTATACAATGCTATAATTTCTTCACTGGCATAAGCTGTGCCCACCCTTGCTGCCGCAAGCCCCCACGCCTTACTAAAAGTTTGCGAAATAATGATATTTGGGTATCGTTTTATCTTTTTTATGAAAGAATCGGCATTACTAAAATCTATATAGGCTTCATCTATAAAAACGATACCATTAAATTTTTCTATGATGCTTTCTATTTTATCCATATTGTTTCCTGTAGGATTATTGGGCGAACAAATGAATATCAATTTTAATTTTTCATCTTTCAAAGAATTTTCAACAGCATCCAAGTCAATCTGAAACTGGTCGTTAAGCGGAATTTTAATTAAATCTACATCATTTACACCCGCACTCACATCGTACATTCCATATGTAGGTGTGAATGTAAGGGCTTTGTCAACTCCAGGTTCACAAAAAATTCTGTAAGCAAGGTCTATCACTTCATCGCTACCATTTCCTACAAATATGTTATTTAAAGCTATATTTTTTATTTCGCTCAGTTTCTTTTTTAATTCTATTTGCTTCGGATCCGGATAGCGGTTTAGTTCCCCAAACGGGTTTTCATTTGCATCTAAAAAAATAGCATCTTTTCCTTTGTACTCATCTCTGGCACTTGAGTATGGTTGCAAGGCGAGTATATTTTTTCGTACTAATTTATCTAAATTGAACATGTGTTTTTGTCTTTTGTCTAATATCTCTAATCTTTTGTAAAGTTTTCTAGCCTCACTGTCACCGCATTCTTATGCGCCCACAACCCCTCTGCTTCTGCCATCAATTCTACCGCCGGACCAATATTTTGTAATCCTTCCTTACTCACTTCTTGAATGGTTATTTTCTTTACAAAACTATCCAATGACACACCACTATAGTTACGTGCATAACCATTGGTGGGTAAAGTATGGTTGGTGCCACTTGCATAGTCGCCCACAGACTCGCAACTAAAATTCCCTAAAAACAGAGAACCTGCATTTGTTATTTTGCAAACCAAATCTCTGGCATTATTTGTTGCAAGTATTAAATGTTCTGGCGCATACAAATTGCTTAGCTCAATACATTCATCTATAGTATCCAATAAAATAGCCTTGCTATTTGTTATAGCTTTAGTGGCTATTTCTCTTCTAGGTAATACATCTAATTGTATTGCTATTTCTTCTAGTGTATCATTTATTATTTGTTCATTGTTGCTCAATAATAGTACTTGACTGTCTGCACCATGCTCTGCTTGCGACAATAAATCGGCAGCAACAAAAATGGGATTGCAAGTTTTATCTGCAATTATCAATACTTCGCTCGGACCCGCTGGCATATCAATGGCTACAGCAAAATTTTGCGCCATTTGTTTAGCTGCTGTTACATATTGGTTGCCTGGGCCAAAGATTTTCTGTACTGGTGGAATTGTTTCTGTACCAAAAGTCATGGCGGCAATAGCTTGTATACCACCAACACGGTATATTTTTGTAATGCCCACCAGTGCAGCAGTGTAGAGTATTGCTGGGTTTATATTTCCAGTCGCATCTGGCGGTGTGCATAATATAATTTCTTTACATCCTACTAACATTGCCGGTACACCGAGCATTAATACTGTAGAAAATAAAGGAGCACTGCCACCAGGAATGTAAATACCTACCGTTTCTATAGCCCTGTTTTCTCTCCAACACAATACGCCTTTTGTTGTTTCTATAATTTCTATGGGTTGCTGCTGTGCTTCATGAAATTTGCTGATATTATGTTTTGCCAATTGTATGGCTGCTTTTAATTCTGCTGGTATTAAAGAACTTGCTTTTCTAATATCTTCCTCACTAATTATTAAACTTGTAAGGGCTACCTTATCAAATGTTTTGCAATATTGTAAAACAGCTTTGTCTCCGTTTTGTTTTACCTCTTCAAAAACCGTATTTACCAGTTCATTCAATGATGCTTTTTCTGCTGATGGTCTAGTAATTAAACTGCTCCAATCTTTTCTTTTGGGTAATAATATTTTTTGCATTTGCCTTAATTTACTTTTATTCACTTCGTGAATGAATAGCCACGAATGCACGAATAGATTATTTCTTTTCTTTTTTTTATTCGTGTATTCGTGGCTTTATTTTCTTACAAAATCATTTTCTCAATTGGTATTACCAAAATGCCTTCTGCACCTAGGTTTTTCAATTTGTCTATCACTTCCCAAAACTCATCTTCTTTAACTACGGAATGAATGCTACTCCAGCCTTCTTCAGCTAATGGTAAAACCGTGGGCGATTTCATGCCAGGTAAAATGGAGCTTATTTTTTTTACAGCGGTATTAGGGGCATTTAAAAGAATGTATTTATTTTCTGTAGCTGCTTGCACTGCTTTTATTCTAAACAATAGCTTTTCTAAAATTGCTTGTTTGTCAGCAGCTAAGTTTTTGTTGGATATTAAAACCGCTTTACTTGTTTTTACAATTTCTACTTCTTTTAAGCCATTCATTAGAAGAGTACTGCCCGAGCTTACAATATCGAATATACCATCTGCTAATCCAATACCTGGAGCTATTTCTACGCTTCCACCAATTTCTTCTATTTCTACAGCGATATCATTTTCGTCTAAAAATTTCTTTAATATTTTAGGATAACTCGTAGCTATTTTTTTATTATTAAAAAAGCCAAGGCCAGTATAAACTTCATCTTTTGGTATTGCCAAAGATAACTTGCAACCAGCAAATCCTAAATTTGCTATAGTAAGTACATCTTTGTCTTTTTCCCATACTTCATTTTCACCTAAGATTCCTATATCTGCAACAGCTTGCTCTACGTATTGAGGTATATCATCATCTCTCAAAAAAAGAATTTCTATTGGGAAGTTTTCTGCTGTTGTTTTTAATTTTCTGTCACCGTTGGGTACTTTTATTCCACAGCCTTTTAATAGCTCCAGTGATTTTTCACTTAGCCTGCCACTTTTTTGAATGGCAATTTTTAATGGTTTCATTTTTGTTTTGTCTAGTGCTGGGTAAAAGAGTGGGGGTGTTGGTAGAAACAAAAAACCCCTCTGTTTACTCAGACGGGTTTTTGAAATATTGTTATGTTACATATATCATTTACACCTAGCCTGAGGGCAAGTATGAAGATGATGATGATGTAATTGAATTGAGTACACTATTTATTTGTTTGTGCAAAAGTAGTTGCTGCTATTTTGAAAACCAAATTTAATTTATTTTGCTGCAGGTACTTCACCCCAATTCTCTCCGTTTTTAATTCTGTAAACTTGCATATCCGATAATTTAAATTGTTTTGCCATAGCTTTTACAGGTTTGCCATTGTTCAACAATTTTTTAAGTAACATTACTTTGGTTATAGTAAGTTTAGCATTGGCTGCCTTACGGAGGGGATTGTTTTTTCTATCTAATTTCTCGGCAATTACATACGGGCTGCCTTGCTGGTGAATCGTATTTTCTGCCTGGGTCATCCATTTTAAATTGCTTACATGATTATTTAGTTTGTTATAATCAAGATGAGCAACAATAATTTCACTAGGTTTTGGTTGTTTTAAAAAGTAGGTAGCTACTAATCTATGTATAAGCGCATGGAAATTTGTAGCTCTTTTAGTCCAATCTTTTGAATATTTTTCCTTTAAGTTTTGTTTTAGACCATTTAGAAGCGCTTTTGCTTCGTTTATAGATTGCTTACTTTCTTTATTTGCCTCCATTTTTTCGATCTTTTTGGCAAATTTGCTTATCTGATTTTGAATATAATCTAGTTTTGCTTGTACAGTTTCTTCCCTATCATTAAAAAATTTGAGTCTGATAATGCGATATCCATTTATCATAGATCCTTTTAAAATATCGCCATCGGATAGTCTATTAAATGTTCGTACTCTTCCAAAATTGGAAACTTCAACTCTGTTGACGCTAGTGTGTTCAAAATCAAATACTACTTTTTTCCAACGTTCTCCTATAAAATTGTTTGTCATAAAATGGGGCTTTTTTTATGGTTAATTAATAATGTAAACTAAGCATTTTGTAGTTAATAAACTACAAAAATAGGTGAGTAAAAATATTTATGCCCAATATATTACAATTATTTGATAAAATAGCGAATTTATAGGGGACAATTTGTTCAAGAGAAAAAACTGAAATTGGAATTAGCATCATTTTTTGGGTAATATTTTTTTGAATTTACGCAGCAATCATTTTTTTATAATCCCCTGTTTTCCGCACTTTTTAAAAACATCCTCTGAAAGGGTTGATTTTACTGAGTGCGTCTTGTGAATGGGTGTCCCATCCGTATTTTTGGCTATGTTTTTGCGAAAAAGATCAAATAAATCTGGAAGCGTATCTGTACAAATTATTTCTAAAAAATAGAGGTAAATATAAATTAGAGTAAACTATAGGTTCGAGTAATAATTGAGCAAGAAATCTACAGTGTTCTAACGGTGAAAACTGAAAATGCTCTCAGATTTTACAGATTAGGCAGAAAAAATTTGAGTAAATCTGAAAAATCTGGGAGCCAAAAATCTACCCCATCGACTCCACACTACTACTTATAAATTGAGTAAGGCTTTTGTTTTCAACTTTAAAGCACAAAAATTTTCAAACTAATTTAGAATCGCATAAATGAAATTACAATTACTCAAAAATCATGTTTACGCAATTCTCAGCGCAGCCATTTTTTCTGGGTGTTCCAAAGCGGAAAACAGGGAAAAGCGAATTTATAAGGAACAATTTATTCTTTAGAAAAAACTGATATTGTAATTAGCATCATTTTTTGGGTAATATTTATTTGAATTTACGCAACAATAATTTTTTTATAATCCGATAGTTAATTTGAACCAGCTTATTTCAGAAGCGAAAAATTTTGCAAACTTGTATAATCTACGGGGAAACTTTTATAAACACCGGCCTTCCCCAATTTTACAGAACCCAATACCCGCACTTTCACCTCTTTATTAAAAAGGGAAGTAATGCCATTTTTTAGCAAGTTTTTTACATCCAAATCTAGCTTCAGCGGAATGGTAAAATTGTTTCTTTTTGGAATAGCAACTTGTATATTTTGGGAAGAATGCCCCAAAAAAGTACTGTCTACAAAAATATCTAAATCTGTTCTGTTGAGTTGTAGGCCAAAATTATTGGGATTATAATACACCAAATCTACATTCAAAGCAGCTCCCGAAAAACTCAATTGATCTACTTTCAGGTTCTTAAATTCTTTAAAAACCAAGTCCTTCGGTTTCTGACAGGATGACAAAATAGCCAATACGGTGCATAAAAATAGAGTAGGGCTTAGGAAACGTTTTTTCATGTAAAGCAGTTTAGGCTGTAAGGTACTAAAATGAGCAGGGTTGGAGAAATCTTATTTTTATAAATATAAAATATTTAGCTAATTATTTGAGTATATCGCTACAGAATTATAGACAATTGGGCAAAAATATTAGCTAAATATTATGGAGAAAAAAATTCCAATTAAAATATTGTTTTAAATATAGTTAAAAGATTTGTCTGATAATTTAATTTATTAATAATTAAATTTTAATCTAAAGTATTTCTAAAAATATTAAAAATATTTAATTTTTATTTTAATTACAAATATATTTTATAAACATCAGAAATAGAATAAAATATGGTATATACATCAATATATACTTTGTATAAAATAATATATTACTATATTCTTGTTTATAAAAAGTAAACCTTTTTCATTTTTTGAACTAAAATTGCATCATTGGAATATTACCTTACAATTTTTTGTGTATTGAAATTTGAGCTTTAAAATGCTTTTTAACTAAAATAGTATTCATGTCAAAATGGCTAATATGAACTTACTGATGTTCAACTGAGAAGTAAATTTAATTCAACATTTTTCCCTTTTTCTAATTGTAACACATTAATTAAATATTGAATATAAATATGTTGTTCAAGATTGGGCTCCAGTAATTAGTTACTAAGATTTTGTTCAGCAAAACATTTTTTGTGACTTGGCATTAAATCTTTTAGTAAATTCGAACTTAATTTATATTAAGGTTAAAAAAAGAAGCATTTATCAAACTTGCAAATATGTGTCGATATATATAACTTATCTATTATCTGATACTACTTTAATAAGCTTGCATTTGCAATTTTTAAATTGGCATAAAGCGTTTTCTAAACTAACAGGGTCTATATAAAGTAAGCCCATAAAATAATTAACAGTTACCCTATAACGATGAGAAATTTTTTACTATTATTTATTGCAATCTTTGTTTTCCAGTGTTCTAGTGCACAAGATTTTTCTAATAAAGGGAAAGATTTTTGGGTTGGTTATGGATACCATCAAGTTATGACAGCGGGGAATTCGCAAGATATGGTGCTATATTTTGCTACTGACCAGATTACAACTGTTACAGTTGAAATTCCCGGAATAGGTTATACCCAAACATTTCCCAATATTCCCGCCAATACTATTTTTACTACTCCTGTAATGCCAAAAGCAGGTGCTTCTGATGCTAGGCTACTTACTAATGGGTTATTAAACAAGGGTATACATGTTACTAGTACCAAATCCATCGTTGCTTATGCGCATATATATAATGCATCGGTATCGGGTGCTTGCGTTTTGTTACCTACCAATACATTGGGAAAAGAATATTATTCTATAAACTATACGAATAACTCAAATTCTGTAAATGCCAATAGTTGGTTTTATGTGGTTGCAGCGGATACTGGTATTACGACTGTTGAAATTACGCCAAGTGCAAGTACAGTGGGAGGGTGGGCCGCTGGAAGTGTGAATACAATAACACTTACGCAGGGTCAGGTATACAATGTAATGGGATCATTGGGAGTAAATAGTTTTTGTGGAGCGGGCGGTCAACCACCTTGCACTGCGGTAGATCTAACTGGGTCAAAAATAAAAAGCATCGCATCTGGCACAGGTGGTTGTAAAAGAATTGCTGTTTACTCGGGTAGTGGAAGGATAAGCCTTACTTGTAATAATACACCTTCGTCTTCAGATAATTATATGGTGCAATCTTTTCCAAAATCTGCTTGGGGTAAAAAGTTTTTAACGGCCTCTACTGGAGGTAATATGACAAGGAACATTTACAGAGTATGTGTTGCAGATCCTGCAACAATAGTAAAAATAAATGGGGTTGTCACTACCTTACCTCTTATTGGTAATTTTTATTATGAAATACCTTTTACAGTAAACCCTCAAAAAATTGAGGGAGATTTGCCTATAACTGTTGCTCAATATGTAACTTCCCAAGGGGCTTGTAGCAATACCAACCCAGGAGATCCGGAAGTAATATATTTAAGCCCAGTGGAGCAAAGCATAAGTAATGTATTGTTTAATTCTAACTTACTCGTAGCAGGTGGTCCAACGCACTTTGTGAATGTTATTATTCCCAATGGCGGTACAGCCATCAGTTCATTTAGAAGAGATGGCTTGGCAGTACCTGCAGCTTCTTTCACCGTACATCCTCAAGATGCTGCTTATTCTTTTATTAAAATTGCTGGACTTTCCCTAGGTCAACATACACTCGTTTCTGATTCTGGTTTTAATGCCATAGCTTATGGTTTTGCAGCAGCAGAAAGTTATGGCTACAATGCAGGTACCAATGTTAGAGATTTTAATCAAAACCTCGAAATACAATCCCAATATGGTATTATCAATAATTGAGGTGCTTATTCTTGTTCCAATTCACCCTTTAGGTTTAAAATATATTTGCCCGATTCTTCTTTTAGTAATTCCGGAGCTACAGCAGGTACAAACGTTTTGGTAAGGTTTGATTCTATGAAATGGAATGTAACAAGCCCTACAGCTTTTGCTCCAAATAATTTTCCTGTAATTGTAAATGGAACCCTTCCATTATTATTTCCTCCTGATCCGGGTTTAAAAGTTGTGCCAGATTCTACAACCATTAGGAATGGCAAAAGGGTAGCATGGTACTCACTGCCTACAAACTATGCAATTTCTACCCCAGGTGTTTATACAGTAACAGTTACAGGTTATCGTACCAACGCTACCAGCGATGGCTGTACCGCAGGAAACGAAATTGAATATGATTTTACCTTAACAGTTGCTGCCCCGCCTCCACCAAGTTTTACATACAACCAACCAGGTTGTCCTAATGATCCTATACAATTTACGGAGACAACACCGCAAGGTCCAACACCTACTTTTTACCCTACTTATAGTTTTTGGTGGAGTTTTTTCGACCCAGTAACAAACACGACTACAATTTCTACGATTAGAAATCCGATACATACTTTTACTACAGCTGGTGTAAAAACAGTACGTTTCTTTAATATTACAACACCTGGTTGCCTAAGTGATACTATTTCACAAACAATAACGGTTCCCGATTTGGCCACCGCAACAATTGCTGGTGCAAATACGTTGTGTATAAACACAGCACCGACAAACATTACATTTACAGGTAACTTTGGACTACCTCCATACGAATTTAGCTACCACATAAATAGTGGCCCTATACAAAATATCACCTCGATAGGAACAACGGCATTGTTGCCTATAAATACGTCCGTAGCAGGCACTTTTACATATTATTTAGATAGTGTAAAAAATCAAGGCTCTAGTATTTGTAAGCAACTTCAAGCTGGTAACGTAGTAGTGAACATTACACCTGATGCTACTATTGCATTAACATCAGCTCCTCCAACGTCTAATCAAACATTGTGTATTAATAATCCTTTAACCAATATTATTTACACCATAGGCGGAAGTGGTACTGGTGGAAGTGTAAGTGGCTTACCAACAGGTATTACAGGAACTTTAGCAGGTGGAGTAATTACTATTTCTGGTACACCTACTGTAAGCGGAACATTTAGTTATACCGTATCTACAACTGGGCCTTGTGTTACACCTCAAGCTACAGGAACAATAACCGTTACAGCAGATGCTACATTGGCTTTATCATCAGCTATAGCAACATCGACCCAAACATTGTGTATTAATTCTGCATTAACAAATATTATTTACGTAGTTGGAGGAAGTGGAACAGGAGGAAGTGTGGGTGGGCTGCCTGCAGGCGTTACTGGAACTTTTACAGCTGGCGTAATAACCATAACAGGAACACCTACCATAAGCGGAACGTTTAATTATACCGTTTCTACAACAGGGCCTTGTGTAAGACCAAGCCTAACAGGCGTAATTAATGTAACAGCAGATGCTACTTTATCTCTATCATCAGCTATTGGAACCAATAACCAGACCTTATGCATCAATAATCCTATAACAAATATTACTTACGCCGTAGGCGGAACTGGTACCGGTGGAAGTGTGAGCGGCCTACCAGCAGGTGTTACAGGCACATTTACGGGAGGAGTAATTACAATAGCTGGCACCCCAACTGTGAGTGGTATATTTAATTATACTGTTTCTACTACAGGCCCATGTGTAAAACCTCAACTTACAGGCATATTGAATGTTACTGCCGATGCTACATTAACATTATCCTCAGCGGTAGCAACTTCAAATCAAACGTTGTGTATTAATACCGCACTAACCAATATTATTTACACAGTAGGCGGAACTGGAACTGGTGGAAACGTGAGCGGATTGCCAGCAGGCGTTACAGGAACGTATACAGCAGGCGTAATAACAATAACAGGAACACCTACCGTAAGCGGAACGTTTAATTATACCGTTTCTACAACAGGGCCCTGTGTAAGACCAAGCCTAACAGGAGTAATAAACGTAACAGCAAATGCGACATTATCTTTGTCGTCTGCTGTGGGAACCAATAACCAAACTTTATGTATTAATAATCCAATAACCAATATTACTTACGTAGTAGGCGGAACTGGTACTGGTGGAAGTGTAAGTGGCTTACCAACAGGTGTTACAGGAACTTTTGCAGGTGGAGTAATTACTATTTCTGGTACACCTACTGTAAGCGGAACATTTAATTATACCGTATCTACAACTGGTCCTTGTGTAAAACCTCAACTTACAGGCATATTGATTGTTATTGCTGATGCTACATTGGCTTTAACATCTCTTTCAACAACGGCCGGCCAAACTTTGTGCATCAATACTGTATTAACAAATATCACGTACGCTGTAGGTGGAACAGGAACAGGCGGAAGTGTGAGTGGTTTGCCTACAGGTGTTACAGGAACTTATGCTGCTGGCGTAATAACAATAACAGGAACACCAACAGTGAGTGGTACTTATACTTATACCGTTTCTACAACAGGTCCTTGTGTAAAACCAAGCTTGACAGGTGTAATAAATGTAACAGCAAATGCAACTATAGGTTTATCATCTGCAGTGGGAACAAATAACCAAAACTTATGTATAAACGTTCCAATAACGAATATTACTTATGCGGTAGGAGGGAGCGGAACTGGTGGAACTGTGAGTGGTTTACCTGCAGGTGTTACCGGTGTTTATTCTACGGGAGTAATTACTATTTCGGGTGCGCCAACTGTAACCGGTGTATTTAATTATACAGTGTCAACCAATGGACCATGTGTAATACCCACAGCAACAGGTTCTATAAGGGTTACACCAGATGCTACCATTACACTAACATCTTCATTACCAACCACCAATCAGCAACTTTGTAAAAACATACCAATAACCAATATCACTTATCAAATTGCCGCAGGCGGAACAGGTGGAACAGTGAGTGGTTTACCAGCAGGTGTTATAGGAACGTATGCTGGTGGAATATTTACTATTTCTGGTACCCCCACTGTAGATGGGTTATTCAATTATACAGTTACCACTACTGGTACTTGCGTACAAAAAACCGCAACAGGAAGTATTTTGGTTCATCCACTTCCTACTGCAAGCTTTACTACTTTAGCTCCATATTGCGCACAAAATGCAATTACTTTTACCCCAGCGTTTGGTATTACACCAACAGGAAGTGTAACATCGTGGGTATGGAACTATGGAGATGGAGCTGGCCCACAAATAAGAGTGAATGGTAATCCATTTACAGTGACTTATCCTACAGCCGGTATAAAGCCAGTTACATTTAAAACCATATCCGACCTAGGTTGCGAAAGTGATTTATTTGCCAACCCTATTACCATAAACAGCAAACCAAAAGCTGGGTTTATTAATCCAGGAGCTTGTTTGGCCGATGCATTCGCTCAGTTTACAGACACAAGTTCAGTAGTAGGAGGTGGCATCGTTTTCTGGGAATGGGATTTTGGTGATGGTTCGCCTGTTTTAGCAGGTTCGGGCCCAACTTTTCAAAATCCACTACATGCTTATTTAGCAGTAGGGCAAAAAACAGTAACACTAATTGTAACCACCAATAGTGGATGTAAGGATACGGTTACACAACAATTCTTTATTAATGGTGAAGTAACAAGGGCATCTTTTACAACATTAAATGCTGCAAATTTGTGTTCTAACAGACCCGTTCAAATTAGAGAGTCAAGCTTGGTAAATGTAGGTGGATTGATAAGAGTAGATATTTATTGGGATTACTTAGGTGCACCTACCGTTTTTGAACAGGATAATGTGCCAACTCCAAATAAAATTTATACGCATGTTTATCCAAACTTACAAACAAGTGTTACATACAAGGTTCGCTATTTTGCTTATTCTGGGTTTAATGGTGTGTGCCAAAAAGATACGATAATAGATGTTTTAGTAAATGCATCACCTATAGCCACTTTCGCACCAGTACAAGATGTTTGTTTAAATGGAGGTCCAGTAATCTTGAACCAAGGTACAGCTAGTGGTGGTACAGCAGTATATATGGGGCCTGGGGTTACTTTTGCAGGAGGTGTTTATACTTTTAATCCTTTGGCAACAGGTGTTGTTGTAGGCACCAATAATAATGTTACCTATACTGTAACTACTACGGCTGGATGTGATTCTGCTTTGGTTCGCCAAGTAAAAGTCTTGGCACCGCCCATTTTAAATTCATTTACAACCGTTGGTAATAGGTGTAATAATAATGCCATTACTTTCCAAAATACTACTACCAACGGAGATGGAACGATTGTAAACTGGATTTACGACTGGGGTGATGGTTCGCCAATACAAACAATGTCAACCGGTGCCAATGTTACCCATATTTATACAACTGCTGGCGTAAAAACAGCCACACTTACTTTACAAACAGGTTATGGTTGTAGAAACCTTCCTTTCCCGCTAACCTTTACGGTAAATCCATTGCCAGTTCCTAGTTATACATTTACGCCATCGGCTTGTTTGCCTTCGGCTAATATTTTATTTACCAATACCACGCCAGCTCCTTTATCTGGTTATACTTTCAACTGGAGTTTTCAATTGCCTTCTACCGCACCAGCAAATACGAGTACATTAGCAAGTCCAAGTCATATTTATACAACACAAGGGCCACACAATACGCATTTAATTGCAACTATTATTGCAACGGGTTGTAAAGATTCTACAGTTATAATTCCTATTACATCTAGCACCATACATCCTGCACCAGTACTACAATTTAATGCAATACAAGATGTGTGTTTAAACAATGCTGGTATCGTTTCATTTTTACCTTTGGTAAGCGAAACGAGTGGAATAGCTGGAGGCCCGGGTGTGTTCTCAGGTACTGGTATTATTTCTGCCAATGGAGATTTTAATCCGCTTGTTGCTGGAGTAGGTACACACACCATTACATATACTTGGACATCTACCTTTGGTTGCCCTACTGTCATTACCAGACAAGTAAAAGTGTTGGCTCCGCCCGTTATAAATACATTTACAACTGTTGGTAATAGGTGTCATAACAATGCCATTACTTTCCAAAATACTACTACCAATGGAGATGGAACGATTGTAAGCTGGATTTACGACTGGGGTGATGGTTCGCCAATACAAACTATGTCAACCGGTGCCAATGTTACACATATTTATACAACTACGGGCGTAAAAACAGCTACCCTTACTTTACAAACAGGATATGGTTGTAGAAACCTACCTTTCCCGCTAACATTTACGGTAAATCCATTGCCTGTTCCAAGTTATACATTTACGCCATCGGCTTGTTTGCCTTCGGCTAATATTTTATTTACCAATACCACACCTGCTCCTTTATCTGGTTATACATTCAATTGGAGTTTTCAATTGCCTTCTACTGCGCCTGCAAATACGAGTACTTTGGCAAGCCCGAATCATATTTACACAACACAAGGGCCACACAATACGCATTTAATTGCAACGATTATTGCTACGGGTTGTAAAGATTCTACAGCAATAATTCCTATTACATCTAGCACCATACATCCTGCACCAGTAGTACAATTTAATGCTATACCAGATGTATGTTTAAACAATGGAACAGTACAATTTACGCAAGCAAGTGAAACAAGTGGAATAGCGGGCGGTCCTGGAATATATTCTGGTGTTGGTGTTACAGCATCAGGCGTTTTTGATCCTATAATAGCAGGTATAGGAACACATACCATCACTTATACATGGACATCTACTTTTAATTGCCCTACATCTGTCACACAGCCAGTAAATGTGTTGGCAGATCCCGTTGTAAATACTTTTACCACAGTAGGAAATTTGTGTGAGCAAAATAACATAGTATTTGCAAACACAACAACGCAAGGGGCTGGTACAATTGTATCTTGGGTATATGATTGGGGAGATGGTTCTCCTATACAAACTGTAAGTAATGGTAATAATATTCAGCATATTTATGCTACTGCAAATACAACACCGGGCTATACTGCAAAATTATATGTAGTTACCAATTATGGTTGTAGAAGCTTAGTAAAAACGCTCAATGTAGTGGTAAATCCAATACCGAGACCAAGTGCAACATTTACACCAGTTGCCTGTTTACCATCAGCTGTTGTAGACTTTACCAATACAACACCTAATGTATCAGATTGGATATATTCTTGGACCTTTGATGACGTGCCACCAACCATTAAAACAGGGTTAAACTCCACTTTTACATATACAACTCTTGGTATTCATCCTGTGTTGTTAACAGCAACATCGCCTACAACTTTCTGTACAAATACTGCTATCATTAACGTGAATAGTATACATCCGGCACCGATTGCTAGCTTTAATTTTGATAAGGCGAGTGTTTGTATAGGTGATGTAGTAAGGCTTATAGATGGACCAAGCAACCCAGCAGATGGTGTAATGACTAATTGGACATGGAACTATGGCGACAACAATGCTACCTACAGTGGACAAGTAAGGCCTCCCTATCGTTATTCAAATGCCGGAACTTATGATGTAAAACTTTCCGTTAAAAATAGTTTTGGTTGTGTGGACGATAGTACTAGATCATTTACGGTTTATCCATTTCCATTGGTAGATGCGGGCAGGGATAGTGTTATTTTGCAAGGAGGAAACCTTATACTATCACCAATTGTTTCTGGAAACGATCTTACTTATTTGTGGACAGGAACTCCAGCTCCAATTAATCTAAATGACCCAACTGTACTAAAACCACTTGCTTCGCCAGTAGAGGATATTACGTATTTGTTAAAAGTAACGGCAAGAGGTGGCTGTGCAGATACAAGTAGCGTATTTATAAAAGTGCTTAAATCTCCTGTTATTCCAAATACATTCACACCTAACAATGACGGAGTACACGATTTATGGGTAATAAAATACCTTGAGAGTTATCCAGACAATAGGGTACAAGTATTTACACGTACAGGCCAGTTGGTTTTCGAATCTAGAAGATACCTCCAACCGTGGAATGGTACTTTAAATGGAAAGCCATTGCCTTTTGATACGTATTACTATATCATTGAACCAGGTTCTGGCAGAAAACCGTTAACGGGTTATGTTACGATTATTAAATAGGTGCTTTGAAAGTTGAACATTGTTGAAAATTATTAAAGTTGTTTCGAAGGGGGTGCAGTTTGTTTGTTTTCACTCATCAAATGCAGCCGCTCAAAAAAGATAGAGCATGAAAAAAATAATATTGATAGTAGTCTTATTGGGAACTATAGCCTTTGTAAATGGGCAAGCAAAATCTTCTTATACGCAGTATATTTTAAATAATTATATTCTCAATCCTGCGCTTGCTGGAATAGAAAACTATGCCGATATAAAAGTGAGCAGCCGCAATCAATGGACGGGCATCGATGGAGCGCCAGTAACAACATATTTTAGTTATCAGGCACCAATTGGAAAATCCGATTATAGGACAAATGCTACTTCGTATGCTGTACCAGGCCAAAATCCAAGAGGAAGAGAATATTGGAGAGATTACACTGCCCCAGATCCGCACCATGGAATTGGATTTGTAGCAATGAGTGATAAAGCAGGCTACATTAAGAGATGGAGTCTATCCGCTTCATATGCTTATCATAAACCACTTGGTTTAAAAACAACGCTATCTGCAGGTTTTAATGCCGGTGTTTCTGGTATTAATTTGGATAGAACTAAAGCCACATTTGCAGATGATGGCATTACAGATATGGCACTGGGATTGTCTATAAGTGATACAAGAAAAATAAAGCCCGAAGTAGGAGCAGGACTTTGGTTATATTCTGCAAGATATTTTGTAGGTATTTCTGTTCTAAATATAATACCTGGCAAAGCAAAATTTACATCTGCTGATAAATTTGGGACTTATTTTACGCCAAATTATTTTGCAACTGCTGGTTATAGGGTTTCTATTGGAGAAGATTTTACGTTAATACCTTCTGTAATGGTACAATACTGGGAACCTCAATTGCTAGGGGCTCATTTAAATGCCAAATTGCAGTACATGGATAAAGTGTGGGTAGGAGGTAGTTATCGTTATTCAGATTTCCTAAGAGGGTACTCTGCAATGGCGGGATTTAATATTTCAAATACAGTAAACCTTGGCTATTCCTACGAAGTAGCTACCGATAGCCGATTACGTACGTATTCTGGCAACACGCATGAGTTTATTGTTGGCTTCACACTTGGTAATAAATATAGTGATGCTTGCCCGAGAAACTTGTTTTAGTATTGGGTATTGAAAATCTGCTACTCTGAATAAGGTAGATGTTAATTTTCTTTGCGTTTATTGTTATTAATTTTCCGAATATTTATTGATTTTTCAGGAATTCTAAAAATTTCCTTTTCATAGTCGTAAACATCTTAAAATAAAAAAGAGATTATCAAAAAGGATAATCTCTTGTGTTCTTGTGGTGACCGCGTTAGGATTCAAACCTAAAACCTTCCCGACTTGTAAGTCGGGATGCTCTATTCAGTTGAGCTACGCTTAATTAATTCACTAATACGTAGATTGCTTTTCCAAGCTTTTAATTGTTTTTCTCTTTGCATAGCTTTCTCTTTGGTTTCAAAAACTTCTGTATAAACTAGTTGCCAATCCTTTGCTTTTGCAGTAAATCCTTTGTGATTTGAGAAATGTTTTTGTACCCTTATTTCTATATCATTGCTTGTATAGCCAATGTAATATTTACTTAGAATTTTAGAATAAAGTATATAAGTCGTAAACATCTTAAAATAAAAAAGAGATTATCAAAAAGGATAATCTCTTGTGTTCTTGTGGTGACCGCGTTAGGATTCAAACCTAAAACCTTTTGATTCGTAGTCAAAAATTCTATAAAATCAATTATTTACAATTCCATCTATTTCGTACTAAAGTGCAGTAAATATAGGCATTTTATTAATTATACCTAAAAGTAAATATGAATAAATTATAGAAGATTGTAAAAAAGATGTATCAAATTATGTTTATGTTTGTACCTATATGAAAGCAGAAAGAATATCAAGTAGGGTAGTACCCGACACCAGAAGGCAAAAAAATGATGAAACAATTCCTTTGAAGCTGCGCATAACTTTTAAGGGTAAAAGAAAATATTATGCAACACAATTCAGCCTATCAGAAAAGGACTGGGAATTTCTAAATGCTGTTTCGGTAAAAGGAAAACTTCGTACAATAAAAAATGAAATTGCAAAAATTGAAATGGAAGCTGATAAAGTTGCTAATCAAATAACTCCTTTTTCCTTTAGTCAGTTTGAAAATACATTTTTTCAGAAGTCAACTATAAATAGGTTTTTGAAAGACTTGTTTAAAGAAAAAATAGAAGCATTATCCGAAAATGACCAAATTGGAACAGCTATTTCTTATACTGCAGCAATTACTTCGCTTTTGAAATTTAAGTCACATTTACTTATAGAAGATGTAACAATTGCTTTTTTGCAAGATTATGAAAAATCAATGCTGCAGGAGGATAAAGCAAAAGCTACCATTGGTATATACTTACGATGTCTTAGAACTGTTTTAAATATTGCTATTGAGGAAAAGTTATTGAGTAAAGAAAATTACCCCTTTGGAAGTAGAAAATACAAAATTCCAACAAGCCAAAATATAAAAAAAGCATTAGACTTACCTAGCATTAAACAAATTTTTGATTATGAGGCCTGGTATAATACCAATATGGATATGGCGAGAGATTTTTGGATATTTAGCTATTTATGTAATGGAATAAATATTATGGATGTTGCTAACCTCAAATGGAAAGATTTAGCTACTGATACCATAATTTTTGAACGGCAAAAAACAAAGAATACACATCGAACATCTAACTCTAAAATAGTTGCATTACGCAACGATAAGATAAATACGATTATTAAAAAATGGGCTAATAAAAATACTGCAGTAGATAATTTTGTTTTCGATATTATTAATAAAAACGATAGCCCTAAAATAGTTAAACAAAAAGTGCAACAATTTATTAAGGTTATTAATAAATGGATGAAAAAGATAGGTGAAGATTTGGGATTTGAGTTAGTATTAACTACATATGTCGCCCGTCATTCATTTGCCACTATATTAGTACAAAATGGTGCTCCTTTAGAATTTGCAAGCCAAAGCTTAGGGCATACCAATTTAACAACTACCCAGCGTTATTTTGCAGGGTTTGATTTGAATGCCCAAAAAGAATTTACAAAATTTTTGACGGATTTTTAAAAATACCTTTTATGGATTGATGAAGATTAAATGTTAAATCTACGGTTTGTAGTTTTTTACCTACAAGGTATTAAATTAAATTTACATATTATTGTGAGACTAAAAATTTTAAAAACTAAAACTAAAAATTAATATGAGAAAATTGCAAAAAAATCTATTGTTAAATTTATTTTGTTTGTTATGTATGAATATTAGTTTTTTTAGTTGTACAAAAATCGAAATCAAAAATGACCCTTCAAACTTAAACGAGGTAACTTCGTCTAAATTTTTTAATATTCCAACTAATACAGATAAATTAGTTTTAAAAGTCATAAATGAAATAAAGAATAGAAATAATAAAAAAGAATTTGTAACAAATTTTGCAATCAATAATGGTTACCCTGTTTGGAATAAAGCAATCTTAGGAAAGAGAAATAGCAATACCAACTTAAACAATTTTGGTGGAGGGAATAATCCCGACACTTTATTATTTATCCCTTTAGTTTTAGAAAATCAATCTTTAGTTAATGGCTATATTCTAGCTACAATGACTGATAGCATTGGACTGAGTTTCTCTTTAGCAAAGGATTATAAGGCATACCCATTTTATGGAGATACTACGCAACTTTCTGCAAATATTTTTGCATTACGCATAATGATTATGGAAAACCAAGTTTTTGGAAATACAAAATTTACAATTACAGATAAAAGGTTATTTCATGAACAAAGTAATAATTACAATGATACAAGTTCTTATTCTTTGCAGATAAATCTAAATGAAACAGACCCGACTAATTCAGTTTTAAGTTCCTTTTGTTACACCTCATGCGCTGTTCATGTTTGCTCTGTGTGCCTTGGTAACGATCCAGATTGTCCTTTAGGTGGAACTTGGACAACCTGCAATACAAGTTGTATATGGTATGATAATGGGTCTGGTAATTCAGGAGGAGGTATTCCAAGTGGGGGTGGAGGGGGGGGAGAAATACCTCCTTCATTTCCTTGCACACCAGTTATTAATCCATCTTTTTCTGGACAACAAAATTCAGGTAGTAATTCTGTTGTGCCTGGTGGACCACCACCACCATGCCCCGGACCCGGTGTAGGTTGGATCCCAGTTCCACCACCACAAACTGGAACAAATATATACGGATATTCCTACGCTAGAATGGCACAATTAGATTCATTATTAAGTGCTAATCCATATGCTGTTGATCCATGTGATTCATTAGAAATTCTTAATTCTTTTGGTCAAATGTTTCAAAGAGTTGGAAATTATCGAATTCCTACATCTGTTCAAATTAGATTGGATTCAATAAAAAATAATGTACCAAATTTTGATACAAGTGCGCTTTTTATACAAATATTAAATAATGCTGCAAGTAGCGTTGTGAATTGCGATTTTTTCCCTTTAAAAATAAATCAACTTCCAATAAATTATGTAACAGGAAATAGATATACAGCTAGTGAATTTTTAGAGTTTTTTAGAAGGAATTTATCATTATTTTCAATTCCTGGAGTAGTTTTTTCTCCATATAATTTTGATGGATTTAATGATAACGTTAAATTTAATGCGGATACAATAAATTCGCTTGGAGCGATAGTTCATATAGACATGACTTTAAATGGAAGTGTTATCCTAACAGGTTACCAAAATCAATATTTACCTTCAAATTATTTAAGCCATAATTTTACACTTTCAACATTGGTAACACCTTTTGACGGATATCATCCAGTAAGTGGAAATCGAAGATTTGGTATTTACACTGACACATCCGGGGGTTTTACTTTTTATACAATGGGTGTTGATCGAATTTCAAAAAATAGTTTTGTTTTTGGTTCTGTTTTATCAGATTTTTTTACAGGAAGTTCTGGCTTTGAAGAAGCAGATCTATTATGGACAGGCATGCAAAATAATGTTGTTGATTATATAAACAATCATCAAGGCTCAGCATCAAATTATGCGAGAAGAAACTATATTGTAAGACCAAAATACGCAGATATTGTAGATTTTTTAAAGGAAGTAATATCATTTCAACAATTGAAAGATAAACTTTGCCCTTAATATATTTTTTATGCTTAGAAAATTTTTTTCAATGATACTGACTTTAATAATTTTGAGTATCATTACAGCGTTTTTACTTGCTGAATTCGGGAAGTATTTTTATAATATTACTAAGTTCAGTCGTATTTCTTTAATGCATCTAACTTTTTTTTATATAGCATTAGTATTTTTTATACAAGTATTAGGTTGTTTATGGATTGTTTATTTAGCTTCAAATATTTTAATAAAAAGAAAAATAAACAAAATTATTATTGGACTTTTTACTGGTTTATCCTTAGTGCTTATTATCAAAATATTTTCGCATTTTGGGTTAAGAACATATTACTATGAACCTTTAAAAAATTCCTATCAAATTTTAGTTTTCTTTGTTACTGGCTTTTTATATCCATTTGTTTTTAATTTCTTCTTATTAAAGCTTATGAAAACTAATTCTATTAATAAAGTATAAGCATCCTAGAGTATTAATCATACTTAATTCAAAAAGCTATGCAGTTCAAACAATAAAAGATTTTACTTATTATAAAATAGAAGATATCTAAATAAAAATATAAACCAATTCTTTAACTCAATCGGAATTGCAAATTAATTACGGAGGAGGTATTTATTGTGGGCCGCCGAATACTCTTGGTAAATTTTCAATGCCTCAAATTAAAATAGCCCTGCCGATTTTCCAATACATTAGACCTCTTTCGGTATCAACATAACGAATAGCCTTATCTTTTGCTGCTGCAATGATTGAATGTATTTGCTTTATGAGTTCTTGCTTAATTATCAATTGTAAAATAGTTAAAGTTTATATTTGACTTTTTATTTCTAAAATTAAAGATTTTCTTAGGAAAAGAAGAACAACTAATTTTATAGCAATTTGTCTAAGGATGGCATTTTATATGTATTTTCAAATCCAATTGTTAAAATGTTATCGAAATCCCCATTTGGATTAACAAATGCAAATTGTTCAAAGTCTTCTTGATATATTCTTTCAAACACTAAATCTAAATCATAATCTAAATCATCTTCAAAATCAATTAATGAAGGCGTATCTTCATCCCATTTTATTTATTTTTCCTCAATACTTTCAATAATTTCATTTCTAAGATAGGCATAATCAATTAAGAGAGCTTTACAAAGATTTGTATTTAATAAATCAATATTATCAATTTCTTTTTTGCATTTTAAAACCAATTCAATATAATCATAGTCCCAAACTTGACTATTAAAATTTTCCATATTTTCTATATAATCTTTCCAGCACTCATTATAAAAACTTTCTAACATATCCGTGTTTTTATTTGCAACGCAATTACAACTTTCATTTCCTTTTACTACATTACAACCATCTTTTGCCCATTTAGTAATATTCCAAGTAGGCTGACTATTAATAAAGTCCATTATATCAGAGAAGCCAATTTTTTTGCAAAGAATTTGTTTACTAGAATAAAGATGCTTGGAATTATCTAAAAAATCCATTATCCTCTCTTGGATATTTGCATAAAAAAACTCTCTCAATTCTTCTGTTTTATATTCTAAAAATTCCTTCTTTATTAAATTTTCAATAATTAAAG
>JANNGD010000101.1:0-2303 GCA_031380515.1 Ferruginibacter sp. | reverse complement strand
GATAAAATGTGCAGTTAGCAAGACGGGTAACTGGACCGATGTGCGTGAATTCAATTTAATGTTCAGCACTCAAATAGGTAGCGTAGCTGAAGAAAGTGAAACCATTTATTTACGCCCAGAAACAGCACAAGGTATTTTTGTAAATTTTTTAAATGTACAAAAAACCGGACGTATGAAAATTCCGTTTGGCATTGCACAAACAGGTAAGGCGTTTAGAAACGAAATTGTAGCAAGGCAATTTATTTTTAGAATGAGAGAGTTTGAACAAATGGAAATGCAATTTTTTGTTCGCCCTGGCACTCAAATGCAATGGTACGAATATTGGAAAACCGAACGTAAAAAATGGCTAGAAAGTATGGGCTTACCTGCGGAAAAATTACGATATCATAATCATGTAAAGCTTGCCCACTATGCCGATGCTGCATTGGATATTGAATTTGAATTTCCGTTTGGTTGGAAAGAATTGGAAGGTATACACAGCCGTACCGACTTTGATTTAAAGCAACATCAAGAACATAGCAAAAAGAAAATACAATATTTTGATAACGATATTGATGAGGCTACTGGTAAGGCTTACGGCAATTACACTCCGTTTGTTGTAGAAACATCTGTAGGCTTAGATCGTCTATTTTTAACGATTATGAGTTTGGCATACGCCGAAGAAAAATGGACTAAGGAAGATGGCACAGAAGATAGCCGTGTAGTTTTAAAAATACCTACAAAAATTGCCCCTACCAAATTAGCTATTTTACCCTTGCTTAAAAAAGATGGTTTACCCGAAATTGCTAAAGAATTAATGGATGAATGCAAACAAAGCTTCCATTGTTTTTACGAAGAAAAAGATGCTATTGGTAAACGCTACCGCCGGATGGATGCTATTGGTACACCATTTTGTGTAACCATAGACCATCAAACAAAAGAAGATGGAACGGTTACTATTCGTTACAGAGATACGATGACGCAAGAAAGGGTGAAGATGAGTGAGGTTAAGGGTTTGGTGTTGGGGAAGATTGGGTAACGTAATTGATTGATTAAGATAATTTTAACATTAGTAGTGCAGCAACTATTGAATTATACCTATCTACTACAAGAAACACATTTATGAAATCGATTTTAGTAATTGTTGCACTTTTAGCTAATTTTTTAAGTTTTGCTCAAAGCAAAACCACTTCACCAACATTAAATAATACTAGTTTTTTTGCAGAACTAGGTGGTCCTGGCATTTTGTTTTCTGCAAATATTGACAAGCGTTTTAATAAATCTCCACTTGGGCTTGGTGGTAGAATTGGTTTAGGTTTTGTTACAACAGATGATTGGACTTATGACCCAATTTTAGGTTATACTTATTCGGATGTAAAATCTATAGTTACAGTTCCTATTCAACTAAATTATTTATTTGGAAAACCTAACTCAGTTAGTGCATTTGAAGTAGGTGCAGGTGTGACATTTACAGGAAGAAAAATAGATGTTTTCAATTATAACGATTCTAAAAAAACGAGTATTTATGGCAACGCTTCTTTCATGTACAGAAGGATGCCCAAGGATGGTGGCTTTTCTTGGAGATTAGGATTTACACCTATTATTGGAAATGGATACATTCAACCATCTGGTGCGGTAAGTATAGGTTACAATTTTTAAATTTTTACCAGCCAAACTTATTAACCACATCAATAACCTTCAATCCATCTTTACTTTCCCACCTATAACGGGCAGTATATTTGTTATTATTTTTATCGGTAGGATTTAAGGGTATTTGCACCAATACATTTATTTCATCGCTGCCATTTTTTAGCAAGGCAAAATAGTGTTGTGCTTTTTTGGGCAGTATAACTTCGTTCATGTTTTCATCATAAATCCATGCATTAAAATTTCCTGCTTTGGCTTCATCCAAAGTAATGCCCAACATTTTTGCAGAGCGTAAAGAATAGTAAAGAGAGTTTGGAAAGTAAATACTATCTAAATAAGCTTCAATGGTATTTAGTTGTATTCCATTGGTAGCAGCAGCTTTGTAACCTTTAGTACCACTTGCTGTACTTGTATAGGTGGTGGTAAGCAAACTATCTGGTTTAAACGAAATAAGTACAGGAAACTCAATAGATAATTTATTCTTACTACGTGTATCAAAAAAAGTAATGAATTGATAAATGGTATCGCCATCGTTTACTTTTTGGGTATAGCCTAATGTTGCAGTCAAACTTTTAAATGTTCCTTCCTCAAAGCCAAATCCTTTGCTACCAAAAATATTTGGGGAAAATGCGATAGTATCTTTTTTGGCATTTAACAATAGTATTTTAATACCCGGA
>JANNGD010000065.1:0-17514 GCA_031380515.1 Ferruginibacter sp. | reverse complement strand
GGCACACTCTAAAAAAAGTTCGACTGCCTCCTTCAAATTCGCTTTTGCTTCTTCTATGGTATCGCCTTGGCTTGCAATATCAAGTTCGGGACAGAGTGCCACGTATTGGTCACCCTCCTTTTCTAATATGGCGGTAAATTTTTCTCGTATCATAGGTAAAATTGCTTTCAGCAAAGCAGGTTCCAGGGTTTATGTGGTTTGCAAAAACCTTTACAATATAATTCGCCTCTACGGACATTTTGAGTTATTGGAGAAAATTGAAAACATTCAATTTAGCCTTGTGTTTGTAACAGCTTACGATAAATTTGCCGTAAAGGCTTTTCGCTTTAGTGCATTGGATTATTTGCTAAAACCGGTTGACATGGTAGAGTTACAGAATGCCATTAATCGCCATATTATCAAAAAGGAATTAATTGGCTCACGACAACAACAAACCTTAGTAGAAAATTTGATCAGCAACCTTAAAACGAAGACTACTGAAAATTTTAAACTCGCTATTTCGGTAAAAGAAGGCGCTTTTTTGTACGATACAAAAGATATCATTTGCCTAGAAGGTACAAATAATTATACAAAGTTTTATTTCACACATCAAAAGTGTTTGGTTGTTTCAAAAACTTTGAAAGAATATGAAGATATTTTAACCGAGTATAAATTTTTGCGCATTCACAAATCCTTTTTAGTAAACGAAATCCATGTAAAGAAAATGGATACTGAAGGTGTTTTATGGCTCACAAATGATGTAAATTTTCCTGTATCTAGAAGAAAGAAACAAGAGGTAATAGCTTTGTTTAAATAAGATATAAAATAGATTCCAAAATTATATTTTGTAGTAGTTGTTATTAAATACAATATTATTACGAAGAAGATTGTATGCAGAAATCTGCTAAAAATTTTTAAAAATACCCAATATACGGTATATGCATATCCTACTATTAAACCTAGCTTGCGAATATTCTTAAAACAAATAGTTAAATATGAAAAAGACTGTTTTCGCAATATTGCCATTATTATTCGGAATGCTTGTACTCAATGCTCAAAAGAAAGTTGCAAAAAAAGTTCCTATAAAAGGAATTTCCAAAAAAAACAACCAACCAAAAATATATTTCACTATTCCCATAATAGTAAAGGATGAAGATGGCGAAAGTACTTCAATAGATTTTACAAAGGGTACTCAACTAGTATATGAGGTAAATGCAAACGGAAATAAGTACGATTTTATAGTAACCTTAAACGATTATACCTATGAAAAAGGTATAGATTTTAACTATATGATGACCAATGAAAATAAAACAAAAGGGCATGTAAAAATAACCAAGAATGGTAAAAATGAAACCAGTAAATATGTAAACTATTTTACTGGTGGCGAACTACTTTTAAAAGATGCTTGTACGGTATGGCTAACAAATAAAAATTTTGCTGAAATGCCCGATAAAAAAACCGACATGCAATTTGATAATGCTGAGCCAGAAACATTTTACAGGCAAGAAAAAGATGAAGTTTATCCTGAAGTGATTATCAAAGGAAAAGTGCAAAAAATAGATGGTTTTATCATAAACAATGGAGCGGAAGGAAATGGAAACAAGACGATTTGGATACAAAACACAAGTGCTAACCCGCTTATTTTAAAAATGGATTTAGGTTGGACTATAACGTTAAAGGAAATTAAATGATGCCCAAAATGACACTATAAATGTACATTTTTATGGCGCTTTTAAAATTTATAGATATTTCAAAAAGGTATATTATTATAACAATTTAACAATATGAAAAATATTATTTTTCTTTATTTTATAATTAGTCATTTTGCATGTACACAATCTTACGATGATAAAATAAGCAACATTCTAAAGAAGCACATGGAACCAAAAGAACAGATAGAGAATAAGCTTTCTGTAGGCAAAACCATTGTTTTTCAATATGGAGAAAGGATGGGGATAGACAGATCAAAATACCCTTCGCCCATTTATGAAAAAAATATTGATACCAAATATTTTCAATACATAAAAACCGAAACTATAGATGATGGAAGCGATGGTGGAATGGAGTATAGTTTTGAAATTTACAAAACGCTTAAAGCTGGAACTACTAAAATAGAAGAGTATAAAATGGAGGGTAATAAGCTAAATGATTTAAAACAAGCAGACACTATTGCAACGCAACAAAAACAGTTATCTGCTACCTATAATTTTTCGATTATTGATTAAAAAGATATTAATCTTCAGCACTCCTTTGCATAAAATTCAACAAATTCCTTCTGGCATTGTTTTTTAATCTCCTTCTAAAAAAACCAGCCCAACCAAAAAATTTACCTGGCAACCCTATTGCTTGTGCACTCCATTTTGCAAGGCTCCAGCCATCACTATGCTCGATAATCAATCCATTTTCTATTTTCATGTGGGCTTTGCCATTGTTTACCACCCTCCTACCCGTTGCAGAAAATTTGTACTTGGCTTGCCAGTTGCAAGTATAATAACCATCTTCCATATTCTTTATACTATCAAATTCTAACGAAAATTCTTTGGCATTCTTACACAACATTTGCCACATAGCCCTTGCTTCATCGCCCCTGAGCAACTCAAACATAGGATCATAAAAAGCTATATCGTTGCTGTAGCAAGCATTCATACCATTTGCATCAAGCTTTTTAAATGCTGTAAAAAATCTTTCTACCAACCTTTCATCATTATTCATAGCAAAGCAATTTTGTTTTATTAAATTTGAAGATATAAAAATAAAACCATGCGCAAAATACTATCTTTTATTGCTTTTGTAAGTATTTCTTTTTGCACTATTGCACAGGAAATCAATGAAGCTTATTTTAAAGAAAACTACACCAAAAAAGAAGTGTATATACCCATGAGAGATGGTGTAAAATTATTTACTGCTATTTATACACCCAAGGACAATTCGGAGAGGCATCCATTTTTAATGACCCGTACACCTTACTCCTGCTCGCCATATGGAGAAGATAAATACGTAGGCATTTGGGGTGGTTATAAAGCTGCCTATATTAAAGAAAATTACATTTTTGTACTGCAAGATGTGCGTGGGCGCTACATGAGCGAAGGCGAGTTTGAAGATGTACGACCTTTTAATAAAAATAAAAAGGGAAACGAAATAGATGAAGCAAGCGATACCTACGATGCATTGGATTGGTTGGTAAAAAATGTAGAAAACAACAACGGCAATGTAGGGATACTTGGAACTTCATACCCAGGCTTTTACAGCACAGAAGCTGCACTGAGTGGGCATCCTGCATTGAAAGCCGTATCGCCACAAGCGCCCGTTACCGATTGGTTTATTGGTGATGATTTTCACCACAACGGGGCTTTTTTTGCCATGGATGGGTTTGGGTTTTACTCAACCTTTGGCAAGCCCCACCCAAAGCCTACACAAAATTATGGGCAAGGGTATAATTTCTCTATAAAGGACAATTATAAATTCTATTTGGAAAATGGCACGCCAAAAAATCTGGCAAAAATTATTGGCGATAGCATTAAATTTTGGCATCAAATGATGGAACACCCAAACTACGATGCATGGTGGCAGGCTCGCAATGCCCGCAATGGATTATACAATGTAAAACCTGCCATGCTTTGGGTGGGTGGCTTGTTTGATGCCGAAGATTGTTGGGGCGCATGGAATGCTTACAAAGCCTGCGAAAAACAAAGTCCACAAACAAATTCCAGCATTGTAATGGGGCCTTGGTACCATGGGCAATGGAGTGGCGAAGGTAGTTTTTTGGGCAATGCTAGATTTGGTAGCAATACGTCAGAATATTATCAAAAAAACATAGAAGTGCCCTTTTTTAATTATCATTTAAAAGGCAAAGGAAGTGTAATTGAAATAGAAGAAGCCAATATATTTTTTACTGGAGAAAACGCATGGAAGAAATTGAAACAATGGCCACCGGTGGAAGTAGAAAATAAAAACTTATTTATCGCTCCAAATGGGGCACTAATTTTTAAAGATTTTAGTAAAGAACTTGACTATCCTTATCAAACTTCGAGGGGCGTTAGTGAATATTTGAGCGACCCTGCACACCCAGTTCCCTACACAGAAGATGTGCACAACAGACGCACCCGTGAGTACATGACCGATGACCAACGTTTTGCAGAAAGAAGACCAGATGTATTGACTTTTAAAACAATGATACTTGAAAACGATATAACCGTTGCAGGCCCTGTAATTGCTGATCTTGCCGCATCTATCTCTACAACCGATGCAGATTTTGTGGTGAAAATAATAGATGTTTTTCCAGATGATTTTACCTACCCTGGCGGTACAAAAGGCAATGGTAAAGAATATCCGATGGGCGGTTATGAAATGCTGGTGCGGGGCGAAATAATGCGGGGGAAATATAGAAATAGTTTTGAAAAACCCGAAGCCTTTATACCCAATAAAATTACCAATGTAAAATATGCTTTGCCAGATATTGCACATACATTTAAAAAAGGGCATCGCATTATGATTCAAATACAAAGCAGTTGGTTTCCACTTTCAGATAGAAATCCTCAACAGTTTTTAAACATTTATAAGGCGGAGGAAAAAGATTATATAAAATCGAATATCAGGATTTTTCATGATTTTTCAAATCAAACCAAATTTATTTTACCTGTTTTAAAAAATTAGTATGAAGCAAATAATGCTGGCAATAAATATGCTATTTTGTTTAAGTTCTTTTGCACAACCAAAACCAAATTTTGTAAAAGAAAATTATACAAAAATAGATACCAATATAGTAATGAGGGATGGTATAAAACTAAAAACCATCATCTACATTCCAAAAGATGAAACCGAAAAATACCCATTTCTTATAGAGCGTACACCCTACTCTGCTGGCCCATATGGCGATACAACTTTTACTAATAGGATAGGGCCCAATAAAAACTTGATGAATGAAAAATATATTTTTGTATACCAAGATGTACGTGGCCGCTATATGAGTGAAGGCCTTAACTTAGAGGTAACACCATATATTCCCATCAAAAAAACAAAAAAGGATATCGATGAAAATAGCGATACGTACGATGCGGTAGATTGGTTAATAAAAAATATAAAAAACAACAATGGTCGTGCGGGTATGTATGGCATTTCTTACCCAGGGTTTTATGCTACAGTGTCTTTACCCAATGCACATCCAGCCATAAAAGCAGTGAGTCCGCAGGCACCTATAACAGATGAATTTATTGGTGACGATGTCAATCACAATGGTGCATTTTTTTTGATGGACAATTTTAGTTTTATGAATTATTATGGTAAGGAAAGAAAAGGCCCAGTAGAAGATTATGGAAGCCATATTTTTGAATATAAAGCCAAAGATGCATACAAATTTTTCTTAGAACTTGGCCCTATTAAAAACACTCAATCAGAAAAGTATTTCAACAACAGAAGCTATATATGGAATGAGTATTTGCAACATGATACGTATGATGCTTATTGGAAAGAAAGAAATATCCGTACACATTTAACCAACATAAAACCTGCTGTAATGGTAGTTGGTGGCTGGTTTGATGCAGAAGATTTATTCGGAGCATTAAATACCTATAAAGCAATAGAAAAACAAAATCCCATCAATAAAAATTATTTGGTAATGGGGCCTTGGACACATGGTGCATGGGCTGGGGGCAATTGGAACAAATTTGTAACACATGATTTTGGTAGCAATACGGCTAAATATTACCAAGATAGTTTAGAAACATTGTTCTTTAATTTTTACTTAAAAGACAAGGGAAGTTTTAATGCCGCAGAAGCTACTGTTTTTGAAACAGGTAGCAACCAATGGAAATCTTACAACGCTTGGCCACCAGCAGAAAGTAAACCAACAGCTTTTTTCCTAAATGAAAATAAAAAGCTTTCACAAAAAAAATCTAGTACTACAAATAGTTTTGATGCTTATATAAGTGATCCTGCAAACCCAGTACCTTACACAAAGCAGGTACAAGGTGGTCGCAACAATGGTTATATGGCCGAAGACCAACGTTTTGCAGCAGAAAGAAACGATGTTATCTATTTTGAAACAGATACATTAACCGAAGATATAACCCTTGCTGGAAAAATAATAGCTGATTTACAGGTAGCCATTTCTACTACCGATGCAGATTTTATCGTAAAGCTTATTGATGTATTACCAGCAGATGAAACAACGCCAACAGGGATTCCAAAATCAACAACACTTGCAAACTTACAACGCTTGGTAAGAGCAGAAGTTATGCGTGGAAAATTTAGAGAAAATTTTACAATACCAAAACCATTTGTACCCAATAAAATTACCCAAGTAAAATTTGACCTAAACGATGTGGCACATACGTTTAAAAAAGGACACAAGATTATGTTACAAATTCAGAGTAGTTGGTTTCCTTTGGTGGATAGAAATCCTCAAAAATTTATGCGTATACCAAATGCTGATGAGAAAGATTTTCAAAAAGCCAGTATTCGCATTTACCATGACAAACAAAATATAAGTAAAATTATCTTACCTATTCTAAAATAATAAAAGCCCGTTCATTTTGAACGAGCTTTCTATTATTACTTATATATTGATTGTGTATCTTTTTATTTTTATCTAGTAAGTTGCCCCCTAATTTCTCCACCCGGATAAGTTGCAGAATGAATATTTACGTAATATAAACCCCTCATTAAACTATCTTCTTGATTGGCAGTAAGCACTCGGGTAAAAGCTACTGGCGATTTCCAAGGATTAGGGCCAAGGGGAAATAAAACAGGACCAGCAACGCCACCAGGTCCTCTATGTATATGCATATCTGTAGCGGTAAAACCAGAATAAACTACAGATAGTGAAAACAGTTTTGTTGATTTGTCGAAAGTACCAACTCCTACTCCTGTACCAGTAGAAACATTTGCTGGAACCTCATTTCTACCATTTAAAATAGCGCTAATAGTTACACTGGAGGAATCTGCAGGAAAAACTGGCGCTACATCAGGCTCCTTTTTACAAGAAATAGCAAACAAAACAAGACCTAAACAAAATACTAATTTTTCAATTTTCATAACAATTATTTTTAAATTTCTTTATTAAGGCATAAATATATATCATAAACGTTAAATAATACAAAATAGTTGCCTATTTCTTAGTATTAAAGAAAATAATTTTACCTATTAACGGCTACTTTATTAATTTAATTTATAAGAATTAGTAGAAAAGATAGCAAAACCATTTATATTATTGAATAAAGAGTTAATACCAAATTTATTTATTATTTAGTCCAATCATTTTCACGCAAGGCTCGCAAAGGAGCAATGGCGCAAAGAATGAAATTGGACTATTTTACAAGTCCAAAAGGCATTACTATACAAAGCAATTCAAAATAGGCTTTTTTGCTACCCATTAAACTGCAGATCAATCTAGATACAATAAAAACTTAAAAGAAAATCAAATAATTTTGTTCGGTCGTAATAGTTTTTTTTACTGCCATTATCATAAATGAAAGCATTACTTTAACGCTACATCTATAAAAGCGCTCCAAAATGCAGATTTTAACGTAAAATGTATTGGATTATGTTGTTAAATACATTTGTCAGGACATTTGTAACAAAAACCATTGCAATCACACTATTTATTTTTAAAACTAAACATAACCTGCTTATCCTCTATCATAAGTACAAAATCGCTTGGTTCTGTTATCGTTAATAATAGGCTAATTACAAAGACCATGTCATTCTTATTTACAGCAAACGCATCGTTTGGCTTTCACCGGCCTTCAAAATTATTGTTTTAAAAGCCCAAAGTCAATTCTTGTTGGGAGTTACACTTGCATACAAATATCTGGTATATAACTCTCTGTTATGTTTACCAGCAAGTTTACCAGCATTTTTTACTAATACCGATAAATTTAATGTTTCATTTCCCTTAATGCTAGTTGAACTTAATAATATATCCCCCATTTCAAACTTTGTATAACCAAGCACATTCCCAAAAGAAAACAATGAGTTATAACCTATATGAATATCATCATTAAATACCTCTCTTACATCTTCAGTAGTTTTTCTATCATACATCACTATTTCTCCCATACGGAGAGGTTAAATAAAAGGTAATATTCCATCCGGTTTGTAAACCCAAAAAATAACATCTACAAAAACTTTAGCCGTATTTTTTACCACTGTATTACAAAAAGAATAAAACATCAAATTAAAATTCTATTCTAATAATATTAATTATATAATTTTTAAAAATAATCATGTAATGGTAAATCGGTTAAGCAAATACAACTTTGCAAAGTGAAAATGAATTCACAACAAAAAAATGATTTATAGATGAAAAAAATGATTTTAATACTTTTTGCAATGGCAAGTATAACTTCTCAAATTAGGGCTCAAGATACTAAGCAAAATAATGCTGGAGAATTTCAATTTGGAATAAAAGGCGGAATAAATATATCCAATGTATACGATACAGAAGGGCAAGATTTTAAAGCAAAAGCAAAGGTTGGAGCAGCTCTTGGAGTGTTTGCACAAATCCCATTGGTTAAAATTATTGGAATACAACCAGAAATTTTATTTTCTCAAAAAGGGTTTAAGGGAACTGGTACATTGCTTGGTAGACCATACAGCTATACACGCACTACAGATTATTTAGACATTCCTATATTACTTGCCATAAAACCTTCAGAAATACTGACTATACTAGTAGGGCCACAATATTCATTTTTGCTTAAAGAGAAGAACACATTTGAAAGTACTTTATTTACAAGCTCACAGGAGCAGGAATTTAACAATGATAATATCCGAAAAAACACGTTGTGCTTTTTAGGTGGTATAGATTTAAATTTAAGTAATCTCGTTATAGGAGCAAGGGCTGGATGGGATCTTCAAAAAAACGCAGGAGATGGTACCAGCAATACACCAAGGTATAAGAATGTTTGGTATCAGGCAACTATTGGATATAGATTTTAAAATGAAATTATGAAAAGTTGTAAATACCTAATCTAAAAAATTAAACAAGTTCAATTACAATTATTTTAAAAAAAACAAAATATTATGAAACCAAACATTGGTCTTACACAAAAATCAATAAACAGTGTAACGGAAAAGCTTTCGATTATACTGGCAGATGAACACACTTTGTATATCAAAACAAGAAAATTTCATTGGAACGTTTCTGGTGAAAGTTTCATGGAATTACACAAATTATTTCAGGAGCAATATGCAGAGCTAGAAGAAATTATTGATGAAATTGCCGAACGCATAAACAAACTTGGTAGCAAAACAATAGGAACAATGAAAGAGTTTTGTGAATTATCAAGATTAAATGAATCTGCAAAAAAATATCCTGAACAAAAAGAAATGCTCAAGGAATTATTAGTAGACCATGAAACATTAATAATTTCTTTACGTAAAGACGTAGAAGAAACTGCAACCAAAATAAAAGATGCTGGTACAGCAGATTTTTTAACAGGCATTATGGAACAACACGAAACGATAGCTTGGAAATTGAGAAGATATTTAAGCTAAAAATGCAATTTGATACATCAAAAATTCTAATGCAAAATTCCGAACTTGATAATTGAACAGCGGCAAAAGCTTCTTAGTAAACTATTAAATAATACAAATTATGACCATCAAAGTAAACAAAAATCGTAAAGCACTTTTTATATTAATATTTTTAATTTTCTCGATTAACAGCTTTGCTCAAACGGTAGATTACACATTTATACCGTATAGAAAGGCTGAGAAATGGGGTTATGCTAATGCCGAAAGAAGCATAGTGATATCACCAAAATACAGTGAAGTAAAGTGGTTCTCTGAGGGGCTAGCAGCAGTAAAAATAGGAACAAAATGGGGCTATATAAATAAATCAGGAAAACTGGTAATACCAGCAAGATATACCGTAGCAAAATCATTTAGAAAAGGTTTTGTACCAAATAAAACTAAAGACGGGGGTGATTCTATCATATTTACTGGCGCTTCGTTGGTTGCAAGCGGCTATGAAATATGTATTAATAAAAAAGGCGTTGTCCTTCCCAAATGTCCAGCCATTGCAGAAAACTCAGTAGCAGAAAATAGAATTCCCATAGAAACAATAATAAGAGAAAAAACATATTCTATTGCGAATAACAATGGCCTTTTTGATAAGATTACAGACGATTATAAAGTAGCGGGCAGTAATGAAACATTTTACATTGCTCAAAAAGCCAATCTATATGGTGTATTCAATTCTAAATTTGAAACCATTGTACCATTTGAATACAATAACATAACAAAAATAAGTACGGGCGGGGTTCTATATCTACAATTAAAGAAAAGTGAATTAGACGGACTTATAAAAGCAGATACTGTAATAAGCAATATTGCTTATTACAACAATTTGATGCTAGTGAAAGGTATAGACAACAAAGACTATATCATTGTACAAAAAGATGGCAATACTTATTTAAAAGATATAAACAATAACAACATCATACCAACTGGCTACGCCAATATGAGTTATGATGAGAATGGTGGTTTTATATTAACTGATAAAAGCAACTTGCGTGGATTTTATTTTACAGAAAATAAATTTATTACACCAAAATATGCAGACATCAGGATTGTGAACAAAGGAAGTAATTATTTACAAATAAAAACTACTTCCGGAAAAACAGGATATATAAATTCTACAGGTGATGAATTTTTTGAAGAATAACAACTTAATTAAATTACCCCTATGTTGAAAATTCATTAATCCAATAGAACTATTAATTTGATGATTCAGCAAATTCCCAAGTATAAAATGGGAGACTAAATTGAATAAAATCGAATGAATCGTAAGATGGAGGAATGAATAAGAATTTGCCCGCATATTTTGTCGGGCATTTTTTTAAATAAAAAAATTATATGAAATATAAATTAACTCGTTTACGCTATCTAATGTTATGCTTAATTGCTTTTTCAATGTGTATATCTTGCAAAAACAAACAAACCAAAAAAAACAAGAAAAAATCTATAACAGCTATATCTTCTAAAGAAAACTACAACGATATACTTTTAGATAGTAATAGCATCCCTTTGTTTTTTAAATATACCAACGTAAATGATAGTATACAAAATGCCGTGATAGGATTTTACAAAGAGCGTGACATGCAATTTGCCTGGATTAACAGCAAAGGATTAACCGTAGGAGCTAATAACTTTTACACGCAATTGCGAAACTATAAAAATGATTTTGCAGACAAAAGATTTATAAATGCAAAAATGGATTCATTATTGGACGACATTAATGACAATGAAAAAGAATTTTTGGGGAAAAAGAAAGACTTAGAGCTATTGGAATTATTGCTAACTACTACATTTTTTCAATATGCAAACTTAGTATTTGCAGGTATTACAAACGAACCGAAAGATTTGCAATGGTATATTCCCAGAAAAAAGAAAGATTATACGGCCTTACTGGAATCAATCATAATAAAAGAAGATAGTGAAGATATTGTAGAGCCGGTAAATAAATATTACACAAGTTTAAAGGAAAAATTAAGGACATACAGGGAGATCGAAAAAAGTGGTAGATACCCAATTGTACAATTTCCGAAAAAAGTAATGGTGGTAAATGATAATGATAGTATTATTCCAATAATAAAATTACAATTGAAAATATTAGGTGACTTCCAAACAACAGAAAGCAGCACCATTTTTACCGACAGTCTTCAACTTGCCATTAAGCAATTTCAAAACAGAATGGGTTTAACTGAAAATGGCTTGTTGGATAAAGAAACAATTTTTGAATTGAATGTGCCATTGTCATTTCGTATAAAGCAAATGATGATAAATATGGAACGTTTAAGGTGGGTACCTGTAAAAGTAGAAAAAGATTATTTACTTGTAAATATACCTGAGTTCAAATTACATATTTTTGAAAATGACCAATTAGCTTGGGAAACCAATATAGTTGTAGGCAAGGTTGCTTCCCAAACCACTATTTTTAAAGGAAACATTTCTGAAATTGTTTTTAATCCCTATTGGAATGTGCCCTACAGCATTTATAAAAAAGAAATTAAACCAAGACTCACCAAAAGCTATTTGGCTAGAAACAATATGGAAAGATATAATGGCGGTGTAAGACAAAAACCTGGCCCTCAGAATTCGCTTGGTAGAGTTAAATTCCTTTTCCCCAATAATTATAATATTTATTTGCATGACACACCTAGTAAAAGTCTTTTTGAAGAAACAAAAAGAGGTTTTAGCCATGGTTGCATACGTGTACAAGAGCCACAAAAGTTAGCATTGTATTTATTAAGAAAAGAAAAGGATTGGAATATTGAAAAGATAGAAACAATTTGGAAAACAAATATAGAAACGCCTGTAAAATTAACTCCACCTGTTCCTGTTTATATTGTATACTTCACATCGTGGGTGGATAGTAAAGGATCCTTAAATTTCAGGAACGACCTATATGATCTAGATAAAAAACTGGAAGCAGAAATCTTTGCAAAGTAAATTATGCCTTTTAATAAATATTTAATTATAGAATCTAAAACCAGCCTAACCAACCGTGCTTAGTTTAACAAAAAATAAAGTTGTTAATATTACAACTAATAACAATAATTGTGTAACAAAATAAATATCAAATCGATTCATCTTTACAATATAAATAAAACAAACATGACTTTACTAAATATCTTTATTGTGCTCATCATAGTTGGTGTGCTATTGTATATCATCAATAGGTTCATACCAATGGACAGCAATATAAAAAGCATTTTAAACATTGTTGCCGTTATTGTCGTTATAGTATGGCTACTCAAAGTATTTGGCATTTTCGGATCTATTTCAAATATTAAACTCTAATTGAATCTTTACTAAAACAACTCCTATGAACCTAAAAAGAATTTTTGGAGCATTACTTACAATCCTTGGAATAGCTGGCCTTATTTATACTGCGGTAATATTTGCGAATGGCAATACGAAAAGTGTAGATTACAAAGGGCTTATCATATACGGTGTACTTGGTGTCGTATTTTTTGTAGCTGGTATCAATTTGGTAAGAACTACAAAAGATGAATCCTAAAAAACACAGAAATAAAAATAGAATTAAGCATTACCTAACACTTAACAAATAAAACAAAATAAATGAAAAAATCAAATTTAATTTTTGCTGCTACGATCTTATTAGGGGTTGCATCTTGCAAAAACAGTTCTTCGGATGAAGCTAAACAGAATGCAAACAGTTTAAATATGTATGTAGATTCTGTTGAAAATATTACACCAGTATATACGGTAGAAAACTGGACAAACTTGGATAATGGATATCAAGAAAGGGCATTGAAAGCTGAAAAAGATGCTTCAACATTGGAAGCTGCTGATAAAGAGAAAATGGAAGCATCTAAAGCAAAATATGCAACTTTAAAAGCTAATTATGAAGCTAAGCTAAAGGAGCAAGAAGCTTCTTCCCAAATGAAAGTAGCAACAACTGAAGCAGAGCTGCAAGCCGAAAAAGATAAGAATGCTGGCGTTGTAACGGTACCCGATTATAGAATGGCACTTAGAAACAGATTATTTGGAGAGGGTAAGATAGGTGCGGATATGAAGTTTGAATATGTGACTGCATCCAATATTCTAGGTGTATACAAAAACTTTGTAAACAATGTAGCCGATAATAAAAGTAACTACACCCGTGAAGATTGGGATGAAATTAAAGTTTTGTATGAAGCCCTTGATACAAGAAAAAACGTAATAGAAAAAGATTTGTCTGGTCCAGATAATAGAGAAATTGCTGGATTAAAAATAAGGTTTGCTTCTATAAAAGCAACACATAGAGGCGGTTCAAAAGGTGAAGAAAATAAAGATGCTAAAAAATAAGGTTTGGTTTTAGATTAAAAAAACGTTTCAAGCAATTGGAACGTTTTTTTTTGCTAATCTGTGAATATTGAAAATTATTATTGATTTTGTGTAAGAAGTAATTAACGATTTATAATCAACTTTGAATTATTAATATACATACTGTAAAAGATTTTCATGAAAACTATTTTGGCTAATAAAACATCCATACTGTATAATCTAGGGATGCTCATTTTATTATTTACTTACCCGGTGGCAAACCTTACTAAAGTTAGTGCAGAAGAGAATAGTACTGAGTTGGCTGATAAGCTTCTACCAACTAATGTACGTAATAAAAACCAACAAAATCAAAAATTTAATATTAACGATAGTATTAAAATGATTTCCAACAATACATTTTTTTTAGTAAACTTTAAATAGGATTAAGCATACAATTATTAATCATTTAGTAAATAGAACAATTTTGTTTGGCTACAAGGTACAAGTTTAGATAGTTTAGAAGTTTAGTTTGCTTTCTAAATTTCAAAGTAAAATTATGTGTACTTAATTTAAATAATAAAAAAATAATTTATGAAAAAGGTTTTGATATATCAGATTGTATTTATAATGTCTTTGTGCATGCTTTTAACTTCTTGCAGCGCTATTGAGGGTATATTTAAAGCTGGTGTAGGCGTTGGGATATTTGTAGTGGTAGCTATAGTGGCACTAGTGGCTTTTGTTGCAATACGATTTAGCAAAAAAAACAATTAGGTTAAATTTTATTCATTGACTTTTCTTACAAATTTATTTTATGGAATACAATTTTAATAATATAGAAGACAAATTTGCTGCCATGATATCGTCCTTGAAACAACTCTCAGGAATAGTTGAAATGATTGCAGACGAAATAGACAATGAAAATCTGAAGAATGCCATGCGCTTGTTTGCTATAGAAAGCTCTCAGTACGCAGAGGAACTAAAAGCAGAAAGTAAACATTTGAATATAACAAAATCGCTTATTGATTCCACAGATTTAATGGATGAAGTTACAGCAAATATTTTCCCTACTGTGTACGAGGAAAAAGGGACTGAAATATTATCTTTTTGTGTAAACTGTGAAAATTTCTTTCAAAGAATGTACAAAGAATTTTTAAAAGACTTTCTGTATAATAATTCATTAGCGAATATTATCGATGGACAGCTATTGGGTATAAAATCAGCTTTCATGCGCATCAAAAGATTGAACGCTATTCGTTTCAATCATTAATCAAACAAATAAAACATTTTGCTAGCTAAATTAAAGAATGGTTTTTACGACGCAGGCCATGCAACACAATTTGCTGGTCGCTTTTTTAAGGAATTGATAACACCTCCTTACGAATTTAAAGAATTTATAAAGCAATGTTATACCATCGGTTATAAATCATTACCGTTAGTAGGAATTACTGGCTTTATAATGGGATTGGTATTAACACTTCAAAGCAGGCCAACATTGGCACAGTTTGGAGCGGAATCGTGGCTACCAGGCATGGTGGCCCTCTCGCTTATAAGGGAAATAGCACCAGTAATTACTGCACTTATTTGTGCAGGAAAAATAGCATCGGGTATTGGGGCTGAGCTCGGTTCTATGAAAGTAACAGAACAAATAGATGCTATGGAAGTATCTGCAATAAATCCTTACAAATATTTGGTAGTAACCAGAATTTTGGCAACAACATTAATGGTACCACTGTTGGTAATTTTTGCGGATGGCATAGGAATATTAGGCGGTTATGTGGGAATAAATATTCACAGCGACTTAACCCTGTTCAGGTATTTTGCTCAGGTGCTAGACTCCTTAGATTTTATTGACGTATTTCCTGCAACTATAAAAACATTTTTCTTTGGCTTTTTTATTGGCATGATTGGTTGTTACAAAGGATATAATGCAGCAAACGGAACAGAAAGTGTAGGCAAAGCAGCCAACGCTGCAGTAGTAGCTTCTTCGCTTACCATTTTTATTATAGATATGTTGGCTGTACAAATTACTGATCTTTTTTATTAATTTTTAGATGAATATAGAAACCCTAATACCAAAAAATATTTCACAAAGTGAAAACATCGAATTCGCTATCGATATTAAAGGGTTGTATAAGTCATTTGGTACAAACGATATCCTAAAAGGTGTAGACTTACATGTAAAAAAAGGGGAAAATCTGGTGGTATTGGGTAAATCAGGTTCAGGTAAATCTGTTGCTATAAAATGTTTAGTTGGCCTAGTAAAAGTAGATGCCGGCGAAATAAAGGTATTTGGTACCGACATTACTACTTTGAGTGAAAAGGAATTAAATAAAATAAGGATAAAAATCGGCTTCCTTTTTCAGAATGCTGCCTTGTACGACTCTATGACAGTAAGGGAAAATTTAGAATTTCCATTGAGACGCCACAATAAAGAAATAGGGCAAACAGAAATTGATGAAGACGTAAATGAAATTCTAGAAAGTGTAGGACTTTTAGAAGCTATTGATAAAATGCCTTCAGAATTATCGGGTGGTATGCGCAAAAGAATCGGACTGGCTCGTACACTTATTTTGAAACCTGATATTATTTTGTATGATGAACCTACTACTGGATTGGATACAATAACATCAAGGGAAATAAGTGAACTGATTTTATCTATGCAAAAAAAATATAAAACTACCTCTATCATCATAACACATGATATGGCATGTGCAAAACTAACAGGTGATAGAATTGTTATTTTAAAAGACGGTGTGATAGAAGCCGAAGGCAGTTATGAAATATTGGAGAAGAGTGACAACGAATGGGTGCGGTCATTTTTCATTTAACAAAATCAAAAAAAAATTATGAAAAAAGAATCAGGAGCTACCTGGAAATTGGGAATGTTTGTAGTAATTGGATTGGTACTTTTTGTAGGAACCATCTATTTTATCGGCAAACAAAAAAATTTGTTTGGCGATACATTTAGACTACAAACCAAATTTAAAACAGTAAGCGGTTTAAAAGTTGGAAACAATGTTCGGTTTTCTGGTATTAATATTGGCACCATAGATGACATTGAATTACTTACCGATACATCGGTAATGGTGAAATTGGTTTTAAAGAAAGAAGTGCAGAAATTTATCAGTACGACTGCTAGAGCTACTATTGGTTCCGATGGCTTAATGGGTGATAAGGTATTAACAATATTTGCAGGAAATGACAGTACAAACCAAGGTCCCAAAATGACCGTGAAAGACAATGACTACATTTTATCGAAGAACCCAATAGAAATGGATGATGTTATGGTTAGTGTAAAAAGCAGTGTAGATAATGCAAATATTATTACCCAACAATTGGCAGCATTTAGCTATAAAATGAATAACAACGATGGCCTATTGTCTAAACTCATGTCCGACAAGGAATATTCAGGAAGCATAAAATCTACCCTAGATAATTTAGAAAAAAGCTCTGATGAATTTTCTAAGTTTACCGTTAAGATGAACAGTGGAAAAGGCACTTTAGGCAAGCTTATGAATGATGATAAATTGGCCAAATCTTTGGACAGTACCATGTCAAATCTTCAGTCAAGCACAAAAGGTTTGAGCGAAAATATGGAGGCCGCAAAAAGTAGTTTTTTACTAAGAGGCGCATTTAGAAAACAGAAAAAAGCAGTTGCAGCCGCAGCAAAAAAAGCGGAACAACAAAAAAAGAATGATCAAAAATTATTGTTAAAAAATAAGAAGGATAGCGTGCAATAATAATTTGAACAGTCATTTATAC
>JANNGD010000092.1:0-2458 GCA_031380515.1 Ferruginibacter sp. | reverse complement strand
GTTGGTAGTAGGCATTTGTTTAAATACTATCATAAACCTATCTGCTGCCCTACTGGCTGCATCTGCCGTTGCTTCAAATGATACGGTTGTTACACTTGTAAAGCTTACGGGTGTTTCTATTTGTAAGAATTTGTCTTTTATAAATGCTTCCATTCCAGGGTGGCTTAATACCGATGGATCTATCTCAAAGCGATAGGGCGCTATACGTAAGCCTGTTGTGCTAAGTTTTATTGTATCTGTTACTACAATGTTTGGGCGGCGCTCTACTACCAAACTATGGGCACCATTTTTTATAGATATATTATCGTAGGTATTCAATATTTTTCTTACATCCATATTGTCTACATCTGGGCTAAAGCTATTATTGAAGTTTAACATAACACCATCTGCCAGGTAATCTGCGCCAGTAACATCTTTGGAATACATGTTTACTTCAAGTGTAGGTATGGTTACACCTGGACGACTTACCAAAGCACTACCAGATGCTTTATCTGATTCTCTTACCGTAACTAAACCGCCTATGACCGAATTGGATTGAACAAATACCGCTTCTCCACTTTCTATAAAATTACGTATAACACCTGACCCATTTAGCCTATACTCACCAGCATTTAATATGTACGTTTGGTATCCTCCTACATTATACAAACCTGGAATATTTGGATTCCAAACAGTATAAGCTGCAGCCATGAAGGTTTTGGTTACTGTTCTAAAATCTATTCTAGCGGGATAAGGGTTACCAAAAGATTCAAACTTATTGGCAGGTACTGCAAATATCTGATTACCTGTGCGTATACTTCCCTTCATGCGAAGGTTTGTTGTGCCCGCTACTGCCCCTACTGCTTTGCTTCTATCTCCTCTCACAAATACCAATATCCCTTTTGTATTGGCAAGTATGGTCGAATTTGCGTTGGTTACTTCTACCCATGCGTTGGTTGTTGAATTAAAACTTTTTAATGAACCTCTTTGAGTGTACTCATCCAAAATAGATGCAGCTCCAAATGGACCGGTAGGACCTGTTATTCTGGTACCATATCCATTGGAAGTAAGCGGCGCATTGTTTTCTCTCCAAGCTTGGGCAATGGTTTGCGAACCACCTATAACTACTGGAGTAGCCAAAAAGCGCCATGCAGATCTGGCTGGCAAGAAACGCTCTATATTTACTCTACCAGTAATTATGTTTCCACTGTTTGCACCTGCATTGGTAATATCACCAAAATTGGCCGTACCCGTAGCCGTAGAGAGTAAAGTAAGGTTATCGTTTGTAATAATTTCTGAATTGTTTACAGAACCGTAACTTAACAAAGTAGATATAAGTAATGTATCTGCTGGTGCAGCAGCAACTGCAATACCTCTTGTATTGGCATTTACTAAAGTAGAAATCGTTTTGTTGACAAACCAATTGCCTGATAAATTTTGTTCAGCGCCCGTATTTCCTCTCATTTGCACTGTGCCTAAATCGGCTTTCATTTTACCAGTAAGGCTAGCCATGGTACCAGTAGTTTCGCATGTATGTATGGTGGTACCAATATCAAAAGTACCTTGTCTTAAAAATGTTACTCCTCTTACGAGCCTGCTGGCTGATGTGGTAACGGTTCCAGGATTATCAATTATAAAATCGTTGGTAGCACCTGGTATGCCGGCACCTACAATTTGGTTTACTATACCATTATACACATAATTGCCTGCACTATTTAAAGTACGGGTACCCGCCATTTGTAAATTACCAGTAGCTCCGCTTGTAGCTATCCCTTGAGGGTGACCAGAACCAAGCGTACTAAAATTACCCATGGCATAAGTGCCAGTACCTGAAATAACATTTGCATTGCAATACAAACCGCCAGCAGTTGCAGTACTAACTCCACCGGCTACAGAAAGTGGCCCAACTGTATTGACAGGACAATTTGTACTTCCTAGAACGCCTAAAGTAAGGTCTGTTCTACCTAATATACTGAAACTTACAAATACATCTAAAGGTGCAGTAGTTATCTTTTGGGCCCTATTGATACCAGTGCCATTGGATAATATCAAATTTTGGTAATCAGGAAAATCGTAAATCGTTTGTATAATATTATCCGCACCATAGTACTCTACCGTACTTGTGGGATTGAAGCTATAAGTGCTAAAAGATGCTGGGAAATTACTTCCTGCCACACCTGTTATCATGCCAGTTCTCTCAATTGTCTTATCACCACCAATTCTCAATCTAGAACCAGCTAGCATATTAAACGGCTCGGGAAAACCGCCCAATATTTTGTTTAAAGAGTAATTTGCGGGTAGGTCGAGTGTAGAATTTACACCAATGGTAACACCCGCTGCTCTTACGTTTTCTATATAGGCGTCAAATGCAGTACCATTCATTATTACAGTGGTTGCATTGGTTGTGCCTATATTCAATGTTTCAAATAATACAGGCTGAATGGTATCTGTAACGACTGTATTGTTTGTAATAAATTGA
>JANNGD010000076.1:0-24151 GCA_031380515.1 Ferruginibacter sp. | reverse complement strand
AAAATGGGAGGATCAAGAATGGTAAGATTAAAGAATGGTTTCAACCATTTTTAAAACAAGAAGAGCCGTGTGCATTGAGAGGTGCAAGCACGGTTCTGTGAGAGGCTTGGGCTGAAATGCCCTTGCCTACTCGACTGTCTCACGAAACATTTTCTGCATTGGCACAGAAAGCTAGCACACAGGCTGGACCTCATTTCTGCCAGAGATACATTTTTTAATTTGAAAGTATCCTGCGAAAGTTTTCAAATAATAGATAACTTACATACCTGCGCCAGATTGGGAATTGCCATTATTAGAAGTGGTTACCTAAGCCATTTGAATTCCTAAACTCAAATTTCCGAATAATAGACACTTGATTTACATGTCAATGGCCTGTTAATATTTTTTTAACGTTATTATGTTAATTACCCTTATTTTTGCTTTACCAAAAATTATTACCCTTTTTCGGTAATAAAATATAAATTGCATGAACATTGAGTATAAAAATAATAAACTAAGGAAGCAATTTGGCAGTGCTTCGGAAATAAAAAAGGTATTTGGAGTTAATGCTAAACGAGTGTCGACCCGGTTAAGTGATATTGAGGCGTCTCCAAACCTTGCGGTGTTGATGCAAATACCGGCGGCAAATTGCCACCCACTGACAGCAAATAGAAAGGGAGACTGGGCTTTAGATATTTCCGCTAATTATCGCATGATCTTTCAGATTTACCAGGATCCCATACCAGTGAAAGAGGATAATTCAATCAATACGATTTTAGTTACCGATATAATTATTATGGGAGCAGAAGACTATCATTAAGTTTAGCAATCGTTAGTACGAAAATCATTAAAGACAACAAAGACAATAAAGACAACATGATTAACAAATTACAGGACGAACGGGACTTACTCTCAAAACCCGGGGATACAATATTAGAAACTTTGGAGCATATAAAAATGAGTCAAGCGGAACTTGCAGTGAGAATGGGCAAGACTCCTTCTAAAGTAAATGATATTATTTCGGGAAAGGAACCTGTATCTGTCGCAACCGCTTTACAATTAGAAAAAGTTTTAGGCATTGATGCCCAGTTTTGGCTCAATCGTGAAATGCACTATCGAGAAAAATTGTCCAGGCTGGATCAGGAAGACGCTCTCGAAGAATGTAAATCTTGGCTTGAATTGCAGCCAATAAAAGAATTAAAGCAATATGGATATTTAAAAACCGACAAGAAAGGAACTGTTATGGTTGAAGAATGTTTGCAATTTTATGGAGTTGCCAGCCCAATTCAATGGCAGTCAATATATGTAAATGATTTTGTTTCGGCACATTTTAGAAAAAGTCAAGTTCATCAAACTGCACTTGGAGGAATGGCAGCTTGGTTAAGAGTAGGCGAAATAGAAATGAGGAAATTGTCTGTAAAAGAATTTGACAAAGATATCTTTAAACAGTCTTTAACTGAAATTAGAAAATTAGTTAGACCACATCCAGATGATTTTGCAGTTCAGTTACAAGAATTATGTCTTGAAGTTGGAGTTGCTGTTGTTTATACAATGTCTATTCCAAAGGCACCTATTAGTGGAGCTGCTAGGTGGCTTAGCGGCAATCCGCTGATTCAGTTGACAGATCGCTATAAATCAAATGACCATTTTTGGTTTACCTTTTTTCATGAAGCTGGGCATATTATTCTTCATGGGAAAAAAGATGTTTTTCTTGATGAATTCGATCCGTATACTGCTGACAAAAAAAAGGAAGATGAAGCTAATGAATTTGCAAATCGATGGTTATTGCCAGAAGATTGTTTAAATGATTTACCTGAAACGACTATAACTGAAAAGGACATTAGGTTGTTAGCTAGGAAGTGTGACACGCATGCAGCTATTGTATTGGGCAGGTTGCAAAGTTTGGAAATTGTCCCTTATTCTTTTGGTAATAATCTCAAGCTAAAAATTTCACTTGATGATATGATTAACAGGTCTGCATGATTATAACTTTTTAAAATAAGAAATTATGAACGAGCAATTAAAATACGTCCCAATATTTAGAGGACGTCAACAGGAATTAATCGTGTTGAAGTCTTTTGACTTTGGTGAAAATATTTATCCTTGTGTCGAGATTATCAAGGAATTGGACCGTGTGGCTCCCAAGCCTAGGGCAAATGCAAAAAGGCATGCGATGCCTAAAAAAGCAAAAATATTTGAAGACGTTTATTTGCCTTTAATAAGGAATATTAAAGCTAAAAAGGTATTTGTGGATTTACCGGTACAATTAAAAGCTGACAGAGGCATGAAGCGTGAGACCTTTCTTTTTTTAAGAACTGTAGTTACAAAAAGAGACCAGCGTACAGAATATATGAAGAAATTTGCACCGCTGGCTGCAAAAGTCATCCCTGTTATTTCAACTTATTCCCAATTAACTGGGGAGCGGGGTTCAATTACTATACAGGTAAATGAAATCCGGCCAGATTTTAATACGCTTGCTTTTCGCACTTTTCCTGAGACATTTGCCCGGGATATAGTTCAGATTCAGGCAGTAATTAAAAGCACAGACTATCTGATTATGGACTGGGGTGACATGGAACTGGATTTGGAAGATGAAGATCAACTTGATATCATAGAAGATTTGAAAAAACTTAAGTGCACCGTTATTACTCATAGAAATCCTTTTCATAAAGACATTACGAACGTGAGCTTGGAACATGGTGAAATTGTTGAAAAAATTGATAACAGCCTTTTAGATAAATATGATGACTTTGCCGGTAGCTGCTTTTCTGATTACGTAGGTATCAAGAAGGATAATATTGGTGAAGGTGGAATAACAAGTCCAGGATTCGTTTATTACGATGCTGTTAAAAATCATTTTTACGGGTTTAGATTTAAATATGGTTCGCATAAGAAAGGCGGGCAACTACCTGAACTGGCAGAGTTTGAAACAACAATTGTACCGGCAGTTATTGCTTGTGAAGCAACAAAAAGAATGCATAGGCACACGCTGGATTTTTTAGGCCCAGCGAATGTTGGCTGGAAGATAATCAAGAATATCGAACTTGGAGAGCCTCTTGGTGAATCAGGAAAAAGTGCTGCAAAATTTAAAAGAATTGGCATGGAACACTATCTTCATTGCCTAAAGACAAGGATTGTAAATGGGGATTTTGATAATTAAGAAATTACAAAATCAATGATAATAGATATGTCTTGGTAGAATATTAGTATTGAAAAAGAATTGAAGGTCTATAGGAAAGATACTATCGTGGTTGGTTACTAAGAATTCCCAACGACTTCTATACCTGTCCTTAAGCGTTTTTTTAAAGCGGGCATTAATTATTTCCTTCTTGTACGTTTTTAGTATTTCTTTTATGCTGCCGCCTTCTTCTGGATAACTTTTTATTAATTCAAGCTTAGTTAGGAGTTGTAATTGTATCTCAGGATTCATTTGATCATTCAAATCAGCTTTCTCAATCTGCTTATTTTTTCCATTCTTATATAACCAAAGTCCAAAACCCGCAGGCCGCAAATCTTTTGCTTTTTCTAGGTGGCACTCGTCAACAATAAGATGGTTGTATTCGAAAGCAAGCATATAGTCGGCCGCCTGTTTATTGAATTTGGACATATTATCTAAACCTGTTTTAATTTCAAAACAAGATGTATGTCCATTTATAGTTAAAAAATCGGCACGGCTATTATTTACTTTAATTTCAAAAGCTGCAACTATATTTTTTTTGGCAAAATATTGTTGAAAAAGTTTGTACTTAAATATTTGCTCTCCGTTATAATTTTCTAACAATGCTTTATTGAGTAATCTGTGGAGTTCATATTTTGTTAAGTCTTCAAAATTATTTGTTGGATATATGGTTTTTAGGAGTTTAACTAATTGTACTTGATAGTTCAATGGATTATAATTCTTAGCTATTTCATTTATATTGCTTACATCTATTTGGTAATTAGTGCATGTATTCATGAATTAATCGGGGTTAGGCGTTTGCAAATTAGGTATTTTTTATTTAACAGTTAAATACCCTTTATTATTGCGGTATTTACTTCAATTTATTTACTCTTATACCCCCGCCGCCCTCATCACAAACTTCTCCCCAAACCTTTTCTTAGCACTATCAATAGTCTGGTACAGGTTTATCATTTCCTGTGTATCTTCAAACAGCCTGATTTTTTGCGTCTCAGCGGGGTTTTCACAAGCATAATAATTGAAGTATAACAGAACTGAAAGTGAAACTTCGACGCACAAAAGAACTTAGAATTATAATTAAGTGATCCCACAAATCTTTATAATGTTTTTTTACCTAAAAAGTGAAATCAATTTTTGTAAGTAAAGATTACAAAGTAAATTTTAAACTCTGCATGGTGTTGATGTTTTACATGCATCTTTTACCTTGGCAGTTTTTTACAAAAACCGCTAAAATGAAAGCTAACTAGTTAATCCAGCGCAAAAAATAACTCACCAGTAGGAAACCAACCCTACTAGTCTTAGTTACCCTATTTATTATTACTACATTTTTTAATCAAAATAGTTTGCTTTAAAAAACCAAAAAGCTTCTACATGCCCGCACTGCCCCAACAAATGTATAAACATTTTACCAAAAATGCTAAAATATTTAGCATTTTATCACTTAAAACTAATAGCTTTGTTATACAGATCGGGTTTGTTATGCTTAATCAATCAATAATATTAAATAATTTACGGAAAGAGATTTTGTCATTGGGTGGAATAAAGTCGCCTACCAGTAAGCTAGCGCAAAAGCATGGGTTGTATATGCTAAAGGATAACTTTCCATTGGGTATATTTCCTACAGCATCTATGCACGAATTTATAACCAACAACCCGTCTCAACTAGCGGCATCTACCGGTTTTGTTGCAGCAACCATTGCTACTTGTTTGCCCGACAATGCCATCATCGTCTGGATAAGCAATGCGCACCAGGTATATCCTGCTGCATTGAGCTTGTTTGGCATACAGCCACACAAAATAATTTTTGTACATCCCACAAACGAAAAAGAAACCAACTGGTGTATAGAGCAAGCTTTACAATGCAACAGCATTACGGCCATGGTGGCAGAAATGTCTAACCTTAATTTTTACAATTCAAGAAGGTTTCAGCTTGCCGTGGAAAAGAGTAAGGTAACAGGGTTTATTTTAAATACGCAAACGAATAAAATAAATACTACAGCATGTGTAACCCGTTGGAAAATTGAATCCCTGCCTAGCGAATTTCAAAACAAGATGCCAGGTGTTGGCTTGCCCAGGTGGAAGGTGGAGCTACAAAAAATCCGTAACGGCAAAACAGGCAATTGGGAAATAGAATGGGCAAATAAAAAATTCCAATTGCTGAACCCACCCGCAATCGTTAAAGAAAGTTTCCAACAAAGCAAAACAGGCTAAGATGCCATCAAGATACGTTGCGATATGGTTTAGATATTTAAAGACAGATTGGATTATTCGTCGTAACCCAGCCCTTGCTAATATGCCCTTTGTATTATATGAAAAGAACCATGGCAGGATGATTGTATCGGCAGCTAATTTTTTAGCAGAAAAAAAAGGGGTTTATGCAGGGGCCATTTTAGCCGATGCAAGGGCCACCATTCCTGCACTTAACATACAAGAAGACCCGGCAGCAATATTTGAAGAGGTTATACAAAAAATGGCGGTTTGGTTTATTCGTTATTCACCTATTGTAGCGGTTGATGCACCGGATGGCATCATCATAAATGCAACAGGTTGTGCGCATCTTTGGGGTGGAGAGGAGGAATATATTGGCAATATTACTACCCGACTACAACAATTGGGTTATACCATAAAAATCGCCATGGCAGGCAGCATTGGCGCCGCTTGGGCATTGGCGCATTATGGCGCCGAAGCAAGCATTGTGCAGCATGGAGATAAAAAAAATGCATTGGCATTTTTACCGCCAGTAGCACTACGTATTGATGATGAAATAGCCAGCCGATTGCAGAAGCTAGGTTTAACCAGCATCATAGATATTTTAGATATACCAACCCCATCTCTGCGGAGGCGTTTTGGAAACCAGTTTATTAAACAGTTACAATTTGCATTGGGCTATATAGAGGAGTTAATGGTGCCAGTGGAATTACCGGCTGAGTATGTACAACGATTGCATGCTTTGGAACCCATTAAACATGCAAAAGGTATTGAAATTGCTTTGCAAAAATTAATCGAACTGTTATGCACTCAATTACAATCAGTCGAAAAAGGGCTACGCCATTGTACATTTAAGGCCTATCGCATAGATGGTAAAATAGTAAACATTGATATCAACATTACAAGGCCATCCAACAATTGTGCTCATATTTTTAAATTACTTGCTTCAAAAATAGTGGAGCTAGCTCCCGGGCCGGGTATCGAACTTTTTGTGATAGAATCAAATACTGTTGAACCCATGCCAACAGCACAAGAAGAGATTTGGAATGTTGAAACCAATGAGTTGGATAATAAAAACATAGCAGAACTGATGGATAGGATTATGAATAAAATTGGTCCCCAGCAAGTGAAAAGATTTTTACCGGCCGAACATTATTGGCCCGAACTTTCCATTAAATTGGCCACTTCGTTACAAGAGAAACAAACAATTCCATGGGCCAACAATAAAATACGACCGCAAAGATTATTGAAGCACCCCGAGCCCATTATGGTTACTGCTCCCATACCCGATTATCCGCCCATGCTCTTTAAGCACAAAGGCAAATTGCACCGTATTGTAAAGGCCGACGGGCCTGAGCGTATTGAGCAGGAATGGTGGTTGCAACAGGGCTTGCACCGTGATTATTATTATGTAGAAGATGAAGCAGGCAATCGTTTTTGGTTGTTCCGTTATGGGCACTACGATGTAACCAAAAAAGACCAATGGTTTTTACATGGTTATTGTACTTAAAAATAAAGGTTTATTTAGTTCGCAAATTGTAGCGTTGGATCGGCCTAAGAAAAAAAGCGTTAAGAAAATTTGAATATTTGTCAGCCTGTCCCGATATTTTTGTCGGGATTAAGAAATGAAATCAATGTTACCAATGCTTAAAAAATATTGTTGGCTTGTAAGTCGCACCACTGCTGGGCTTTTTTCTGCTGCTGTAGCTGATTTAATTTTAGACAAGTATTCAAATTTCGTAGCTTTTTTTCTCCCGCAAAAGGCGGGATTGATTTTTTGCTACTTTTTTGTCCCGCACTTTAGTCGGGAGCAAAAAAGTAAATACAAAAAAACCTATATCTTAGAAAGCTTTGTGAACAAAATACTTAATCCTAATAAAAATGAATAATGTTATATACCGAATTACAAGTTACCAGTAACTTTAGTTTTTTGCAAGGCGCATCTCACCCCGAAGAAATGGTGGAGGCGGCTGTTGCATTGGGTTATACCGAAATGGCTATCACAGATGTAAATACGCTAGCAGGTATTGTAAGGGCACATAGCGCCGCTAAAAAAAGAGGCTTCCGCATTATACCCGGTTGCCAGCTACAACTGCAAGATGGGCCATCTTTATTGGTATATCCTACTACACTAAAAGGTTATGCATCACTTTGTGAATTGCTAACGATAGGTAATTTGCGCACAACAAAGGGAAATTGTGTTTTACACAAGGCAGATGTATTTACTGTTTTGAAAGATGTAAAAATAATTGTACTGCCGCCAGATCAGCTCAATGAAAATATATCTTACGACAATGAATTTAAAGATGCATTGATAGCATACAAGCAAGTATTTGGCAACAGAATATACTTGGCTGCTCAGCGGCGTTACAACGGGCAGGATGCAAAAATGTTGTTTTGTTTATCGCAATTGTCTACAGAACTGCATATTCCTTTAGTGGCTACCAACAATGTTTTTTATCATGAACCTGCCCGTAGGCAATTGCAAGATGTAGTAACTTGTATCAGGGAGAAATGTACCATATACAATGCAGGGTTTAAGCTTTACGCAAATGCCGAGCGGTATCTAAAAGATGAAGCGGAAATGATAAGGCTTTTTAGGCAATACCCTGCTGCCATCACTTGCACACAAGAAATAGTGGCCGCTTGTACATTTTCTTTAGATGAGTTAAAATACGAGTACCCCGAAGAAATTACTACCGGAGGACGAACACCCGATGAAGAATTGATTGTACTGGCTTGGGAAGGTGCTAAGGCATTTTATGGTGATATAATTCCAGAAAAAATAATCAATAGCATCAATCATGAGCTGCGCTTTATCAAAGAAATGAATTACGCAGCTTATTTTTTAACGGTTTACGATATCGTAAAATTTGCACGCAGTAAGAATATTCTATGTCAGGGCCGAGGCTCAGCTGCAAACTCCACCGTTTGTTTTTGTTTGGGTATTACTTGTGTAAATCCAGATAAATTTGAATTGCTATTCGAACGCTTCATATCTGCTGCCCGAAATGAACCTCCGGATATTGATGTAGATTTTGAACATGAACGAAGGGAAGAAGTGATACAATATATTTATGAAAAGTATGGTCGGGAAAGGGCTGCCATTGTAGCTACTGTAACCCAGCAGCATCAAAAAGGTGCTATCAGGGATGTGGCTAAAGCAATGGGATTGTCTATTGATACCGTCAATAAAATATCATCTACCATACACCGGCTTAGCAGCAATTGGTTTAGTGCAGAAATGATAGCGGAAGCAGGATTGGATATAAATGACCAGCACTTAAAAAAAACATTTGAGCTGGGGTATGAATTTATTGGTTTTCCAAGGCAGCTAGGGCAGCATACCGGTGGCTTTGTCATTAACCGTTATAAGTTATCCAATCTTTGCCCGGTGCTGAATGCACGTATGCAAAACCGTACTTGTATAGAATGGAATAAGGATGATATTGATGCACTTGGGTTTTTAAAAATAGATGTGTTGGCCTTGGGTATGCTTACCTGTATACGCAAGGCATTTGACCTTATTGAAAAACATTACGGTATTGCATATGCCCTTGCAACCATTCCGCAAGATGACCCTGCTGTGTATGATATGATTTGTAATGCCGATACCATTGGCGTATTTCAAATTGAGAGCAGGGCGCAGCAAAGTATGCTCCCAAGGTTAAAGCCACGGTGTTTTTACGATTTGGTTATTGAAGTGGCCATTGTACGCCCCGGCCCAATACAGGGCGATATGGTGCATCCCTATTTGAGAAGAAGAAATGGGGAAGAAGCGCTGGAATATCCTTCACCTGCACTCAAAGAAATATTAGAACGTACGCTTGGTGTGCCGCTGTTTCAAGAGCAGGCCATGAAAATTGCGATTGTGGCGGCAGGTTTTACCCCTTCTGAAGCGGATGAGCTTCGGAGAAGCATGGCCACTTTTAAAATAAAGGGCGAAGTGACCAAACTACAACACAAACTCATTAGCGGTATGATAGCAAATGGCTACACACCCGACTATGCGCAAAGGGTTTTTAAACAATTAGAAGGTTTTGGAAGTTATGGTTTTCCAGAAAGCCATGCTGCAAGCTTTGCGCAATTGGTATATGTTTCCAGTTGGATAAAATGCCACTATCCCGATGTGTTTGCAGCAGCTTTACTCAACAGTTTGCCAATGGGTTTTTACCAGCCTGCGCAAATTGTAATAGATGCAACAAATCATGGAGTGCAAGTGCTGCCGGTAGATATCAATTACTCCTTGTGGGATAATTTATTGGAGAAAAAAACGGAAAAATATTTTACCCTCCGCTTGGGCTTTAGAAATATAAAAGGCATTTCTTCAGAAGATGTGGCTTTATTTATTACTGCCCGAAAAACAGGGTTTGTAGATATTCATTCGGTGCTACAAGCAAATCTAGCCCACTCGCTGCTGGAAAAATTAGCAGATGCAGATGCTTTTCGTTCTATAGGGTTGGACAGAAGGCAAGCTTTGTGGGAGCTTTCTATAAAAGATAAACCGATAGCGCTTTTTGCCCAAAGCAAACCTATTGATGAAAAAGCTATTCAATTGCCCCTGATGGGAGATGCTGAACATGTATTACAAGATTATGCAACAGTGGCATTGTCGTTGAAAGCACACCCTGTTTCTTTTTTAAGGGAAAAATTGAACTTGTTACATTGCATTACCCATGCTGCTTTGCTGCAACAAAAAAATGGGGCTATTACAAAAGTGGCTGGGATGGTGCTGGTGCGTCAAAGCCCAGGAACTGCCAAGGGTGTATGGTTTATTACTTTAGAGGATGAAACAGGCATTTGTAATATTGTGATGTTTCCGAATATTGCCGAAGAGCACAAGCGGCAAGTGTTACAATCCAGATTATTGTTGGTAGAAGGAAAAGTACAGGTAGCAGATAAAGTGATTAATGTAATGGCAACTAAATGTTTTGATATAACACCCATGCTGGCACAACTAAGATCAGCAAGTAAAAGGAGTATTCATTTGCCAGCGCTCTCCAAATCAGATGAAGCGGGTGCCATTGCCAGCAAAGATACTCGTGGTAAGGATATGAATGACCTGTTTAAGTTGACGAAGAATTTTAAGTGAGCTGCTGATTTGATAAAAACTATTTTAATAATACCGAAGTATTCTATATTAACACTTACCAACTCTTTTGGGAACAGTTGTTGCTTCTTCATTATTAAGATTCCTTTCTCTTCACCCAATCCTCATAACTCATTTCAAATTTTATCTCACCCTTTCCATGCATGCCTATTTCTTTCCAACCAGCCTTTCTGTAAAAATTCTCGGCCCTCGTATTCGGGGAGGTTCCCAACCATACATTTGTTTTTGTTTGACTAAAATACCAATCAAGCATAATGTCGTGTAGTTGTTTACCTATTCCTTTTTTTTCAAATTCGGGTTTTAAAAACAAGGCCCAAATATTGTTCTCTTTTAAATCTACAATAGAGAAGCCAATAATTTCATCATTAATTTCACAAACCCAGCCTTTACCTCTTGCTGTTATAAATGCTGCACAATCTTCGTCTGTTACCAAGTTGGGGTTAGATAACATATTTTCCTTTACGGCATTTCTTACGATTTGCATTTGTGTTATATCTGCAATGGTAGCTTCTCTAATAATCATTTTGTAAATTTAAATTGAAGTTAAGTAGCAATTATTTAATGCCTAACGCAACATTTAAAAAGGCTAGGTTTATTTTCAAGGACATTAAGTTATTCAGGTGTTGGAGTTTTGCTGTCTACTTTAATATTTTTTGTAGAATGTTATTGTGAAAACCTCGCAGAGACCCCAAAATGATGATTGTACTTCCCTACAGTCCCGTTTGCATAAAACCCCTTGTTTGGCAATGGTTTATTCACCTGCTTGCTTTAAAATTAGTAATTCTAACTGTTGAGTAAGTCTGAAATTCGTGGATTTTATTTTCGATAGAATAGGTTTTACGGAGGGAATTATACCAGCTAGTTTAGCGTCCACAATAACTCCTATAGTACCTATTATATTTAAGCCAAGTTGATGTGCAAATTTTCTTCCTTTGAGATCATCTATAATAAGAAGACAATCATCTAAGCTCAATAGCCAAAGCTATCGCACTTGCTTCACCTTTATCTACTGTAGCTTCTAATATTGCTTGATAATTTTTGTCATTGGGCTCTTTTATTTCAAACTAAGGAGGCAGCGGTTGGCCAAATTCTTCTGCAACTTCTGATGTCGTTGTTATATTTCCGAATAATTTATTTAAGATAGAAAGTTCACCGATTTTGTCTAACAAGATAAGGCAACTGGTGTCAAATATGATAGTTCTGTGCATTCTTGATATCTTTTTCTAGTTCCATTTCAGAATATTCGAAAACTGATACATCATAGTTCCCTAAAAGCTCCATGAATGTACGCTTAGAGTAGCCAGCTAGTTCAGCAGCTTGTCCTAAAGACAATGTACCTTTTTCATAAAGCTTAGCCGCAAATAGCGTTTTAGCTTCATGTTCATCGAGATTATCAGGTATTTCGAGTGTCAATGTTTTCATTTATCAAATTTATGAAAAATAGGTAAGAGTTTCAAATAATTAGAGGCTGTCTCTCCTTGAAATGGGTTGACCATTTTATTCGTTATAAAAATAGTTTAAAGTTTCTTTCTACAAGTAAGAGATTAACTTATCGGAGGGGTTTTCACAAAAATATACGTTAAAGTATAAAGGATTATCTATGAAACTCTGTCTGTCGGGCAGCGAGGGTTTCGCTGCTTACTTTAATATTTTTTATAGATTGTTATTGCGAAAATCCGACTGAGTCGCATGTTTGTCCTTTAAACAGCATTATATTTATTAAGCAGCATGTAAACTTTTAAAATTATCCATGTTCTTTTAGAAACAACTACTATTTCGCTTTGAAGATTTCTATTTTCCTATTGCAATATTTCTCAAGCTACTATTTCTTATTGAATAATTAAACTACCCTCCACCCTCAATTTCTTTGCTCCTATTACGGTGAGTTTTGCACCGCTGGCAATTGTTTGTACGGTGCTTAATTGCAATAAACATTCGCCACCAGTACTTGGGTTAATGATAATTTCTCGTGGTGCGGGGAGCACTGCAGGCGGAATGATACCTCCCGACCAATTAGCGGCATCGCCCCAATTGCCATTGCCATTAAAAGTATATATAGCAGGTGCAGCAGCAGTTATTGTCAAAATACCAGTTGACGATGTTAGGGATTGCCCATCGGGATTGGTAACGGTAATGGTTTGATTTGCTACTGTTGCAGCAGTTGTATTTAGGTTGAGTGTTATACTTGTAGGGCTTGTATAGGTTACACTATTTACAATTACGCCGCCACTCACCGTTGCAGCAATATGATTAAATGGTAAAGCTGGTGCTGGAAGATTTGTACCGGGGTCGTAAAAGCCACTTCCAGCCGAAGCAGTTCCTGTTAATACCACATTTACCGATGCCTGACCAGCGCTGACAGAACTTGGGCTGGTACTAGCAGGCAATGCAGGCGGCGGCGCTAATAATTTGGTAACATTCACGCCATAGATATTTGTGGAGCTACAAAATTCATTTGTCATCCACATGGTCATATCGTCTAATGGGTCTAAGGAAACATAAGAATAATCGCCCCATCTACGACCACCTGCACCACCTGGATCACTAGGGGGATTGTATGCAGTGGCACTTGCGGTGGTAAGTATAGGTGTTTGTGTTGTACCTAAAGCATCCGTAGTAAATCTGCCTGTTGTCGCTGCATTTGCTCTATCGGCTAGCCCGCCAGTTGTCATGCTATATACTGCATGCCCTTGCCCCGAAACAAATACGGAAGGGATATTATAAAATCGTGGATTGGAAGCAGCCGCATCAAAAATAGTACCTGATTGTGTAAGTGAAGGTGTTGTGCCTAGATTAGTAATATCGTACCAACGAGCGGCGTTTCTAGCACCAGCTAATGTAGAACCTACACCAGCTGCAGATACTCTTATGTTATGAGCAGTCCATAAATGCCCGCCTCTAATCATGGCTGCAAATAATCGATCATCTAACGCATCTAAATTACCATTTGTGCCACCAGTATTACCTAAATGAGGAATAGTGGCAGGAGATGTAGTAGTTGGTACCGTTAAACTAATATTAGCAGATATGGTAGGCGTTGCTCCAGCAGGATTGGTAATACGCCTTAGCATTAATGTAGAAAATGTTGCATTATCAACCCCAATAAAATACCCTTGTGTAGCTGTTGCATCAAAATTATCTACACCTTGAGGTGTATAAGGACCAGCACCTGCACCAGCCGCAAGATTTAAAAAAGTATTTACAGTATAGCCACCACCCGCTAATAAATTTGCTCTGTTGATTACATATCCATTTGTGCCTAAAAAAGAAGTACCTGCAAGATTAAACATATTGGTACCTATATAAATTGCATTGATGTCAACACCGAGTGTGGGGTAATCTGCAAAAGTATTTGCTTGAGCAACAAATTGAGAAAAGGTCCATACGGTGCTTACAGTAATTGTTGATGTGTTGCTAACGCCTATTAAAATTCTATTGGCTGCAATGCTAGAACAAGTAGCATTGGTGCAAGGTACATCTATGATTATAATAATCCATTTGCCAGAAAAACGATCGTATCGTATGCGAGGGTCTGATGTAAAAACTTGCAATACAGGTGCAATAACCGGGGTTAAAACAGAAGCAAAAAAAACATCGGGAGATAAATTTAAAACACCATCTGCAACTCCTGTTGTTTTATTAAAAGATTTTATTCTGCCATTTACGGCTACGATGTATTGTGTAGGCCCTACAGCCCCCATCACATCAGGAGGAAAAGAACCTGTTTCGGATAATGTAGCCCCTGTAAAAGAGGTGGAGGGTGTTTGTGCGGCTTCTATGGAAGTATTATTCCTCCCTTCTGGCTCAGTAATATTTATTGGATACGATGCAACAGCTCTTGCATTTGGGTTTTGCGGCAGATTGTTCCGGTTGGGATAATTAAGCTCAAAATGTTCTCTAATATTTATTGTTTGAGGCAATTGTCGCTGCCTTTCCATTAAAGCTTCTACGGTTTCTTTGCTTTGTGGTATAACGGCTTGTTGAATGGGCTTTTCAGGAGATTCTTGTGCAAAAGAAATATTTGACAATGTAAAACCCAGCAATAAAAATATTACTATTTTCATTTTTTTTATTTTAATGATTATTCATTAAAAGTAAAGCTTTTTCTAATGTGTTCAAATATTCATTATAAGCTGGCTTTTTTTGCGCATTGGCGGGTTTTCATAAATATAAAAATGAAGCATAACGGCACTAAATGTGCAACCCTTTCGCACAAAACGACTTAGCATATTTTTTTGTTGTTTAAAAAACTGATATCAGTTTATTGCGGTAAAGATTACACAGTACGTTTTCTTTCGAATGCAAAATGTATGTTGCTTACATACCGGCGTCAGTAGGAAATTGTTATAAAACTTTGAAATTTATCATTCCAAAAATTATTCGTTTTAATTTGTTATTAAAATAATAATTACTGAGGTTTATATAAAATTATTTATATCTTTAATATTAACTATTTAAGTATATCAATTATCCGCTTTTAAAAATTAAAAAATAAAATTATGAATGAAATTCCTTTATTAAATGGACTAGGAGGTGCTCGCAAAATTAGCGCTGCGGAAGCAGAGAATATTGATTTAGGCCCTCTTACCCAATTAATGGGTACATGGAAAAGTGCCTCCATTTCGCCAACAATGATAGCACAAGGCTGGAATACAATTTCGGTTCCAGGGCCACATGGGTTTGTGTTTGAAGTAATTCCTTACACCGAAACCCTTACTTTTACTCCAGCCATAATAGCGGCAAACAAAGGGCCTTTTGTTAATGGAACGGAAGTGATACAACAAATAACAGGTTTGATTTATGAACAGGCAATCTTCAGCGCTTGTCCTCCAGATAAACCATGCAACACAAATTTTCCAGAGGGTGTTCAAATACATGCTGAAACAGGTCTTTTGCTAAATACAGGTAACCCAGATGGCAGCTTCGATATCGCCCGACTTTCAACAATTCCTCATGGCAATTCAGTACTCGCTTTAGGGAATTCCAACATAAGTAAAAACCCTGGCAATGACTTTTTCCCCAAAGCTTCCACTGTTCCTACAAACTTAGACGGTAGTGCAATAACGCATCTTGGTTTTGGTTATGCTGAAGCAATCACAAACCCACCAGGGCAGTTTCCTAATATATTAAATCAGGCTGATCCGAATACATTTTTGAAAGCAGCATTGGGTGATAACGTTATTACAGATCTGACCACTCTGGTTATGAATACCAATAATAAAGACGCTGGTGGCGGTATCCTAAATATACCTTTTATACAAGCCAATGCTACAGCCACATCGTTGGAAGCCATTTTTTGGATAGAAACGCTAGAGGGAAACCCGCAATTACAGTTGCAATACACCCAAACTATCAATCTTGTGTTTCCCCCAACAGGAACTGCAATACCGGTTGTTTGGCCACATGTAACCGTTAACACACTTACCAAAGTAGCATAGATCACATTTTGTGATATCAAGTTTTTAAATTCCATTTCTCGGTGTCGCACAAGTGGGTATGACGAGCACTCTCGTGGTAGCGAGGTGGCCAGCGAAGGCAAAGATGGACACTCACGAAGTTGCGAGGTGACCAACGAAAGCAAAGCATACTCGCTAGTGTTCAAGAAGTAGGTTGCTTATATACCTCCGCCAGTGGGGTTGTGCCTACATTAGCAAGATTTTGCAAATACCGATCTTGCATGCAGTTTACGAGATTTAATCCTTTGCGCATTTAAAACTAACCCATAATTGATCTAAGCTGTTCCAAACATTACCAGTATACGGTTGTGGTGAAATTTCATGAAATACAAAAGTTTTATTTTGTCCTTTACAAGATTTTATATGAATCTTTAAATTTATGGTTATTGGTTTCTTAGACATATAGTCATTCATATTTACCGTTCCCTCAAATGTGTTTAAGTCTCCTTTGTCAGAGGCCTTTTTTTCTATTGAAGCCGTTACCTGTATTAGCTTGGTAGTGTCGATTTTACTTTTATCGGTATTGATATTAAAAAGCCCTGTATAATAAGCCATTAAATTTTTCTCTAGCATTTTTGAATCAAATTTTGGTGAGCCATCTAAATACCACAAAAAAGCATAGCTCCAATATTCATTGGTTTCTTTTTTAGCCCAGCCAGGAGTAAATCTAATATCCTCAACGCCTTTGTAAGAAATTGTGGGTGCAAATCCAATGGGAATTAAAAATCGCTCAATATCCCAATCTTTTGGAGCATCAAGAGTGTAAGGGGCTTCCCATTTTTTTCCATCAAAATTTGCATGAACATCTTGACCGGAGGCTTGGAAAACTAGAAAGCAGGTTACTATAATTAATATATTTTTCATTTTATTTGTTTAGCTCAATTTAAATTATATACCAGGCATGTATTGTACACACGCAAACTGGCGAAGGTTTGTAAGTTACATATTACTATTAAACTGTCGCAGCATACTTTCAATTTAAAAAAGTGTCACTGGCACGGAAATGAGGCCTAGATTTTGTGTGATAGCTTTCTGTGCCAATGAAGAACTTACAAAGTATGGTTTTGTAATATCAGTAAATTTATATTTTTTGCTTGTAAATTAATTTACAAAAAATTGGTTGTTGTTATGTTTTATGAATAAAAAATTATTGCTTTATTTTGGGCCGCACAGCTTGTGCCGCAGTAGGAGGTAGATACGCTACTGCACAGGACTGGGCTGCATATCTGCGCTATTGTTCAAGAGATGGGTTGCTTACACACCTGCGCCAGTGGGGGCGTATTTTTATTCTCGGTAATTAAAATCAAAAGGAAGCAACATCGCAGCTTTTTCAAAGCTTGCCCATATTGCTCTGCAAATAAATTAAATGAGTTGTAATAGTTTCCATTTTCCGTTTAAGCAGTGTTTTTTACAAAAATGCACTTAAAAGTATAAAGAATTATTTGTGAAACCCCCGCCGAAGCGCATATTTTTAAAACCATCCGAAGCTTTTCTTACTAAAATAGTAACGATTGTTTTTTCTAGTAAATCCCCAATAACAGCTACCATTACTTCTGGGATGAAAAATTCTAAACCCGGTTAAATTGCCCAGTTGCTCTTTCGTAAAAACAAATAGGACTTTACTATTCGTGGGACTACTAAAAATGCCCTCTTTTTTTACTTTTTCTAAGTCGTCTCCAGCATTTACAACCTTCACTTTGACTTTAGCTAACGAGTCAATTAAACAATCAGTCAATATGTTATTTACATCCAAAATTGTGATAGTAGAATCAAGGGATATTTTCTGAAAGTTGAAAAACGTTTTGTCAGCAATATAAATTAAGTCACGTACTAAAACACACTGGTTCACATATTCTTTCCTTTGGCCATAGACTTTGTGTCCAAATAAATTCAGAAGAAGTAAATTTAAGCAAGCTATAATTAATAATCTCATATCCTTATTAGGTCGCAGTCAAGTTACGAACAACGGTAGCGCTTTTTGCAGGTTTGGAATTTAAAATTCTTTTGCACGGAATCCCGAAACTTCGAGAGTGAATAAAGATATAAATGATAATGATAAGAACCAAAATCTAAAATAAGATTTTCTGCAATAGCAAAAGCCCAATAGCGAAACGCAGCTCATTGGGCTTCCTTATACCACAATTGTTCAAAAGTCTTGTTAGCTGCCGTATTATCTTCGGAATGAGTATGTGTATTCATTGATAATACCTGCGTCGCTTAATGTGTCAAAGCCATCAGGAAATTTTTCTTTCTTAATTTTCAATAGGCCTTTATTGTCATAGCTATAGTAGCAGGAAACTACGGTATCACTTACTATGCTTATTAAATTACCTAAACTATCATAGGAATATACAATATTACCTTTATTCGTGGGAAATTCACTATTTGGAATTTTCTCAAAGATCTTTCTCATATTTTCACCTGTATAAGTGATTGTTCTATCCGACATCCATTGCTCGATTTTATCAGAAGGAACACTATAAATTCTATCTGTCACATGCACCAACTTTCCTGCTTGATCATATTCATAATCAACAATCCGCGTGCTAAACGCAATGTGTCCATTGTTATAGGGATGAACTGTTCTAATTTTATTACCCTTCTTGTTGTAGAAGTGTTGAGTAGTAAACGGTGAATATGTTGAGTGCTCTTTTATTACTTTTTTTTCTTTATATTCTCTAATAGCTATAAAAGTGTCTGCTTTATAATTCTCGTAGGGCAGTGTTATTCTTTGGGTCAAATCTCCAGACTTGTTGAAGCTAAATAGAAACCTTGGTTGCTCTTTCCCTTTAATGTCAATGATACTTTGATTTTTTAAAAATCCATTTTTGTCAAAATAATAAATAGTGGTAGGTAGCTTATTCGTGTCTAGGAAACTCGTTTTAGTTACAGATATTATTTTAAGCTTCCTGATGTAATTCTTATTGTAAGTGCCTTCAAAAAAAGCATTTTCATCGTTGATTTGTCCGAATGAACAAACTGTCGCAAAAAGGACTGATATGAGAAGTACAAGATTTTTCAAAATATGAAAGCAAACGTATGTATTGTAGACACTCAACAAATCTACGTGTTTTTTAAAATATTATTAATCAGCAATTCGATTGGGCGCTTTTTCAATTCTTTTGAATTTTTCCCTATTGGCTGGAATTCGCTGCCTACTTTTATATTTTTGTAGATTGTTGTTGCGAAAACCCCACTGAGACAGAGATAATCACAACCTCATCCCCTCCAACTCCCCCTGCATTTTAAACATTTCATCCCGCAACCTAGCGGCTTCCATAAAATCCATATCCTTTGCGGCTTTTTCCATTTCTCTTTTTATTTTGGCTATGCCTTTTTCCATTTGAGGTATGGTTTTGTAAACAACGCCATCTTCGGCTGCTATCGTTATGATGTCTTCATCTGGCCCTACTGCATTGGGGTTGGCGGCATCGTATCCTTTTATGTCGAGCACACTTCCTTGTGCAAATACCTGTTCTTTTGTTTTTATGATAGTGGTAGGAGATATACCGTGTAGTGTATTGTAGGCAATTTGTTTTTCTCTACGGCGCTGGGTTTCGTCTATTGTTTTTTGCATACTCATCGTAATCTTATCTGCATAAAAAATAACGAGTCCATCTTTGTTTCGGGCTGCACGCCCTGCGGTTTGCGTAAGGCTTCTTTCGTTGCGCAAAAAACCTTCTTTGTCTGCATCCAATATGGCTACCAACGATACTTCTGGCAGGTCCAATCCTTCTCTCAATAAATTTACACCAACCAGTACATCTATAATTCCCAAGCGAAGCTCCCGCAAAATTTCTATCCTATCCAGCGTGTGCACTTTGCTGTGTATGTATTTAGATTTTACATTGATGCGCTGCAAATATTTTTGCATTTCTTCTGCCATGCGTATGGTAAGGGTGGTCACCAAAATACGGTCGCCCATTTGAATGCGCTTGTCTATCTCATCTAGCAAATCATCTATTTGGTTTACCGATGGACGCACTTCTATTGGGGGATCTAATAATCCTGTAGGTCTTACAACCTGCTCTACCACTGTGCCGTCACATTTTTCCAATTCATATTCTCCAGGTGTGGCAGATACATATACAATTTGGTTTATCAGGTTTTCAAATTCATGAAAATTTTGTGGGCGATTGTCCATGGCCGAGGGCAAACGAAAACCATATTCAACCAAGGTGATTTTTCTACTTCTATCGCCACCATACATGCCGCTTATTTGTGGTACCGTTTGGTGACTTTCATCTAGTATACACAAAAAATCTTTGGGAAAATAGTCCATCAAACAAAAGGGCCTTGCGCCTGGTTGCCGCTGGTCAAAAAAGCGGGAATAGTTTTCTATGCCATTGCAATAGCCCAATTCCTTTATCATTTCTATATCATAATTCACCCGTTCGGTTATTCTTTGTGCTTCTATAAACTTCCCCGATTTTTTAAAATATTCTGCCTGGGCATAGCACTCATCTTGTATCTGACTTATCACCCTTGCTTGCATATCTTTTGGAGCTAGGTAAAGCGATGCGGGAAAAATAGCGGCATCTTCTACCTGTATGATGCGCTTGCCTGTGCTGAGTTCCAGCGTTTCTATGCTTTCTATTTCATCGCCAAAAAAACTCACCCTGTAGCCATAATCCACATAAGGCAAATTGATATCTACCGTATCGCCTTTTACCCGAAATGTACCTCGGGTAAAATCTCCTTGGCTGCGGTTGTACAAACTATTTACCAGTGCATGTAAAAATCCTTGCCTGCTTATTACGAGTCCTTTTTTTATTCTGATAATGCCGTTTTCGTATTCTGCAGGGTTGCCCATACCATAAATGCAACTTACGCTGGCTACTACTATAATGTCTCTTCTGCCACTCAGCAATTGTGCGGTGGCTTGCAACCTAAGTTTGTCCAACTCTTCGTTTATAGCAAGGTCTTTTTCTATATAGGTATTGCTGCTGGGCATATAAGCTTCCGGCTGGTAATAATCGTAGTACGACACAAAGTACCCGACAGCATTATCAGGAAAAAATTGTTTGAACTCCCCGTATAATTGTGCAACCAGTGTTTTGTTGTGTGTGATTACCAATGTAGGTCGCTGTGTATTTTGTATCAGGTTTGCAATGGTAAAAGTTTTACCACTACCTGTAACACCCAGCAATACTTGGTGTTTCTCTCCTTCATTTACCCCTTCGGTGAGTTGTGCAATGGCACTTGGCTGATCGCCTGCTGGTGTGTAGCTAGATTGTATTTGAAAACGAGACATGGTACAAATTTAAAGCATTCACAAAAGTAGTGAAAAAGAAAAAAGCACAGAACGAAGTTTTTTACAACGCTTTGTGCTTTTACATTATTTATAGGATTAAGTGCTTTGTTCTACAGAATAATATGATATAGGTTTCTTTGTATTTACTTTTTTGACCCCGACTAAAGTGACTATCGTGAGGACACAAATGCAATTGGAACACGGATGACACGGATTGAATGGATTCAAAAAGGATTTTTTTTGCTTCGTAATTTTATTTTAAACCCATTTAAAACCGATTTTATGGATATTATTTATCCGTAAAAATCCGTTTAATCCGTGTCATCCGTGTTCCATTTTTATCTCATAAATTTGCCCAAAGGATAGCACTAAAATACAGACTTGATTCATGTAAAATATTACTTACTCGCCAGCTCTATCATTGTACTTACTTCATCTACCAACTCATCATCATTACCTGCAAAACCGACTGCTTTAAAACGAATTTTTCCTTCTTTGTCAATAATAAATTTTGTAGGTATGCCACTTACTTTAAAGTCTTCTACCATTTTATTTTCTGTGTCCATCAATACATAAAAAGGATATTTCTTTTTCTCCATAAAATCTTTGGCATTTTTCAATTTATCTTCTACATTTTCCCATGTATCTACAAAAAGAAATTTCACATTTTCATTGTCTTTGTATTTTGCCAGCGCCTTATTCATGCCAGGCATAGATGCAATACAAGGCCCACACCAAGTAGCCCAAAAATCTACTACCACCGTTTTGCCTTTTAATGATTCTAAGCTTACTTCTTTTCCATCAAAATCTTTTAGGGTAAATTTTGGTGATGATTCATTTATGATTGTTTTTGCAATTTCTGCTCTTTTATTGTTTTTGGCTGTCGCTTCTAGTGCTGCTAGGTATTCATCAAAACCAGCGTCAGATTTTTTCTCTGTAGTATAAATATTTTTTAGTACGTCTTTTGTTTTACTGCTGGCTGCCCCATCTTTTACAAATCCCTCAATCAATTTTTTTGCATCTGACTCAGACATTGCTTTTTCTGCAAGCAACGCATAGCGCTCATTATAATCTGCATCTTTCAAATTATTGATGGTAGCTGCTTCTTTGGCAATGGGTAAGCCAGTTTTATAATCGCCTAGTTGGTATAATATAAAAGCATATGTATCGCCAAACATAGCATAAGTGTTTTTGCGATTTTGCTCCCAAAGTTTATTAGTAAATGTTTCTGGTTTCTTTTCGGTGGGCTTTGTTATTTCTGCTTTAGTAAACAGGGTAGCTTCTTGCGCCAATTCCTTTGCAAGTGCCAGGTTCTCTCCTTTTTCTGCCATGCTCCAAGCTATGTTATTATTGTTCATTGCCCTGGCAGCTTTACTCATGTCTTTGGTCAATGCTTTATAGGTATCATAGTCTTTTGCATTGGCATAAGCCAGCGCAAGTTGCCCCTTAAAATTATCTATTATAAACTTATTGCTTTCTATATTACCATATTTGGCTACAAATTCATCAAATAAAACTTTCTTTTTTGCTGGGGCTTTTTCTTTATTAAAAGCCATTCCCATTTCATTCTTTTGCCAATCGCCATTTGGGAAAGCAGTTTTCATTGCTGTTGTAAGGCTATCTGCCTTTTCTTTTTTCTTATCTCTATTGTACCATTGTATGAGGGTATTGTATCCCGCTTCTGTAAGGTTTCCTTTATTTTCAAATGCCAATAATTCTGCTTGTATGATGGGTATAGCATCTTTCTTTTTTACTTTGCTAACCATGCTTAAGTATTGGGAAAAAAAGGAGGGCTTGCTTTTTTGAGATGGATTTAATTTTATAGATTCTTCTAACAATGACAAACCCTTTGCTGCATCAGATTGCATACCAAATAAGTTTTCGCCAAAGCCATTGTATATATTGCAAGCAGCAGTGTAATAACCTTCTACGGGTGTTTTACTGGTATTGTAAATAGGCACGATATATCCTTTGCTACCATTATTGTCTTTTTCTTTGTCGGCTACAAAGCTAAAAGCAATGGCAGTGGTGTTACTATCTATTTGTAAAACCCCTTTTAAAATTCCGGCCATGTTTTTTACTGCAGGTTCCACTACTTTAAAGCCTTTGTCGCTAAAGAGGTAAACCATTACGTCTATATTCTTTTGTTTAATAAGCGGTGAGAAGTTGGAGTTGTACTCAAAATTTACTTTGTTATTTGCCTGCGGCATCTGCGGCGATAAGCTTAGAGCCGTAAAACTTACTTGTGCAGTTAATTGTAAAATAATAAAAAGAAAGCCAATTGTTGATAGTGTTTTTTTCATGTGTTTAGTTGTTTTAATATTTTTTATTTAATATTTACCAGTGAACATTCGAGCTATTTTTAGCTGTTTCATGAGGGCTTATTGTTTATTTATTGTTCAACTATAAATGTAGTTATTAACACTATATTCAATTGTTAATTAACTGCTAATGTGTAAGTTTTAAAATTTAGAAGTATTTTTTTATAAGCCAAGCTATACTAAATGAAGGTATAATATCTGCAAATGGCAATGCTTCTTCCACAAAATTTAATACCGCACCTATTTGGCCAAACTTACCACCAAAGCTTTTCATAAATAGGTAAGCAGAAAGTGGCGCCCAAATCACATCAGAAAATTCGCCCACAACAGGTATAGTAAAACTTACACAACCTATTATATCCATGAGGATACAAAATACCAGAGAAGGAATGGGTTTGTTTTGTTGGGGCGCTTCCATTATTATGCTGTAATCGCTTAAAATTTAAATAATGGATGTAAAATACTGCAGAAATCATCCCTAATTGTTACCATTCATAAATGATTTTTCTCCGCTTATACCAAGTTTAAAAATATTTTTAAAATATTTTTATGTCATAAATAATTATTAATCAGTAGTATAATGTAAAATATACTGCAAGCTACTGCTTTTACCAAGGTATTGTGTGTTGCATAGTACCAAGTAAA
>JANNGD010000004.1:0-8340 GCA_031380515.1 Ferruginibacter sp. | reverse complement strand
ACACAAATGCTAATGCAGAGTCTTTTAACTCTAAAATTAAACTCTTTAGAGCTAATCAAAGGGGCGTAACTGATACAGTGTTTTTCCTTTTTAGATTACATAAACTTTTTGCTTAGTCCCCAATAGATTAATGTGAGCCCATAAAATAAGATATAGATTTTGATTTGTCTAAAAAAAGTTAGTGTGCTGCGTGCATAAGAGCTAGTAGCAGCATTTGTCCGGTCTTCCACCATTATGGCGTTACTGTTCCGAATATAAGTGTATTAGCTCCTAGATTTTAGTTCGTCATTATTACAAAGAATAGCAACTCAATCATAAACCTATCGTTAATCACATACTTCATAAATTTTAACTGCTGTAGATTTGTTTTTCAAGACTACTTCACCAATTTCTATACAACTAAATGATTTTTTTACTTGTTCATAAGCATTTTCATTAATAACTATTTGGTTGGGTTTTGCAGCAGATTGCAAGCGCTGGGCCACATTTACCGTATCGCCAATAACGGTATAGTCAAGTCTTTTCAGTTTTGCAGAACCAATATTTCCCGATACCATTTCGCCACTATTAATTCCAATGGACACTTTAGGGTCAAATGAAGTTGAGTTGGTTAATGAAGGTAACTTTTCAATTTCTTTTCTTACAGCAAGGCATGCATCTATAGCCCTATCTAAATGAAATTTACCTTTAAAAACCGCCATTACAGCATCGCCAATAAATTTATCTACATAGCCATTTTGGTCTATAATCTCTTTTACAATTACTTCAAAATAACTATTTAATAGTTTAACAACCGTATCTGGAGCCTCCGTTTCGCTAATAGAGGTAAAACTGCAAATGTCAATAAATACTACCGTCGCTTCTATACTTTCATTGGCCATTAAAGACGACTCAAATTCTCGACCACCCATAAAATTCAAAACGGTTTCATCCACATACATTTTTAAAATGTTATTTTCCTTAATGGCTTGGATGGTACTTTTTAATTGTAGAACATGCGTTATTGTTTTTTCTATTGTTAAGGAAAGATCTTCAAAATTAATAGGCTTGGTGACAAAATCGAAAGCGCCACGGTTCATGGCTACCCGAATATTATCCATATCGCCATACGCCGATACCATCACTGTTTTTAATAATGGACTTGATTCGCTGAGCCTCGATAACAATGTAAGCCCATCCATTTCGGGCATATTGATATCGCTTAATACAATATCAATATCTGGATTTTCAGCTATTATTTTAAGTGCTTCTACTCCGTTTGCAGCAAACAAAAAATTGTATTGTTGCTCTCTTATTTTTTGTCTAAATTTTTGCGTGATCAACACTTCTAAATCTGCCTCGTCATCGGCTACTAAAAATTTTGTCATGTAATAATGTGTTTTAATTTGTCTTTTAAAGCAACAAAATCTACAGGCTTGGTTAAAAAATCATCTGCACCTAATGCTTTAGCCATTTCATAATTTTCTGGGTCTCCATAGGCAGTTATCATCATAACGATGGGTGGGGGCGTATTATACTGCTGCTTTATTTTTTCTAATAATTGTAACCCACTCATGCCAGGCATATTAATATCACTTAAAATTAAAACAGCTTCGTGGTCATGGCTTTTGAGGTAGTCTAATGCCTCCTCTCCGGAAAATGCGAATACAAAATTTACCTCCGCCATTTTTATTTCTTTGCGAAATCTTTGTTCAAACAGCGTTTGTACATCTTTTTCATCGTCTACTACTAATATTTTCATGTTTGATATTTTATTTTGGTAGTGTCATTGTAAACGTTGTACCTTCATTTTCTTTGGTAACAACCGATAAATTGCCTTTGTGTGCTTTCACAATATCGTAACTCAAAGATAAACCTAAACCAGTGCCTTTCCCTGTAGGCTTGGTAGTAAAAAATGGTTGAAATATTTTATCTATCAGTTTTTGTGGAATCCCATTTCCATTATCTGCAACTTTTATTTCTACCATATCACCTAATGTTTTTGTACTTACAGATACGGTAGGTTCATATTGTTGTATGGCTGGTTGGTTTTTTAACTCGGCTTTTTGTTGTGTTACATAAAAAGCATTGGTCAATAAATTTAAAATTACCCTACCAATGTCCTGTGGAATGATATTTATATTTCCAATAGATGCATCAAAATCTGTTTTTAAAGTTGCGTTAAACGATTTATCCTTTGCCCTCAATCCATGATAAGCCAATCTTAAGTACTCATCAGCCAATGCATTTATATTGGTAGGTTCTTTTTTTGCATTATTGTTACTCCGGCTGTGTTGCAGCATTCCTTTTACAATAGAATCGGCACGTTTACCATGATGCAATATTTTTTCTAAATTCTGTTGTACATCTTTTACAATATCTTTTACTTCGTCTGTATTTCCTTTGTTAATTTCATCCACCATTTCGGTCAACAATTCGTTGCTTATTTCCGAAAAATTATTGACAAAATTTAATGGATTTTGAATTTCGTGGGCAATGCCTGCTGTAAGTTCTCCAAGGCTGGCCATTTTTTCGGATTGTATTAACTGTGCTTGTGTTGTTCTTAGCTCATCCAATGCGTGAAGTAGATCATTTTTTTGCTCGTTTAGTTCTGCGGTTCTTTCTTCTACTTGAATAGCCAATGCTGCTTTCATTTTTTCGGATAGTTGAAATTCTTTTTCTTTTTCTTCAGCTTTTAGCCTTTCTTTTTCTAATGCTTTTCTTTGTTTGTTATTAATAATAAGCATAGCAACTAACCATATAAAGCTAAATATACCCGCTATCCCAAAAATGATGTCAATTTGCTTATACCATGCTGGTAAAACTTGTTGAAGTATATCATCAATTGCATCTACAATTGCCAACGGAAGAATCGCAAACATGAGCGGCTTTGCCCCTTTGAGTTGCGCATCGGTAATCCCTTTAAACAAAACTGAAAAAATCATTACATGACCCATCCACAATAAAACAGGACGTGTTTTTGGGAACATCACTTCAACGCATAGTAACGCAATAGAAAAGATTAAGCCATACCGGAAAATAGTGTGCCATTTGGGCAACTCAATTTTAGTCCTTAGTAATTTTTGCAAATAACTAAATAGAATAATCAAAATTATAAAAGTACCACTCATAAATAAGTATGAAATAGGAATGTTAGTTAAATACCCTCTGCTACAAATATACTGTTGTTATTGGAATACATCTTGTTTGAATTACATCAAAATTTATTAAAATTACTGTCTCAACCCTTTCAAATTCAGACAACAGGCAATGAAATAATAAACTCACTCCCTTCTCCTTCCTTCGTCTCCACTTTCAACTCTCCACCATGCGCCTTCACAATATCATAACTCAAACTCAATCCCAAGCCCGTTCCCTGTCCTGTGGGTTTGGTGGTAAAGAAGGGTTGGAATATTTTGTCGAGTATTTTTTGTGGGATGCCGTTGCCGTTGTCTTTTACCGAGATTAAAATTTTATCGCCAGATTTTCTTGTTGCTACTGAAACTGTTGGCTCGTATAGAGATGACATCTTTTCAAAAGATGTCATCTCTAGGCTATCCGGCTGCCCGTCCCGATTCTTTCGGGGAACTTGTCGAAGCCTTTCATTCGCTGCATAAAACGCATTCGTAATCAAATTTAAAATAACCCTTCCAATATCCTGCGGAATGATATTGATGTTGCCAATGGTTTCATCATAATCCGTTTTCATGGTTGCATTGAAATCTTTATCCTTTGCTCGTAGACCATGATAAGCGAGGCGTAAATATTCATCGGCAAGGGCATTGATATTTGTTGGCTCTTTTACTCCGCTACTGCTGCGACTGTGTTGCAGCATACCTTTTACAATATCTCCTGCCCGTTTGCCGTGGTGATTTATCTTTTCGAGATTTTGTTTTAAATCACCAGCGATCTCCTTTGCTTCTTCAATATTTCCTTTATCAATTTCTACATTCATTTCATCAACTAACTCTGTACTCACTTCCGAAAAATTATTTACAAAGTTCAACGGGTTTTGAATTTCATGGGCAATACCTGCAGTGAGTTCTCCAAGGCTGGCCATTTTTTCTGATTGGATGAGCTGGGATTGGGTGGATTTTAATTCATCTTGCTGTTGCTGTAGTTTTCTATATGCCATTTGTTTTTGCTTGTTATTACGCCATAAAAACAGGCTCAGTGCTGCTACCAGCAAAATGACTATAAGACTTCCAATGAGTAGATATTTTTGCTGACTGTTCTGTTTACGAATCAGTTCTTGATTCTTGGTAAGGAGTGATATTTCTGATTGTTTCTTATCGAGGTCAAAACCATATTGCAGGCCTGATGCCCGTTGAATATTTTCACGTTCATTCATACTATCCCTATATGAAGCATAAAGAAGCTGGTAATGGTAAGCTTCCCTAAATTTTCCAGTTTTTGCGTAGGCTTCAGCCAGTATCTGGCTTATATACCCGCTGCTTGCTTTGCGGCCCAGGCTCTGATTTTGCAGCAGGCTTAGTTTGCCATAATAGATAGCACTATCAAACTGGCCTATATGCAGGTGTGCCCTTGCAAGAATGCTATGGGCATAAGAAGCTGTTTTTTCAGAACTATCTCTTTTATGGCTTTCATCAAGAAATTGAAATACAAGTGGGAACGCTTCCTTGTAAAGTCCCTGCTTCTCTTTAAGGTCGGCAATGTTTAATTTCTGCCTGGTAATACCCCGTCTATCGTTACTCTGTATTGCAAGCTGCATTCCTCTTTCATAGTATTTCAATGCTTCATCCCATTTTTCATCTTTTTCGCAGAGATACCCAAGCCCATCAACACAATGAATAATACCATCTTTATCACCATTTGATTCTGCTATTTTTAATGCATCAATAAGGTATTGCCGGCCTTTTGTATCATCGCCAAGATTTAGAAAAGTATTGCCCAACTGGGTGTTTACCAATACCAGCCACTTTTGGCTCTTCACCGTTTGTGCCATACGTAAGGCATCAAAACTATGGCTGATACATTCAGCATGGCTGCCCATAACGGAATTAATATATGCCAGGTTGTAAAGGCAGGTAATTTGCTGTATGGTATCACTTAATTGCCGGAATATTTCAAAAGCTTTCTGCGTATACTTTTGTGCCTCTTTACTCTCAGAATGAAACCGGTAGTAGAACCCAAGCGTTAGCGTAGCAATACCTTCGCCATAAGTATAATTTAATTGACGAGCCAGTTCAAGTGCTTCAATGGCACTTGAATAAGATTCGGCAGGCGTATTTTTTCGGGATTCAATGGCTAGCACATTAAGGCGGTTAACCCTTACCGTGTCTTGCTGCGGATGGTCCGTTACAGCCCGGCGTAGCTTTTCCATGTCAGGAGCCTGAGCTATTGATTCCTTAATCAAGAATGTCTGCAACAGCAGTGTTAATAATAAAATTTTGAGGCCTGGGTAATGCTGCATGACTTAATGATTTTGAATTGTTAATAGAATAATAAACTCACTTCCTTCGCCCTCTTTCGTTTCCACTTTCAACTCACCACCATGTGCCTTCACAATATCATAACTCAAACTCAATCCTAATCCTGTGCCTTGCCCTGTTGGTTTTGTTGTAAAAAAAGGTTGAAATATTTTGTCTACTATTTTTTGGGGGATGCCATTGCCATTATCTGCAACCTTAATCTCAATCTTGTCCTGAACCTTTTTTGTGCTTACCGATACAGTTGGTTCATAGTGTTCAAGACCCGACTTCTTTTTCTCATCCACTACATAAAATGCATTCGTAATCAAATTCAAAATCACCCTGCCAATATCCTGCGGAATGATGTTGATGTTACCAATGGTTTCATCAAAATCAGTTTTCGTCGTTGCATTGAATGACTTGTCCTTTGCTCTTAATCCATGATACGCCAATCGCAAATATTCATCGGCCAGTTTATTAATATCGGTTGGTTCTTTTTTACCACTGCCGCTGCTGCTGTGCTGCAACATGCCTTTTACAATGGCATCGGCTCTTTTACCGTGATGAAGAATTTTTTCTAAGTTTTGTTTGATATCGTCAGCAATTGCAAACCCTTCTTTAGTGTCACCTTTTTTAAACTCATCTTTCATTTCATCAAGTAACTCATTGCTTACTTCACTAAAATTATTGACGAAGTTCAATGGGTTTTGAATTTCATGGGCAATGCCTGCGGTGAGTTCACCAAGACTTGCCATTTTTTCAGATTGAATTAATTGGGATTGAGTGGATTGTAATTTGTCAAGTGTTTGCTCCAGTTTGTCTTTTTGTTGTTGCACTATTTTTTTTGCAGTTTGTTCCTTGTTTTTTGTTCGCCAAAAAATTAAGGCAAGACCCATTAGAAAGATGGCCGCCGCACTTAAAAAATATACAATCATCTTGTTTTGAAATGCAGCTTTCTCTGCTATCAATTCCTTTTGTCGCTGCATATCATTGTAGGCCATACTTTGTGCTTGTTCAACTACTTTATTCCCATACAAGCTGTCCTTTAATGTATAATAGCATTCAAGATAAGAAAGTGTACTATCTGTATCAGGTAATGCCCGATAATATCGACCCATTAAAAGCAGTGCATTCATCTGGTCAGTTAAACTTGAAGTACGTGAAAAGTTATTTACTTTACTTGCATAGAAAAAAGCCGAATCCATTTGTTTTCTCTCAAGATAATAGACTGCCTTTCTAGTATTGATACCGTTTTTCAAACCGGCATTTCGTACGACAAAAGGCATTTGGCTTGCCTGTTGATAATACTGTAATCTGTTTTCTTGCTTATCAAAATCACTTAATCTTAGAAGATAATTTGGAATAGAAGGTTCTAAATTTTTATCAACTGCCAACCGATAGCATTCTAAATATAGAAGTAATGCGGAATCCTTTTTTTGCTCACTGTTTAATATCCTCGCTACATTTCCAAGATTAAAACAAGTAAATAAATAGTCATTGCCTTTTCTGGAATACTCAAAGGCTTTTGTAAAATAGGTTTTTGAGAGTTGCATATTGTTTGGGTAACAGTTACCCAAATTATTATATACAATGCCAAGAGACTGTGCATTGCCTGTTGATTCTGCAAGTTCTAAAGACTTGTATAACATTTTTAAACCCTCAGCAGTATTTCCGTTTCTAGAAGTAATAAAACCTAGCTCCGCCATTACAGAAGATTCCAGTACTTTATCATTTCTTTTTTGTGCACCTTCTAGAATAAGCTGATGGTAATAGAGTGATTTTTCAGGTGTAAGTTGATCGGAATGAGCTACAATATCATAAAAGATTTTAATTCGCTCTTCAACGGTGTTTGACTGCCAAAGAACTTGCAGTGCACTATCTCGATTGAGTACCAAAGGATGGTTACTTTTTCTGGATAAAGCAATTGTAGTAAGGCTATCAACAAATTTCTTAGGAAAAGTTTGAGTAGAGCTGCAAAAAGCCAATAATAGAAAACAAGCTGTAAAAAATAGTTTCATATAGAATTTTAAACTGTTGGTAATTGAATAATAAATATTGACCCCTCTCCCTCCTTTGTTTCCACCTTCAACTCCCCACCATGCGCCTTCACAATATCATAACTCAAACTCAATCCCAAACCTGTTCCCTGGCCGGTGGGTTTCGTTGTGAAAAACGGTTGAAATATTTTATCCAGTATTTTTTGAGGGATGCCGTTGCCGTTGTCTTTTACTGAAATAAAAATTTTATCGCCAGATTTTCTTGTAGCTATTGAAACAGTTGGCTCGTATAGAGATGACATCTTTTCAAAAGATGTCATCTCTGGGCTAGCATGCTGCCCGTCCCGATTCTCTCGGGGAGCTAGTCGAACCCTTTCATTCACCACGTAAAATGCATTTGTAATCAAATTCAAAATCACCCTTCCAATATCCTGCGGAACAATATTGATGTTGCCGATCGTTTCGTCAAAATCTGTTTTCATTGTTGCATTGAATGACTTGTCCTTTGCCCTTAAACCATGATAAGCCAACCGTAAATATTCATCAGCCAGTTTATTAATATCGGTTGGTTCTTTTTTACCGCTGCCGCTGCTGGAGTGTTGCAACATTCCTTTTACAATATCTCCCGCACGCTTGCCATGGTGATTTATTTTTTCAAGGTTTTGTTTTAAATCATTGGCAATCTCTTTAGCTTCTTCAATATTGCCTTTGCTTATTTCTTCATTCATTTCATCTACTAACTCTGTACTTACTTCACTAAAATTATTTACAAAGTTTAATGGGTTTTGAATTTCATGTGCAATGCCTGCAGTAAGTTCACCAAGACTGGCCATTTTTTCGGATTGAATTAATTGGGATTGGGTGGATTTTAACTCTTGTATAGACTGATTCAATGAGGCGGTACGTTCCTGAACTTGTTTTTCCAAAGTTTC
>JANNGD010000003.1:0-61762 GCA_031380515.1 Ferruginibacter sp. | reverse complement strand
TCCTCAGCAGGCGACCGAATGCGAGTTGCTTATCGAGTGCCTTTTCAATGGCCCAGAGGCATTCTTCGTATTGCTCCGCAGCAATGACTGTCAAAGCTGCAATGTCTAGGTCTTCAAACTTGATAAGTGCTGTCATTGCAGCCGCTCCGTTTGTTTGGGTGTTTGGGCGTGGCTGGTATCAAAACGACTGGGTGGTAAAAGAGTTTCCAACAAAAGGCGTTTTTGATAGCCTTTTTCCAAACCGCCCAGTATTTTTAAAAAGGGTAGATGGGCATGCTGCTTTGCTCAACCAAAAAGCGCTGGACCTTGCAGGTATAACGATAGCTACAAAAATAGCCGGCGGCGAAGTGGAAATAAAAAACGGAAAGCTTACGGGTATATTGGTAGACAATGCCATGCATTTTGCAGAAAAAAAAGTACCACAAATAAACGATTCCCTTGCTAAAAAATATTTCAATGACTTACAAGAAAAATGTTTTGCTGCAGGCCTTACGGGTGTGCACGATTGTGGCATAAGCGAACATACCGCAACGCTGGTACAAGAAGCTCAAAAAAACAACGGTTTAAAAATGAAAATTTTTGCATTGTTGTCGGACGATAGAAGCTACTACGCTAAATGGATTAAAAGCGGGCCATTAAAAACAGAAAGATTTACCTTGGGTGGTTTTAAATTTTATGCAGATGGAGCATTGGGTAGTAGAGGCGCCTGTTTATTACATGACTATGCTGATAAGAAAAATTGGAAAGGATTTTTACTAGGCACTGAAACACATTTTAAAACAGCTGCACAACTTTTTGCCAATAGCAATTTACAAATGTGTACCCACGCTATTGGCGATAGCGGAAACAGGATAATCTTAAAAATATATGCAGATGTTTTAAAAGGAAAAAACGATAAGCGTTGGCGCATTGAGCATGCACAAGTAATGGACGCCTCCGATTTTCATTTTTTTACTGACTACAATATTATACCTTCTGTACAACCAACACATGCCACAAGCGATATGTACTGGGCACAAGATCGTGTGGGAGCCAATAGCATAAAAACAGCGTATGCTTACAAACAATTATTACAAACCAATAATTGGATGCCACTCGGTACCGATTTTCCTGTAGAAGATATAGACCCATTAAAAACTTTTTTTGCTGCAGTTGTAAGGCAAGATGCTAAAGGTTTTCCTGCAAATGGTTTTCAAATGGAAAATGCCCTTACACGCAAAGAAGCTATTTATGGTATGACGATATGGGCAGCTAAAGCCGCTTTTGAAGAAAAAGAAAAAGGCAGTATTGAGGTAGGCAAAGCGGCCGACTTTATTATGTTGGATACCGATTTGATGAATTGCGATAAATCTAAAATATTGGGCACAAAAGTTTTGGGTACATGGATAAATGGGGAAAAGGTTTGGGGGAAATGATTTAACGATTGTTAAAATTTTTAAATAATAAAAAAGCTATAGATACGACCATTAAATAATGATTCATATCAATAGCTTTTTTTCTACAGGTTTCTTATTGCTTTCCCAACCAAGCCTTCACAGTTCTATAGGCTCTTCCTTGTTCTCCTTCTTGTATTTTTTCGTCGGTTGCATCTATTTGTATGGTAAAACGTTTGCCCGCCAGTTGTTCAAAAGCAGGTAACGCCAAGAAATTATTTTCATCCATAAGCTTGTTTACCAATAATGGTATAATGCTTTTACCTAACGCAATCATTTCTCTATACTCTGGTGTTTTTGTTCTTGCATATGGATCCGATGAAAAAGAAAGGCTTCCACCAAACCATGCCTTTTGCCAAGCTTTAAATTTTTTTTCAAAGTCTGCCGTAACTTCACGAGGTATTTGTTTTATCAATGATTGCACCATATCCATTTCTACCTTGGTAAAATCTCTTTTCATTTCTATGTAAGTTAAATAGTATTTTGGAAAGAAAGGACCTACTATTATTCTCTTCCACCCATAGTATTGTATTACATGTCCGTAAGAGGGTCCGTTAAGTTCGTTGAGGCAATGCTGTATGCGTGCAAGGCTTCCACATTTTGATTCCCAACAAGGCCCATGTGTAGGACCGGATACACAACCATGTGTCATGTTGGTATCAGAAAAACCCCAAGCCGCTACGGTGCCTTTTGTTTTTCTTACCAAATTAAACTGTGCATAAAAGCTATCAAAATTTGCAAGTGTGCTGCCTGGCCAATGCCAAACATTGGTAACCCCTACCGACCACGATATGCAATTATACACACCCGAAGGTTCGTCGGTAACAATTGTAAAGTCTACATCCAATAATGGGAAAGCGTTTAAGAAAGTAACTTTCTCCGCTGCTGTTAGTTTGCGTGGTAATGCCATTGTACTATATTTTTATATGGCAAAAGTAATATATCTATCGGTTGTAATCTATACCCTTTTTAGGGGGTGCTACAAATGTAAAAAACAACACTGCCATTACTGTTTACAAACCAACCTTTTCTCACGCTCGTATTTTAAAGTATTGCTATTATTACAATTTTTATTTTTTAATTTTACCACTATTACCAAAAGCATTCAAATCCCTTCATTGAAAATAACAATAAAAATTGCCCAAGAAATTACAAAACTTGAAAATGTTTGGGACGATTTTTTGCCGGCAACACATCATTTAGGTAGCAAACATTTGTTAGCCTTTGAGAAATCCTTCGTTCCAGATCTGATAAATAATTACTTACTTGTTTATGCAAATGATGACCTTATCGGCTTGGTTTATCTACAGCAATTCCAGTTTAGGCAAAGCAATTTAAATTTTTCGAAAGACCAGTCCATACTTATTAAAATGGCAAAATGTATATTGCCTTCAAAATTGCCTTTACTTATTTGTGGGCATCTGTTGCGGATAAATTTTCAGGGGTTTTATTTTAAAAAAAAGGAACATAAATCATTTGTATGTGATGCTATAAAACTTTTTACAAAACAAACCAGCAAACCTTACGGCATAATAATTAAAGACTGTGAAGATCTTTTTATAGAGCAAAGACCCAAATCATTTGGTTACCGTCTTTTTAATGCAGATGTAACCATGGAGATATATAGGAGGCCGCACTGGCTTAGTTTTGATGACTACTTAAAAAACCTGCACAAAGATTATTTAAAAAGAGCCAAAAAAATAATTGCTGCTTTTGAGCCTATAAAAATAATACCGCTTAACGCTGCCGAAATTTTAGAAAATGCAAAAATAATTGAAGCGCTTTATTGCAATGTTGTAAACAAACAATCCATAAAACTTGGTACAGTAGATGCTGGTTATTTTTATCAATTGAAGAATGATCTTCAAGAAAAATTTGAATTCAATGCTCTGTATCTTGATGATGTTATGGTAGGCTTTTACACTTTTATTTTTTATGAAAACGAAATGGAAACACATTTTATTGGATTGGATTATGAAACCAATAAAACATACAAGCTCTATTTTAATATTTTGTTTTTAAGTTTACAAAAAATGATAGCGCAACAATACAGTAAACTGGAGCTTGGAAGAACTGCTCGGGAGGCAAAGGTAAATTTAGGTGCTGAATCCAAACAAATTATCAATTATGTAAAAGTAAAAAATAAAGCAGCAACAATTATGTTGGATTATATTTTAAACCAATTCAACAAATCGACTAGCAAAAATATTGTGGAGCGCAACCCTTTAAAAATTATTTAAGTATGCGCCTGTTATACTAGCACATAGTGTTTTTTTAGAACTTTAAAAAGGTTATCGGGATTAAAGGGTTTGCTTAAATAATTTGTAAATCCGTTGTTTAATAGCTTATGTTGCATATCTACAGTAGCGTTTGCTGTAAGGGCAATTATGGGTATTTTGCTTATTCTTTCATTAGCATTTAATCTAATTTCCCTGGTAGCTTCTTCGCCATCCATTATTGGCATATGGATATCCATTAAAACAAGATCAAAAGATTCTTTTTCCACCATTTCTATTGCTGCTTTTCCATTATTGGCTACTTTATAATGTATTCCCCACTTTTCCAAAAATCGCTTTAAAACCAGTACGTTTATGTTGTTGTCTTCTACAATCAACACTTGCATTCCATTCAAATTGCTGCCACTTATGAATGCTGTAGAATTTACATTAGGCAATATCTTTTCATACGCATGTGTTTCAAAAGTAATGTAAAAGGTAAATGTAGAACCCTTGCCTAGTTCACTTTTCATCGTAAGCCTTCCGCCTTGTAATTCAATCAGCTTTTTACTAATTGTTAAACCAAGTCCTGTACCACCAAAATTGCTTGCTATTTTTTTATTAGCTTGTGCAAAACCATCAAATATATTTTCTTGTTCATTAGTAGCTATACCTATACCGGTATCTTGTACAGTAAATTCAACTGTACAATTATTAACTGTTTTAGACAACAATTTAAAGCCAAATGTTACACGGCCTTTTTCGGTAAATTTTATAGCATTGCCCACCAAATTTGTTAGTACCTGGTTTATTCTTACACTATCTCCATAAACAGAATTATCTATAGCTTTATCTGGGTTATAAATTAAATCAATGCCTTTCACATTGGCGTTTATTTTAAAAACTTGGTATACAGATTCGCAGGTATTGTTTAGGTTAAATGATGTAGACTCAAATTCAACTTTTCCCGTTTCTATTTTTGAGAAATCTAATATATCTGAAACCAGCGCCAACAGGTGTTTACTTGAATAATTTAAAATATCTACATACTCTTTTTGTCTTGGAGTAAGTTTTTCATCTTTTAATAAATTTGCAACACCAATTACACCATTTATGGGCGTTCTTATTTCGTGGCTCATAGTGGCCAAAAACTCACTTTTAGCATCCGCTGATTGTTCTGCCCTTAGTTTTGCCAGCATAGCCGTTTCTATTTTATCTACCGCCCATTTTAGCTCAGCCTCGGTTTGTATTCGGTGGTCTATTTCTGTTTGAAAGTTTTTATTTTGCTCAAAGAATACATCAATCATCTTTGCAACTTTTCCAAGCTCTGTATCTTTTTTTATAACATTTGAAATTATTGTAGAATCATTTTTTTCTAAAGCAATAGAGATTTTCTCTAAAGGTTTAAAGAAATACCTAAAAAAATAACGGTAAAGGATTATTATTACCAACGATATAAAAATGAGAAATAACAAAAGCGATTCTCTCACAAAATCAATATATGCTTTTGTTTCGGAATTAATGTTGGTAACTCTTATGTATAACGGAGGCGCATTTATACAAGAAATGGTTTTATAAAAAGTGAGTAATGCTGTTTTTTTATTTATAAAATCTTTGGGTACTACATTTGCTGATTCAAAGCTATATTTAAAATCAGTATTTAACTCTTCGAGTCCTTTAAGATAATCCTGATTTATGATTGTACAAACTATTAAAAAACCCAGTGGCTTTGTTTTTCTGGCATAATCACTCCTTGGTACAATTGATGCTATATAACCATCGAAATAATGGTCACCCTTTTTAAAACAAATCTTTTCGGTATTCATCGATTTGCCATATTTCATTAAATCAAATGAAGGTTCTATATTATTATTGTCAACTTTATTTGAAGTGTTAAATGTTTTATTGTATATGTTTTTTCCTGTATTGTCAAGAATGGTTATTAGGTTTGCTTTATAAAATGGTGTTTGTAGCGGAGTGGTCATATTCCTTGTTATCCAAGCAGTGTCTTTATTTTTCAAGGCAATACACAATTCATCCCAATAAGAACTTTCTTCTACATAGCCTATTATAGGAGCGGCTTGTATAAAGATTGTTTTATCTACTTGGTTGCTTACGTTTTTTAGTTTTTCTTCCAATAAAATTTGTACCTTATTAGAAACCAATCTTTCTAACACAAATGCGGAAACTATAAAAATAAGTATACATGAAAATAATATTATGGATAGTCGTTTTTTGGTTTTCATTAACCTTTGGATTGTTAGATTTGGGGTAATTTATAAAGTAATATACAAATTTTTTAAGTCTTTTTATATTTAAATAATTTAAATAATTTGTTTCTTTATTGAAAATGAACACTTTGGCTAATTTAGCTTTTTCACTTTGCTAGTTATTATACTTAAACGCTTTTGCAGGCAAATTATTCTTAAGCACCAGCAATAAATTATTTTCTTTAATATACACAAGTTTACGAGCCTCTCCTTTTATGTTAAGACCTATGCTGGAATTTGCTTCTGGTTTAAATAAGCCCTTTCCTTTTCCCGTCATTAATATTATTGACGTCGCATCTATATTCCCAACCATTACCGCTGGGTCGTTGCTATTTCCACAAACCAGTATATCTTTTATTCCATCTTTATTAAAATCCGATATTACCAGATCATTTATATTTGATAATTGTGCAGTTTCTGGTAACGGAATAAATTTAAACCTGTTATTACCTTCGTTTAGCAAAACCCCCGATTCGAAAAAATTTGTTTTATAAATCTGCATTCCTTTTTTTTGTTCTACAGAAAATAAATTATTGAGGGTTGTACCAGAATAATCCTTGTAACGAATGAATCTTTTTCGCATCATAGGCATTTGATCTATAAGCTGGTCTCTACTAAAAAGAGGGTAACATTTCCCCTGGTTGTAATAACCCAAAATAGCATCATAACTTCCATTGTTGTCAAAATCCTTTGCATATATAGTACATGGATTGTAATAGTTTCCTTTTATGGAAGAATTGGTACCGCGGTTTCCTAAAATAATATCAAGGTCCCCATCATTGTCTACGTCCGTTACTTTTTGGCAATACCACCAACCAGTAAATTCATTAAGGGTAATTGTTGTATCTTTTTCTGTTGCTAGAGAAATGAAGCTTACATATTGCTCCTTTTTTATAAACATTCCATTTTGCCATTTAAATATAACGGGCGCCATCCATTCACCAGAAAGAACCAATTCATTTTTTTTATCTCCATCTATATCCATCCAACTTGCTGCATTTACCATCCCTATTTTTGAAACATCTTTTGCAACTTGTACTGTTACATCTCTAAATATTCCATGGTTGTTTTCTAAAATCATGCTATTATCTTGCTTCGGAAACTGGCCCGGCAAAACATGTCCACCTACAAACAAATCTAAGTCTCCGTCATCATCAAAATCCATTGTGGTTACACAAGAACCGTTGTAATTTTCTATAGGAAGGCCCTTTAAGGCCTTGCTAAAATTTCCTTTACCATCGTTTATGTATAACCTATCCTGATACAAATTATTTTCAACATTAAATTCTGCTCCACCGCTCACCACATACAAATCGTTGTCGCCATCTCCATCTACATCAAAAAAAACAGCACCCATATCTTCGCAAGCCTTGTCGACAATAAATGAAGTTTGCTTTTTTTCTACAAATGCTCCGGCTATATTTTGAAGCATCAATTTTCCTTCTACCCCTGCCGATCCTCCAATGAAAATATCCTCTTTACTATCTCCATTTACATCGGCAGTAGCATAGTACGGGCCCTTGCGGCTACACCTGTAAGGAATGAGTGGCTCTCTTTTAAAGTCTATAAAATCATTTTCTATGTGTGTGTATTTTATTTTATTAAGAGAAGTAATATCAGAAAACATTGTAGCTTTTTTTTCTGTCAACAGCACTTTAGCTTTGGCATTTGATTCATAAACGGTGAGCAATTGGTTTGCTTTTACGTTTTCAAAAACAATGCTTTTTTGATTTGGAAAAATTATTTCTACAGTAGGAATAATGGTATCGGACCCAACCCCAAAGTGTACAAGATGTTCCATGGTTGATAGAAACCCTCGCTGCGGGTCGAAGTGTTGAATTTGTTGTTGCCCTTTTGTATCAGTTATTGTAAGAATGCTGCCATATATTTCATTTTTTATTTGGGGCGACTTGTATAGTTTAACCCTTAAAAAGTTAGCTGCGTTTGCTTCGTCCGACGAATTATTTTTGAAAAAAAACGCTTCGTCATCTACATTGTTTACAACCAAATCCAGATCTCCATCGTTATCTAAATCTGCATAAGCCGCTCCACTCGAAAACGAAGCGGGCTCGTCCATCCATACATCTGTATAATTATCAAATGACAGGCTTCCATTGTTGTGATAAAAATAATTTTTTACTTTTACAGAGGGAATACTATTCAACCATTTTTCCATATCTACATTTTGCCCACTATTCATTGTTTTCATAATAGAGTCCAAAACAAAAACTTTATAATCCCAATCTGTTACATCTCTTTTTAAACCATTTGTTATATAAATATCTTTTTTACCGTCGTTATCAAAATCTACCATTAATGGCGCCCAACTCCAATCTGTTTGTGCTACTCCTGCATGGTTTGCAATCTCACTAAATGTACCATCGCCATTGTTTAGTTGCAAATTATTCCGAGGGTATTGATAATATAAATTGAAATTTATCATCAACTGAAACTTATCATATTGTTGGTTTACAGAAAACAATTGCTTTTGCCTTACAGGGTCTTCCACCGCCATATCGGCTACAAACAAATCTTCTTTCCCATCATTGTTTATATCTGCAACGTCGCTTCCCATAGAGAAAAAACTCGTATGGTTAAAATAGTCTGAAAGCTTATTTGTAAAGCTCCCATTTTTATTGTTTATGTAAATACAATCTGGCTTGTTCATGTCGTTGGCTACAAAAATATCTTGATAGCCATCCTTGTTAAAATCAAAAATAGATGCACTTAAACCAAAGGCATGGTTTAGTAAACCGGCTTTTTGGGTTACATCAATAAATTTATTTCCTATGTTTTCATAAAGCCTATCACTTACATATAACCTGTTGGTATCTTCTACATAAATAAGTTTGCCGTTTTGCATTGTTGCTGGTACCGTCATCGATTTACTAAAATCAGATGGGTGATTTACAAAATATACATCTTTGTCTCCATCATTATCATAATCAAAAAAGTAGGCTTGTGTAGAAAAGCTCTGGTCTTCTAATCCATATGATGCCGCTTTATTGGTAAATGTTAAATTGCCATTATTGATATACAGTATTTTTTTTCTTAGCAGTGGATCTTTGTAGCCAGATTTGCAGACTAAGATGTCTAACAAACCATCATTGTTTATATCAACCATATTGATACCCGTCTTTATACCTTGGCCACCATTTACACCCGCACTTTCTGTAATATCTTTAAATTGTAGTTTCCCAAGATTTAGGTAAAGCTTATTGTTTCCTTTAGTAGATGAAAAATATATATCTTGTAAGCCATCGTTGTTAATATCGCCTATACAAACACCTCCTCCATTGTATAAATATTCGTTTAAATAATAAAACATGGACGCTTCTTCCGTGATATCATTTCTAAAAGTTATGCCCGTATAATTTGATGGTAATAATGAGAATTTTTTTTGTGCTTTTGTGGGTAGCACCAATATTGAGTAAACCAGTATTATAAGAAGCTTTTTTTTATGCATACTTTTTAATATAACAATTTGTTCAATACATTTTTCCCAATAGCCTTTCCTTGAAGCACACTGATGCGGGCCGTTTCTGGATAATGAATACCGCCATATACCCTGCTAGCAGAAGATTGCAAAGCCGCCTCATAAAATGATTTAAAAGCTCTTGAACCTTGACCAAACGGGATTTCTGTTTTATCTTCAAAACTACATTCTTCTCCCAATAAACGAGTAAGAATAGTAGCAGCCGCATTTGAAACAACAGCATGGCCACTTGTAAATTCTGGGAAAGGGGGTGTTTGTAAATATGGCTCCCAATTTTTATCTACCATACGATTAATAATAGTGATAGGGCGTATAAGATTGGTTCTGTACTTTTCATCCCAACAACTGATGAATGCATCAAAAATACCAATGGCCGTAAGCGTATAAACCTGTGCTGATTTTGCAACAGAAATATTTTTTTGTATACAAGCCTGTTGTGCTATCATAATCCAATGACCGCCTGGCGAAATTTTATGAACGAAATAATTTAAGTGACCCATGTTTACAGATACATTAGGGTTATCATCCCAGTAGAGTGCGGTTGCTTTTCGAATGGTATCAAGCTTTTTTCCTATGCGGTATGTTTCCATCATCGTTTTATAAAACAACGATTTTTTATCTTTACTAAAAACTAATTTTTCTTTGGGCGAAAATTGAGATGGCGTTATTAAAGTAAGCGGCCTTATGGTGTTCCAATACGGTTCCAATCCTTGTGCATAATCCAATGGTGTTGGCTGCCAATCGCCTGGTTTATTTCTTGTAACATAGCGCATCAGCCCACGAGACTTTAAGTAGTTGTCTTTTTTTGTCCACGCAATAACACTATCAGCTACTACATGGCCATAGTTAATTGAATATTTAACTATCGCTGTATCTGAAATTACCATTACAGAATCTATAAATGCTTTTCTCCAATTTTCAATTTTATATTCAGATCCTACCAATGTTTGCGCTACGTAGGAAAAGGAGATACACGCTGCAATAAAATTATAACCCTTTTTTTGTTGCACTAAATCAGGAACCTGGTTCAATCCATTTATTTTACCAACAAGCGATGGCAAAGATTTATCCTCTTGCCTTATACATTCGTAAAATGCAATATTAGGGTAAACATAAATTCTACTTGCCACTACAGGTGTAAACAAGTCTTCCATCACCGTGTTTACCAAAAGGCTATTTAGTTCATGTAAAATTTTTTCTTGCTGTTGCGCAAAAACTTTATTGGAATTATTAAAAAACAATATCCAAGTAAAAAATAAAATTGCTTTTCGGGTTAATGTATTAAAGCGCATTTACAATAGTTAGTTGTTGCTAAAAGTAATATAAAAGTTAGAGAATTTTTCCTTTTGCTTAATAAACCTGTACCCGCTGCCTATTTTTTTTTCTTTTGCCCCCTTGTTATTGGTTTACCATATTTTTTCATCATCCTATCTTTCCTTCTTACTACAAAATTTACCTTGCTATTTTTGGCCGATTTTTCATGAAAGGCCGGTCCAACTTCATCCTTCTTTGGAAGTTTTACTTGGTAGGTTTTCATAAACACTTTGGGTATCTCATCTTCTGTCAACACTTCAGAAATTACAAGGTTTTCTGGTAACGGCTTTATAGGCACCTTATAATGCATTAGGTTTTCAATAACGTCGAGTTGCGGCTTTTCATTTTCTGTTACAAAAGTAATGGCAATACCTTTTTTATCGGCACGCCCTGTTCTCCCTATTCTGTGAATATAATTTTCTGGTACATCGGGCGTATCAAAATTAATAACATGTGTAACTTCTGAAATATCGATACCTCTTGCTACAATATCTGTTGCAATGATAAACCTATAATTTCCTTCGTGAAATTGTTTTACGGTATTAAATCGATGGTTCTGTTCTTTGTTGGAATGTATTACGCCACAAGTTTCCGGATAAATTGTTTCTAGTTGCACGTACAATTCATCTGCCAATTTTTTTGTGGCAACAAATACCAAAACCTTGGTCATGGTTTCATCTTCTGCCAATAATAATTTTAGCAAATTTACCTTTGTATAAAAATTGGGAACCGCATACCCCTTTTGTATAATATTTTCTAATGGTGTTCCTGTGGGAGCGGCTTCTACTCTTTCTGGCTCATTAAAAAATGTATCCATCAATGTTTCCACTTCGTCGGTGATGGTTGCAGAAAACAATAGGTTTTGTCGCTTTACGGGCAAAAGATCTAATATGTTTTTTATTTGGGTACGAAAGCCGAGGTTTAGCATTTCGTCCATTTCGTCTATTACAACTTTTTTTATGTTTTTTGTTTTTACAGCCCCATTCATCAATAGGTCAAAAAGCCTGCCGGGCGTTGCTACCAGCACATCTACTCCAGCCCTTACTTCTGCAGACTGTGTGTTTATATTTGTACCTCCATACACACCTACAGCGGTTACGCTCATGTATGTGGAAAGCTTTTTAACCGCTTCTACTACCTGTGCTACTAGCTCTCTAGTAGGAACTATAACCAATATTTGAGCATATTTTTCTTTGCTAAATTTCCATTGATTTAAGCAAGGCAAAAGATAGGCAAATGTTTTCCCTGTTCCTGTTTGCGCTATACCGCACACGTCTCTACCCGACATTACAATGGGGAAAACCCGGTGCTGTATTGTTGTTGGGTTTATGTATCCAAGATCGGTTAATGCAGATAAGAGCGGCTTGTTTAAATTTAAATCTTCGAATGTCATAATAAAAAATATGTACAAAGGTAGTTTTTATATATTGTTGAGAAATATTTGTATACTTTATTACATCATCTGCACGATGTGACTTACTTTTAATGTAGAAAACGACTGTATATAATATCTTGTATCTATACCATACAAAAACAACCATGAAAATGAAAAATATACTATTCACCCTTTTATTAGCAGGCGGGGCTTTTGCTTACTATTCTTATAACAACCCTAAAGTAAATTTTAAAGAAGATACAAAAGCCGGAATTCAATTTCATAAAGGTACTTGGGCAGAAGCTTTGGCTTTAGCAAAAAAAGACAACAAGCTTGTTTTTTTGGATGTATATGCCTCTTGGTGTGGGCCCTGCAAAAAATTAAAGAAAAGAACTTTTTCTAATGATAAAGTGGGCGCATATTTTAATGAGCATTTTATTAATGTTTCTCTTGATGGGGAAGAAGGAGAGGGTGTTTCTGTTTCTGAAGTATACCAAGTCTCTAGCTACCCATCATTGTTTTTTATAAATACCGATGGAAAAATAATAAGCAAAGCAGAAGGGTATCTTAATCCCAATGAAATAATAAAATTTGGTAAAACAGTAGTAAAATAACCGACGTAATATTATACGCCAAATTGCATTAAGTGATGGTTCAAATGTTTGTAAAGCATATTATTCCATTCTGTTTTGTTTAAAACACCAAAAGAAAGTGACTCTTTATTTTCAAAATAATTTTCTCCTAGTGCTTGTGTTTTAGCAATGTATTCAACAAGTCTAGCTTTTTCTGTTGAGAAATTTTTTTCATTTTTTATAAGAAACTGGGGTGCTGTTCTACCATTTTGAGGATAAGGCGTTTCATTTACCACTTTGCTTTTTACCAACATTTTTAAAATAAATTTTAAAAATGCATTTGGTTTTGGGTGTATGTTTTCGTAAACCATTTCGTACGTAACATTGCAATGTGCTAGCATTTGAGCTACACTCATTTTCCCCCAAATTGGATTTGAGTTTTCTGACAAACTATTTATTCTGTCAATTATTTTGTTTGATTCTGCTGTGGTAAAAATATTTGGTAAAGCCATTTTATGGTTTTTTTATCCCTAAAAATAAATATTTTTTTTAAAATCCTTGCTTTTTATCATACCCTTTTTAACCACCCCGTAATACTCATCCTATCTCTGTTTGCCTTTATAACTTCATGTTCCATTTCATCGCTTTTAAAAAATACAGCCGTTTGAGATTGTGGTTGTATTTTTTGCATTCCGTCGTTTTGATAAACCAATAATTGCCCACCATCTGCCTCTAGCCAATTGTTGTTTAAATAATTTATAAGCGAATATTTTCTATTGCTATCATTTTTAAATTGGTCTTTGTGGCGCTTGTAGCTGGCACCTTGGCCATATACTGCGTAGTGAAATTCGTATCCGTTTATACCTGTATAGCAAGTGCTGTTTAATCGTTCAATAAAACTTTCTACTTGGTTTAAAAATTGCTGTTCAAATGCATTGTCGTGGCTTTTGTCCATCCAGTAAATTTTATCGCCTCGCATTTGTTGTTTGCTATCCATTATGGTTGCATTACCTACTCCTGCATAAGTCATTAAGTCATCTGCTTGCAAGTGTTTTATATTTTCTTGTAATCCATTGGATAAATTTTCGCTTAAAAAATCAGTGTCGATACCAATATTATTTTCTAAAAAACTATCTATGAGCTGGTCGTGTGGGTTGTGCATGTATGTGTATGAGCGGGTAAGGTAGTTGTTTATAAATTATCTTTTAAAACAACTTTTCATTTGGGGCATTTAAAGTTATTGCAACCTCTTTCAAATAGGTTATTTTTCTTTTCGCCGCAGAGAACAAGAGAATTTTGAGATTTCACAGAGAGTCTCTGCGAAATCTCTTTTTACTTTTTCTCAGCGGTGAAAAATTAAGCTGTAATTTTAATTATACTTTTTTCTACTTTCAACCTGCTATTTTTAAACCACACATTTGCCTTTTTACCATTTGTTTTCTTCTTTTGCTTACTACATATTTTGTTCCGTCATTAAGCCATATTTCACCATTTTCATCCATTCTGTTTATGTATGCCCTGTTTATTACATGCGATTGGTGTATGCGAATAAAATCATTTTCTTCTAACACGTGTACATAGGTACCAATAGTTTTTGCAATCAACAATGGGGTTTTATTTGCAAAATAAAACCATGTGTAATTACTGCTTGCTTGGCATCTAATAATTTCTAAAGTTGATATTAGTAATGTACCATTGCTTGTTCTTAATTGAATATAACTAGAATGCATAATTTTTATTTTTTCCTGGTTGTTACATTATTTTCAAAAAAGATACTGGTTTTTATAAATAAAATGAATGAAATAATGATGGTTGAAACGCAACCACCATTATTTTTTAATGAAAACCCCTATACAAAATATAAAATTTGGATTGTGTAAAATTATATTTTCGATATAATTCCATCAATCATTTAAATACGATTCATCTCCAAAAAATTGGACTGTAATATTATTACTAAATTAAGATGGCATTACTTTATCACCGTTATTGTTGCTCCAGTTTTAACTGTCATTGTTCCACCAGTATTCACTGTAATAGTCCGCACACTTGTACTTACATTTACTTGTGGGTAGTTTGCTTTACCTGCATCAATCACCACGTCTGAACCTGCATCTGGTAAAACACCACAACTCCAGTTAGCTACGTTTTCCCAAACATTGCTCACATTTCCTTCCCAAGATGTATTTAATTTTACTGTATAAACCTGGCTAAAAGATGCGCCGTTTACAACACACCTAAATTTATAACCATAAACAGATGCAGGTGTATTGGTTAGTGTAAAAGTTTTTGTAGCTGTGCCGCTGTACACTACTCCGTCAGTAATATTTGTATAGCCAGCTCCAGCATCTACTTGCCATTGGTAAGTAGTGCCGCTAATATTTGATGGCAAAGAAATAGTTGACCCCTTGCAAATATTTAATTGAGATTGGTTGCCGCCAATGTAAAAGCCACTAAAGCCTGTTACATCAATATCTAAAGAATACATGGTACCAAGGTCTACGATGGTAATATCTGCAGTAGGAATGATTGTTGCAACACCTATAGGCATTGGGTTAAACAAACTATCTTCTACCGGGCCTGTATATCTCGTAATCGTTAAACTATTTATACCACTCGGGAAAGATGTTGGGTCTGCGGCAAGCAAATTATTAAATTCTGTTTTGCTAATGTAAAAACGAACACGCTTTATGCCCACCGGAGCGAACTGACTGGTAATTTTAAAACTTCTTTTCAAAAATTTATTTCCGTTGGGTGCCGTGGCTACACTGGCGGTAGAAAAATAAGCACGCATGGTTGTATTACCCAGCGTTAAATCATTGTCTTTTATAGCACCGATAATTTCGTTACTCCCATTTTTTACATATACAAAATGCCGCCAGCCTACAAAGTTTACCGTACCGTTTCCATTGGCAGCAATGTAGGTGGTTGGGGCAATGGGTGCCGTTACAGTAGTATCATCTTTTTCTACGTTATAAAAATCTTTTAATTTAAAACTAGCGGTACTTGCATTGGGTATTAAATAAATACTATCTGTGGTGTAACTGCCTGCTGGCAATTGTTTGGTTTGGTAAGCAGGATAACCGCCTATGCCTCTGAATTTTACAGGCGTACCATCTGGCCCTGCGCCTGGGTTGCTGTATGCATAATGATAAGTACTCGTTGCGCCTGCTAATGTAAAGGGACTAAAACTTGTTATTGCCACGCTGTTGTTAATAGAACCGCTTGCTGCAGAGCCTGTTGGTGCTGCGTTTCCATGGTCGTCCCATTGTGTGCTATTCCAATGTGCTACTTTTAAATTGGCCAATGCTGCGGGGTATTGCTCATACGGATTTGTACCAAATCCAAGCTTAAGCGTAACATTGGTAACACCTTCTAAACGCTTTACATCCCAATACGCCGCTTTACTTATAGCGGCAGTACTAAAACTTCCAGCTTTCAAACTAGTATTAAAACCATCGCTTGTAGGGTTTTGGTTTTTATATTGAGCGCTAAATCTGCTGGTTGCTCCCACAGGAGCGCTCATGCCTATGGGGTTGAACGATAATGGTCCGCCTACTGGGAAAGTAAAAATATCATCTCCCACTTTTGTAACGGGGCCAATTACATGGCTAGTAGCAGATGCATTTGTTTGTGTGGCATCGTTTAAAAATTTAAGCTGGTTTAAAGTACTGCTGATAATATTGCCGCTAGTAAATGTGGCCGTGGCGGTTACCGTTACAGAATCGTTAAGTGTTAATGTAGCAGCACCTGTTTTTTTCATAATTAGCCTGGGTAAATTAATAGGTTGTGTACTTATCTGTTCAATAGCGCCATTGGTACTGCCACCAAATTCTATGGCATTTGTTACAATAAAACCTGCAGATGCATTTAAGGAAATATTTTGATTAACATAAGTAGTATCACTGTAGGCGATATTAAACTCGCTTGCTCCGCTTTTCGAAAAAGTAACATTGCCATTATAAATATTGCTTCCAAGAAAACCTTCATACCAGGTAGCAACAGAAGTAGCCGTTAAGTTTGTATTACCATTAATGCTGTTATTTCCTACAAAAACCGAACTTGTATTGGAAGCGGCTTCTGCAAAAGTTACAGTGCCTGCTATTGAGTTACCACTCATTTCGTCGGAACCTGCACCCGTAAAGCCTGTTACATTCATAACACTTATGGCAAGGGTATCATTTAGAATGGAAGTGGTTCCACTGTTTTGTACAGAAATATTTCCACCAGTAGTTAAGTTCTTTATTTTTCGTAAACTAAAAGATGGGTTACCTGCCCCGGTTGCTGTTATATTTACTGTTCCATTTATAGGGCCATTTAGGATATTGCCACTATTTATTAACGTATTACCGCCAGCCGTATTTGTATAACTAAAATTGCCTGTTATAAAATTAAAGCCATTGGTAAACAAATCTGTGATACCTGCTGCGGTGCGGTTTACTGTAAGATTACCGCCAAATGAACATTTTTGATTATAGCTGCTATTAAAAGCGCCCGTACCATTTATATTAAAAATAGTATTGCCATTATAGATACATATTCCTGTAAATCCTTCATACCATATAGCAGCAGAATTGTTGCCTAAAGTAGTATTGCCATTAATGCTGTTATTTCCTACAAAAACAGAACCTGTATTGGTAGCAGCTTCGACAAAAGTTATATTCCCTGTTATGGAGTTACCACTCATTTCGTCGGAACCGGCCCCAGTAAACCCAGTTACATTCATAACACTTATGGCAAGGGTATCATTTTGAATGGAAGTGGTTCCACTGTTTTGTACAATGATAGTTCCACCCGTGGTTAAGTTCTTTATTTTTCGTAAGGTAAAGGTTGGATTACCTGCCCCGGTTGCTGTAATATTAACTGTTCCATTTATAGGGCCATTTAGTATACTACTATTATTTATTAACGTATTACCGCCAGCCGAATTTGTGTAACTAAAATTGCCTGTTATAAAATTAAAGCCATTGGTAAACAAATCTGTAATACCTGCTGCGGTGCGGGTTATTGTAAGATTACCACTGTAAGAGCATTTTTGATTATAGCTACTGTAAAAAGTGCCCGTACCATTTATATCAAAAATAGTATTGCCATTATAGATACATATTCCTGTAAATCCTTCGTACCAAATAGCAGCAGAATTGTTGCCTAAAGTAGTATTGCCATTAATGCTGTTATTTCCTACAAAAACAGAACCTGTATTGGTAGCAGCTTCTGCAAAAGTTACATTGCCTGTTATTGAGTTACCTCTCATTTCGTCGGAACCGGCACCAGTAAACCCAGTTACATTCATAACACTTATGGCAACGGTATCATTTTGAATGGAAGTGGTTCCACTGTTTTGTACAGATATAGTTCCACCTGTGGTCAAGTTCTTTATTTTTAGTAAGGTAAAGGTTGGATTACCTGCCCCGGTTGCTGTAATATTAACTGTTCCATTTATAGGGCCATTTAGTAGATTGCTATTATTTATTAACGTATTGCCACCAACCGTATTGGTATAACTAAAATTGCCAGTTATAAAATTAAAGCCATTAGTAAACAAATCTGTAATACCTGCTGCGGTGCGGTTTACTGTAAGGCTACCGCCATATGAACATTTTTGACTGTAGCTGCTGTAAAAAGTGCCCGTACCATTTATATTAAAAATGGCATTACCAGAAAAGACATTTCCCAATGTAAAACCTTCGTAAGAAGGACTACTACTATTGAAATTAATAGTAACATTATCGGTAAAAGTAGTTGAACCAATAAAGTTATTACCAGCGCCTCCTGAACCAAGGGTAACGACTATATCAGTAGCCCCATTGCTGTTGCTAAGTGTAGCACCTACAATATTGGAAGCTCCTGTTGCAGATAGCGTAAAGCCATTAAAATTAATACCACTACCCGCAGCAGTAGTAAGAGATGCTATTGTAACATTATTTGCCAGTACAGGTTTATTAACCGTGTTTGGTATAGTAACGTTTCCTGTAGCAATGGGTACAGCATTGGTACTCCAGTTAGCAGCAGTGTTCCAATCGGTACTTGCACTGCCATTCCAGGTTTGGGCATATAATACATTTACAAAAAGCAGGCATAAAAAAAGTGTAGAAAATTTACTTTTCATTTTTGGTAATATTTAATATGGATAAAAAGGAGTCGGATAATACCAAAGTGATTTGTGTAGCAGAGATGCAACAATGTTTTATTGAAGTAACAATAAACGCATTATTTTACAAATGGATACTGTGCAGGCATTGTTCTACTAAAAACCATTTTATAATGGCAAATAAATATCAACACAGTACGATAATAAATAATCCTTTTGGATTATATATAAAATAAAACAGTATGTTGTAATTTGAGGGTTAATAAAAAGCCATTGAAATTTTCGCTTAAGATATTCCTACTTCTACTTTTTGCTACTAAGAGTGTGTACATACACGCACAACCTTTTACCCGTTACAACACTTTTAGCTACAATGTAAACGAAGGCTTATTACAAAGCACCATTGGCGATATTGCTTTTGATAAAAATAATTTTTGCTGGATAAGTTTCCCGAAAGGAATACAAAAATTTGATGGAAAGAATTTTACAATGGTTCCTTTACAACCTGGCTTGCCCGATGATAAACTAATATCTTTTTTTGAATGCAAAAATGGAGACTTACTAATTAGCCACACGCAGGGTTTTAGCAAATATGATATATTAAGTAATAAAATAAAACAGGTTTATACGAACACCATTAACGAAAAAAAACCGCCTGCTTTTATTGGACAAGATGATGATATCCTATATACGCTGTCATCTGAAGGGCATATAAAAGGGTACAATTGTAAAACTTTTGCATTGGTTTCGGATAGGCAAACAATATTTATTCCTGTTGGCGAATCTTTATTAAAAATTAGCGATAATATTATTAACCATACAATTGGGGTTAATATAAATGAACACTTGTATTTATGGGATTTACAAAAGGGTATTTTACTACAATCATCTCCACCTATACCAAACATATCACTTTATTTTGTTCGTTTAAAAACTGAAACAGAAATATTGTATTGCACATATGATAAAAATAATGATATACAATTGTATAATTTTTCTACACAAAAAAATACGCCATTTAAAATAAGAGGCTTAGGTGCCTTTAATATGAATAGGTGCAATGTTTTTATTAGCAAAAAAAGATTCCTTCTTTCCATAAACAACAGGTTATACGAAATAGACAATGAATTTTCAAACATAAAAACAGAGCTCGTTAATTTTCAAAATCAATCTGTAGCAGATGTGGCAACCATTACAAATATTAAAGAAGACCATTTTGGAAATATTTTTTTGCAAACGGTAACTGCTGGTATTAGAAAAATTTTAGGCCATAATTTTCCGATAAAATATTATGGAACCACTAAAAAAGAAAACAATAATATAATAAGTTTATTGCCATTAAAAAACGAAAACAGGATTCTGGCAGGTACTGTAGGCAATGGTTTGCTGATATTTGATACCCTGCAGCGGTTAACAAAAAACATTCGCACTCTTCCAAATGTTGCTATACCATTTTCAACCAATGCTATTATACAAAACAAAAGTGGCGATTACGTTTTATTTAATTTAGGAGAAAAACATACAACGGTTTTAAAAAATAATTTATCCATTTATACCACTATACCTATACAATCTTCTTTGCCGCTAAATAAACAGGGCATACATTATTTTGGCAATGTTTTAAGTAAAAACAACAATGGTGCTTTAGTACAGGCACAGCACAAAATATATAAAATAACTTTTAATAATAATACTGCTAAAGAATTTGAGATAAGCGATAAATATATAATGGGAGGATTATTGCACAAAAACTTGATAATTACTCATGGTGGAGATGAACTTATTTTTATAGATACTACTACCTTATCAGTAATAAAAAAAGTGCCTTTTAAAAATACATCCTATGTAAGGTGTTTTGTACAGGATGCTGCCAATAATATTTTTATTGGTAGCAATAATGGTATTTACAAAATAGATGAAAACGGTAAAATATTGGAACACTTTACCAAAAAAAATGGCTTGCCCGATGATTGTATTTATGCCATGCTTTTTGATGATACCGGCACTTTGTGGTGTAGTACCAACAAGGGAATTTTCCGGCTTGGCAAAGACAATAGTATTTTTTTATTAAATAAAGAAGATGGCTTGCAGGAAAATGAATTTAACACAAATGTAGCAGCAAAAGCAGATGATGGAGAAGTGTTTTTTGGTGGTGTAAATGGTGTCAGTAGTTTTTATCCTGCTGCTATAAATAATATAAAAGACAGTGTAAACCTTTTATGCACCCAAATAAAAATAAACAACAAAGAAGCTTTTACAGATACTGCTGCATGGAATATTAAGGATATTGATTTGCCCTTTACACAAAATCTAATATCGTTTGATTTTGTGGCCATGGGTAACAATAATCCCGACCAATATATTTATCAATACAAAATGGAAGGTATAGATGAGCAATGGCTGCAAAACGAAGGGCTACAAACTATACGATATTTTTTACCCCCTGGTAAATATGAGTTTAAAATATTTGCATCTCGTTTTTTTGATAAAGATGCAAAACCATTGAAAGAAATTATAATTATAATACGCCCTCCCTTTTGGAAATCGTGGTGGTTTCTTACCGGGTTGTTTTTATTACTCACGAGTTTACTAGGCTTTGGTATTGGCTATTACAATAAAACGAAGTACAACAAAAAAATTACAACTATTGAAAATGAATATAAAATACAAATGGAGCGGCAGCGTATTTCTAGAGATTTACACGACAGCATAGGCGCTTATGCTAATGCTGTTTTATATAAAACGGAATTGTTAGAAAATGAAATAAATGTTGTGGAAAGAGTTGACTTAATGAACGACTTAAAATTTGCATCTAAAGATATTATTACTTCACTTAGAGAAACAGTGTGGGCACTAAAAAAAGAAATTTACACAGGTGAAGAATGTTTGGTAAGGGTTCGCAATTTTGTACAGCCGCTAGCTCGTTTTTATTCACACATACTTTTTAAGATAGAAGGTGAGGCACCTGCCGATATTCAATTTCATTATACCAAAGCACTTAACCTTGTAAGAATAATACAAGAGGCGGTAAGCAATAGTATAAAACATGCTAATGCAAAAAACATTGTAGTTACTAGCAATATTGTAAATAGTAAGTGGAAACTAACGATACACGATGATGGTAAAGGATTTGATTATGAAGCTGCAAAAATATTGGAGACCGGCAATGGCTTACATAATATGCAACTAAGGGCTTTTGAAGCTGGCTTTGATTTTACGATAGAAACCGCCATTGATAGAAATACACTTATTACTATTTTGGTATGATTTTTTTCTTTTACTATACTCATCCTTTTGGATTATTTGTTTATGTTTAAATAATAGTGATATTTGAATTGATGTTGTTTTATAAATTGTTTATGCTTTGCTGCATGTTGGAGCAAAAAATATAAACGGGAGTTTCTAAAGCCAAAACGGAATTGGTTTTAGGGCTAAAGCCCCTTTGATGAATATTAATCTAGCACCGACCTAAAGGTCGGCGCAATTAAAAAACGTTCTTAATATAACGATATTAATATTTGAACTAATAATAAATGTATGCCTGTACAGATTGGAATAGTGGATGATAATGCAAGCAATCGTAATATTCTTAAAAATAAGTTATTGCGGCATGGGCATTTTATTGTAACACTGGTAGCAACTGATGGGAAAGATTTTTTAACTAAAATGAAAGCGCTTTCATTTGATGAAATGCCCGCTGTAGTTTTAATGGATTTGGAAATGCCAAATATGGACGGTGTAGATGCAATAGCTGCGGGTTCTTTTTTATACCCTTCTGTAAAATTTGTAGTGCTTACAATTTTTGATGATGATGATAAAATTTTTAATGCAATAAAAGCGGGTGCTTTTGGCTATTTATTAAAAGATGAAAGCGCTGAAAATATTACCGATATGCTATGGCAAATGTATGAAAGTGGCGCAGGGCCTATTTCTCCTGGTATAGCACATAAAATATTACAGCTGGTACAACACAATGAGCTTACCTTGCTTCAAAAAAAAGCAAGTCCGCCAAAAACTTTTTTCGACCTTACCCAAAGAGAGCAAGAAATCTTACAATTATTAGCCCAAGGTTTGCTATACAAACAAATAGCCGACCAATTGGGAATTAGTGCAAACACAGCAAAAAAGCATGTGCTAAACACCTATCACAAATTACATGTAAATACACGCACACAAGCGTTACAAATTGCAAAAGAAAAAGGGTTGTTGTAAAAGTATTTTATCTATTGCATATATAACAGCACTGTTTGCTAAAACATAGGGAGGTGTAATTATTTAATAAAATATTTACACCTCCCTAATCCCAATCAATATGATAGCTACTTTATTTTTTGAAGCTGCTGTTTTTTTTCTTTCATTTTGTGGCCTTGTTTGTTCTTGTCCTATTGCTGCCTTAGCTGGAGTATATTCATTTTGTAATGGTTCTTGGGTCCGGTCTTCGGCTTGGGTTACTTGCTTTTGGCAAGCTGTGCCTATTGATTTTACTAGTATTACCCAAAAAATTGCACAAGTAATGTTGCGCCTTTTCAAAATAAATATTTGTCTTTATTTTGTTATTTCGTACAATTTCAGCACCAATCTTACTATTCTCTTTCGTTCTTTCACATTGTGTATTATTGGAAGTAAATCGTTTTATTTATAATTGAATTGTATAAAGATTAATAAATCGTTAAGTATGTATTTTAAGATGGTAGGTACTCCCTTTTAGGATACTTTTATTAAAAATTAAGCAACGAAGAAAATGGGTAGTAAGGTAGTAAATCAAGCGAAGAAATAAAGACACAACCAATCGTTCTTGAACTAAAACAGAAAAAGTCGTACATGCTGGGGGGCATCGTACGGCCTTTCTTTTTAACGCAACAGCATCAACACTTCTTTTACATCTTTGTACCAAGGCTCCCAAGGAATAAAATGAGGCGCCCCTTTTAATATTTTTGTTTCTACCGCCTTTGCATTCACCAACATCTTTTGGGCATATGCCACATTGGCTACGGGTACAAATTTATCTTTATCGCCATGCACAATCCATACTGGGCAGGTAATAGAAACAAATTGTTTGGAAAGTAAAACAACCTCTTTTTTAAAAGCCCACAGCTCTTTGTTGCTTGGTCTAAAAGCGCCCGGCAGTAAATATTCCAATGAACTATTTGCAAATATGCCTCTCCATTTTTCTGGTGCCTCCTCTGCTGGAGATACAGATGCCGCTAATAAGATTATGCCCGCAAAAGTAGTAGGGTTATCAGCTGCAAGCTTTATGGCCAATGGCCCTCCAAGGGAGTGCCCCACAATATAAATGGGTTTTTTATTATCAATATATTTTATGAGCGGGCTTATGATATCTGACTGTTCTTGCATGTTTTTTGCATCACCAAATTGGCTATAACCAAAGCCAGGTCTATCTATCGATATCATTCTATATTTAGCCAACAAATCTTTATCCTGCATATATACACTAAAGGCATCCCAGCTACCGGGTGAGCCATGCACAAAAAATAAAGTAGGAAAGCTATCGTTACCCGTCTTTGCAAAATGTATTTGAAACCCATTTACATTAATGGTTTCTGCAAACAATGGCACATTTGCTTTTGCAAATGTTGCTTTAGCCTTACTATCACTTATTCTAAACTTCATACAACTTTGTGCAAACAATATCCAAGCGCTTAAAATAATAATAACAATAACAATTGTTTTTTTACTACGGCTGTAAGGCATATTTTCTTACTATTTATTTTAATGAAACCATTGCGGCACCTACTATTTTATAATTATCTTGTTGTTGTATATATGCAATAATAGCCATTTTATTTTCTGCCAATATGTTTTTTGTATCAAAAGAAATCACGTCTTCCATCATTGCTTTTTTGGTAATAAAACTACGTACTACGTTTTCATTTACTATCGTTAAACCTTCGTTTTCGCCACGTTTTATGCTTGTTGTTTCTTTTGCTTATACCTATGCTACATTTATATTACTTCCTTTACTATCTCCTTCCAATGCATATTTTATTTCAATCGAATTATTTTAAGAACTAGGTAACTATTAATATTACTTTTTTCATACCCATATATTTCGGATATGTACAATAAATACATGTAAAAAGTTCTTTGTAATAACTTAAAAAAGAAAAAGCCTCCATTTCGGAAGGCTTTCACAAGTACTGTCTTTTACGGTTTTTCTATGTGATATTGGTCGGGTGGTTTTCCCTCGAAGATATTGGATATTAAATGTCTTCGTATTTTTTCAATTGGATAATGTAAAGGTGATGGTTTATTTCTTGCTGTTGTGTAGCATGTGGTATTATTGTATTGTAGAAGTTTTTCGCAGCTGCATATTATTCTTCTAATATTCTTACACAGCGCTATTGGTTACTAAGTAAAATAAAAAAACCTCCAGGTTTTGTTGGGAGGTTTTCACAGCTTACTGTATTTTACGGTCTTTCTACAAGATATTGGGTAGCTTTTAGCTACAATACTGGATGTAAACTTTTTAAAAGTCTAATTGGATAATGTAAAAGTGCTCCTTTCTTTTTTGGTAAAATGTAGTGCCCTCTTTGATAGTATTGTAGAAATTTTTCGGCTGTTTAAGTATTTCTTATAAAAATTGGCAGCGCTGGGCATATTTTAGCTGTAAAAAGGGTTTACATTAACTATATTTGTCAACCTTTTCAACCAATTCATTAATGGCAATTTTTGATATCAAACTTCCTGCCTCTATAGCCAAGGCGCTTAATATTCCAATTAGCGACCCTAGGAGGCAACAATTAAAAGTTTTAAAAAAGCTATTGCGAAAGGCAAGATTTACTCATTTTGGGCAAAAATTCAAGTTCGATGAAATCTTATTAAGCCGACACCCCGGAAAGAGATTCCAGCAACTTGTACCTACCTACGACTATAGTAAAATTTACAAAGAGTGGTGGTACAAAACACTCGAAGGCGTGCCAGATGTTTGTTGGCCTGGGGTTATAAAATATTTTGCGCTAAGTAGTGGTACCAGCGAAGCCGCTAGCAAATACATTCCAATTACAAAAGACCTTATAAGAAGCAATACAATTACCAGTATAAAACAATTGTTGAGCTTATCAAAATATGAGCATGTTCCAAAAAGCTCTATTGCCAAAGGTTGGCTTATTATTGGAGGTAGCACCCAATTACAAAAAGGGGCTACTTTCTTTGCTGGAGACCTTAGTGGCATTCAACAAAAAAATATCCCTTTTTGGTTTAGGGGAATGGGATTGTATAAACCAGGTAAAAAGATTGCTAAAGAAAAAGATTGGAGCAAAAAACTGGAAGAAGTTATAGAAAATGCGCCTAACTGGGATATTAGTTTTTTAGTAGGCGTTCCGGCTTGGCTCCAAATATGTTTAGAAAAAATTATTGAGCGCTATAACCTAAATAATATACATGAGCTGTGGCCAAATCTGGCTTTTTATGTACATGGAGGTGTGGCCATGGAACCTTATAAAAAAGGGTTTGAAAAATTGCTTGGCCAGCCTATTACTTACATAGAAACCTACCTTGCCAGCGAGGGTTTCCTTGCTTATCAAAACAGACAAGACACCAGAGGTATGATGTTGGTTTTAAATAATAATATTTTCTTTGAGTTTGTACCCTTCGATGAAAATAATTTTGATACAGAGGGCAATATGGTAGAGGAACCAGAAGTGTACATGATACACGAAATAGAAGAAGACAAGGATTATGCCATTTTAATAAGTACCAATGCTGGTACATGGCGATATGCCATTGGCGATACAATTAAGTTGGTTGATAAGGGTCGTAGCGAAATAATCATCACAGGGCGCACCAAGCATTTTCTTAGTTTGGTAGGCGAGCATTTGAGCGTAGATAATATGAACAATGCTATAGAAATGGCCGCAGAAGAAATGAATGTGGTAGTGCCAGAGTTTACAGTAGCTGGCGTGCCCCACGGAAATTTCTTTGCGCACGAATGGTATATTGCCACAGACGATAAGGTGGATGCGATTAAATTTGCTGACTTATTAGACAATAAAATAAAAGATCTCAACGATGATTATGGGGTAGAAAGAAAACATGCTTTAAAGGCTGTAACGGTTCATGTGCTACCCGAAAGTACGTTCATGGATTTTATGAAATCTAAAGGAAAAATGGGTGGGCAGCATAAATTTCCACGGGTGCTAAAAGGAAAAATGCTTGAGGAATGGAAATTGTTTTTACAAAAAACCAGCGTTACAAATTAAAATATAAAACCCCGATAATCACCAAAAATGACCGATGCTATAATTTCAGGATTGTTATTAGGCCTTGCATTGGTCTTTTCTGTAGGCCCGGTGATATTTACTATTATTAAGTTGCGCATAAACTACGGCCTTAGTAGTGCTTTTTATTTTATTGCGGGTGTTTGGCTAAGCGATATTTTGTGGGTTGTTACTGCAAATCTGTTTGGTTCCCTTTTAGAAAATCTTAGCGCTTACAGGTTACAAATAGGTACAATCGGCGGAGCTTTTTTAATATCGCTTGGGCTTTTCTATTTGTTTTTTAAAAAATATCATACAAAAGAAGAATTGGACAACGGTGTAAAAATTAATGTTTCTACACATGCACGGCTTTTTATAACAGGCTTTTTAATAAATACGCTAAACCCTGGTGTTATTGCATTGTGGTTGGCTGCTGCTACCAAGTCTATCAGCAGTACACTTCAAGAAAAAATTGTTACCTTCTCTATTTGTATTGCAATGAATATTGCAGCCGATTTCTTTAAAATAAACCTTGCGGGAAAGCTAAGAGCCAAATTAACAGATAAAAACATTGTCATCATCAATAAAATATCAGGGTTTATGTTTCTTGCGTTTGGCGTTGCCCTTATTGTTGGGGTATGGATCAATAAATTTCACCCTATAAAATAACCTGTGCGTTTAAGCTTTGTCACTATATTGCTTTTTTGTGTGTTGCTCACTCACGCACAGTCCAACGATTTTATTATTCTTAAAAAGAAATCAACTACCATAAAAACATTTTTTAAGGGCTCGCAAATAGAATTTATTACAACCAAGGGCGCCTATAGAAATGCGGTAATAAACGAAATGAGAAATGATAGTATTTTCTTAAAAGAATATATTATAAACAGAATCCCTACTACCCTTGGGTTTTATATTGATGATACACTAGGCAGCTATCATTATGCTTATCATTATAAGGAAATCTATAAATTCAATAAAAGCAATAAAAAATTTAATGTAGGTGGAAGCGGGGCCGCATTGCTTGGTGGGGGAATATTGATAACGCTTGCAAGTGGCGTTGTATACATTGCAGACAAAGAAAAATTTAGTCCTTCTTTGCTCGCCGCTGGTGCCGGATTGGGCGCTCTTGGATTTCTTATCAGTAAAAAATCTAGCAAAGGAATTACTATTGGAAAAAATAAATACTTACTTCAATATATAACCATTTCTAGCAATAAACATGAAGAATCAAAAAGGTAAAACTTGGTGGCAGATTATAAAAAGAATTTTTATTTGGCTATTTGTTACCCAGCTTGTTTACATTGTTATTTTACGATGGGTAAATCCGCCGTTTACCATTACACAATTGGTAAGTTTAATAAAGGGCAATGGGTTAAAAAGGGATTATGTTTCCTATAATGAAATAAGCAGCAATGCAAAACTGGCGGTAATGGCTGGCGAAGACCAGCTGTTTCCAGACCACAATGGTTTTGATATAAAAGCAATAAAGCTTGCGGTGAAATACAATAAAAAACATCCAAATAAAGTTAGAGGCGCTAGCACCATTAGCCAACAAGTAGCCAAAAATGTTTTTCTATGGCAGGGTGGTGGTTTTTTTAGAAAAGGGCTGGAAGTGTATTTTACTTTTATGATAGAAACTTTGTGGAGCAAAGAAAGGATATTGCAGATGTATTTGAATGTATCCGAAATGGGCGAAGGTGTTTTTGGTATACAGGCTGCAGCAAAGCATTATTTTGGTAAAAATGCCGCACAGCTAACAAGAAGCGAGGCCGCACAAATTGCAGCTGCATTACCAAACCCTATCAGGTTTACTATAAAACCTTTGGGTAGATATGTGGCCGCACGATCTCAAAATATAACAGGGCAAATGAATAATTTAGAAGGCGATCCAGATATTATTGAGCTTATTAAATAACGCTACAATTGACCCTCTATAAATCTTATTGCCTTTTGTAATCTTTCCTCATAATTGCCGCTAATAATTATCCAAGGGGCTTTTTGCTCCGTTAGTTCTTCTTTGTAATGGTGAAATAATTTTTGCCTTTGCTCTATATTAGGATATTCTCTTAAATTATCTTTTACCCATGGCGCATCTGTATTACACAAAAGATAACCGTCGTATTTTCTTTTCGAAATTTCGGCAAGTATTCTATTGTCGCATTTATTAAAAACAAACTCACCCCATATTTTTATTACCAACAAATCGGTATCTATTATTAAAACGTTATTACTCTTTTCTTGTACTTTTTTTGCGGCCGTTTCTTCGCACATCAATTGTCCTTGGGCAATTGCATATAGGCTTTCGAAATTATAATCGGTTCCGCTTTTTTCTAAGTATTCCCTTGCATACTCTGGTGCCCAATTTGTTTTAAAGTAGTTTGCCAGCTTTTCGCTTAGGGTGCTTTTACCCGTACTTTCTGGTCCTACAATTACAAATTTTTTTATACTTTTTATCAACGCTTATGCTTAATTTTTTTTTGTAATTTTTTATACACAACGCAGTCTGTATCGTGTGCGCCTGCAAGATAACCTGTACTCATCAGAAATTCACCAACAATTTCTCCCCCCGTAAACTTAAAAATACTTTTAAATAATTTTACCCATTCGTGCTTTTCTTTTGGGTGATGCTGCTCTATCCATTTTTTGAATGACCCATATTCTTTTTGTAAAGTAAGAATAACGTTGGCATTGTGTATGGCTGCATTTATTTTAAGCTTATTTCTTATGATACCCGCATCGTTCAACAGCCTTTCTATATCTTTTTCTTTATATGCCGCCACTTTTTTTATACTAAAATGATGGTATGCTTTTCTAAAATTTTGTTCTTTGTGTAAAATGGTGTTCCAACTAAGGCCCGCTTGATTTATTTCTAAAATTAACCTGCAAAAAAGCTCATTGTCGTCCTCTATTACAAATCCATAAAAATTGTCGTGGTAGTTTTTATGAACCAAATAATCTGCCGGCTTCATATTTACCAACGCTTTACAATATGACATAAGGATCGTTTTATTTGATAATTACTTGTGTTTGCTTTACTCTTTTTAACCACTCCATTAATCCAAATACAGCCATTATTAAAAGTACTACATAATATACACTTGTAAAAACATAATGCTTTACAAAATATAATGGGATAGATGTAATGTTTGTAACAATCCACCAATACCAGCTTTCTACTTTCTTCTTAGTCATAAGCCACATGCCTGTAAAGGCAGAGGCGCTTGCAAGTGCATCTGCCCATGGTATTACACCCTCGAAAAACATTGTTTTAAAATAGGTGAGTGCATAATAAATTACCACATAAAAAATAGAAAAAAACAGAACATGCTGTACCCACTCTTTTTTTGTAGCTTTGGTAATGTGCAATATTGTCTCTTGAGCACTATCTTTCTTCGTCCACATATACCAACCAAAAAAACTCATGATGGTATAATAAAAATTTACGGTGGCTTCGCCCAATAGCTTTCCTTTAAAACTGATGAATATATAAATAATGGTATTAACCAAGCCAGTAGGATACACCAATACATTTTCTTTGCGGCTATACCATACACTGATAATTCCTGCAAAAACAGCAAGGTATTCATACCATTTTGTATGTGCCATATCTGTTATAAATTGCTGTATTATTTGTTGAAAATCCACTCTTTCGTTTTTACGAAAATAGATATTTACTATTATAAAATGATTATACTTCTATATTAATTAAATTTATCGTTGGTTTAAAATAAAATACGACATTTAAAAAATTAATTTGAACCGATGATTAAAAAAATAAGCTTCCTTCTGCTCATTATATTATACGCTGGTGCGGGTATAAATCATTTTATACACGGAAGTTTTTATTATCCCATTATACCTCCCTATTTTCCAAATCCTGTTTTAATAAATAATATTGCAGGTATAGTAGAAATATTAGCTGCAGCTTTGTTAATCTTTCCGACTACAAGAAAATATGGTGCATATCTTATTGTTGCTATGTTAATCAGTTTTATACCTGCCCATATATACATGATACAAAAAGCTGGATGTATGAGTGAGCAAATTTGTATTCCTTTATGGGCAGCATGGCTTCGCCTCGTTCCTTTACAATTTATTTTAATGTGGTGGGCTTGGAGCCAAAGAAAGTAATACCTTTTAGACTAGTTAAATAGTCTAATGTCGTTCTTTGCTAGGCTTGCGTGAAAATAGTTGGCCTAAATAATAAATAAATTTAGAAGAGTACAGCTTTTTATATTCCGGTTTGTTATTAAATAGAATTTGAAACAAATAAAAAAGCGCCTCTCTCGAAACGCTTACTTTGTTTACTTTTTATACTCTGCTTACCTTACTCGCTCTCAGCCACCACTTCTTTTACTTCAGGAATCATACGTTTCATCATTCCTTCTATTCCTGCTTTTAGGGTTATCATGCTACTTGGGCAACCGCTACAACTCCCTTGCATCATAAGCGTTACTTTTCCGTCGTCGTAGTTTTTAAATTGTATAGCGCCTCCATCCATTTCTACCGCTGGTTTTACATAATTTTCTAACAATTCTTTGATGCGCTTTACTACATCTCCATCATCTGCACTTACTTCGTTGCTGCTTTCTACTTTCATCACCGCTATCTCTTCTTCGTTTACTACCGGTTTTCCTTCTTCCAGATATTCTTTCAAGAATTGTTTTACTGCCGGTATTACATCTTGCCAATCCGCGGTATCCAGTGTTTTTGTAAGTGTTACAAAATTGCTTGCTATAAATACGGATTTTATAAATGGAAAAGTAAAAAGCTCCTGTGCAAGCAATGATGGTTTTGCGCTTGCCTCATCCGGAAAATCTATACTCTTTCCTGGATACAATAATTTGTTGGCCACAAATTTCATTGTTTCTGGGTTCGGTGTCATTTCTGTATATATGCTAATTACCGGGCTGCCTGTTTTTATCATTGTTCTTATTTTTCTTGTTGTATACAACAATTGTATTGTACAAAAATACTTATTTATATTGTCTATTATTTTCGAAAACCGATAATTAAGCCTTTCTATAACACAAAAAAGGCGATTGAATGAATCAATCGCCTTTTTATCCCTATTCTGGGGGTTTTAAAAGAATTTACTTCTAGAATCTTTAATGGTTGCTTGCTTTCTCAATGCTTCAAACCAATTGCCGGCTTGCTGGCGTATTCCTGCCAAGCGTGAAGAAATTTGAGCCCCCTTTTGGTCGGCTGTTGTTTCAATTTTTGGCTGTATACTGTTTACTTTTATCATATATACCGCACTAGTACCTGCAAATGCTGGAGACGCTTTTGTTTGGTATTCTTTGTTAAATGCCGCACCTATTAATTTAGGTTCTGGTCCTACTCCGTTTACTATTTTGCTACTCAATGTAATTGTTGAGTCTGCTCCAATCGTTTGTACTTGCTTACTATAGGCTGCTGCTGCTGTTTCCATTGTTGCACCCATTTTAGCAATAATAATATCTGCCTTCTTTTGGTTTCTTATAATTGCTTCTGCTCCAGATCTTGCAGTGGCTGCATCTTGTGTTCCTTCAGTATAAATTTTATTTAGGGTGGCTACTACAAAATCATTGCCAATTGCGATAGGATCACTCACCGCTCCTTTCTTTGCTTCAAATACCCACCTTACCAATGTTCGTGCATCTTGCATATTTCCTACACTAAAATCATTCTCTTTTACTGTTGTTGGAATTTCTACAACTTTTAACCCGTTTTTAGTAGCATAATCGGCTAGTTCTTTTGATCCTTTGTTTGCAGAAGCTTTTGTAGCGGCAATACTTGCTGCATTTATTGTTTCATCGCTCGGAATGATGGTTTTTGCTACTATAGCTATTTTATAAGCTGGTTTAAAATTATCTTGTGTTGTTACCTCTATTATATGATAACCAAACTGTGTTTTTACTATATCTTTAGTTCCTACTGGTTTTGTAATACAAAAGTTATAAAATTCAGGCGCCATGTTTGGATTATAACCAAACTTGTCTAAATCTCCACCCTTTGTTTTACTTCCCGGATCTGTAGAGTATTTTGAAGCCAAAGTTGCAAAATCTGCCCCGCCTTTTATCGCTGTAAAAATACTGTCTGCTAATTTTTTTGCCACAGAATCTACCATGGTGGGTTGACCAGTTTGTGGATCATTTGTACCTATTAGTATATGACGTGCTTTCACACTATCTGGAAGTGCCTTTGTTCCCAACACTTTTGCAATACTATAATTTTGCCCATCTAAATATGGACCAGAAACAACACCCACACCATACTTTACCATTGTATCTTTTACTGCCGATGGTATTCTAGATAGAGGCAGATAATCGTCTATAAAATCTACAGCAGAAGTGTTGCGTGCTACAAATCCTGTAGCATTTGTATCTACTGCAAAAGAGGCTTTTAAATCTTCTACTACTTTTTTTGCATTGGCACTATCTGTTGCTGAGGGGTTTTGGCTAAAACTTATATACGAAAATGTTCTACCAGCTTCTTGCTTAAACATATCTTTATGGTTAGCTACATAAACATTAATATCATCGTCTTTTACTGTAACTGCACTATCAGATATTTCGTTGTAAGGAACAGCTACATAAGAAATAGTAGCAAAGTTTTTTTCTTCTGTTGCGTCTTTTTCTTGCATCCAACTAGGGTAATACGCTGCAGCATTCATCATTGCACTGTATTTAGAAAAAGCGGTACTTATTTTTAAAGGCTCCAATATTTGTGCATCTATTGCTTCCCTTTGCTCCCCTTTAAATTTTTTAATGTTTGTAATAGCTTCTGTTGCTTTTGTTATATCCAGTTTACCATCGGGACCCATTAAACTTTTTTCTTGTAAAAAAGGGTTTGATTGCTCATTGCTTAATAATATATAAGATAATTCCTTAGAGGTAAGGTTAATACCCAATCTATCGGTTGTAGCATAAAATACGTTTTCAGATACCATTTGATTCCAAACCTGGTCTCTTATTCTCAAAACTTCTGCCCCAGATGGTTGTTGACCACCTCTTTGTTGGGCTTGCTTATTTTCTTCTGTTTTTACTTTCTTATTAAAGTCATTTAATTCAATAGCGCTGCCATTTATTTTTCCTATTGTGTTACTTGTAGGTCTATTACCATTGGTATTAGAATCCATTAAAATAAAACTAATTAAAGCTATCGCTATAAAAATGGCCATTATAACGCCGCCTTTGTCTTTAATACTCTGAATAATTTGCATTTTCTTTATATATTATTTTTGGATGGCAAAAATAGGGTAATTAATAAGTATTAACAAATTGTGGATAAAACCAAGGCTTAATGCGCTTTTATAAAAAATAGCCTTAATCTTTTCATTTAAAAAAAAAAGAGAATATATACCAAATATTACCCATTTTTTTGTGCTTAAAACCGGCTATTTATAAGGATAAATAGGGCTTATGAACATATATTGTGGATATCCTGTTTTTTAGGTGTATAAAGCTATATTTAAAAAATTAAAAATCGGGAAACTGTGGGAATAAATAACAAGCTTTTCTCCTTAAATAACTATTCCTTGTTTTTACTACCATTTTACAAGCATACAATTAACACAAACTAAAAAAATATGTTTAACTTTTTTTTCCACTGGTTTTTTTATTAACAGATGTTATTTCATAAAAACGAATAACAGAGCAAAGTCAATAGGCAATACTTGATAACAAGATTACAGCACAAAAATAAAAAATGTTATTTTTATGTGGATTACTGTGGATAAACCAAGGTTTTTGGTTTTTCTATAGTTTAAAAAAACGACTTTTACACAAATTAACAGCCCTAATAGTAATAAAGGGTTATATAAATAATAAGTATTAATACATATTATGGTAGATATTAACACACAAATTGATTTTGAAAAAAATATTTCAAAAAATGGTTTTTTGAAAATTGAATTAGATCCAACGATTGATCTTTTTAAAGAAATTGAAAATTTAAAAAAAGAAAAGAATGCCATCATCTTAGCACATTATTATCAAGAGCCCGATATACAAGATATTGCAGACTTTATAGGAGATAGCCTTGCACTTGCACAAAAGGCACAAACTACCACTGCAGATATAATTGTTTTTGCCGGTGTTCATTTTATGGCAGAAACTGCTAAAATCCTTAACCCAACAAAAAAAGTTTTATTACCCGATCTAAATGCGGGTTGTTCATTAAGTGATAGTGCGCCCCCATTGTTGTTTAAGACGTTCAAAGATAAACACCCAGACCATATTGTAATTACCTACATAAACTGTAGTGCAGGCATGAAGGCATTGAGCGATATTATTTGCACCAGTAGCAATGCGCAAGCAATTGTAGAGAGTTTACCTACCAATCAAAAAATTATTTTTGCACCCGATAAAAACCTTGGTGCCTGGATAAACAAACAAACCGGTAGAAACATGGTTTTATGGAATGGTGCTTGTATGGTACATGAGAATTTTAGTATGCAAAAAATAACCAAGTTAAAAATAAGGCACCCAAATGCTAAAGTGATTGCACATCCAGAATGTGAAGCGCCAGTTCTTGCTCTTGCAGATTATATTAGTAGTACATCTGGAATTTTAAAATATGCTTCAAAATCAGACGCACAAGAATTTATTGTAGTTACAGAATCTGGTATCCTGCACCAAATGCAAAAAGCCAATCCAACAAAAACGTTTATTCCTGCTCCACCCCAAAATAATTGTGCTTGCAATGATTGTCCATATATGAAATTAAATACATTGGAAAAATTATACTTGTGCATGAAATATGAATTGCCTGAAATATTGATGGAAGAAAATCTCCGTTTAGCAGCAAAAAAACCAATGGATAGAATGCTGGAAATTAGTGCTTCTTTAAATTTATAATAACAACATTGTATTTATTTCTATTTTTGCAACCAAATTTTTAAAAACGCATAAATAACTTTTCCCATGTCTATACCTTCTGTTGATTTATCAGATTTTTTAAGCACTGATATGAATCGCAAAAATGATTTTGTTCAGAAATTAGGTAAAGCTTACGAAGAAGTTGGATTTGTTGCAGTTAAAAATCATGGCGTGCCAGATGAGTTAATTGCTGATTTATACCAATATGTGCAAGAGTTCTTTTCACTACCATTAGAAAAAAAGAAAGCATATGAAATTGCAGGCCTTGCAGGGCAAAGAGGATACACAAGTTTTGGAACAGAACATGCCAAAGGAAGTGATGCGCCAGATTTAAAAGAATTTTTTCAATACGGACAAATTCCAAGGGATAATTTTAAAGAAGAAGCATACCCAGATAATGTTCGTGTATCCGAAGTTGCTCCTTTTAATATCACTTTTGATAATGCATATCGAGCATTTGAAAAATCTGGTACAGCTTTGCTACAAGCCATTGCTTTGTATATCGGTTTAGAGGAACATTATTTCGATCAGTTTGTCTACAATGGTAATAGTATTCTTAGAGCCATACATTATCCGCCAATAACACACGAACCAGCTAGCGCTATACGTGCAGAGCAACATGAGGATATAAATCTCATTACACTGCTTGTAGGAGCTTCTGCTGACGGTTTAGAGGTGTTAAGTAAGACTGGGGAGTGGATAGGGGTAACTTCGCTTCCTGAGCAGATTGTGGTTAATGTAGGCGATATGTTACAAAGATTTACTAATAATAAACTTCGAAGCACTACACACAGGGTAGTTAATCCTGCAAGAGAACTATGGCATACCAGTCGGTTTTCAATTCCGTTTTTCTTGCACCCAAAGAGTAGTATGAGTTTGCGATGTTTAGAAACTTGTATAGACGCAGAACACCCTATTGCTTATAAAGACGCAACTGCAGGCGAATATTTAGATGAAAGATTAAGAGAAATTGGATTAAAGAAATAGTTCCGTTATTAATATTTTTAAAATACTAGGCTGCCTTTTTGGTGGCTTTTTTTTACATGTTTTGTTTCGTTGAATGAATGTTTTATATTTGAAAGACCAACAACGTATTTGAAGTTACTAAGACATATACCATTTTTAAAGACTGTTTTTTTATATAGTCTTACTGCTTTTGGTGGCCCACAAGGTCACCTAGGAATGATGTTAAAGATTTTTGTATTAAAACATAAGTATATAACTGAGGAAGAATTAATAGATTATAATTCTTTTTGTCAATTGCTTCCTGGTGCTTCTAGTACACAAACAATTACATTAATAGGTTTTAAAAGAGGAGGTGTATTATTAGCTATTTTTACATTACTCATCTGGATTTTACCAGCTTGTATTTTAATGGGAGCATTGTCTTTTTTACTGACACTTTTTCCTGCAAAAAATTTCACACAAGATTTATTTCAATATGTAGAACCAATGGCAATTGGCTTTTTGATATTTGCTGCTGTAAGGGCTTTTGGTTTTTCTATTAATAATTTTATAACAATGGTGATAATGGTTATATCACTTGTTGTAACATTTATTCTATTTAAAACACCATGGATATTTCCTATCCTTATTATATTAGGAGGCGTTGCTACAAGTTTAAGTAGTAAGCGAATTCCCGAAAAAGAAATAATTAAACCAAAACAAATAAAATGGACTAATATTTGGTTGTTTGTTATGATATTTTTAATTGCTGGAATATTAAGTGAAACAGCTCGAAAACAACAATGGGGAAATAGAAAGGCGTATAATTTATTTGAGAATTTTTATCGTTTTGGAAGTTTCGTTTTTGGCGGAGGCGATGTATTGCTTCCAATGATGATTGACCAATATGTAGAAAGACCCAATACAAAAAAAAATATGGACGACGAATCTATTATAAGCATAAGTAGGGCTGAGTTACTTACTGGATATGGTTTTGTAAGGGCTATTCCAGGCCCTGTATTTTCTGTTGCTTCTTTTACTGGAGGTATAGCAATGAAGGAAAAAGGAACCGGCGATCAACTACTTGGTTGTGCAATAGGAACTGTAGCTATTTTTTTACCTAGTGCATTATTGGTACTTTTCTTTTTTCCAGTATGGCAATATTTAAAAAAGTTTGTGGCTATTTATAGAGCGTTGGAGGGTATCAATGCTGTTGTAGTCGGATTAATGGCTGCAGCTGCTTGTTATCTATTAAAAGTAAATTTTGATAACACATTCAACCTGCATTCTTTTATTTCTTTGTTTGTAATAAGCGCAACATTTTTATTTTTAAAATACACTAAATTACCACCTACGGTTATTGTATTGTGTTGTGTAATTTTAGGATGGATTTTCTAAAGAAGAACCGTAGTAATGTTTTATTTTTATTTCTTCCATTACTTCATCTGGTACCAAGTATCGTATAGATTTATTTTCCTTTATGTTTTTTCTGATAAGGGTAGAAGAAATTTCTAATAAGGGAGCATCTACTATTTTTATATTTTTAGGTAACACAGATTTTATTTCAAAAGAAGGACGGAGGTATATTAATATATTATAATTATTTATAATATATTTAAAGTTTTTCCATTTCTCTATATTCTGAAAACCATCGCTTCCTATAATAATAGTAAAAATATTTTTCGGATATTTTTCGGATAAGTAAATCAAAGTGTCTGCTGTGTAAGATGGTCTGGGTAATTTGAATTCTACATTACTTGCTTTTAATTTTTTTTCTCCTTCTATTGCAATTTTTACTAGCGATAATCTATGTTGCTCATTTAATAAACTGGCTGTATTTTTAAAAGGATTTTGTGGAGAAACAATAAACCAAACTTCCTCAATCTCTGTATGGTTTGCTATGTGATTAGCAATAATTAAATGACCGGTATGTATAGGATTAAAAGAGCCAAAATAAAGTCCCACTTTCATTTTAAATAGTTTCGAATATATAAGAATAATACAGGTTGATTTGTTGGATAATTATATTTCTTCCACCAGAATATGCTCAGCCTCATTTAAACGAAGGCTTAAAATATAGCCAGCAACAGAGATAGAAATAGGGTCTTTAAAAAGTGCAATTTTTTCCACTTTTATTTTTTCTCCTGGTACACAACCCATCTCCATTAATTTTAAAAAAATATCATCGTTTTTAAATGCACGAATAATTACTTCTTTACCAATTTTTATTTCCGATAATCTTTTATACATTAGCTATAGCCTTCAATGATAGAAGGAGTAAAAGTAGTTTAAAGAATAGTTTAATCATTCCGAATTAAAGAAAAATATGCCTGTACAAATACATCAACAAACCAAATTAAAATTAAACAATAGAAAAGCGCTAAAAGGATTCATACCAATGATCTTTAAAAAAGAAGGTAAACCGTTTAAATCATTAAGCTATATTTTTTGTACAGACGAATACTTGTTGAAAGTAAACAATGATTTTTTGAAACATGATTTTTATACAGATATTATTACATTCGATTTAAGCGAATCTAAGGTATCTCCAATAATAGGTGAAATTTATATAAGTGTTGATAGGGTGAAGGAAAACGCACTTACCCATAACGTAAGCTTTGAGCAAGAACTACACAGGGTAATATTTCATGGGGCGCTTCACTTATGTGGATACAAAGACAAATCAAAAACAGACTCCTTACTTATGAGGGATAAGGAAGACGATTGTTTAAGTATGTATTTCGAATAGTTTTATTTGCTGCTTGTACTCACCAACTTTATAAAACAGTCATTCCTACTAGAGGATTAACGTCTAACCTTACATTTACTATTAAAAATAAACAGGTGTTTCACGAAACACAGTTCCCAACTAAAACAAAGGCTTCTATGCGCTAGGTACATAAGATCAGTTATAATAAAAGTATAAAGATATGTTCTACGATACACTGTTTCCTGCTGAAACAATAACTATACCCTTTAAGTTTATCATTACTTTTACAACTGGATAGTAAGTAAAATGTTCCACGAGACACAGTTTCCTACTGAAACAAAACTTAAAATATTATTTATGGGGCGAAAAAAATGGACAGCTAAAGAAGACGTAACCGACACTGATATTAAAACAAGGGAAAGAAAGAGGTGGCAACTAGCCTTAAGAAGGTATGTATTAGAAAAACAAGTGTCGGAAAATTATGCCCCTTACTTTGGGTTGGATATACAAAGCTTTAGAGAATGGATAGAAATTCAGTTTACCGAGGAGTTAAACTGGGATAACTTTGGTTCTAAGTGGCAGTTTGAGCATATTATACCTGTTGCATACTTTGATTTTAGTATAGAAGACGACCTAAAGCTTTGCTGGAACTTCATAAATATAAGAGTAGAAAAGATAGCGTTAAACAACCAAAAGGGAAATAAGATAGATGTGCTAGCAGTAAAGCCGTACTTTGAAGCGTTGTATACAAAGACTGGCTACTTCCTTTGTATAAAAATACTGTCTAAGCTAAATGAAATAGAGCGGTTAAATATTATTAGCGAGCCTAAGATTGAGAATTTTCTAAATAACCGAAAAGCTAATTTTGAAATTATGCATACTTTCTCAGTCGAAGAATTTGTCCAAATGAACAAGGGTTTACCCTTTAAAGATGTTTTATTGGAAAGAGAAATACTAAGAAAGTTCGGATAGAACCACCATAGATGCAGCGTTTAACCCGTAACCCATAACATTTCAACACGTAACTTTGCAGCTATGTTTCCAAAATACGATATTATAGTAGTAGGCGCAGGGCACGCTGGTTGCGAAGCCGCTGCAGCAGGGGCCAATATGGGTAGCAAGGTGCTGCTCATTACCATGAATATGCAAACCATAGCTCAAATGAGTTGCAATCCTGCCATGGGCGGTATCGCAAAAGGCCAAATAGTAAGAGAAATAGATGCGCTAGGAGGGTATAGCGGTATAGTTACCGACAAAAGTATGATACAGTTTCGCATGCTAAACAGATCTAAAGGACCCGCCATGTGGAGTCCAAGGGCACAAAGTGATCGTATGCTCTTTGCGCAAACCTGGAGAGAGATGTTGGAACAAACAGAAAATCTAGACTTTTACCAAGATACCGTTTACAATCTTATTGTAGAAGAAGGGCTGGTAAAAGGAGTAATAACAGGACTGGGCCATAGAATATATAGTAACTCGGTAGTGCTTACCAACGGTACTTTCCTAAACGGGGTAATACATATTGGCGAAAAAAACTTTGGTGGAGGTAGGGTTGCAGAGAAAGCAGCAACAGGAATTACCGAGCAATTGGTAGAACTGGGTTTTGAAACCGCCCGTCTAAAAACGGGTACACCGCCAAGAATAGATGGTAGGAGTTTGGATTATACTAAAATGGAAGAACAAAATGGCGATGAAGAACTGGTAGGGTTTAGTTACCTAGAGAAACCAACACTTAAACCAGAAGGACAAAAAAGCTGCTGGATCACTTATACCAACCAAGAAGTACACGACATTTTAAAAACGGGTTTCGAAAGTAGCCCTATGTTTAAAGGACGTATACAGGGTACAGGCCCGCGCTACTGCCCAAGTATAGAAGATAAAATAAACAGGTTTGCAGAAAGAGAGCGCCATCAATTATTTGTAGAACCAGAAGGCTGGAACACGGTAGAAATATATGTGAATGGATTTTCATCTTCTTTGCCCGAGGAAGTGCAACTAAAAGCACTGAGAAAAGTGCCTGGTTTTGAAAAATGTAAAATGTTTAGACCAGGGTATGCTATAGAATACGATTTTTTTCCACCAACACAACTTACGGTAAGCTTGGAAACAAAATTGATAAAAAACCTATTTTTTGCAGGACAGATAAATGGTACAACTGGGTATGAAGAAGCCGCTTGCCAGGGTTTAATGGCCGGTGTAAATGCCCATCTTGCAGTGAAGGATGAGCCCCCCTTCATATTAAAGCGAAGCGAAGCATATATTGGTGTTTTGATAGATGACTTGATAAACAAAGGCACAGATGAACCCTACCGCATGTTCACCAGCAGGGCTGAGTTTAGAACATTATTGAGGCAAGATAATGCAGATTTACGCCTCACAGAGTTAAGTTATAGACTAGGATTGGCATCTCAAGAGCGCATGGACAATGTTTTGGCCAAAAGAAAGCAGGTGGAAGATGCTATTGAAATTATTAACTCATTACCTATCAATGCAATAGACGCTGATGACTATTTAGTTTCTGCACATTCAGCCCCATTAGCGTTTAGACAAAAGCTTGGACAAATTTTATTGCGACCCAATATTAACCTGTTTGAGATGATGAAGCAAGTAGCGGTAGTTAAAGAGGCGCTGCAACAATTTGATGTGGAAGTTATAGAGCAAGCAGAAATACAAATTAAATATTTTACTTATATAGAAAAAGAGAAGGAGCTAGTTGAAAAAATGAGCCAACTGGAAAACCTTGCTATACCGCATGATTTTAATTATGAAAAGTTGGTGAGCCTTGGTAATGAAGCAAAACAAAAATTTAAGAAAATACAACCACGCACACTTGGACAAGCCAGCCGCATAAGTGGTGTAAACCCAAGCGATGTGCAAATACTGATGGTGTACATGGGTAGATAAAATACAAATAAACCAAGATTAGTAATAAATAAAAAACTACAATTATGGAAGAATTAAAAGCGGGCGATATTGTAGAATTAAAGTCAGGTAGCCCAAAAATGACGATAGCGTTCGTTTCCAAAGAAGGATATTGTTATTGCACATGGTATGATTTTAATGCTTTTACTTGGCACGAGCAAGTAAAGATATATAATGTACTGTTGAAAAAAGTTGTGTAGAGAAGTTATGATTATCTAAAGAAAGTAGACATTGCCTGCAATGAAAATATTTAAGATAGAAAAGAATAAATATTTGGTAAACGAGTTAATAAGTTGGCTTTGTAATATTGTATTTGTAGGTACAATAAGCGTTATAATTTTATATACAACCAATTTGGAACTTGATAATATTTATATTTCGACTTTTTGTATATTGCTATTTCAACTTTTTGATACGCTTCAGCGAGAGAAAATTACTGCAATAAAAGTAGATGCTGTTAATAATACCCTGGCTTTTATTTTATCGAGCAAGCTTTCAGGCAAAAAAGAAAAAACTGTTCCATTAAATTTAGCGAAAGCAATATTGATAAAGAAGCCAACATTCAGTATTTGGATGTATCAAAAATTAACACTTGAAATAATGCTACAAGAGAAAAATGTTTTTAGTATTAATAAACGATATGGCTTTTCTGAGAATACATTAATAGAAATAGAAGAAGCCATTAACCAAGGGTTAAAACCAAACGTAAATACATCCCAACTTCATACATTAACAACCCAAATCACTTTCAAATGAAAATATTATCATTCCTTTTATTTTCTGTATTATTTATGATGAATGCAAAAGCACAATTAACATACCCAACCACAAAAAAAGTAGAGACCATTGACCAATATTTTGGTACAAAAGTAACAGACCCTTATCGCTGGTTAGAAGACGACAAGAGCGAAGAAACAAAAGCCTGGGTTACAGCGCAAAATAAGGTAAGCTTCGGTTATTTGGAAAAAAGCCCCTACCGAGCCCAATTTCAAAAAGCGATAGAAAAAGTATTTAACTATCCAAAATATTCTGCCCCATTTAGAAAAGGAGAGTGGTATTATTTCTATAAAAACGATGGCCTACAAAACCAATCTGTATTGTATAGGCAAAAAGGGTTGAATGGAAAAGTAGAAACCGTGATTGACCCAAATACCTTGAGCAAAGACGGTACAACCAGAATGACCACTTTTACTTTATGCAAAGATGGAAAATATGCCGTTATAGGTTTGAGCGAAGGTGGAAGCGATTGGCAAACCTATAAAGTAAGGGATATGACAACAGGTAAAGACCTTGAAGATAAATTGGATTGGGTAAAAATAAGTGGAGCGGCTTGGAGCGGGTATGGTTTTTATTATAGCAGGTACCCCGCCCCCGAAAAAGCGGCAAGCGCCTTGAGTATAAAAAATGAAAATCATCAAGTGTGGTTTCATAAAGTGGGTACAGCACAAACAAGCGACGTACTTATTTATGAAGATAAAAATAATCTACAACGATTTCACACTGCTAGCACAAGCGAAGATGAAAAATATTTGTATTTATACTTAAGTGACAGAGGAAAAGGGTTTGATGGTAATGCGCTTTCTATTATGGATTTGAAAGCGGCTAAAAAAGAATTCAAGCCATTAATAAAAGAAATAACAAATAGCAATTACAGCATAGTTGAAAACACGGCTACAGATTTTATTATTCAAACAAACGACAATGCGCCCAATTCAAAAGTAATAGCCACGCCAATTAAAGTAATGGACATTACTATAAATAATGTTATTGTACCAGAAAGAGAGGAACCATTACAAAGCGCCAATGCGGGCGGAGGAAAATTATTTGTAGATTATTTAAAAGACGTAACCACTCGTACCTATGTTTTCAACTTTAAGGGAAAGCAAATAGGCGAAGTAAAATACCCTGGTATTGGAAACGGCGGCGGCCTTGGCGGCTATAGAGACGATAAGTTTTTGTTTTATGTTTTCACCTCTTTTACATTTCCGCCTACTATTTATAAGTATGAAATAGCCACAGGAGTAAGTACTGTTTTTAGGGAACCAGAAGTGAGCTTCAACCCTAAGGATTATGAAACAAAGCAGGTGTTTTATAAAAGCAAAGACGGTACAAAAATCCCGATGTTTATTGTAAGTAAAAAAGGGGTGGCACTGGATGGAAATAATGTTACACTTTTATACGGGTATGGCGGCTTCAATGTAAACCTCGAACCCGGCTTTAGCGCAACGCTATTGCCATTTTTAAATGCAGGGGGCGTTTATGCGCAAGCAAACTTGCGGGGCGGAGGGGAATATGGAGAAAAATGGCACCAGGCCGGCATGCTTATGAATAAGCAAAACGTGTTTGATGATTTTATAGCAGCAGGAGAGTATTTGATAAAAGAAAAGTATACCAATTCTAATAAACTGGCATTGCGAGGTGGTAGCAATGGAGGAACCTTGGTAGGAGCTGTTATAAACCAGCGTCCAGACCTTTGTAGAGTAGCTATACCGCAAGTGGGTGTAATGGATATGTTGCGTTTTCATAAATTTACCATTGGCTGGAACTGGATTGCAGATTATGGAAGCAGTGAAAAAGACGAAGCTAATTTTAAAAACCTTTTTGCATATTCTCCATTGCACAACATAAGTGCAACAGCCAATTATCCTTCTACGTTGGTTACAACGGCAGACCACGACGACAGGGTGGTGCCCGCACACTCTTTTAAATATATGGCAACACTACAAGAAAAATACAAAGGGAAAAATCCGGTAATCATAAGAATAGATACCAACAGTGGCCACGGAGCAAGCAACACCAAAAAAAATATAGAAACGATAGCAGATATTTATTCTTTTATTTTTAGCGAAATGGGAGTGGTCCCAACGTTATAATAAGCGTAAAAATATAAAAAAAGGAGCTCAATTTTGAGCTCCTTTTTTTATATAAAATAGCCGCAAAGGTACAATATTATTAGGCTTTATACAGGTATGTGCGAAAAAAAAAATACACACTCACTTAACAAGTATTGTGTTTAAAAATTATTAAATTACATAAAACGAAAAGTTTTAAAAAATACATTTATAAAAAAACGTTATGCAACAGGAAGAAAAAAATTATATCAAAACAGACCTCCGTCACGACAACATGGAATTTTCTGCATCTACAGATGGGGATGACAAATTGGACCAAGATGATGAAAGGCTGGAAGAAGACGATGAAATAAGCGGAGAAGAGTTAGACGAAATTGAAGGAAATGATTTTGAAATGGCTGCGGCATTAAATGCAGTAGAAACAGATAGGTTAGCTGATGCCGACAATGTACCAGAGGCTAATGATGAAGATGATTATTATGATGGAGCCCCGCTATAAAACTAATGTATTATATTCTTTGGTTTTTCGGTTAGGAAGAATATAAAATACAATGCAACCAATAAGGCAACTATTGCTGTTACAAGAAAAGTAGCATTGGCGCCATAATTAAACCAAATAAGCCCGGCAAGTGTACTAGATATCAAACTACAAATACTTTGAAAGCCAGTATAATTTCCAATAGCTGTTGCGGTATCTTTTTTACTAGCGATATTGCTAATCCACGCTTTAGAAATACCTTCTGTAGCTGCGGCATAAATACCATATAAAAAAAACATACAAACCAGCACGTATACATTTTTTGTAAGACCCATACCTAAGTAAACAATAGAAAAAATAAAAAGACCAATTACAAATATTTTTTTCAGGCCAACTTTATCTGCAAGTGCACCAAAAGGAAATGCGGCAAGCGCAAAAACAAGGTTGTAAAAAATATACAAGCCAATAACCATCGTATCGCTCATACCGGTTTCCCTTGCTTTTAATAGTAGAAAAACATCCGAACTATTAAACAAAGCAAAAACCAATAATCCAATTACAACTTTGCGGTATTCCAGCGGGCTTCGTTTCCAATAATGTAAAAAAGAAAAAAAAGAAACGGCTTTTTTTGTTGCAACCTCAACAGCTTTTTTTTCTTTTAAAAAGAAGGAGGAAAGAACGGCTAAACAACCAGGCAGAAAAGCGATAAGAAATAAAATTTTATATTGCCCGGGATAAAAATATAAATACAATAAAGCAAATGCTGGACCTAAAACAGCGCCAAGCGTATCCATAGAACGATGAAAGCCAAAAATTGTACCCTTGGTTTCTATTGTAGCCTCATCAGAAAGCAAAGCGTCTCGAGCACCTGTGCGTATACCTTTGCCCATACGATCTATTGTTCGACTACAAAAAACCCAAAGCGGATATACAAAAATGGCCATCATTGGTTTAGAAATTGCGCTAAGTGCATAACCCCATTGCACAAAGGGTAAGCGCTTACCGTAGCTATCAGAAAGTTTTCCAAAATAACCCTTGCTTAATCCGGCCACCGCTTCCGCAATACCTTCTAGTATTCCAATTAAAACAATTGAGAAACCAATACTTTTCAAGTAAATAGGTATTATAGGATACAGCATTTCGCTGGCCATATCTGTGAAGAGGCTTACCAAAGATAAAATCCAAACGGTACGGGATATGTGTTTCATTAAGACAGCTTAAAATTCCAAATACAAAAAATAAACAGGGTAAACTTATTTTTATTTATACAATACGTTTACCATCTCCATAAAACATCAAAAGACTTTGCATACTATCTTTTAATGCAACGGATGCATTGTCAAAATAGTCATCCTTATTTTTTTTAGAAGCTTTGTTGTCGTTCGATTTTTTTACAGCAGCCTTCGCTTCTTCCACATGATCGAAAAAAGGCGAAATGCCTTTTTCATAAAAAGCATTTAAACCCTCTATGTGCATCAGCAAATCTTCATACGCAGCAATAATGCTATTTATTTCTTTTACATTATCTGCATTGTGCCTACGAGGTGTTTTATCGAATAAAGCGGTGATTGCTGCGGCTGTGTTCATAAACAAATGTACGTTTAATGCAACTTTCTTTTTAAAAAATTAACCCAAGCATAATATCATAATAACAATTAGATATAACAACTTTGCTAAAATTTTAAATCGTTTGCAAATAGTATCTTCTAATTACGGAAATGATTTTTTATGGGGCGTTGCCATAGCCGCTGCACAAAACGAAGGAGCATATAATATAGATGGGCGTGGGCCCTCTATCTGGGATGTTTATGCTAAACGAACAGGAAAAATAAAGGGAGGAGCAAACCCGCATGTTGCCTGTAATTTTTACCATCGCTATAAAGATGACCTTATGTTGGTAAAAGCGCTCGGGTTTAAAGTGTTTCGATTTTCTATTTCTTGGAGTAGGATTTTTCCAGAAGGTATAGGTAGGGTAAACAAAGAAGGGGTAGCTTTTTATCATAAAATTATAGATGAATGTTTCCAATTGGGTTTGATTCCTTTCGTAACATTATATCATTGGGATCTCCCACAAGCTTTACAAAAAGAAGGTGGATGGGCTGCATCGGATATGCTGAAATGGTTTACTTATTATACCAGTTTTTGTGCCAAAGAATATGGAGATAGAATAAAAAACTGGATCATATTGAATGAGCCAATGGGTTTTACATCGCTGGGTTACATGCTTGGAAAACATGCTCCTGGCAAAATAGATATGGAGCATTTTTTTGCTGCCATACACAATGCAGCACTGGCACAAGCCGAAGGGGGAAGAATCATTAGAAAACTTGTTCCCAATGCCTATATAGGCACCAGCTTTTCTTGTAGTGAGGTAGTGCCATTTTCACACAAAAAAGAAGATATAGAGGCAGCCAACAGAATGGATATCTTACTAAATAGGTTGTTTATAGAACCTACGCTTGGTTTAGATTATCCGCATGGAGATTTCCCCTTAATGGACAAACTACACATGAATACAAAATCTTGGCGATATACAAAACGTATGCAATTTGATTTTGATTTTATAGGAGTACAAAATTATTTTTCGCTTACAGTAAAACACAATCGCCTAATGCCCTACGTACAGGCAAGCGAAATAAAAGCGGCTTCCAGAAAAGTACCACATACCGCCATGGGTTGGGAAATAAATGCCAATAGCTTTCAATATATGCTAGAGCGATTTTCGGCATATGAAAATGTAAAAGAAATAATTGTAACAGAAGGCGGAGCTTGCTTTAAAGATCGTTTACAAAACGGTGCGGTAAATGACATAGAACGCATTTGTTATTTTAAGCAATATTTGGCAGCGATGCAAAAAGCAATGGAGGCTGGTGCAAATATAAAAGGATATTTTGCTTGGACACTTATGGATAATTTTGAATGGGCCGAAGGCTATAAGGCTCGCTTTGGCTTAATTTACACCGATTTTGAAACACAATTGCGTACCATAAAAGACAGCGGTTATTGGTGGAGGGATTTTTTGAAAGCGTAGACAGGGTTTATCGTAAAGACAAAATAGTCCATTCTATCTTTTTAAAAAGCCGCCATCTTTTTGAAGATGGCGGACAAATCAATAATGATATTTATAAGCCAGATAAACCAGCAATGATAAGATTAAAACCGGTTTTTACGGTAACAATACTACTTGGCGAAAGTTGTAAACTGTAACAAGACCGGTTGCTATTTACAATGGGGTAATTTATACAAAGAGGAATGATAACATCTGTTTTGGCATCAGGCAAAACACCACAATCCCAGTTGGCAGTGTTTTCCCAAGCGGTACTTGCAGCGCCCGTCCACAATACAGCAAAGCGTAATATATTTTCGGGGCTAAAGCTATTGCCATTTATAACACAACGATAACGATACCCACGAAGACTTGTTGGTACATTGGTGAGCCTTAGTATTGCGCTAGTAACATCACTGTAAATACCACCATTTGCTAAGTTGGTATACCCAGTACCAGTATTAACTTGCCATTGGTAAGTACTACCGGTAAGGCCACTTGTAAACGAAACGTTGCCATTTGGACAAACACCCACATTGCTACCAAGTATGGTTTTCTCCAGGTTGGTTATTACAGGTAAGTTATAATCAAAATAAATAGCGGCATTATTGGTAAACTCATCTCCCACTGCAAGGCCTGTTTTGGGTTTTACCCTAAAAAGAATAAAACCATGGCTACCGGCTTCATCTGTTGTGCTATCTGGTAACAATATCTTTTTAAAATCCCAACTTGCCACTTGTCCATCTAATTTAAAAGTAAACGGATGGCTTGCGGAAAGCACTTCGAGCGTACTTAAATTTAATTTTTGCTGTAATGTGTCTTTTACGGTAATAAAAAAAGCAGTATCGGTGCCGGTGTTTTGAAAACGAATAAGGTATTGTAAATATTCACCTCCTGCATATTGTGTGGTTGTAAGTGTGCCAGCATGTGCTTCCGTTTTATCGTTTGGATCGAAAGAGCCCTGTACCCTTTCCCTTAACGTTGCCCGGTTGTTTGCAGGGGTGTAATCTCCAACAACAGGATTAGCGGTTACCGTATTGCTAAGCGTATCTCCATTTATAAGTGATGGCGGAGCATTAAGGGTAAAGTTTACATAAATGGTATCAATGTCAAAAGCGTTTAGCGTAAAAGGCCCCCACCAAACAGAATCTACAGCAGTGCCCGCTTCTGTTGTACTGGCAAAATTGTAAACTTGTCGAGTATCATGCTTAAATCCTACTACAACATTATTGATGGTAGCAGTACCCACATTTTTTGTAATTACACGATAAGTGACATCAAAGCCAGGCCTAGGTGTAGATAAAGGTAATATTTGTATTTCTAAATCCTTTATGTTGGGTATAGGCGTAAGGGCAAAGTTTACACTATCCTGTAAATCGAAGGTTGCAAAACTGCTGTTACGGGAAGCGGGATAAACGGTATAATAATTATTTGCTGGGTTATAGGTGGTAACAAAATTACCTGTATCGACGTTGTTCAAAAATTTACCCTCAAAAATACGTGCAGTTGTGCTATCAGTTCCTTTTACACTCAATATTTGCCCTTGGCTATAAAACATTTCACCAGCATCTTTTATATGGTTGTTGTTATTATCTACAAATACTTGCCCTTTAATAATATTGGTAATACCAAGTTTGCCTACAACCATTAATGATGATTGATTACCTGAACCATTATCAACATATCGATAAAGATCATCGTTGTAAGAATCGGAGGAACCGGTAAAAACAATGTCATCATTTTTATCAAGCACCAAATTCGTTAGGTAATCATAAGATGAACCACCAATAGCTTTTTGCCAAACAATATCGCCCGTTGGGTTTAATTTAATAAAAGTAAAATCGGCATCTCCGTGCTTGGTTTTTATGGTACCATATTTATCGGATGCAACACTACCAGAAATAAAATTACCATCCCTTGTTTTGTACAAACCTGTGGTAGGATAGTTATCATATGAATTATCGGGTGGCGATACATAATTGCTATCTTCATAGCCTCTGTATAATTTGTAAAGCTTTTGCCATTGAATACTTCCATTAGTAGCAGATACTTGTAATACCCACAATGGAATAAGTGCCTCAGGGTAATAAGGTAAATCTCCATCTTTCGAATTGGTATAACCTGTAAGTAAAATACCCCCACCATTATCAACTGCACCAACAAAACCGCTAGACTTTCTACCACCATAACATTTATTCCAGATAATACCACCGTTGCTGTTAATGTTAATAACCCAGGCTTCCTCAGATCGGATTGTGTCGGAATTGTAAAAGCCACTACCGCTGCTATATGGTGCTTCTGGGTTTATAGTGTAATGTTGATGAGCTCCGGTTACGTCTCCATCATTTGATTCTGTAAAACCCAATACCACAAAACTGCCATTTTGTAAAGCTACTAGTCGGTAAGCGTAATCAAAATTTCCCCCACCATATACTTTTGTAAATACAATATTGCCACTAGCAGAAAATTTAGTTACAAAAATGTTGTCATATAAAGTGTCAGCATTGTTGTGTACAAAATCGCCATCATGCGAACGGGTGTTGCCAGTAATCATGGAGCTGCCATCGGGTAGTACAACAAAATCATAACCTGGTTCACTGTAATAAGACCCGTTCATTTTTTTATACCAAACCAAGTCTCCCGATTGGTTTAATCGTATCATTATAACACCAGCACTATAGTAGTTTGCATTGCTTGTATCTCCTCCAGATCCTAATACCAAACAACCACCATCGCTGGTGTGTTTGATGGCAGAAATGCTTTGAAATCTAATATTGTTTGGTAAATATTGAATGTTTTTTTCCCAAATAGACAAACCATCTTTATTAAGCTTACTTACATAAGCACTACTGGCAAATAAGTTAAACGTTGCGGTATCTGGTCTTTCTCCAGCAACAAAATAGCCATTACCATCTTGTGTTGTATCAATCGATTGGCCTGTTTCATATCCTGCATTGTTTCTAGGAGCATAATGTCTTAGCCATTTCACACCGCTACTACTTCCAATTGGTTGAGGTAATGGGTGGTTTATCTTTTGATTATAGGCATATATAGCCTTGTAATATGGCCTTGTTACATTAATATTGGGCACAAATTTCGGTGAAAGTGCAAATTGACCAATGGTATCGCCAACCACAGGGAAATTAAGTGTAATCATGATTGAATCAGCCCGTCTGTTAAAAAAAACATTTCGGTTTAAACTAGCTAGATTCCACTGTAATAAACCCGGAGAAGAAACCGAAGGAGTTACTGAGGAGTTCTGCAAACTAAGCCTAGGATTAAATCTGAGTGAAAGCGTGAAAGGTATAGAAGGCAAAAAGCCATCATATCCATATTCTAATTTGAATGTTTTTGATCCCCCACTTGGATTTATGCCCCCTTGTATTAATGGAGATATGTAAGCTCTTATTTCCACAATACTATCTCTTTTTTGGAAAGCAAAGTTTACCACATCATTACCTGCAACTGTATAAGTACGCTGTATAGAATAAACATTATCATAATTTGCAGAAGCAATATTACCAGACATTGAAAATGAGTAAATCCCAATTGGAATGGGCATTGTAAATTGACCTGTAGCGTTTGCATTGGCGAAATAGGTACCACCAGCATAATTTGCTGATATTATACGGTTGGCTATAACAGAATCAGTACCATCAAAGATGTTATTACCGTTTGCATCGTAAAAGCAACGACCGCTAATATTAACCGTTTGTGCAAAAGCGCCAAAGCATGAAAAGGTAAATAGCAAATAGAATAGTACTTTCATAAAATAAATAGTTGATTTTCAAAAGATAAAAGTAGGCTATTTGAAACAAATAATAATATGAACGATGTGTTAAGCAGGTTTGATAAACCTAAAGAATTTATTTAAAACAACGCTTCAAATAGGGTTTATTTATTTAAATATCAGTTCTTTAAAATTATTGTATTCGATATTTATCGATACAATTAGCATGCAATTTTGGTAAGTTAATTGTAAAAGTAAAAAAGAAAACCTACTCCCCAAACCATTGGTTGTGCTGCTCTTCTACCCGTATAAAAGTAGTACGCTTGGTAAGTTCTTTTAGTGATTGAGCACCCACATAGGTGCAGGTAGAGCGTACGCCACCCAACAAATCTTGCATGGTATTATTTACGGAGCCACGATATTTAACTGCCACCGTTTTGCCTTCACTGGCTCTGTATTCTGCCACGCCACCAGCATATTTATTCATAGCTGTTTCCGAACTCATACCATAAAACTGTTTGTACTTTTCGCCATCTTTTTCCACTAGCTCACCACCGCTTTCATCGTGTCCGGCAAGCATGCCACCCAGCATTACAAAATCTGCACCCCCACCAAATGCCTTGGCTACATCACCAGGCACTTTGCAACCGCCATCGGAAATGATTTGTCCTTTGAGACCATGCGCCGCATCGGCACATTCTATTATGGCGGAAAGTTGCGGATAACCAACACCCGTTTTTACCCTAGTGGTACATACAGAGCCCGGGCCAATACCTACTTTAATAATGTCTGCACCGGCAAGTAATAATTCTTCCACCATTTCGCCCGTAACCACATTGCCAGCCAATATTATTTTTTCTGGAAATGCGGCCCTTGTTCTTTTTACAAAATCTACAAAGTGCTCGGAGTAGCCATTGGCTACATCTATACAAATAAATTCCAATGAAGGACATTGCACTATAATGGCTTTAAGTTTGGTGGCATCTTCTTTACCAGAGCCTGTGCTTACGGCAATATGTTGTGCAATATTTGCAGGAGCGGATTGCATAAAAGTTTTCCATTGGGCAATACTATAATGTTTGTGTATGGCAGTAAAAGCCTTGTGTTGTGCAAGTGCTACCGCCATTTCGAAAGTGCCCACGGTATCCATATTGGCTGCCATGATGGGTACACCTGTCCATATTTTTCCAGTATGTAGGCATTTAAAATTGCGCTCGAGGCTTACTTCTCCTCTCGATTTTAATGTAGAACGTTTGGGCCTTATCAATACATCTTTAAAGCCTAATTTAAGTTCGTTTTCTATACGCATGGGTTTGTTTTTTGCAAGGAGTAAGTTAGGGTAATTGAGAGATAATTGTACACTTTTTTACAAGAGGGCAGAAAAATTATGAACCCCCGTGGTTGTTATTTAACCAATTTATGGAAGAGCAATGAAAGGGTTTCGTCTGGATTATTACAGAAGCCTGGATGAACTTTAGATGTTTGTATAATAGTGCTTCTTGTAGCCGTAAGCCAGCGAAATCGTTCCGCAATACCTAGCTTTCCTATTGGGCCCGCAAGTAGCCCTCCTTTGCAAATTTCTTCAAAAGCAAGAAGGTATTTATTCACTTCTTCAATATCAACTTTGTCACAAAGATTATGAAGTTTGTTTATGTTCACATCAAAATGCATCTTTAAATACTTTTGAGATGCACAATACAACACAATTCCTGCGTTCAGAAATTCCTCACGCTCCACCCGTGGCACCACCCGAATAACTGCATATTCATATAAGTGACTTTGCTGCATGTTGTGTTTCTTTTACAAATGTTGATGAATGGGCAATACGGGTATTTAAAAACTGTGAATAGGCATTTCTTTGGGCTTCTTTTGTTGGGAATGGCGCTTCATCAGAAAGCCAACTATCGGGTATTAATCCTACAATTTGATTAATTTTTGCTTCCGTTAATATCTTTCTATATTCAATGTCCACCTTGTCCAATTCTGTAGCCTGCGGCAAAAGCACGTGGTCTTTTATTTGTGGAAAAGTTCGCTTGCTTCCGTCTTCCCAATTGAGCCAAGCATGATGAAAAAATAAGGCCGCACCATGATCTATCAACCACAACTCTTTCTTCCAAAATAGCATATTGGTGTTCCTCGATGTTCTGTCCACATTCGTGATCAAAGCATCAAGCCATAGTATTTGTGAAGCAAGTAACGGGTCTATGGTTGTTACTACAGGGTCGTATGTTACCGAACCGGAGAGATAATGCAGCGCTAAATTTACACCTGTGCTTGCTTTTAAAAGATCCTGAATTTCTTCATCCCCTTCCGTTCTGCCAAAAGCTTCATCAAGGTTTGCAAATACAATCTCTGGTACTTTCAATCCCAACGCCCTAGCTATCTCTCCACCAATCAATTCGGCAATGAGCGCCTTTGTTCCCTGCCCTGCTCCGCAAAATTTTATTACATAAAGAAACTGATCGTCTGCCTCAGCAATGGCAGGCATTGACCCACCTTCACGCAAGGGTGTTACATACCTGGTTACATTTACGGTTCGTACATTTTGTTGGACAATATCCATTTGGCAAACTTAACAATAATGTGACCATAATAGACGCACTGGCTCATATTTTTCAGACAGGGCAGCTTTTGAAATAATACCCCAAACGCCATTGTCCCGTACACTTAAGCATAGCTCTTTTAGCCGTTTAAAAAAGTGTAAGCCCCATTTTATTTCAGTTTTTTTGCATGTTTTATTTACAGCAACCAGCAAGTTATATCTTATGAAAAATACGGGCAACGGGTAAAAAATGCGATGCTAATAAGCAAGAACGTTTTCTACAGCAGCTTCTTTTATTAGCCAGCCGCCGTCTTCTATTTCCTCTTCTATCTGATTAAAATCCCAACCACAATAACCAATAAATATTTTTATATCTTTTGTGGTGATGGTATTGCTATTAAGCAATGCAACAGCTTGTTTAAAATTTCCACCATAATAAATGTTGTTTGCTATGGCTGTACAACCTTCAATTAAATGGGGGCAGCTATGAATAAAAAAAAGATGTTCGTTATCTACAGGGCCTCCATAGTAAAGCGGAAAAGCGATGCAGTCTTTAAATTCTACTAATTGGTTTAGAAATCTATCGGCTTTTTTATTTATTACAAAACCGATAGCCCCTTTTTGATTGTGCTCTGCGATAAAAACAAGGGCATTGTCAAAATTAGCATCGTTTAAAGAGGGCTTACTTAATAATATGGTGCCGGTAGTTATGTTCATGTAGATAAAGATAATACATCTAGCAGAGTCGTATTTACAGAGCTAATTTTTTATAATTGTAATAGAACAACCAAAGGTTTAACGTTATTCCAGCTTGAAAAAGACCTCAACATAATTTTGTTCTGAAAAACAAAGCATGCCATTTTAAAGTAAGCCGTATATTAAAAGCAAAAAAGTTGTTATATGAAAAAATATTTTTACTTTCACAACCAATACAAACTTTGCCAAAACACTTTGAACTATGTCAACTTCAATAATTGTGCTCATCTCAATCGGCATTCTATTTATTATAATTATTGCCGCTTTCATTAAAATTTATAATGAACTTGCCAAAGAGCGCATTCTTACTCAGGAAGGCGCAAGTGGCGTGGGCACTTGTTTGCAGCAAAGAAATGACCTGATCCCAAACCTAGTTGAAACCGTAAAAGGTTATGCCGGCCACGAAAATCAAACACTGATAGAAGTTATAAAGTGGCGCAACCAAAGTGCAGGCGCAACCACAGTTGAAGATCAGAATGCAGCTTCCGGCGGATTGAAACAGGCGCTTATGAATATGTTGTCTATCACAGAGTCTTATCCCGAACTAAAAGCCGATAGCCAGTTTCAGGAACTGATGGGAAAATTGGCACAGCTTGAAGAAAAAATAAACGATGCCCGCCGATACTACAATGGCACCGTACGGGAATACAACCAGAGCCTTGCAGTGTTTCCTAAAAATATTGTTGGCGGTAGCTTTGGTTTTAAACCGGCCGTTTTCTTTGCAGAAGATGCCGAAGCAAAAGTGGCTCCCAAAGTAAAATTCTAAAGAAACAGAATTGTCTCGCCGTTTTTCATTTTTATAACCGGAAAATTACATGCGGAAAATCATTACCCTGCTTATTTTTCTTTTTACTGTTTTTTTTGCAGATGCACAGAAAACAAAAATACCTGCTTACTATTTTTCCAAAACCAGTGAATATTTTTTAACTGATGCAGAAGTAGATTCTTTATTTTATGATGAGGCAACCGCTTTTTTAAAAGAACAAAGTATTCCCGAGTCAATGGTTCAGGCAGCATATCCAAACATTAAGAGCATGCTGCAGGCTTTTAGTAAACAAAATATCACACAGGCATTTACAGTACTGGAGAATCAACAAAAAATAAAACCAGTTGATAAGAGCTTGCCCAGGTTTTACAGCAATAAGCGATTGTATATTGAAGAGATACAGATGCAGATACGCAAAACTTTTTCTTCAAATAAATCACTTTCGAAATACACATCGCTTAACAACAGCGATCGGATTACCAGTTTTAACAGCACTGTACGGGTTGCTGTAGACGGTAAACTACTGGTGCAGGAAAAGATAAGCATACACAATGGCAACGGAGAAACAAATTCGGTTTATGCCAACGATGCTGCATCGGAAGAAGTCACAGTAAACAATGAAATCAAAAGAGGAATTGTAAGGGCTTTTCCGCTTTACTACATTAATGAGTATAAACTTTTTCAGAACACAACGTTTAAATTGAAAGAAGTGTTGCGTGATGGTAAAAAAGAGAACTACCATACCGAAAATCATAAGAACGGTATGTTGGTTTATACCGGAAATAAAGATATTATTCTGGATAAAGGAAAATACACTTACAGCATAACTTACGAAACAGAGCATCAGCTAAAATCATTAAAAGATTTTGAAGAACTGTACTGGAATGTTACCGGCAACGGATGGTCTTTTAAAATTGACTCGGCAAGTTGCACCGTAATTTTGCCAAAGGGAGCATTGCCTTTGTCAAATAAATGCTACACTGGTCCGCAGGGTGCTACGTTTGAAAATTGCAACTTTACCACAACTACCGAAGGCGACAGTACCATCATTGTTTTTAAAACAACAACTTCTTTAAAACCCTATAATGGCTTTACCATTGCCACATCATGGCCAGAGGGATTTGTGCAAAACCAACCTTCGCTTTGGCAAACCATACAATATTATGTTTGGAATAACAAAGCTGTTTTCTTTTTACCCATTGCCGCATTATTTTCTGCCATCTTCTGTTTTATTTTTTGGTTTCGTTATGGCCGTGATCCGGAGAAGGGAACTGCCTATCCTTTGTTTGAACCGCCTGCAGGCTTTGGCCCGGCTGCATTGGGCTATATCTATAAGCAGCAATTCAGCAATCAGTTAACGGCTGCCACGATAGTTGATGCAGCGGTAAGGCATAGAATTAAAATTGATGTAGAAAGAAACGGACTTATTTTTAAACACAACGAATACATCATCAGCAAAAGCGATTTGCCCGAAAAAAAACCGGTGAGTAACTATGAAGAATTCTGGGGCGACATAGAAGACCTTATTGGCAGCCGCATTGAAAAAGGGAAATACAACAAAGACTTAGGCGACCTGAACAAAACGGTGCAAACTTATTGTGAAGACAATTATAAAAGCAAAGACGGCTTTGGAAAAAGCAACAAGGGTTTTTTTGCCTTGAATAATAAGTATACTATTTTCCCGGGTTTGGTTTGCTTTGCAGCTGGTATTTGGGGAGCTATAGAATTATTCAGGGCGCTGTATCTTTCAAACTTCTGGCAGATAGCGTATTTTATTGGGGGTATTATTTTATGTTCGCTGGTATTTAAAATATTCTCAAAACTATTAAAAGCGTACAGCCCCGAAGGGCGGCAACTGGCAGATAAGATAGAAGGCTTTCGCATGTTTTTGGCCACAGCCGATGAAAAAAGATTTGATACCATGAGCCCCCCAAAAAAATCGCTGGAGCTCTACGAAAAATATTTACCCTTTGCCATTGCGCTGGGTTGTGAAATAGAATGGGGCAAAAAATTTGAAGACATCCTCAGCACGGCGGTAATTAGCGGAGCAGTAGCCAGCACTTCATTTGCACATAGCATGAGTAGAGACAGTAATAACTTCAGCTCTTCTTTTGCTTCATCTTTCAGTGGTGCTATCTCATCGGCCAGTACAGCACCATCCAGTTCATCGGATGGTGGTTCTTCTTTTAGCGGTGGAAGCAGCGGTGGTGGTGGCGGTGGCGGCGGCGGCGGTTGGTAAAACTTTTTTAACCTTAAAATAAATACAATATGTTTACAGAAACATCTTTTGAAGATTGGTATGCAGAAGTAAAAACAGCATTTACGAAAGCTGGTCTTGCCCTGCCGGAAGATATAGAAATGATGGAGCTTGTGCATATGGAATGTATGGCCGAGCATAAATCAATTGCAATTTTGTGCAGGAAACAGCAGCAGAGCAAAATGGGTAACAGTTAAAACAATCAGTATGAAGAAGTATTTTTTATTTATTACAGTCATTACCATTTTTGTTTCCTGTAAACAATCGACAGACAAGTCAAGTGCTGCAGTAGTGCTATACGATTCTGCTTATGTGCCCGCAGCTTTTGCCGATACCAGTCGGGTAGAAAAAATAAAAGCAGCATTTTCGGTAATAGACAGCCTGTATAAAAAATATGCAACAGACAATCATTTTCCGGCTATATCTTTTGGTATTGTGGTAGATGGTCAGTTGCTATACAAAAACAGTTATGGTTATACGGATGTTGAAAAGAAAATACCGGCCTCAACATCTTCGCTGTTTCGCATTGCATCTATGAGCAAAAGTTTTACTTGCATGGCCATGTTAAAACTGCGTGATGAAGGAAAACTGAATTTAGATGATCCTGCTTATTTATATATTCCTGAACTGAAAAATTTAAAATACCCAACAGCCGATGCGCCGGTAATTACCATCCGGCATTTGATGACGCATAGCGCCGGTTTTCCGGAAGACAATCCCTGGGGAGACAGACAACTTGCAGATAATGACAAAGACTTGATGGATTTTATTGGCAAACAAATTAGTTTTTCAAACCCACCAGGCATTGCATTTGAATATAGCAACCTTGGCTTTGCCCTGCAAGGAAAAATCATTACTAAAGTTTCTGGCATGCGCTACCAGGATTATATCAAAAAAAATATTTTAGAGCCGCTGGGTATGAAAACAACGACCTACGAGTTTGCAGACGTTGCTGCCGATAAACTGGCGCATGGTTACCGCTGGTTGAATGAACAATGGAATGAAGAAACATTGCTGCACGATACCAAAGACGGAAGTTGGGGTGCAATGGGTGCCATGATCAGTTCTATCGATGAGTTTGCAAACTACATGGCTTTTCATATGAGTGCGTGGCCGCCCAACAATGCCAAAGATGATAGCCCTATTAAAAGAAGTTCGGTAAGGGAAATGCATCATCCCTGGCGCTGGAATGGATTTAACCCTGCATTTACATTTCCCGATGGCAGAACCTGCGCTATTACCGCAGCCTATTGCTATGGACTTGGCTGGATGAAAGATTGCGATGGAAGAACCTATATTGCCCACAGCGGCGGCCTGCCCGGCTTTGGAAGCCAGTGGCGCATTATGCCCGATTACGGTATTGGCGTAATGGCTTTTGCCAACCGTACCTATGCCCCCATGGGAGGTATAAACTTGCGTGTGCTTGATACGTTGATTAAATTAGCCAGTTTGCAACCCAGGCAAATTGTACCATCAAAAATTTTAGAGCAACGCAAAAATGAATTGCTTAAAATTTTACCTGACTGGAACAATGCAGAACAAAGCGGCATTTTTGCCGAGAACTTTTTTCCTGATTACCCAATTGATAGTTTGAAAAAAGAGGCAAAAAATTTATACAGCAAAGCCGGAAAAATTATTGCCATAAAAGCAACAAAACCCGAGAACCAATTGCGGGGTAGTTTTATTATAGAAGGCGAAAAAATAAATATAGAAGTTTATTTTACCTTATCGCCGGAAAATCCGGCGTTGATACAGGAGTATTATATTGAAGAAGTGCCCAAAACAAAATAACAACTAAGGATTGCTGCTTTTATTACAAAACAACCAAGGCTGAAACAATATTGTTTATTATTTAATATATCAACCCTTCACAAAGCTTCGTGAAATTCATCTGTAGTAATATGAGATATCATTTGCCAATGATTATTTCGGTAGGCATATACCCGAATGTAATGCAAGTGATAGCGGTCGCTTTTATTGTTTGCTTTTTTATGAACCGAAAGTTTGCCTCTCAATATGGCAAGGTTAGGATGTAGCTCTACCCTTACAGAATCATGTTGGCGGGAAACAAAATTTCCCTTTATTACTGATCTAAGCCAATCTTGTTTGTTTTGTATATTGCCGCTGCCATGGCTAAATACAAAATCACTTGCATATAATTTATTTAAAGCGGCGGTATCTTTTGCTATAACAAAATTGTCTATTTGTTGGTTGAGTGTAATGAGTAAACTGCTATCTGTAAAGGAAGCAGCGTGCATTGAAAGTTGAAGCAGTATTACAATTAATAGCGCAGCCATTTTTTTCATGCCCTAAAGTTAATACCAATAAAAAAATAGACCAATTAAAGTTTATGCGCTGTGTGGATATGCGCATCTGGTAACATTTGTCTGGCCTTCCTGCGCTATGAAGCATTTGCGTCAAATAAAGGTTGTAATTAAACCTTCATTTGATTGTATAATTTGGGTCTTAGTCTTTACATAACCGCCAACAGGGCTGAAAGCTGCTGTTGGGATTTCTATAAATTCTTTTATAATTTAAAAGAAAGGTCGTCAAACCCTGACGGCGGTTAAAAATCCCGTCAGCGGTTTAGTAAAAAAGCTTGCTAGCTTTGGTTTTATAATGATAATTCTAAAAGTTAACTTGACGCCAATGCGCACTATGGCGGTACTGTTTCGTATAGTTGTGTATGCTTATGCCGCTGATAGCATAAAAAAATATCGATCCTACAACCGCAACCAAAGGTCATTTTATTTGAGGGTTCCTAGAAAATTCGGCTCACATTAATCTATTGGGGACTAAGCAAAAAGTTTATGTAATCTAAAAAGGAAAAACACTGTATCAGTTACGCCCCTTTGATTAGCTCTAAAGAGTTTAATTTTAGAGTTAAAAGACTCTGCATTAGCATTTGTGT